>NZ_JBKIYH010000001.1:0-758336 GCF_047085025.1 Halobacteriovorax sp. RT-2-6
CGCTTGCGCCGAAGGTAGTGCCAGGGTCACTTGGTGTGAGACTAGGAAGATGCACCTTCTATATAAAAAGCCAGATCAATGATCTGGCTTTTTTTGTTTGTGGGTAAAAAAAATAAGTCACACTACTTCAAGATTGAATTTACCTTTTCAAGTACTTCCTCAACAGTAATAAGATTCATCATATCATCTTCTTTTATACGAAAGCGCCAAGGGACATCGTTCTCTGTTTTATGAAAGTAGTGTTCTAAGGCCCTAGGATAGGCATTAATACAGTTTTCTATTTGACCGAATGGTCCAGTGTATTCTGGAGGTACGGCCGTATATAGACCTATTACCGGTGTATTTAGCGCTGCTGCCATATGGGCAGGTCCAGAGTCTGGAGCAATCACCATTCTAGCTTTTAAAAAGACATTCTTAAGTCCATTAAGAGATGTTTTCCCACATAGATTTATGATATCGGCCTGTGATTCTTGTTCAATAGAATCACATATATCTTTATCGCTTGGAATTCCAGTTAGTACAATTGGTATATTGTGTAGCTCTTTTATTTTGTTTGAAAGCTCGATGTAGCGCTTTGTAGACCAAGTTCTTTGAAGTGAAGAAGCTTTTGGATGTATAACGATAAAGTCTTTTGGAGGAAGTTGTGAAACTTCTTCAGTCGTAAAAGGTAAGTTGAATTCGATTTCGTTTGAATTGATTCCTAAGTAATCAGCGAAGCCTAAAAAAGCGTCTACAGAATGCTCCTTCTTGAAAGGGATTGATTCATTGATGAATATTTTTTGTAGATCACGTCCTCTTTTTGAGTCAAAGCCAATTTTTCTCTTAGCTTTTATAAATGGGTAGATAAAATTAATTCTAAGGTTTGCCTGTGTACATAGAAGTACATCAAAGTTGTAAGGGGCAAATACACTTTTTAATTTAAAGTAGTCTTTTAACTTCTTTGGCTTATCAATTCTTATAAGTTCAATATCCTCAATTCCTTCGATTAAAGGGGCAAAGGTATTGCTCGTTATAAAATATATCTTAGCTTTTGGAAGGGCCTTGCGAATGCGATTAAGCATTGGAAGTGTCCAAATAATGTCCCCAAGGGCAGATGTTCGCATAATAGCGATTGATTTAATTTGATCTAATTTCATGTGGTTATTATAGTGATTTTTTGTGAAAAAGAAAGGCCCACTTTGCGTGGGCCTTAAAGTATTTAGCTAATAATTAAAATTAGAATTTTAATTGAACACCAGCTGCTGCCATTGATGCATCATTTTGTGTTGCACCAGTATCAACTTCATATGTTAGGTAAGTGATATTGAAGTCAATATTCTTATTAAGCATATATCTGTAGTGAGCTGCAATTTGAGTGTAGTCATTATTAAGATCTTTCTCATCACGATTTTGGTAAGTAACAGAGAAAACATTCTTATTTAGCATATAAGTGATACCAGCAAGAATACGATTAATTTCGCTATCAGCTACTGTCGTGTCGTTATTTTCAATACTGTAACCTAGATTGATCTTGAAGCTTCCTAGTCCAAGATTTACACCTGCTAGAGTGTAGTTGCTATCTTCAGTTGAAGCACTTGCCCATTGGTCATAACCAGCGTAAACGTCTAGATCTACCTTATCCATTTTTCTTTGGTATCTTACTAGACCTGAGTAGTGTGTATCGCCGTAGTTAGCTGTTGGGTCGTTATCATTTCCATTTCCACGATCTGTTGAAAGAGCGATTGTAAGACCACCCATACTTGGTGTTTCGTAAGAGAACATGTCTGTTCTTGCACGGTATCTAAAACCAAGACCACCTGATGCTGCTCCATCAATTCTAGCACTAGTATCAGAACCGGCCATTGAAGCTACTGTTGAGCTTAGTGGATCTGATTTTAGCATTACATAATCAAGTGGAGTATATGTTTGACCCATCTTGAATGTACCAAAAGAAGTCTTTGCTCCAACTGCAGCTTGACGCATTCTGATTCTGTAATCATTACCAGAGTTTGATTTACTTGAGTTAAGGCCCATTTCAAGTACGTAAGTACCTTCAATTCCTTCTGTTCCCCATTTTCCTGTAGCTCCTAGTCTAGACTCAGAAGAATCAACGTCTACAAAGCCAGAAAAAGAAGTTCTGTTTGAGTTTTCGTTGTCAGTGTAAAGTGCAACTCTGTTTAATTTTCCGTAAATTGTTGGCGCATCAATTGTTGCTGTCGCCGCGATTGCTGGAATTGCAACTAGCGTAGCTGCAACTGTCATTAGTTTTTTCATAATTCTCTCCATGAATAAATAATCTAATATAAATATTAAAACGAGAGGTTACAACATTGGCAAGTTAAATACCTGAAAAATATAATGATGATTTAATGAAGAGAGCATGGTATAAGGCAGCATGAAGAAAAATTTAGAAAATATGGTTTTACTTGGTACGGCAACTAGGCCTCATGGAATTAAAGGTGCTTTTGTTTTTAATCTTGAAAATAAAGTGAATAGTGTCCTTGAAAATGGCTCAACTTTTATAGCTATGCCTTTAAGCGGAAGTAAAATAAGTAAAGATGGCGAAGAGAAGGAGATTAAAACAATTTCTTTTGGTAATAAAGTCATCGCATATTTAAGTGGTGTTGATAATCGTAATATTACAGAAGATATGCTTCCTTTTGAAATCTACGTAAGTCGAGATATTTTTCCTGATATTGAAGATGAGGACGAGTTTTACATGTCTGATATTGTCGGTCTTGATGTTTATGACTTAGAAAAAGAAGCGGTAGTGGGTAAAGTTGATAAGTACTTTGATAATGGAGCTCACATTGTTCTAGTGACAAAAGTAGGTGGCAAATTTGTGGATATCCCATTTGTTGATCATTTTGTTAAATTAGTTAATTTAGAAGAGAATCGTGTGGAATGTTATATTCCACATCTAATGTAAATGAAGAAAGTTTGGGTCCTTACATTATTTCCACAATTTTTCACTGCCTTTAAAGATAGTGGAGTCATTGGTAAGTTCTTAGGTAGTGAAGTTGAGTTTAACCCTCTCTACCTTGGAGACTTTTCACCAAAGAGTTTTAAAGGTGTTGATGGAGCTCCGTATGGCGGAGGGCCTGGAATGGTTATTCGCGCAGATGTTTTAGAGCGTGGAATTAATCATATCCTAGAGACAGAATCTCTTGATAAGTCTCAGTTAGAGATTATTTATACTTCTCCTCGTGGTGATGTTTTTAATAACGAGGAAGCCAAGTTGTTAGCCAAAGACTTTCAACAAAATAATAAGCAGTATGTTTTTATTTGTGGGCGATATGAAGGGATTGATGAGCGCTTCATTTCTCAGTATGTAACTAAAATAATTTCTCTTGGAGATTATGTGTTATCTGGTGGAGAGTTGGCCGTCATGACTATTGTTGATGCTATGATGAGGTTTTTGCCTAAAGCTCTTGGAAATGAAGATAGCGCAATTCTTGATTCTTTTGAAGATGGACTTATTGAAGGTCCTGTTTATACAAGGCCTTCTGAGTTTAATGGCATAAAAGTTCCCGACGTTTTACTCGAGGGAAATCATAAGTTGATTGATGAGTTCAATCACAGTAAAAAACTAGAATATACAAAGAAGTATAGGCCAGATTTGTATAAAGCCTATATGAGAAATAAAGATTAAGGATATACCAAAGATGAAAGATAATATTTATCTAGGCTTAGTACACCACCCAATTAAAAATAAAAGAGATGATATTGTTACGACTTCAGTAACGAATCTTGATATACACGACATCGCAAGAAGTTGTCGTACTTTTGGGATTAAGAACTACTTTATTGTAACGCCACTAGAGGCCCAACATAAGTTAGTTAATAGAATCCTAGGACACTGGGAAGAAGATGATGCAGGAGCTTATAATCCTGATCGCCAAGATGCACTTGCTATTGCACGCCTAGTAAACTCTGTTGAAGAGGGAATCAATAAAATCAAAGAGATAGAAGGTGTTGATCCTTTGGTCTGTGTTACTGGAGCAAATTTTGAATCAAATAACGGTGTAGAAACTGACCTGATCAATAATGCGCGCCTTGACAAAAAGCCTATCTTCCTGTTATTTGGTACAGGATGGGGTCTTCATGCACAAGTACTCGAACGGGCACATTTTGCGCTTGAGCCAATTTTTGGTGGAAGTGCTGATGGGTATAATCACTTGTCTGTTCGCTCGGCAGTTGCCATCTATTTAGATCGACTGAATAGTGCCTCTGAGACCATGAAATAGAACTTACTTAAGAACAACACGGTGTTGGTCCTCTGAGAAGTTCAAGACGTTAAAGTAGGAGTTCGTAATGAATTTAGTAGACGTTGTAAATGAAAATTACAAGAACACAAACGTAGAATCATTCCCAACATTTAAAACTGGGGATACAGTTGCTGTTCACGCAAGAATCACTGAAGGTCAAAAATCTCGTATTCAGATTTTCCAAGGTGTAGTTATTGCAATGAAAGAAGCTGGAAAACTTACTGGTCACTTCAGAGTTAGAAAAGTTTCTTCTGGAATTGGTGTTGAAAGGGTATTCCCATTCCATTCACCAAACGTAGAAAAGATTGAGATCGTTCAAAGAGGTAAATCTAGAAGATCGAAACTTTACTACCTAAGAGATCGTTCAGGTAAATCTGCTCGTATCGCAATTGACTACGATAGAAAATAATCAAAACTATTTAAGTCATAGAAGGGCCCCTAGAAATAGGGGCTTTTTTTATTTTAAGGTCAAAAATGTTCGAATCACAGTTTGTCGATAACCATAAATTTATCTTAGCAACAGATGAAGTAGGTAGAGGACCTCTTGCTGGCCCTGTTGTAACCTGTGCTGTAAAGGTATCAATTGATAACTTGAAGTCTCTCGTCGAAAGGCTAGATTCAGTTGGTGTGACAGATTCTAAAAAATTAACACTTAAAAAAATGGAGAGTATTCTCAAAGAATTGGGAGTCGAGAAGTTTTCAAAATTCAACGAACATGAACTATTTCAATACAGTGTTGAGAAAGTTGCGCCAAAAAAAATTGATGAACTCAATATATTTCAGGCGAGTTTATTTGGAATGAAAAAAAGCTGTCATAATCTTCTTTGCGATTCAAGTTCAGTCGTTCTTGTTGATGGAAAGTTTCCATTCTCTTCAAAAAAAATTAACGATATTCATCCGATTATTAAAGGTGACTCAAAATCATCACTCATTGGACTTGCTTCAATCATTGCAAAAGTGTGTCGTGATCACCTTATGATAAGAGAGGCGAAAAAATATCCTCATTACGGATTTGAAAAAAATGCTGGTTATCCAACGGCCGTCCATCGCAAGGCCATAGAAGATTATGGTATCACCCCGATTCATCGAAAATCATTCAAAGGGGTAAAAGAATTTGTCACTCAGGAAAATAGCTAAAGGAAGTTCATTAGAACTTAGAAAGTCTCGACTTGTTCACTCTGAATCTGTTCCTCTTTTGGTTTGTTCGACAATGCTTCGTAGGCATGGTTGTGGGCAAGTCGATATAGCAGGTATTTATAAGCTAAATGGAGAGTTTCTCATTAAGCTGTTTGAAGTTAAATCGAGCGGTTTTATGTCAGAGTCTCAAAGGTTGAGGTTATTAAATAGTGCTCATTTTATCTCTTCTTATTTTGAAATATCGTGCATAGTGTCGCTAGTTTGAACAACATTTACCTTGCATCGAACGAGGCCTTCTTTTACAATTTTCATATGGTTAAAAAATTATTCTTAATTACTCTTTTTATTTCAACAACTTTTACTAGCTTCCAAGCAAAAGCAGATATGGATCCTCGTGTGAAAATCGTCGCTTTAAATGCAGGATATGGAACCGTTGGAGGAGCTCTGCTCGGTACTGCTGCCATGGCATTTGGTTCTTCGGGACGCTCAGTTGCAATTGGTGCATCTCTTGGTCTTTATGCTGGATTAATTTTTGGTGGGTATATTGTAGGAAGCCATGAGTACAGAAAGAATGATCGTATGCAGCCTAGCCAAGAAAATTATTATTATCCAGATACTAATGATAGTCCTTATCAAGATTCTCGCTACCAGGGTGGTGGTTATAATTACCAGGGATCAATTAATCAGGATGGCTTCTCTTTAGAAGGCCCGGCCGAAATTGGTTTTAAACAAGAGCGCCCAGGCCAAGATTTTTATGTGAATCTTTTAAATTATCAGTTCTGAAAAGTACGTTTTCTCTGACCGTAGAATTGTGAAAGCTCTGTATCGTCAGTTTCGAATTCGTTAATTAGAATATCCATTGCATCAAAGTTATAGATTTTGAAAACTTTTAAAAACTCTGGCGCAACATTTGAAAGTCTAACTTGATCACGTCTTTTATTTAATGCTTTGATTGTATCAACGAATACACCAATTCCTGAAGAGCCAACAAAGTTTAGGGCCGTCAGGTCAAGAGTGATTAATGAAGTAGGGTGAGTGTTAGTGATTGTAGCTAACTCTTGCTTAAGAGGAATGATATTTTCATAATCCATTCCACCTTCGATATGGACAGTGATATTTCCTGTTGAATCTGTACGTACTCTTGCTTGCATTGTCATTTAAACTCCTTCTTCTACAAAATAACAGCATCTAATAATTATTGTAACGCATTGCGTATTAAGATTTTAGATGGAAGTTATTTCTTATGTAAGTTATAAATAAGGGGAATCATTAAATATTAGGACTAACTTTGAAACTGACTCTAGTAACAACACCAATAGGAAACCTTGGAGATATAACTGAGAATATGCGTCAGGCATTTGTGAGTTGTGATCTCGTTTTGGCCGAGGATACTCGTGTTTTTCGCTCACTCTTATCAAAATTAGAAATAGAGCGTTCAGATTTAAAAGTTGTCTCATTTAATGATCATTCACAGGATCGTCTTAAGTATTTTCTTGATTTAATCAGATCGGCACAACACCCAATTCTTGTCTCTGATGCTGGAAGTCCTATCATTTCTGATCCAGGGCATATTCTAGTGAAAGAGCTCATTAATGAAGGCGGTGAGGTTACATCAGTAGCAGGGCCTAGTGCAGTTACTGTTGCACTTGAGTTAAGTGGAATGGCACCAAATCCATTCTGTTTTTATGGATTTCTTCCACGTAAAAAAGGTGAGATTTCGGCAAAATTCCAACAAGCATATCAGACAAATGTAACATCTTTATTCTTCGAATCACCACATCGTATTCATGGGACACTAGAGCAATTGTCACAAGAATTTCCAGAAGCGCAGGTAAGCGTTTGTCGCGAATTAACAAAGAAGTTTGAAGAGTGTGTACGCTTTAAAGCACAAGAATTTAAAACTGATTTGATTAATGCAAAAGGTGAGTTTGTTTTGGTTGTATCATGGCCTAAGCTAGAATCTGGAGCAACAGCATCTAATGAAGAATTTGAAAAGTTGGCCCAAAATTATCTCGGTAAGCAAACGCCGAAAAACCTTGCAAAACTTCTTTCAAAGATTACAAATCGAAAAACACAAGAGATTTATCAAGAGCTTACTTCTAAATAAACCTATTTTTTCAGTATCTTATTACTAGTAAAAATTTCTAATCCAAGTTAAAATTAAATAAATTGGAGTTAGAATGATCGTTAAAGTCATTGGAGGCCACGGTGGGGTCTCACCACAGTGTCGGGCCACATCGTACTTGGTGGATGATAAATTATTAATTGATGCAGGATCTGTTGCAACAGGTATCAGTGTAAAAGAACAGATAAATATAGATAATATTCTTATCTCACACTCTCATCTTGATCATATTTCTGACTTAGCATTTTTGGCCGATAATTGTTTTGGTTTAAAAGGTGACCCATTTTATATTTGGACATCTAACGAAGTTCAAACAAGTATTCAAAAGCATCTTTTAAATGATGAAATTTGGCCGGATTTTACTAAGCTTCCAACTAAAGATGATCCAACTCTTAAGTTTTCAAATATTGAAAATGGTGAAACAAAGAAAATTGGAGAGTATACAGTTCACGCAATTAAAGTGAATCACTTTGCAGGCTCTCTTGGCTTTATTATCGAAAAAGGTGATTGTGCAATCATCTTTACACAAGACACCGGGCCTACAGATGCAATCTGGCAAAAGGCCAAAACAATCAAGAATATTAAAGCAATCTTTTCTGAGGTTAGTTTCCCTAATTCTTATGATCAGTTGGCCAAGGATAGTCGTCACCATACTGCGCAGACGATGGGGCTTGAGATCGCAAAGATGCCTAAAGATATTCCAATTTACTTAGGGCATCTAAAGCCAAATTACTTAGACCAGTTAACGAAAGAAATTGAAAAAATTAATACTCATGGACGAATTAATATTATTGGTTCTGAGAATAAGAGCTATCAATTTTAATAGATTTTTATAGTCAAAAATTTCTTTTCGTGAGATATCTCTTGCCGTGAAAAATACAGATAATTTCCAAAGTCAAAAACTTGAAGAGTCATTTCTAAAACGTCTTACACTTTTATGTGGAAAGGAGAGTTTTAGACCTAAGTTAGATCATATCAGAGATTTTCTTTCTCAAGACAGACGCGTTATTGAAGCAAGGTCTAAGGTTATTATCGTAGGTGGTACTAATGGGAAAGGTGAAACTTCCCATAGCTTAAGTTACTTATATGAACGTGCAGGATTTACAAGTTGTCTATGGACTTCTCCGCATGTTTTATCAATCACTGAGCGCTTTAAATTGAATGAAAAGAATATTTCGATTGAAGTGCTAACAGAATTATTAGATGAGAATGAAGAAGTCATCAAAAGTTTAAAGCTCTCTTTTTATGAAGCACTATTTGTTCTTTTCATTAAATTTGCACTTAAGCATGAAACTGACTTTGTCATTCTTGAGGTAGGCTTAGGCGGGCGCTTTGATGCAACAAATATCTTCACAAGGCCAATTGCTGCTATTACATCAATTGGATTAGATCATACAGAAATTTTAGGCAACACATTAAAAGAGATTTTATTTGAAAAATATGGAATCACTCGTTTTGGTGGAAAACTTTTTGAAAATATTGAGCAGACATTTCTAAAAGATATTCTTTCTCAGTGGTGTGAGCGCGATGATATCACTTTAACTTCTGTATCTAAACAAAGTGATTTACCATATTTTGAAAGAAATAGGCAGATGGCCGTTGCGCTATTTGAAGAATCAACTCAGCAGAGTCTTGATAAGGATTCGTTGAAGAAAATTGAGTGGCCTCTTACACCTGGACGTTGGGATAGTATGCTGGTTGGAGATAGGGAGTTTGTTTTTGTTGGAGCTCATAACCAATTAGGCCATAAAGTACTTTTAAAAAGTATTTCAGATTGTCAGGGCAAAGAGTCATTTGATGTACTGATGAGTTTCTCCACAGGTCGTGAAGATCAAATTAGTAGTACGATTAAGCTCTATAATACTTATCCTTGTATTATTAAATCAGTGAATATTTTAAGCTTTCAGCACGAGAGAGCATTAAGTAAGGAAACACTTCAACAAAACTTAAAGACTGGCACAAAAGTGTATGAAATACACGATTTTCTCGATACAATATTAAGTACTAATGAGGAAATTGACACAGAAAAACAATCAAATATCGAATCACTTAGATCTGGTTCCAACAAACTTCTTGTTGTGGGCTCTTATTACTTTATCGCTTGTATGCAAAAGTATCTTCGTACTAAGTATTCAAAATAATATCTACGCAGATACTCCAAAAGTTTTAGCTTTTGGTGAAAATGATGAAGTCCAAATTCTTTCTGATAAAGCCTATCGTAAAAGTAGTGATAACTCTTATGAAGCTCACGGCAATGTTATTATCAAGCTTGGTACAGATACAATCTATGGTGAAAAGGCCAGCATCTCTCTTGCGACGAAAATTGGTAAGATTTGGGGAAATGTTCGCTACGCCGGTGCCAAATTTAATCTTTATGGAACACAGATTTCATACTCTCTTCAAAAGGCCGAGTTTTCGGTACAAAATGCAAAACTAGTTGATGAAAACTTTGTCCTAAGAGGTAAGGAAATTGTTCGTCATGATAGTGGAGTTTTTAAAGCGATTGAGGCGGAGTTTACAACATGTAAAGATTGTCCTGAGTCTTGGAGTATTCAAGGGCAAGAAGTCACAGTTGTGCCTGATGATTATATTAGTCTAAAGCATGCATTTGTTAAGATTAATGGTGTGATCATTGTTTATATCCCATATGTTTCACTACCTATTAGAAAGGTTAGAGAGTCAGGGCTCCTTTTTCCAACGATCGGTCTTGATTTTGATGAGGGCTTCTACTTTAAGCAACCAATTTATTGGGCAATTAATGATAATAGTGATGCTACTTTTTCACCGACTGTTTTTGGTAAGCGTGGAAATGGTCTAGCTCTTGAGTATCGTAACTCTCTTGGTAAATATTCTAATATCGAATTTGATGGGAAAACTGTAAACGATAAAATTTGGCAGCCAGGTAAGCTCGATCTTGAACCAAGTGGCAAAGATGAGATTAGGGGGGCGTACAAGTTTAACTATTTTTATCATCCAAATAATAAATTATCATTTTGGGCAAACTCTACTTATTTAACAGATCTTGATATTCAAAGTGATTATGAGGAGTACTTCGAAAAAAATATCTATATGGGTAGTGAGAAAGGCTCTCGTATTTCTACTGATTATATGGGTGATTCAGTTATCGCAAACTTATACTCTAGTTTTATGAGCAATAGTATCTTCAGTGATCCCGAAGGTTTCGATACTGATTATGTACAAAATACTGTGAGACTAGGATTAGGACATAGACCTTTTAATATTTTTAATTCGAAAGGTGTTCTATCAAAAATAAACTTTTATCAAAATCTAAAGTTTGATTACTTTAAACAAGATGTTGTTAACGAAAATCTCTATTATAGAAATATTCAGCGTTTTGACTATAACCCTTCCTTAGAGTTTGTTTTAAGGCCGATCTCTCATATTAATATAAAAATGGAATCGGGTCTCGATGCTCAATACTATGTACTTCCTACAGAGAAACTTGAGAAGCAAAACGGTTATAAGTATGGGAACTATGTTAATACTTCAATGTGGGTCGATATCGAAAAAATTTATGGACGTGCTTATATTCAAGAAGAGATTATCAAGCCTGTTTTAATCGAAGATGAGGAAAGAAACTTAATTGCTAAAATTCCACGTACAGAAAAAGAAGAATTAGACGTAAGAAAGCTTTATCGTTCTTCGTATAAACATAGTTTAAAATTCGGTGTGAACCATTTTTATTACAATGCTCAAAAATATCGTGGAAATAAGAGACTAGGGGATCAATTCGCTCTTCTTGAAGACAATGGGCGTTTTGATGAAAGAGATATTATTAGAGGTCGAAATAATACACTTCAAGATGTATCGACTCGTACTGATTTACCTGAATCAAATACGATTGAATTAGTGTTTAACAATAATATTTTAAAGAAAACTCCTAAGCCTAATTATCAGATGTTTAAGAATTTTAATTATCAACTTGATAATTATGAATATTCCAAAATTGCTTATTTCAATATCTCTCAAGGTTTAATCCTAGAAGATAATGAAGAGTCAACGATTGATACTGATGATAGGCTGACAAGGCTTGCAATTTTAAGTGGTCTTAACTTTAATAACTTTTCGCTTAATTTATCAGAGTATTATTTCCATACAGAAAGTAAGCATATTACTTCATTGACAATGAAGCATGATTTGAAAAGATTTCAATATGAACTAGGCTTCAACTACGACTCTTTCTCTGAAGATCGACGTTATTTTACTATTGATGTTGATTTTGAATTAAATGATATCTTTTCATTTAGAACTGGTTATTACTATGACTTCGAATTAGAAAGGGTATATGAATCTTATCTTGGAACTCGTTACAATCCACTTAATAATTGTTGGGTATTTGATATTGAATATCGTCAAAAGGATGAGTTTGTTAATAATAAATTAAATCTTGATCAATCAATCTCATTAAAGATTTTAATTAACTACAATGCTAAGAATTTTGATTCAGTCTTTGGGGTAACTTTGTGAGACTAGTCTTTATCGACTTTGAAGATAGTTTTACAAATAATATTCTCTCTTATTTTGATCAGTTTGATTTTCATATTGATATCGTAAACTTTCGAAATCTTTCTAAAAGCAATATTTCAGACCTCCTAGAAAATCAACTAGTCGTTTTAGGGCCAGGCCCTGGCCACCCAGAGGAATATTTAAAATCCTTTGTAAGTGTTGGTGTCAACTTTAAGGATGAACTTTCAAAGGCCAAGCGGATCATAGGGATATGTCTTGGTCATCAATTAGTTCTTAATATTTTTGATGAACTTCGAGTTGTGAGAAGCTCTAGGCCAATGCATGGTCAGGCCATTACGATGAAACTTGAAGAAGATGAGGATCTATTTGATTGTTTTAATCGAGAAGATAGGACTGAGCTAATTCATGCCAAGCTTCAGCGCTATAATTCTTTAAAAGTAGAAATTGATAGTGGAGAGTATAAGTCTGGTAATAAGGAGTGTCTGACTCAATTCATTTTCGACAATAACGATGAATTATTAATGGCATACCGCCCGAACTTCTTTTTTACGATGCAGTTTCATCCTGAATCAGTTGGTACCTCATGCAATAATATCCTCTTTGAAGCAATGAATAAGTTTTTAATGTAGAATTATTAGGATGAGATTTGTACTAGAAGGTATATACGACAAAAGAGGATTTAAATTTGCCAATGAAATGGCAAAAGGGGCCTATGGTTTTGATTTTAGACCTAGGAGTTTTAATTTTATCCAAGGTTATGTCATTGAAGAACTTTTAAAAGAATCACTTCTAAAGCTTGAAGATATTATTGAACTACATTTTGAAAATGATGCTCCATTTGTAGTGGATTCAATTATCGAACAAGTTGCAAAAATTCATCCAAATATCAGAATTAACTATGGTACTAGTGGACTTCACACTAAAGAAGAGTTGGAAAGATCTGGTAAACCTTTTTCTATTATTTTTGATATCTCTGACTCACAAGTTTACGAAAAAATTCAGTCTCACTTATGTCAAAGTGTCGTTTTCCTATATGATGATATTCATCAGATGGCGCAGCAGGGACAATTAAATAGCTTCATTGTTAATTTTTATACAAAGGTTATGTCTTCTAAGAATGAGAAGTTTGAATTAGGTATGAAACTAAACTGGGATTCAAATCTTTCAATTGGAATTATTGAGCAACTAGATCCTGACTATATTAAGTTTGAAATCTCATCTCAAGTTGAACGCTGTTATCGAAATATTGATGTTCCTAAGTTATCAGAATACTTTGGTGCTACGATAAAGGCCCTTGCTATTTAATAGCTTTTGATTAATAAGTAATCTATGAATATTTTACTCTCAAATGATGATGGATACTCTGCTGAAGGAATTCAGTGTCTTTATGAAAGTCTAAAAGATATCGCCAATGTTGCAATTGTCGCTCCTGATAAAGAGCGCTCTGCTACATCTCAGGCCTTAACTCTTCATGACCCAATTCGCGTAGAAAAAATTAATGATTACACTTTTAGTTGTAATGGCTATCCGGCCGATAGTGTATTAATTGGAATAAACTCTGTTTTAGACTTTAGGCCAGATTTGGTTATTTCTGGAATCAATCACGGGGCCAACCTTGGACAAGATATCTATTATTCTGGGACAGTTGGTGCTGCAAGACAGGCCGTATTTCAAGGAATAAGGGCCATTGCTGTTTCTACTGTTATGAGATCATCTGATGATGTTAGGCACTTTCAGACGGCCGCTGGAGTCGTTAGAGAGCTCGTTGAAAAGAAGTCTGAAGCATTACTTGCAATGCCTGAGTGCTCACTGTTGAATGTTAATGTACCAAATGTGTCGGCCAATGAAGTTGGAGAGATCGTTTGGACAACTCCTCAGATGAGAAGATACAGTGAAGAAGTCTATGAAAGGGTAGATCAAATGGGCCGTCAGTATTTTTGGATTGGTGGATCTCCTTTAGAAATCGATCCAGACACGACATCTGATCACCATGCCATAATGAACGGAAATATTTCGTTTTCTTTCCTAAACCTTTTGAATTTTTCGTCCGATGTATTCCATGAATGGGCGGCAAAAATTTCCAAATAATTTGAAATAATTGATCATTTTTGTCCTCATTTGAAAATTAAACGAATGAGGACGAATGAAGAAGTCATTGCTATTTCTTATAACATTAATGTCGCTACTTAGTTGTACGACCCTTAAAAATGGTCGCTATATTAAGTTAACGGATAATTATAATGCTAAGAAATTAGCAGAGATTTTTAGTATCCCTGAGTGGCAAATCGAAGAGTTTAATAAAGGTGCTGCCTTTAAAAAAGGTGATACGATCTTTCTACCTTATAAGAATGGTATTTTATATAATCGTGTTGAAGGACGATCTATTTCTTCTATTAACTATCAAAAGCTTCGTCAAAGCTCTCGCTTCCTTTGGCCTGTGCCATCATCTAATCGTGTAACTTCAGGTTATGGGCATCGCTGGGGCAGACCTCATGAAGGTATTGATATTGCTGCCCGTAAAGGGACATATATCGTTTCGGCCGATTCTGGTGTCGTTGTTTATAGTGGTAGGAAGTCAGGTTACGGTAATATCACAGTCGTTTCTCATATTGGTGGATTCTTCACTGTCTATGCTCATGCACATAAGAATTATACGAGAAAGGGACAAAAAGTTGCTCGTGGCCAAGTTATTGCTTCAGTAGGAAATACTGGTAAATCAACTGGTGACCACTTACACTTCGAAATTCGACATGACTCTAAGGCCTTTGACCCTCTAGAGTTTTTTCACAAGCACTAGGTCTAATAACTTAAAGTACATTAGAGCAGTGTTAACAGCATCTTCAAGTGCCGTGTGAGCAACATCACCCATATTTAAAAACTTCATAAGTTTTGAGCCTGACTCACATTCTGCTGGTATGATGTCCATATCAATGAGTCCGTAGGCAATACATGAAAGATCAAGTTGACGGTGCTCAAAGTAAGTTCTCATAAAATCCCAGCCAAGATCTCTTGTCATAAAAGGAAGATCAATCGCACTCATCGATTTTCCAAATAGTGTGATTTTTTTATTTCCAAAGTATTCTTTAACTTCTGGTGATTCAAAATATTTAATAAGCTCTTGTTTGAAGTCTTCAATTGCAACGCCTTCAGAGTGGGCCTTTTCAATAAGTTCTTTATTATGATCAATAACCCATTGGTTTAGATTTGGCTTTAACTCTTCAAAGCTTGGGCATTTTATATAAAAATGTTTTTGAAGTTCTTTATTAATTGTTTTTGTTTTTGCACAAAAGGGAACCATTGCAAATTCGATGATTAAATCTTTTTCTTCAAGTCCAGTAGCTTCAATATCGAATGATAAGTAACGCATAGTTTTTCCTTTTTTATATAAGTTTATAAATATGAAATAGTAATATTAGAATTATACTTTTGAATGATATCTTTTACTAGTAGGCCACATGCCAATTGATCTTCATTAATTAGGCAGAGTCTACATACTTCTTCACCATCACAACTAGATGCAACAGGTATGTTATGTTTTCTTAGGAATTCAAGAACTGTTAGCTCAAGTTCTGACTCGTTGACCTCTAGGGACCAACTCTTTTGTGAGGCATCTCCCTTGAGTGTTAATTGCATGTAAGTTGACCGTTTCTTGGATCTTTATATGTACTTAATCCATTATTGAGCTCAAGTACCGTAAGCTTACCAAGTGCAGGCGTATAGTATTGTGCCGTACCTTGTTCGTTCTTAGTCGTTCCATATATTTCAGAGATTGTTCTTTTTGGATTTTGAAGAACTAAAGATCTTTTTGTATTCATATACTCTTGCGCCGAGGAAACACTTGGAAAGTTATTAATTAGTTCTGTTAATACTTGAGCATTATATGTGATTCCATTCATGAGTAGGATATAGCGTCTACCTTGCTTTAATTCACTCATACAAAGTGCTGTGTAATTATCATTTTCAAAATTCGATAGTAGAACATCTTTGATTGAATTATTAATCTCAGGTAGGGAACTTGTAATCCCAATAATATAATTATTCTGGTCTTTATAATGAGAAAAAGTGTTGTAGTAAGATTTCTTAGGCCTTTTTAAGATGGCCATTTTTGAGTCATGAAGTTTTGAATCAAATGAGCAACTATAATTACCTCTTCTAAACAGGTAGTTGGAGTTGTAGCTATTTATACTATTATGATCTTTAGCAAATTTTGTTAATTTACTTAGTCTTTTTACATAACTAAGTCTTGCAAATAATTCATTCTCACGTACACCTTGAGCACCTCTAAAATACAATCTTTTCAAATCTTTATTCTTAAATAATTCGGCCTGATTATCTTTAATAAATTGTTCCAAAGAGTTTGAGGCGTAGATGTATTCACTAATGTTCTTTTCGATAAGCGTTAGTCGATTTTTGATTGCGAGCGGTTTTTTATAGAAATTTGCCATTTGAGAAATGGCATTCAAAAAAGCGAAATCATTTTGTTTTTGTGGAATACTGTTAATGAAGAAATCTTTTCCTGCAACCTTTGCAATCAATAAGGTATGAGAGTTGAGCGTAGTCGCGTGCGGAGAGAAGTATAATTGAGAGAGTGTAAAATTTAATATCTGATTACGATAGCTTGAGTTTGTTGATTTCGAGCTAATTATCTTACTAATCTCGGGTTCATTTTTTTCGTTATCTAATAAAATATTATTTTTCTTTTCTACAATAGGACAAGTATGGTTAATACTTTGAGAAGTATTTAACTGCTTTTCAACTTCAGAGCATCCGATAAGAGGGATTAATCCTAGGAGTATAATTAAAGTTTTAAATTGATTTGTATTAAGCTTTGTAATTATCATCTTTATGAAACTCTTCATTTTCTTCGTAATAAATCTCAAGCTCTGAATCACTCTCTGTACTGTAACTCGAATTAAAGGAATCATTTAGCTCTTGAATTAATTTTGTAACTTCTTTTTGTTTTCCAAAAATCTCAATTATTACCCAAAGGCCTTTGTCATTAACAGCAGTATGAGCAATATGATAGGCCATCTCTTTTGCATTTAAGAACTGAGTAACTTGATCAAATGCTTTTTCTTGATATGGTGTCGATCTGGCCGGTGGGGAAGGAATAAAATATGTAAATGTTTGTTTGTATTTTTGAGACTCAAAAGCATGAGTGCTATTATTTGCCGCTTTATTCCTGTTGAAAATACTCATCTATTCCCCGTAAGTTTTTGTGATTACGTTTAATTATAAACGTGCTTAAAGGTAAATGGAAATGTTTACCCATTTATTTTTTTTCTGCATTTTTCATTATTGTGCGTTATAATTTAATTGATCGACAGGATGTCGTAGCAAGAGATAGGCATGAAGCCGAAAAAATGGAGGGCCAGTTGCAGGGCCCTCTTTTTTTTACTCAAAAATCTCGTTATCAAAATTCTTATTCAATTCTTTAATAGTTAACCCATTGGCCATATTTAAAACTTTAAATTTTCCATCTTCAATTTTAAAGCTTCCACATTCAGTTACAACGTAATTAACGACACTTTTTCCAGTGAGAGGGAGAGTGCACTCTGGTAATAGTTTAGGCTCACCAGTTTTGCTATAGTGACTCATCATAACAATGATATTTTTAGCGCCATTGACTAGGTCCATAGCTCCACCCATTCCCGTTATTTTCTTACCTGGGATCTTCCAGTTTGCAAGTGAGCCTTGTGTATCAACTTCCATTCCACCAAGGACGCAGAAATCGATATGGCCACCTCTAATCATTCCAAAGCTCATCGAACTATCAAAAAAGCTTGCACCTTTTTCAACCGTAATAGTTTCTTTGCCTGCATTAATTAAAGTAGCCGATACTTCGGCCTCTGTCGGGTTGTCACCTACACCAAGAACACCGTTTTCACTATGAATGATATAGCTATGATTCTTAGGAAGCTGTGATGGGATTATTGTTGGTAGTCCAATTCCAAGATTAATCGTAGAGTTCTCTGTAAAGAGAGTTGTAACTTCTTTGGCCATCTGCTCTTTCGTCCACATAATTATGACTCCCTCGTTTTTAAAAATTCAATAGCATTTTCATAATTTGAACCTTGATAAATTCGCTGAACAAAGACTCCTGGTATATGCACATCTTCAGGTTTGATATCTCCAAGTTCAACTATTTCTTCCACCTCAACGATCGTTGTCTTTGCTGCCATTGCCATAAGAGGGGAGAAGTTTCTAGCTGTTTCTTTGAACCATAGATTTCCATATGGATCTGCTTTTTGTGCTTTGATAATTGCAAAGTCTGCGTGTAGCGCTTCTTCTAAAATACATGGACGATCAAATTCTTTGACTTCTTTACCTTCGGCCACTTCTGTCCCATATCCTGTTGGAGTATAGAAGGCACGAATTCCCATACCTGCCGCTCTAATTCTCTCACTTAGCGTTCCCTGAGGTACTAGTTCGATTTCTATTTCATTTGCGAACATGGCCGCTTCTAGGTCTGGATTACCTCCTACATATGAACAGAATCCTTTTGAGATCATTTTCTTTTTCAAAAGTTTTACAAGTCCTCGTCCAGAGTTTCCAATATTATTTGAAACAACTTTTAAATCTCTTAGTTCCATTTGAGCTAACTGATTAATTGAGTTTTCCGGGATTCCACAAAGGCCGAATCCGCCACTCATTATCGTTGAGCCACTTGTTACATCCTTGAGCGCTTCTTGGGCACTTGGGTAAATCTTACTGTACATATGAGTCCTCGATTATATTTAATAAATTATTTAAGCAAGCTTCTAGTTCTTTTGGTGCGTAATTTAGATACGGACAAAGGATTAGAGAGCGGTTTGTGATATTAATGAAAAGACCATTTGAAAGTAATTTGTTCCATAATAGAGAACTTTCTATGATTACATCACTAAGGTCAATGGCCATGAGAAGGCCAATATGCCTGATGGAATCTATCGCATGAGAGTTTTCTAATTTGATCTTAAATTGATTTAAGAGGTCATAGTTCTGGTTTCTTATTTTAATAAAATCATTCGATTCAATTAATGACATAACTTCATCAAGAACTTTTAATCCGATAGGGTGTGCAGCATTTGTAAGTCCACAGCTTAGTATATTGTCATCAAAGTAAGCTGCATTATCTTCACTGACAAAGACTGCTCCAAATGGAAAGAATCCACCAGAGATATTTTTTGCAAGACTAATAAAATCAGCTTCTAAATTTGTATAATTTTGAAAACCAAAATTAGTCATTGTTCGACCAAATCCACACACGACCTCATCTAAAATGAGTTTGATTCCATTTTCCTTGCAAATTTTCATGATTTCATCATAGTAGCTTTGTGGGGGAATGAAGACGCCATTGCCACCTGTTATAACTTCGATACAAATCGCTGCAATATCACTACTTCCAATGTCTTGAATGACTTTTTTTGTTTTCTCTAAGTCTGGATCATTAAAGAAGTTTGGAATGAAAGCGTGAAACCTTGAAGGAACACCCGCACCATCTCGGCGCCAATCTCCTGTTAGAGCAAGAGCACCCAGTGTCGCTCCATGATAGGAAGTTTCACATGATAGTATAAATTGGCGCCCTGTAATTTGCCTGGCCATCTTTATGGCATTTTCATTTGATTCGGCTCCTGAAGTTGTATAGAAGATTCTTCCGTCAAGACCTATTAGGTTAACGAGCTTTTGCGATACAGTCTCTTTTAGTTCAAATTGACATTTTGGGATTGCCATTGGCATTGACTTGATTTGCTCAATCATTGCCTTTTCTATTTGAATATTTCTATTGCCGAATGACTGATGATAACTTCCTGAAGAAAGGTCATAAATCTTCTGATTAGAAGATGTAATATAGCCCCATTCAAAAGTATTTTGGATATCGATTTTCTTGGCCTGGTTTTGTTTTGTCCATGTGTGAAAAAAAGGTAGATGGGCCATAAACTCTCACTTTAAAATCTAATTTCTCATAAAATTAGGGGTAGATGAATTTCTACATATTCAAAATTTTTGTCATATTTTTTGCAGCCTCTCCAGGCCTTAAATATTTGTGTTTGATAATTATAAAGTGCGCCACCACATGTTTGAGAAGGATCACTTGCTCCCTCTGGAGAGTAGTGTGAGCAAATTGATAAAGGATGGCCGTCGTGAGACATAAGAAGTTTCATAATAGATGCTTCATCCTTAAGTTCACTTCTATACTTTTCGACAAGATCAAACCTTGCATGTGTCGTTTTACTAATATTGTTTCGATCTTCTACTTTTCTAACTGTGCTACCAAGACAGTGATTTGTATGGAAGATTAGACCTTGTGGGTTTGTATTTAAAATTTCTTTTTGTGTAGGAGTGATCTCATAATTGAAGGCACTTTTTCCATCGCTTATAAGATAATTATGGCCTGATGTAATGGGAGCTTCCATTAGTAATTTTCCCATATCATTGAGGCTTTTTTGTTTTGCTGCTTTTCTTATTAATGCAGGCCAGATAATTCCATTTGTTCCATCTAGGACATTAATATTGTTAACACCAATGAATTGACCATGGTTATTAACGGCCATTAATCCTAAACAGCCGCAAACTGTGTAGATAAGTTCTTTTGTACCATTATCCTTATCGTCAATTTCAATTAGCATGAGATAATTTTTTGCACTTTGATGCATATCCCATGTCTGAGCAGCGATGCTATTTTTATCATCGATATATGAGACCGATGTACACCCTTCGTCTTGATTCTCACTATCGAGTTGAATATCTCTAAAGTCAGTGTAGTTATTTAGGATAATAATGTCTTTGATTGAAGTTTCACTGCCTTTCGCTATCCCTTCAATCTCTTGTGCTAGACTTGCATCAAACTTCATGGTTTCTTTAAACTGTAAGTTTGCAAACTCATCAAGTTTATCTTTCAAATGCGGTGACCTTTTAAGAAGAAGGCCAGTTCTAATCTCTATAAGTTCTTGTATTGCTTCTTTAAAAGTTTCACCGTGCTTAAGCCCATTTTCGTATGGGCCACAAGCATCGTATTTGAATATAGGTAAATTTAAGTCTGTCATTAACATGTAAAATACCACTTCTTACTTGTTTGGTTACCAAAAATACTTGGCGCTTTTAGTGTAAAAGCGTAAGAAGTGTCGTTAATAATTTTAAATTCTTTTTTAGCGTCAGCAGGTGACTCTAAATATGATACAGCTTGAGAAAGAGCATAAGCGTCACCATCCCAAGTTGAGATCATCATTAGAGGCCTTGATTCATAGACTTCTTCTTGCAGCATACAAATACCAATTTGTCCTGCGATGTGAATGTAGCTAGCATCCGGAATAATTCCATGGTCTTTTGAAAAGAGTTTCTTTTTATTATGAAAATAAACACTTTCGTTAAAGACAACTTTTGTTCCGTTGTCATGTGCGATTTTTATAATTTCTTTTAGTTCTTCATTAGTAAAATTGACTAAAAGATCACCAATGAAAAGAGCTAAGTAATCTTTGGTCGCAAGTTTTTCTTTTAGTTGGCCAATCGTATCTACTTTAGAGTTCGGATAGAAGTCTAAAACGCCTGAAAGAGTAGCGGACATAAAGCTTTGCTTACCAAAATAGTCATGGTTAAAAGATATTACTTTTGTTCTTTCTTTTTGATTTTTGATAAGAATCGATTTGAATATTTTTTCTACACACTCACTATGTCCACTCGCTGTAAAAAAGTGTTGTAGTTCTTTAGGTGCGATATCTTTGAAACGCTTAAGATTTGCCATAAAACTTTCATCAATGAAGTTTGAAAGACAGATCTTGTTTACAAGTGTTGGCATACTCTCGAATGAAGCAGCATTTAAGATAGGGGAAGTTGAGTACTTTAATTTCTCATTACTCCATCTCAGGTTTTGGCGATAGATGATAACATCGCGATGCTCTTCATCATCGAGATAATTCTCTTTTAGTTTCATCTCAATGATGGCCCCAAGAGAACAGTTTATAGAAAGCATTGCTCCTGCGTGAATATCACGGTTTCTTCCGTAGATATATTCGTTGCCATTGGCACTTGCAATAAGTGTTAGCGCATACTTTAGGTATTTTCCCATTCCTTGTGATTGCTCCATATTTATAATTGTTGTATCGAGCATATAAAGAGTTTTTGGACTATTGAAATACTTAACTAAGCGTAGTCCACTCTCATGAGGGAAGTGGGTAATTTTACCTGCAAATGAGATTCCTACCAGTTGTCTCGTATCGCTTAGTAGGGCCAGCGCAATTGAATCTTTACAATGAGCAATTTTTTCGAATTTCTCAATGCTTGTTTGTCTCGTTGGCTCATATGTATGACGTTGAATTTCTTCAATCTTGTGCTTGTAATAGTCGAAGTTTTCACCATCAATTTTAATTAATTCTAAGTTAAATTCTTCATTAAAGAATTTTTGGGCAAAGCTAAATGCCGCTTTGTCTTGAAGGTTCCCACTGAAGGCTTCCACTAATTTTGCATGCCATAAGTATTCATTGGGAGAATTTACTTTAGTCTTTGGAGTATATTCTAGTTTATTTGTTTCACCTTTATAAATTCGGTTAGCAATCTCGTTAATTGCGTCGAATAGATAGTCGATATCTTCGTTAGTCCAGGCCGTATTAAGTCTAAATCGTAGTGTATTATCTCCAGCTTGATAATAGAGTAGTCCTAGGTCAAAGCGGTTTGAGATAAAAGGTGCAATATCTTTTGCATCCGATAGATCAAAAGCAAATGCGACACCAAAGCATCTAGGTGATGAAAGCTGATCCCACTTACTTATAAGTTGATTAAGTTTATTTCTTGTATATTCTTCGATTGTTGCAATTTTGTAGCGAAGTTGATCGATTGCTATTGCTTGATAGTAACCTCTGATAACAGAAGAAGTTTGAAACTCATTATTCTCCCAGCATGGATCTTGTGTCAGTACAATTCCACTTTGGGCCTTCTTTGCACATGTAATATACTCAGGATTAATTTGATTTCCTTGTGAATCTTTTAGATCAAATGTTCTGTGCCAGAAGAAGTCACGTCCAAGTCCAAACCCTGTTTGAACCTCATCATAGATAAGTGCAACTTGATAAGATTTTACGATCAAATTAAGGGCCACATGGAAGCGATTTGTTGAATAGCGATCACCACCTTCGCATTGCATTGGCTCAACTAAAATTGCAAAGTGAGTATTCTCTTTTAGAACTTCATGAAGTTGCTTTAAAGAGGCGATTTCTGATTTAAGTAAATCATCAGCTTTACTTTCAAATTCTTTTAAATTTGCTTCAAAGCTTGGTGAAAATGGATTCTCCCATAATCTAATCCACTCTGGATCTATATCTAAAATAAATTGATCATTCTTTGTTTCAGGATAATCGATGAAAGTTGTTTCATGTCCTTCGATTTGATATGGCTCTCGCTTACTTGGATTCCAAGTCGAGAAAAGTGTTGATAGGAAGCGTCCGTGAAAACTGCCTTCAAAAGCTATGATTTTGTTTGCACCAGTATGGGCCCTTTTCATATAGGCCATAATAAGGGCCGCTTCATTGGCTTCCGCTCCAGAGTTCACAAATACTGGTGTAAGTTTGTCGTTAGAAGCTTTCTCTCTTAGAAGAGTTTTAAAAGACTCGGCGATTTCGATAAAAGTTGAATCGAGATAATTTCCTGTCCATGCACTTTCATGCATTGTTGTTCCAAAAAGGGCCGTTGCATTGAAACCAAGTCCTAGTGTGGCTATCTGTGAAGCAGCATCGAGGAGAAATTCTGGAGAATTTTCATCTCTTGTTTCCATCGCAAGGTATGCTCCTTGTGAAAATTTATGATGAGGAATATATTCTTTCTTCTCTGCAGAAGTGAAGTTATCCTTGTACATTGTTGCTAGCTTTTCTTTAGCGTGTTCGTGACTGTTTTTACCAATTAAGTTGATTTCCATCTCTTTAACCCTTAAGTGTTTTATATTATCTAACTTCTTTTTGAATCTTCTCTTTTAGAAAATCACTAAATTTGAGTCCTGTGTTTTCTAGCATTTTTGGAAACATTGAAATACTTGTCATACCTGGAAAAGTATTGATTTCATTTAAGTAGATATCCCCATCGCTTAAGAAGAAGTCTATGCGTGACAGATGTCTTAGCTTTAGGCATTTGAATGCTGTCTTAGCTATAATTTGCATTTGAGAGATCTGTTCATTAGTTAACTCAGGCGCCTCAACATAAGTTTTAGCTTTTGATTGCTCACTATATTTTTGCTCATAATCATAAAATTCATCACTTGCATTTACGATTTCACCAGGTTTAGATGCGTGGAGATTTCCTTCTTGCTCAAATACTGCAATTTCTAGCTCACGCCCTTTAAGTGTTCTTTCAATGAGAATATCATCGCTATACTCGAGTGCTTTATTGATTGCATCCACCAAATCTTCTCTATTTGTTACGTGGTAGCAACCTACTGAAGAGCCCTGACTAGCAGCCTTGATGAAAACGTCATTATTTGATTTTTCAAAAAAATCCACAACTTCACTTCGTTCATAAGGTAAATCTTTGTGAATCGACATCCACTTCGTATTTGGTATACCTAGATGATCAAACCATAACTTTGTCGTTACCTTGTTAAAACAAATACTACTTCCTTCATGGCGTGGGCCAAGGTAGGGAAGCTTATGCATTTCAAGGAAGCATTGTATTTCTCCAGTTTCTCCTGGAGGTCCATGAATAACTGGAATGACATAATTGATATATGGCCTTTCTGTTGCCGTTTCTAATATCTGTCCATTTAGGCTAACTTTTTGACCGTTTAAAGTAAGATCCCCCGACTTTGTCATTTCAACGACAATAGGGTTGAACTCTGGATTGATGGCGACTTGCTCTTTTATATATTGAGCAGAGCGAAGAGACACTTCATGCTCAGTAGACCCACCACCACATATGATTAAGATATTTTTCCTTTCCATGGAAACCTTCTTTTAAAGTGAATATATAAAAAACCCTAAAGCTTATGCTTTAGGGTATTTTAAACTATCTAGTGCCTTAAGTTTCTCAAGCATTTCTGCATTCGTCCAATTGAACGAACCTTTTGCTCCATGCTTTCTAACTGCTACGGCATTGTTTTCAATTTCACGATCACCAACAACGAACATGAATGGAATTTTAGACTTTTGAATTTGGCGAGTCTTATATCCCATTGTTTCATTACGATCATCTACGCTTACACGATAACCTTGCGCAAATAATTGCTCTTTAAGTTTGTGAGCAGCTTCCCCGTGTGCTTCATTATTAACTGGAACAATAACGATCTGCTCTGGTGCTAGCCAGAAAGGGAAAACACCTGCAACGTGCTCAGTGTAAACACCAAAGAATCTCTCAAGTGATCCAAGTAGGGCACGGTGTACAACAACTGGTCTTTCTTCGCCACCGTCTGCCGTCGTGAATTTAAGATCAAAACGGTCTGGTAGTTGGAAGTCTAGCTGAATTGTCCCAAGCTGCCACTTACGTCCAATTGCATCTGCAACCTCAATATCAATTTTTGGTCCATAGAATGCACCGTCACCTTCTTTGATAACATAATTGTGACCAGAAGCTTTTAGTGCTTCTTCAAGTGCGTTCTCTGCAATATCCCAAGTCTTATCATCACCAGCTTTCTTTTCTGGACGAGTTGATAAATTAACAGTGATATTATCGAAACCAAATAGCTCGTAAGCTGTGAAGATCATCTTCATTGTTCTTTGAATTTCTTCTTGAACTTGATCAAGTGCTAAGAAGATATGGGCATCATCTTGGCAGAATGAACGCACGCGAGTTAGACCTGCTAGTGCACCTGCTTTTTCATTTCTGTGAAGACGGCCAAAGTCCGCATAACGAAGTGGTAGGTCACGGTAGCTATACTTATAGTGCTTGAACATTAGCATGTGACATGGGCAGTTCATTGGTTTTACCGCATATTCACGATCGTCAATCTTTGAAAAAAACATGTCGTCTTTGTAGTGCTCATAGTGACCAGAAGTATGCCAAAGAGAGCTATCTAAGATTTGAGGCGTGATAACTTCATCGTATTCATAGATACGGTATAGTCTTCTAATATAGTTCACAAGTTCGTTAATAACGATTGTTCCTTTTGGCATAAAGAAAGGAGCACCTGGAGCAACTGGCTCAAAGTGGAATAATTCTAGTTCTTTTCCTAGCTTTCTGTGATCACGCTTTTTTGCTTCCTCAAGCATCATAAGATGTTGCTTAAGTTCTTTCTTATCTGAGAACGAAGCAGCATAAATTCTTTGCATAACTTCACGCTTTTCATCACCACGCCAGTATGCACCCGCAATACTAAGAAGCTTAAAACCTTGTGGTAGGTCAGTTGTATTTTCTACGTGTGGCCCACGACAAAGGTCAATGAATTCACCTTGTGAATAACAGCTAACTTCTTCGTCTTCAGGGATTGCTTCAATAAGTTCTACTTTAAGTTCCTGACCTTGCGACTTGAAGAATTCAACAGCCTCAGTTCTAGTCATAACTTTTCTTTCGATTGGTAATTTTTCTTTGATGATTGTTTTCATCATATCTTCAATTTTTGGAAGATCTTCCTCGCCCAGGGTTCGATCCATCAGAATGTCGTAGTAGAAGCCATTTTCAATAACAGGTCCAACGCCAAATTGAACGCTCTCATTAGGATAAAGTCTTGAAATTGCTTGCGCCATTAAGTGGGCGCTCGAGTGTCTGATTGTGTCTAAATCGTACTTGGGCATGTAATCTCCATAAAATTTTGGAATAATTCCTACTTTAAAGGCCCATAATATCAAATAATTAAAGGGTTCATCAATATTTTGAGTGTAATTATTTTAGTTATTATAAAGAGTTTTGACGGGCAGCGTGATGACATGTTATGAACATGTTGTGGTAAGATTCCACAAAATTCTCACAGCGGAATAGAAATAGGGAGTTGATATGCAGATTGTCGGGGGACAAGAATCTGGAAATAGTGTAAACAGCGGCTTTAAGACTGAGGTTTTAGGCTTTCTTGGTCATGGCGAAGGGCTTATTCCTTCACAAGATATTTTGACTAAGTTAGAGGTTGGTAAGGCTTATTACCAATTAGGAAAACTTCATTATGATAAAGCCGATCTTAATAAGGCCGAAGTAAACTTTTTAAAGGCCATCGACTGTGCTGAGTGTCCTCAGGATAATTATCGCGTTTTAAAAATTCTAAGTTTTCTTATTAGAATTGCTGCTGAAAAGCTTGAAGATGAAAAAGCCGCTAAGTATGTAAATCAGAGTGAGAATATCATTAATGACTTACAAGTAAACCTTGGTAGTCTTTCTGCTGAATACTTCTATTATGCAGGTTTAATCAAGTCGTATCGAAATGATTTTGCAGGTGCATTTAGCGACTTAGAGCTATCTTATAATAAATCTAAAGAAGAAAATGATCCTGATCTTCACTCAAAGTGTTTATTGGCCTTAGCTAATAATGCTTATAATAGAGGTGAATTCGACCTTTCTCTTGATTACATGGCCCAACTGGATAACTTATTAAAGATTATTAATAAGGAATATCTTGGTGGTTCGATGCATATGACTTATGGAAAAATCCTAATTGCTAAAGGTGATGTGGAGGCTTCTTTAAAGCACTTCAATCTTGCTAATATTACACTTCAGAATAAGAAGTGTTGGAATCTTTATGGTTATATTCTTTTAGGAATTGGTCAGGTTGAAAAAGTGAAGGGTGATTATGATAAAGCTACTCTTTACTATAACCTTGCAAAGCAAGCAGTTGATTCAACAACGTTTAAGCGTCTAACTAATGTACTTGATGCTGAAATTCATGAAGTTAATGATTCAAGTGTTGATATTTACCTTGATCGCAATAATAGAAAAGTGAAAGAAAAGAATATTGGTGTTATCGACTTTAAGCACCGTTTTGTTCTTCTTGAAATTCTATTCTTGTTAGCTAAGAACCGTGGTTCTTTTTATGACAAAGAAGATCTGGCACGTGAGATTTGGAAAGACGAGTACAATCCACTAATTCACGACAAACTTATTTATACGTCAATCTCTCGTCTAAGAAAGCTTATCGAGCCGAAAGACAATAGTAATACGAAGAGAAAGTACATTATCCGTGGTAAAGATGGATATACTTTCAACCCAGACGTTAAGATTCGTTATCAGATGGAGACAAAACTTACTGCAGGTAAAGCTGTAGCAAACGTTGACATTAGTTCTCCAGTTTAATTAGCATTATACTTAATGCGATTTATTCTAGTTTCAATATTTTTAATGAATACATGGGCCCTCAAAGATAGGGCCCTTTTCTCTGTAAATGGCCAAATCTATTTCGGTCAAAACACAAATGATCTTTTAAAAGCTTATAATCAAAGTTTGTGCCTGATAGGGAAAAAGAACTATATTGCTAAGTTAACTGGCCTAGCTCCTGCTCTTGAGCAAGTTACAATTGCGCCAGAGTCCCTTAATGCAAAACAGAAAGACTTAATAAAGAGAGTATTATTGCTCTCAAAGTCTATGGATTTAGAAAGTGAGTACGCTTCGTATCCAAAGTTTGGCACTTGTAAAATAAGTAAAGAGCTAACTAAAAAAGTGGTTCAGATTTATAACACAAATTACGAATTGAAGAAGAGATACCAAAATTTTCTAGAAACTCATAAATTAGATAATGGCCCTTATATAGAAGAGGAATATAAAGACTTCGTTTTAAAGAATGTTGACTCAAGGTTATTCTTATAAAGATGAAAGAATTCAAAATAGACTTAATAAGTAATATTGACGAAGAGATACTGTCGAATTTATGCGATTTTGAAGCTGCATTTTTCAAATGGCCTTGGTCAAAGGAAAATTGGCAACAATTGGCATCCTCTGGTCGAGACATTTCATGTATCTGGGCCGAAGATGATGAAGTTGTGGGAATTTGTGTGTTTGAGGTGAACCAACCAGATTTTTGTCATTTATACAAAATTATCGTTCACCCTGACTTTAGAAGACGCTCAATTGCCAAGAAGCTATTTGAAGACATGCTGAGTCATTGCAAGAGTGTTTTTAATGGCCAAATATTTCAAGTTTATCTTGAGGTGGAGGCTTCAAATGAGGGGGCCATCAGGTTTTATGAGAGATTGGGCCTTGAAAAAATTCATCTAAAGAAGAATTTCTATGCAGATGGGAGTAGTGCTGTTATAATGCAAGTAGTCGTAAGCTGAAGTTGTTTTCATAAGTTATCAATGACAAACCTTGACAAGATTTCAAAATCTTTGATAATTAATAAGTACTTAGAAATTAGAAAGTTTTTTTCAGGTTTTTGAGTAAATAACGATTAGTTAAATATTTAACAAGATATAATCGGGTAGACTTTTAGGGCTACCCTTTTTTTTTATTTTTATAGGCTTTTTTGTAAAAGCATATGGGATGCGTTTTAATGGATTTAGATATCTCTTATTCAGGTATGGAACAAAAATTTTTCGAACTTGCTACTGAAGTTGTAAGTGGGGAAGGTTACCTTCTTTATGATATGGAGTATATCAAAGGTTCTAAAACTTTACGCGTCTACATAATGAATAAAGAGACAAGAACAGCTGTAATCGAAGATTGTGTGAACGTTGACCGCGCTTTTAGTGAGCCAATGGAAGCACTTGATTGGATTCCAGATGATATTGTTCTAGAAGTTTCTTCTCCAGGAATGTTTAGAAAAATTAAAACAAGAGAGCACTTAGAGTTAAGTATCGGCGAGCGTATTCTTGTTCAACTTAATAAGAAATTTGGGGATCTTTTCCCAGGTGAAAAGTTTGATAAGAAAACAGCAAATGCTAAGAAAGTTATTTGTAGCTTAAATAGCTACGGAGACGACTATATCGACGTGACTCTCGATAGTGATTTTGATTTAAAATTAAACTTAAATGATATTAATAAGATCGCACTTGAACCAGAAGTGTAATTGTTTGAGGTGAAAAATGAGTTTCTCAGAATTAAGTAAAATTATTGATGTGTTAGGTAAAGACCGTGGTATCGATAAGGCCATTATCGTAAACGCAATTGAACAAGCTTTCTTAGTAACTGCTAGAAAGAAGTTTGGAATTCAAGGTGAATACGAAACTCGTTATAACGAAGATGACGATGATGTAGAGATCTTCCAATATAAAAACGTTGTAGATGAAGTAAGAGATTCAATTATTGAAATCAATCTAGGTGATGCTAGAGAGCTTGATGAAGATGTTGAAATCGGTGACCAATTAGGGATCAAAATTGAAAACCCTAACTTCACACGTGTTGACGTACAAACTGCGCGTCAGATTATTATGCAAAAAGTTCGCGATGCTGAAAGAGAAATCCTATTCTCTGAGTTTAAGCACAGACAAGGTGATCTTGTAACTGGTATCGTTAGAAGATATGAGCGTGGAAACGTGGTTGTTGATCTTGGGAAGGCCGATGCTGTTCTTTCAAGAAGAGAGCTAATTCCTGGTGAGCAATTTAACCCTGGTGACAGAGTACAAGCTTACTTAACTGAAGTAGTTATGACTAACCGTGGGCCAGAAATTAGACTTTCAAGAACTTCACCAATGTTCCTTGTTAAGCTTTTTGAAATTGAAGTTCCAGAAATTCAAGATGGAACAATTGAAATCAAATCAGCTGCACGTGAGCCAGGTCAAAGAGCTAAAATCGCTGTTCAATCAGTAGATAAAGATATTGATCCAGTTGGTGCTTGTGTTGGTATGAAAGGATCACGAGTTCAAAATATTGTTAATGAACTACAAGGTGAAAAAATTGATATCGTAAGATGGAATGATGATCTAGCTACATTTGCTATTGCAGCTCTTGCTCCATCTGAAATTGAAAATATTTCTATTGATCACGATTCAAAATCAATGGACGTAATCGTAGAAGAAGATCAGCTATCACTTGCTATTGGACGTCGTGGACAAAACGTTCGTCTTGCAGCAATGCTATCTGGTTACAATATTAACATTATCTCGAAGTCTAAACTTCAAGAAAAAGTTAATAAGTCAGTTGAGAACTTACTTCAAATCCCATCGGTTACAGATGCAATGGCACAAGTACTTGTACAAAATAGCATCATGGCAATTGGTGACTTCATGGCAACTCCTGCGGATGAAATTGCTACTATGACTGGTGTTGATGCTGCTACAGCACAAACTGCAATTGATGAAGCTGCAAAGTTAGTTGAAGAAGGAACAATTGAGCTTCAACCAGAAGGTGAAGAAGAATTAGTATCTGCTTCTGCAGTTCCTAAGTACCTAGGTATTATTAATAAAGAAGGTGCTGAGCAGGAAGATGAAGGTTCAGACAAATTTAATGAAGCAGAAAGAAGATTAAGAGAAGAATTAGCTGCATTTAAAATTAAGTAATTTTAAAATAGAAAAGTGTAGTCATACTACGGAGATAAAATGCCTAAGAAAATATTTGAATTGGCCAATGAACTCGGAAAGAAGCCATTAGACCTCGTAGAAGAGCTGAAGTCACACGGATTCTCAGTAAGAAACCACATGTCGGTATTATCTGATGAAGATATTACTAAGTGGGAATCACTTACTGGAGGAAGTGCTGGAGATGCACCTGCTGAGAAGGCGACAAAGAAGAAAACGGTCAAAAAGAAAGCTGCAAAAAAGGCGACTGTAAGAAAGAAGTCTGCGGCACAAGCTGACGATGATAGTGAGGAAGATAAACCTGCTAAGAAGACAGTTACTCGTAAGAAGAAGACTGTTGTACGTCGTAAAGCTTCATCAAAATCTTCGGAGGCAACTTCTGATGATGAAAACACTGAAGCTATTGTTGAATCTTCTGAAGATATTGAAGTAAATGCAGAAGAGACTGTAAGTACTCCTGTTGCTGAAGAAGCTCACGCTCCTGAAGTAGAGGAAGAAAAAGAAGTTGAAGCTAAGGAAGCAAAAGAAGAAGTTGCTGTCGAGGCTAAGACTGAAGAGAAAAAAGCTTCTGAAGAAAAAGAAGAGAAGAAAGAATCGACGACTCTAGATGGAAAGCCATTTGGTCTAAGAATTGTTTCAGCTCCAACTAAAGAAGATAAAGAGAAAGCTGCTGCTCGCAAGGCAAAGAAAGCTGCTACTAAGGACGAAGAGGTTCAAGATGATATCAACACTAAAGCAGGTGTTGTTGAAGGTGATGAAGATCGTACAGCTAAGAAGGATAAAAATCGTCTAAGTGGTCTTGCTTCTATGTTAAGTGCTAAGAAGACGGTTAACCGTTCACAAGCCCTTAACGAAGAACGTGCAACTTCAGAGCTTAAGTCTTACTCTTCACTTCAAGGTACTGGACGCCCAATGTATACTCAAGTTAAGAGAAAGCGTCAGTACTCAGGACCTTCGAAATCAACTGAGATTACAGAAGTAAAAGAAGCAAAGAGAATTATTAAGCTTCACGGTGGTGCTTACGCTGAGCAATTAGCGAAGAAGCTATCTATTAAGCTTAAAGATATGATCGATAAGTGTCTTGACCTAAATCTACTTGTTAGAAATGGTGACTATATTGGTCTTAAATTAGCGGGACAAATTGCGTCTCTTTACGATTATAGAGTAGAGGATCAGACTTTTGATGAGGATGCGGCACTTGGGAAAGAATCTCTTTCTGAAGAGCAACTAAATAAGCTTCCACTTCGAGCTCCTGTTATTACAATTATGGGTCACGTTGACCACGGTAAAACAACTCTACTAGATTATATTAGAAATGAATCGATTGCTGCTGGCGAAGCTGGTGGGATCACTCAGCACATTGGAGCTTACTCGGTAGATGTTAAAGACTCTAAGCTTACTTTCCTAGATACTCCAGGTCACGCGGCCTTTGGTGCTATGAGACAGCGTGGTGCTGATATTACAGATATTGTTATTTTAATTGTTGCTGCTGATGATGGTGTTATGCCTCAGACTGTAGAGTCAATTAAATACATTCAATCTGCAGGTAAGCCTTTAATTGTAGCGGTTAACAAAATGGACCGTGAAGGTGCTAACCCAGATCGTATTAAACAAGCTCTAACAGAATTTAATATCACTCCTGAGGAATGGGGTGGGGAAACTCAATTCTGTCATATTTCTGCACTTAAAGGTGATGGAGTTGATGAACTTCTTGAAGCAATTGCACTTCAAGCTGAAATCATGGAGCTTAGAGCTGAACCTAAAGGGCCAGCTGAAGGTGTTGTTATTGAATCAAGAATTGAGCACGGACGTGGTCCTGTTGCAACTGTTCTTGTTCAAACAGGGACACTTAAAAAAGGTGACTCAATTGTTGTTGGAGAAACTTTTGGACGTGCAAGAAGTTTAACTGACCATAAAGGTGTTCAACATAATAAAGTTGGGCCTTCGATGCCAGTACAAATTATTGGACTTGCAGAAGCGCCATCTCCAGGAGATAGCCTAAACGTTGTTAAAAACGAAAGAGAAGCAAAGAAGATTGCTCAAAACCGTATTGATGAAAGAATCAGAATTGAAACTGCAGCTCAGACTCAAGGGCCAAAAGTTTCTCTTGAAGACTTCTTTGCAACTGCTGTATCAGATGAGGGACAAAAGAAAGATCTTAACCTTATCATTCGTTCAGATGTTCAAGGATCTTTTGAAGCGATTAAATCTGCTATTGAAACAATTTCAAATCCAGAGGTTGAAGTTAAAGTTATTCGCGGTGGTGTCGGTCAAATTAGTGACTCAGACATTGAACTGGCAAATACTTCGGGTGCCTTTGTTCTTGGATTTAATATGAGACCATCAACTTCTGCACGTAAGCTTTCTGAGCAGTATGGAATTGATGTTAAGACTTACTCAATCATCTATGAACTAATCAATGATGTGAAACTAGCTGTTGAAGGTCTTCTCGATCCTGAGTTTACTGAAGAGTACATCGGGCGCGCGGAAGTACGTGATACATTCTCTGTTCCTAAAGTTGGAACAATTGCTGGTTCAATTGTTGTTGATGGTGCTATCCAAGTTGGTTGTAACGTACGTCTTCTTAGAGAAGGTAAGATCATGTTTGATGGTAAGATGTCTTCTCTTAAGAGATTTAAAGATGATGTTAAAGAAGTTAAAAATGGTTACGAATGTGGTGTTGGCCTAGAAAATTACAACGATGTAAAAGTTGGCGACCTATTCGAAGCATATAAACTGAAAGAAAAGAAACGTAAGCTTGAGGATGTTTTAACAGCAGACTCACCAATTCTTTAATTCGGTTGGAGATGTCATGAGTGGCAATAAGAAAAAACTTCAATATGAAGAACAAATTAAAAATGAAGTAAATCAATTACTTCGTCGTGGACTAGATAACTCTGCGTTCACATTTTGTTCGATTACTAAGGTTGAGATAAGCCCAGACTTTTCTACGGCAAAGTTATATTGGGATACATTCGATCCTTCTAGAAGAGGTGATATTGCTAAGGCGATGGATACTTCTCTAGGTAAAATTAGAAGTCACCTTGCTAAGACTTTACAAGTAAGACACACACCTTCATTAACTGCTGAGTATGACTCGCAATTTGAAGATGAGCAGGAAATTGAAAAACTACTGCAATCTGAAAAAGATAAAGGAAAGTCTTTCTAATGGCTTCAAGAAATAAGAAATTTAAGGGCCCAATCTTTGGGCCTTTCTTTTTTAAAGTTGATAAACCAAAAGGGATAACTTCCTTTGATGTTATTAGGCGCTTTAAAAAAAACCTTCCTAAAAATATTGGTAAGATCGGACATTTTGGAACTCTTGATCCATTTGCAACTGGTCTACTTGTTATTGGTATTGGACCTGCAACAAGATTAAATCAATACACTCAAATTGATTCTAAAGAGTATATTGCGACAGGAATTCTTGGTGTTAATTCTCCAACAGGTGATTTTGATACTGAAGAAGGTACAATTGAAGAATTAGAGTTTTCTGACGTAAGCTTCGATGAGGTAAAGAGTCAGCTTGAAACTTTTATTGGTCCGTATATGCAAAGCCCTCCCGCTTTCTCAGCAACTAAGCACGAAGGCAAGGCGCTTCATGAGTGGGCACGAGAAGGTGTCTTTATAGAAAAGCCACCTGTTGAGCGAACAATTCATGAAATTGAACTATTAGAGGTTCAGGGCCGTAAGATCGTCTTTCGTGTTTGTGTTTCTTCTGGAACTTATATCCGAGTTCTCTTTGATGACCTTGCTAAGAAATTAGGAACAAGAGGTGCTCTGGAAGACTTAAGACGAACTAATTCAGCAGGAATTGATTTAGAAAATAGTATTGATTTGGCAATCTTTGATGATGAAAATTTCAGTGCTAATGATTTTTTATTGAACTATACAAATCCGATAACTGAACTTATTGGATTTGAAAAAATAGAATTAGACGAGGCCATGAGCCTACGTTTTGTTAATGGCCAAACATTAAAAATGGATGTGGCCGATGGCCACTATTGGATGAGATCGCAAAATCAAACACTTGGACTCGCGGTCGCTAATGGTGGACTACTTAAGAGTTGCGTGGGCTTTAGTCCAGCTGCGTTAGATAAAATCGATTTAACTATGTGTAATTCCTTAGACGAATAATTTTAATTCGTGCTATACTCTAGGAAATTACAAGTGAAATTTAAGGAGATAAAGTGAATACTACTTTAATTGCATTAGCCATTGCATTATTAGTTGTAACAGGGATGGTTGTCCAACTAGGTGTTTTAAGCCTTCTTTCAGGTTCATTCTTCTTCCTATTTGGGAAGTCGAAGTTTGAAGTTCTAAAATCTTCAGATGATGAAAGTTTTGCTTTTGGTTACCGTTGGAATAATTCTAGGCAGCCTGCTAAGTTTAACCACGTTACGGTAAGGCTATTCAACCCATTTGGTAAGAAAACTCAAGTAACTGTTTCAAGTGACTTTGCTGTTCAAGATTCTGACTTTGGTATTGAAGTTAAAATGGGACCGGCTTTTAAAGATATTTTAGAGCTTGAAAACCTTGATTCTTCAACAGTTGAAATCGAACTTAAGTCTAAAGACGGTGTTACTCAATCTCGCACAATGAAGGGACGCAAGTTTATTGAAGCATTCCGTGGTGCTGAAAATACTGTTGAAACATTTAATGAAAAATATGGTTACGTAAAACCAAAGATGTTTTATCACCAAACAACTCGTTCATTTATTGCAGATGCCATTCCACAAGGTGATATTCCTGTAGGACTTAGAATTTCTGCAAACCCACAGTTTGCTGGTGAATTCGCTGGTGCTGCTGGTGCAGGAGCTCCTGCTCAAGAAAACTTTGCTGTTTCTAAGGTATGGATTGAAGAAGGTTGTATTGTTTGTAACGCTTGTGAAGGTATTTACCCTGAAGTATTCGAAGTTACAGATACTAACTGTGTGATTCGTCCAGATGCGCCACTTGATAACGGACTTTTAATTCTTGAAGCTGCTGAAGCTTGTCCAACTGAAGTTATCAAATTCAATAAAGCATAATTCAGATTTTAAATTTTGATATAAATAAGGCCCTCGAAAGAGGGCCTTGTTGTTTCTATTTTCTGTTATAATTATTAAATGGAAGTAGATAAATATTCAACACTCTTATCTCCTGTTGATAACGAGCATTTTAAACGCCGTTTTTTCTTAACTGGAGAACCAATTAACGAATCCCTTATAACCAATGTTTTCTTTGTTCCAAGGGCCGGTGACAAGTGGCTATACCTTGTTAAAGACAGTGGTAAGCTTGACTATCCTGGAGGAGAATTAAGAGAAGGGGAAAGCGTTATTTTTGGTTTAGAGCGAATGCTAGGTCTTGAACTTGGCATTAGTATGAAAAGTATTAACAAACTTGGGCATTGGATCTTAGAAGATAAATACGAGACGCCCTTGCGAGAGCATTTTTCTCATCCTATCTCAGCTGCTGTCGTTTTCACTGGAGATGCAAATTTCGTTAACTCTAATAATTTAAAATCAGCTACCACTGAAGAGGTTTGCCGACTTCTAAAGTCAGAAAACCGCCATTTACAAGCAGATATTTACTTAGCATGCGCTGAGTATTTAGAGTCTTTGGATTAGTTTAAGACGAAGGGGATACATGAATAGAATTACTCTAAGATATTTAACTCATGAGGATAAGGATGAATTCTTTGCTGCTTTCCATGAGGACTGGGAGAACAATTTTGACTTTGTTCATTACTGGGAAACTCTAGCTAATAGAGAGTTTGAGAAATATGTTTCGATAGCTCCGGAGTTTGCAAGGGGAATTCATATTCCAAAAGAGCACGTAGCTGCCGCATTACTTTTTGCCTTCAACGAGGACGGGAGAATTGTAGGCCGTACATCAATTCGTTTTGAATTAAACGATCATCTTTTAAAGGTTGGTGGCCATATTGGTTATGGAGTATGCCCCAATTTCCGCCGTCAAGGATATGCGACTAAAATTCTTGCTGAGTCCTTAAACTACGTTAGGGCCAATATTAAGGGCCTTAAAAAGGTTCTTGTTACTTGTGATGAAGGTAATATTGGATCTGAGAAGACAATTCGTAAAAACCGTGGCCAGCTTGAGAATGTTATTGAGGTTGATGGTGTTAAGAAGATGAGGTTTTGGGTCGAGTTGTAATTTTTTAGGGACTTTAATTCAATGAGTAGTAGTGTGGTCTTTGAAGTTGGTTACCCGAAGGCTCCCTTTATGTTCAGGAAGAATTGTATGCCTGCGAGAGGCAGGAGCCGAAGCAGGCCATGGTCGCCTCTGGGTTGTTCGGCATCATTTTGCCATCGTGTTTTTAAATTATAACATTCTTTAATTCAATGAGTAAGTAGTGTGGTTTTTGAAGTTGGTTACCCGAAGGCTTCCTTTGTGGTCGCCTCTGGGTTGTTCGGCATCATTTTGCCATCGTGGCAAATGACGCCTCCAAAAAAAGAAACCCGCCTGGACAGGGCGGGTTTCAAATTTAAGAACAATTTATCGGTAGATGGTTCGGATTATTTTCCTTCCATCGGATTAATTAGTCTGAAGTATAATCCAAGAAGTTTTACGTTTCTCTTCATATCTCCGTAGAAGCTATCTACATCTTTAGTAACTTTCATTTTCGTCATCGCTTCACCAACAAGCTGATCCATTTGCTGAATCTGAGCGAAGCTGTTTTCTTGGATATCTCTTAAGAAAACATCTCCTAACTTGATTTGCTCGTTATTATTTAGACCTTGGATGATCTTTGTAATAACTGGTGCGAATAGCTCAACTTGACCTTGCTCGTTCACAGAAGGCATTGAAAAGTTGTTCAGAAGGTTAGTGATCTTATTGTCTAAGTAAGTATCCTTGTTTCCAGTCTTTGCCATTTGAATCATATCAACTGTTGAACAGTATTGCTCAGAAAGACGACATGCTTCAGCTTCAAAAGCGATTGGAGCGATTGCCTGGCTAAGTACTTGGTTAATGTATTCAAGTGACACACCTTCAAGACCAATCTCATTCATCATTGTTGTAAATTGTGCTGATACAAAGTATGAACCAGCTTGTTTTACAAGTGCTCTTTGAGCAAGGAATCCTGCAATCATCTCTTTTTGATTTTGTGAAGCAAGAAGAGCGTTGATCTGAGCGAAGTATTTCTCCATCTCTGATTTAATTGCTGTTGCATCACCAAGAGCTGCTGCCATATCAAGCTCTGTCTTTTGAGCTTTCATTGTATCTTCAGTTGCACCTTGTGCCGCTGGAGTTTGAGCAAGTTGAAGTCCTGCGATTTGTGCCTGCTCCCATTCTTTAAAGAATGTTGACCAACGCTCATCGTGAGAGATTAACTGCATCATACTCGCTTTCTTAATAACGTTACCAGCTACATATGAATCTTGTGCGTAAGGTACATATGCTTTTCTGATATCAGTTTTCTCTGCTACATAATCCTCTGGGATTTGGTAAGTTTGCCCTTCGTGCTCAAAAGTCTCAGTAAGTAGGTCGTTTTGAGAAATGTGGTTTACCCAAAATGCACGAGCAGGGTTAGCAGTTTGTTCAAAAGTATCAATGTTACCGTAAACTAGACCACCGATAGCAGCATAGTTAGTTTCAACTTCACCAACTTCAACTTTAAAAGCTCCGTTAGTTAGTGGGATATTACGTCCAGTTTCTGGGTCATATACTAGTGGTGTAACTTGACCAGAAAGAACTTCTCCAATTGTTGATTGTACAATTGAATCTTTAATATCAATTCCAAATAGGTACTGCTCTAGTAACTGGTATGGAATTCTTAAAGAGTTTGAACGGTACTTATAAGAGTACGACTCTGACTCTGTAAGTGCTACAAGAGCTGCAGCCTTATCATATTCAACACCACGGTTTTTAGCTCTGTATGAATCACTATCTAGTGAGATTGCCTCATTCCACTTAGTTTCAACAACCATTGGTTTTTGCGTTGCTACTTGTAGAACTGTTCCATCTTCAGCTGTTACTTCAGTTTGAGATGGTACAAGAGTCGAAACAAATCTCTTGTTTCTTTGTGCTTCAGTATCAAGTCCAGCACCTGGAGTGATATCTGGAGTTGCAACTACCGACTGTAGGAAGAATAGTGATTTAATTACACCATTAACTAGGTCGTTAGTTGTTGCATCATGAGTTGCTTGATCTGCTTGAGAGTACAACTCTGGAGTATAAATTAGGTGGTAGAATACCTCTTCATTCATCATTCTTAGCTTGTAGAACTTGTCCATTAGCCAACCAAATGCTGCTCCACCGTAGAATTCCTTACGCTTACCTGGGAAGTAGATATACTCATACATCTGACGGTAGTCTGCAATTTGGTAATCTACGATTTCTTCAAAAGATGAACCAAAGTCGTGTCTGTTACACTGAGGAGAGTTTCCAGCGTCCTCATCTGAACAGAATCTAATTCTCTTAAGACCAGCTTCCGCCATAAGTCTATGCTTAGAGATATTTGATGGGTTTCCATTTTCTCCAACTAGTGCATCAACAACATCTTTAATTCTTACTAGGTGATAGTATAGACCTGGTTCGAATTCAGACTCTACAGAAGATACCTTAACGTCAACACCGTTGATCTCTACAGATTTCTTTCTTGAGTTTGTGTAACCTTCAAGTTCAACCATCCCTGTATAAGCTGCACGTAGTGCGTATACATCGTATGGAGCTAGACCATCGTAAGTAGCGTGGTCATCAATTGTATAATCCATAACAGAAGATGAAGTTCTCTTAGTTTCTTTTTCTCCTGGGAATACCCAGTTCTTCTTATCAAATGATCCAACGAAGTTGTGACGTAGACCAAGGTTGTGTCCAATTTCGTGAGCAAGAGTCGGCATCCAAATATCAATTAGGATATCGTTCTTACCTTCGTCTGTTTGTGCCATCTTTAGAACATCGTAGTTCTTAGCAAGATTACTTAGAGCAAACTCAGCTGTTTCGTGGTTACAAATTGGGTTTTTATTACCTTTTGCATCGTACTCCATTGAGTGCTTGATCTTCGCTTGAAGGGCCTCAATTGAGTTGTCACCATGAATCGCAGCTTGTAGTGCAACATCATCTTTATTAGCAATTGCTTGCCAAGCAGCATGTACTGCTTTTGCTTCTTTTTGGTTAGCTCTTGTGAAGTTAGAAAGAACTTCATCTTTATCAAATGAGCTAGCTCTAAAGTCGTTCTTCATTAGACGGTGAGCATCTTTGATTTTCCCCATCTGTGAAGCGATATTTGGACGCTTAATTGTGTTAAGTAGGCTGCTCTTTAAGTTAGTATGAGCAACACCATGACGGTGAGATTTCATCTCAGCTTTCTTTGTGCTTTGAGATACTGTTTCACCTTCAATTTCAACTTCAACTTCATCAGAGTCAGCAACTTGTGTATTTTGTCCTGCCGCTTGAGTCTTTGCCTTGTGCTCAGCTAGAGCATCTTCAATAGCTTTCTTATTAAGCTCATCAGCAAGGTTTTTAAGCTCTTTAGTTGGAGTAATATTCTTAACAAAGTTCTTCTCTGCGATGGCCTTATCAACCATCCAGTTAATTGAAGACTTCATGTTACCACCGTATAGGTAAACAGAAGCTGATTCAACAACACCATTTCTTGGGTTAAATGACGGTCCACCAAGTCCAATGATTGAACTTGAAGTTGCTTTTTCTACCCAGTAGATGTGGTTACGTTGTAGATCACCAAGGTGAGTTTTTTCTACTACCTCGATATTTACTGAACGTGACTCACCATCAAGATTGTGAGTAAGAGAAAGATTCTTCGTTCCTGCTGGAATTGAATCATCTTTTTCTATTTTTAGAGTGATAATATCACCACGTCCTTCATATTGTGTACCTTTGAAAGCACGCTTGAAGCCTAGGTTGATATCATCAACAACTTTTTGAGAAGAAACGATAATCTTATTTCTTAAATCAAGTTCTGTTTGAGTCAGTTTTCTAATTAGCTTCCCATCTTTATCATATTTATTTGATGGAATACCTGTAAGTACGTACTCGATATTTTTACCATTTCTGATATCAAATACCATTGGTAGGTCTACTGTTGTATCAAAGTCACGAGTTTGCTCAGTGTATCCTTTTGGTACTAGCTTAGAACCAGTGAATAGACCAAAGTTAAACTTCTTTTGTACTTCGTAAGAAAGGTTTTGCTCTGGTTCTTCGAACTCTTGATTATACTTCATGAAAGTAGTTCTTTCTTTGAAAGTCATCGTTTCATTCTGTTGTCCCCAGTAATCTCCACCGAAGTCAGCACAGTTAAAGAAGTTTCCTTTCTTATAAGTTGATTGAGTAGAGAAGTTAAGGAATTCATCTCTTCCGTCAACTACTTGTACGATGTCACTTACTTCTGTAAGACCATGGGCCTTACCTCCACCACATACGCTCATTAGGTAAGGGTCTAGTGACGTAAGAACATCACCAATTTGATCGTTTCCAAGATTAACTACTGCAATTGCTCTTTCATCATTGTGACTAGCTGGAACGTAAACGATTCCACCTTTGTCATTCTTACTTTCACGGAAGTATTCTGCTTCAAAAGCTAGTAATGGTTCAGTGTCAAGATCAGTTGATCCTGTCTTATCAAGTAGTGGTCTTGATCTTTTTACTAGAACACGATCTGGCTCAAAGTGGAACTTAACGATTTCAACGTGGAAAGTCGCTTTAGAACCTGCAAAACTGTAGTTAAAGATATTTGGAGAGTCTTCTAATACTCTTCTAAAAGTGAATTCTTGATTCTTAAATTTTTCAAGTTTTAGCCAAGCTGTCGATAGCTCTTCTCTGATCTCAGTTGGGTAAATCTCTTCTGGTTGAGAGTCTTTTTCTAGTTGAATGAATTTTGCATCTTCTGCAACTGTACTAGAAGAGATTTTCGTCTCAGCTAGGATCTCATCATTATCATCGATATCGTACTTGAATTTAACGTACTTAATTTTTTCAGAAATTTCTGAACGTAGGAAACAGTTATCAAGAGCGATTCTAGCTCTCTTTGCTGTATCAGCGTCACATCTAGAAAATAGTAGGTTAAATCTTTCTGCACGAACTAATTTTTCTTCGTTATCAGTTAGGTCTTCTTTCTTGATAACACGAGCAAAGTAAGCTTTGCTTTCATTGTCATCAAGAATAACCTTGATTAGATCCTTGTTTTCAAAAATATGACCATCATGCTTTGACGTTGTGAAAGCATTTTCGTTATTAAGGATTCGGTCTTCAAGTTGTCCTACTGTGAATAGGTTATTTTCAACTTTATCACGACGGTAGATTGTCGCGATTTCTTTTTGATCCATTCCGAAAACACCTGTGTAAGTTCTGTTTTCGATTAGGTAGTCAACTTTATAGTGAGTTGATTCCGAACGGTCCTTCTCAACATATCTGATATGTCTTGTTTTCTCATCAAGATCATTCTTTACATTTTCTCTTTGGTAGAAATCAACACCGTATTGAAATAATGGAATACGATCAAGCTTTGAAGCTTTAACTGGAAGAACATCGCGAATGATTTTATTAGAAGCGCTAAGAGTTTGTGCACTAGCATTTACTGGAGCGATATACGCTACTAGGTAGTTTGTCGTAAGATCAAATGTAATCTCAAACTTCTGACCTTCTTTTTCTGCGAAAATAAGAAGATCTTTTACAAGAACATTATAAGTCTTATCATTAGAACTAACGATTTGAGTTGAGTAAAGAGTCTTTGCTTCACTTCCAACACTTGTGTCGATTAGGTCTGTTGAAATTCTGTTTTTAGAAAGCTCTTCTTGAGTCGCAACTGCTTTTGATTCAATAACTAGCTTAGCTGAAGTAACAGAGTTCTTAGTACGGTAACTTTCTTGTGCAAAATCAGGCTCTTTGTCCGGAAGAGTCTTTGCACAACTTGAAAGGATCGCTGCCAATGCGAAAGCATGTGTAAGGCCTCTGAGCATTCCAAACTTGTTTTCATTTTTGATTTTCATTTTTTCTTCTACCTTTGTTCTTTTTGTCATTTGTTCTTCTTTCTCTTTGTCTTCGTTATGTGTGTTCTATATTTTTATTGTTAGTGATGCATAAACTGATGAATCTCTTTCATCAAATAGGTCGATCTCAACCTTCTTCCCATCAGGTGATAGGGGAGTTCCTCCAAATTCATGACCTACCTCTAGGTTGTATTTAGGGCCAAAGCTATAGCCAATAGCCTGTGAGAACGAATAAGCATCTTTTGTATTATTCTGGTATGTCCAACCCTTCATATACGTTCCTCCAAGTGATAGGTATAGCGCATCCGACACGCTGTATGTCAGATATGCAACTGATGAAAGACTATATGAAGTATTTGAGCTTCCAGTCATTGTTGTTTCATACTCATGGAAGTTCTTGGATGCACCAAGAATAACTAATGCAGATAGGTCCTTAATCCCAATAACACTATCGGCTATTGATAGGCCTTCACTTAAGCTAATTCCTGCTTGAAGCTTAGAATATTTTCTAGAAACCTTACTTGTTGGAAGTTTTAACGATGCCGTACCAAATGAAACAACACCATCAAATGGCTGAGAAGCCTTTCTAGTAAAGGATACTGACGTATCGCTGATTCTACTTTTTCGCTCATCAACAAAGTCTTTTGATACTGTTGTTTTAGCGGCGAAACTACCTTTATCTGTAATAATATTGAAACGAAATGAGTTATACATTCCACTATAGTGGCCTGCCTCAGATGTCTTTAATAAATCTCTTGAAACTGTCGTATCAACTCTAGCTGACCAATTTCTAGTCGCACCTGGTGCTTTTTTGACACCCTGGATATTACTAGTGCTACTTTGGGCAACAACAGATGTTGTTGTAAGCGCAAGTAAAATTAATGAGATACACTTAAATGGTGTCACTCTGTCTCCTTTTTTCGTTCCTGAAAATGAAATTCGTTCAATACTTGATGCAAATGGTATGCCATTTGTTCATCTTCGGACGAGTTCGCATTTGAAGTAAATATATAACAATAGGGGTACGAAGACGCTGACTTTGGAAAATCTACAGGGTTGTTTAGGGAGTTGACGATTTTTGAGGGAAGTATAAAGGGAGGCCGTGGGACGGCCTCCGATTACACCTAGGCCCAAAAGAGAGAGGGATTATGAGGGATATTGGGGCCTAAATGATATTTATACCAAAATATAAACATGGGCGCCGCAACGCAGCACTCTCATTTTGAATATGCCTTATTAACGGATTTAGCGCTATCGAAGATAAGTTAATTTTGTTTAAGAAGAGTAAATTAACCTTTAGAGGAATCGTTTCAGAATTCCTGATGTGATCATTTCTTTGAATCCGACTTCATTTTCTTGCCACACTTCTTCAACAGTTACACCAGTGTCTACTGTTGGGCATTCAAATGTAAGTACAGGTGCTCCAAGCTCAACACTTCCGTAAGTTCCGAGTGAGCCAGGAGTTGGGTAGCCGATATCATCTGCAATTGGATAATTATTGTGTTTGGCCAAAAGCTGCGCAACATCCTTACAGTCACCATTGTAATTTACAATTGGTTTCCATGAGTGAATTGATAAAATAAAGGCCGGAGGATACTCATTAAAGAGCTTATTTAGGAATTGGTTTTCAGGCTCACTTAATGGAGCACTTCCTGGATTGTACTTATCTTCTTCGAATTCACTTTCCCAGCTTTGAGTAGGTAAGTTTCGATTAAGATCAACACCATTAGCATTAACGCGCGTTCCTGCATTAACACCATCTTTATTGACAATAGGAATAACGACTAGAGGTAGATCTGTCTCAACCTCAGTCTTAAGCCATGAAAAGATTTCTTTTAGGCAGTGAACTCCCTCGATTTCATCTCCATGAACTCCTGCCATCAGATAGATATAGCGAGGTGAATCAACTTTATTTTTAAAAGCTTCGATTTCAAGGTTGTTAACTGTTTTTCCAGACTCTAGTTTAATAAATTCCATAAAGAAATTGTGGTGGAAGTTTCCTTTTTTGTAAATGAAGTTTTATACTTATGACTTTAAAAAGGAATACTTAAGTAATGAAAAAGAAAAACATACTAAAAACTTTAGAATATTTAGAAAGTGTACTTGATACACAAGATGATCATGATGCAATTGCTCAGCTTCGCGAAAGCGTCGAGCTCCTTGAGGATGTCGATAATGGCGTTGCAAGTGGCAATGGACACTTCAGTATACCAATGGAGGCCATGGGGGCCTACACTGTCTATAGTGACGGTGGATGTCGTGGAAACCCTGGACCTGGAGCGTGGGGGGCAATGGGACAAAATCCAGATGGCGTCGTTTTCTTTGAAAGCTCTGGCTTCGAGTATCAGACAACTAACAATCGAATGGAGCTTACTGGTGCCATTGAATCATTGAAGTCACTAGAGAATGAATTGGAAGAGATGGGGCTAGATCATGGACATGCCGCTTTCCTTTATAGTGATTCGAAATATGTTGTTGATGGAATTACGAAATGGGTTCCTGGTTGGAAGGCACGTGGTTGGAAAAAAGCCGACAAGAAGACTCCAGAAAATATTGAGCTGTGGCAAAGTTTTGATGAAGTGGCAGGACGTTTTTCTAATCTTCAGTTTCGTTGGGTAAAAGGACATAGTGGTCATCCGCAAAATGAGCACTGCGATATGTTGGCCAATAAGGCAATGGATGAAAATATTTAAGGCTTGAAAAGCAGACCAAAGCACTTTAATCTATTTATATAAATATTAATTAGTAAAAAGACTTCAATAAATTTAGACAAAGGATGTTAAATGAAGAAACTACTAGCAACAATGGCAATCGCGCCATTACTATTTGTTTCATGTGGTAAGAAAGAGGAAGTAAAGCCTGAGACTGAAAATGATAAAATCTTCTATTCAGTTGGACATGTTTACGGAAAGAGATTTAAGGATTTCAAACTTACTGAAAGAGAAATGAATAACCTTGTTCAAGGTGTTCGTGACGGTATGACTAAAGATGCAACTGATATTGATACAAGACAATTTGCATTTAAATTTAGAGATATCGTAAACCAAAGAATGAGCGAAGTATCTAAAACAGAAAAAGATGCAGGTGCAAAATTCCTAGAAGAATTTGTTGCTAAAGAAGGTGCTAAGAAGACTGAATCTGGTTTAGCTTACAAGATCATTGAAGCTGGTTCTGCAAAGAAGCCAACTGAAACAGATACTGTAAAAGTTCATTACAAAGGTACTTTAAGAGATGGAACTGAGTTTGATTCTTCTTATAAGAGAAATAAGCCAATCGAATTCCCTCTTAACAGAGTTATTAAAGGTTGGACTGAAGGGATGCAACTTATTGGTGAAGGTGGAAAAATTAAGCTAGTAATTCCATCTGAGCTTGCTTATGGTGATCAAGGTGCTCCTCCATCAATTCCTGGTGGCGCAACACTTACTTTCGAAGTTGAACTAATCGAAGTTCTTCCAGCTGCAAAGAAATAATTCTTAATCGAATTAATCAAATAAAAAGTCGATAAAGTATAGGCCTTCTTAAGTTATCTTAATGAAGGCCTATTTTTTTTCACATCAAATGACATTCAATTTTCGTTATGCTTTCCTTTTACTATTGTTTCTAATTAGGGAGGAAAGATGAAAGTAATTCTACTGATTGCCTTATTGTTACAACCTGTCTCTGAAGCTTCTTTCTTTAAGCATAAAAGAGAGAAAGAATCATTCTTTGCTTATATTATTAGGATATTGATTAAGCCTTCAATTCCTCATGATGGTGAAGGTGATACTTAAAAGGCATATCCTACAGATAGGCCAAACATTGTTTGATCTGTCGATTGTTGGAAGCCATCTGCGAATTCTTCATCAGTTTGGATAGCATCAAAATTAGCTTTGAAAATAAGTGATTGAGAAGTTGAAACCTTATACTCAAGACCTAAGCTGACTGATGGAAGAAGCATTGCGCTTCCAACTCTAACTGTATCTTGGATACTCGTTTCAGAACGGCCAAAGCCTGCGCCTAGTGAAATAAAGTAGCTGAAGCGATAACTCCAACTATTATTAAATGAAATTTTTAAGGCCGCTGTCCCCATCATTCTTTTGGTTTCCTGCTCAACATTTGGATTTAGAAGTGTCAGAAGGTCTAGATCGTAGCGAAATCCTATGATTGTTTGAAAAGTTTGATTAATAGGGATGGCGTAGTTAAATTGAAACGTGTCACCAGTTCTCGTTCCATCATTATTAATACTTGAACTTGTCGATTCACTTAAGCCTTGATTCTTCCCGTAGAAAAATTCAAATCGATTATCATAGCGTTGAAATTGTTTTTCTCTAAGAGACATCTCTTCTTCTGCTAGCATCTGTTTGTATTTTGCATCTCCAAGAATTTTAGGGATTTCTAACCATACTCGCTCAGGAGAGTAGTTAACTGTAACAATTTGACCTTTTTCAAAAGGCACGCGCATATTATTATCAGTCACAATCCACTGAGAGTATTCTTTCGTTATGGAGATAGCACGGGCCGTAAAAGAAATCTTCTTCGAAGAAAATAGAGAGACTTGTCCCTTTACAATATTATCAACTCGTCCTTTTCGAATAACAAAAGACATTCCATCATTAGCAATATTTTGAATAACAATTAGGTTTGTATTGAGGTCATACTTTTCGGCAAAGGACGCTGTGGCCATTGATAGAAATGTAATTGTGACTAAAAGAGTTTGCAAAAATCTTTGAACGCTATTCATATAAGTATTTTATAACCAATGACAAGTTTAAGAAATCATTGGCAAATACTCCTTATTTGCAATTGATAACCAAGTGCTTTGGTATAGTAATATTAATAGTTTAACTTTATTTATTAATCTCCGATATGAAATTAGGGATTTATGGATATGAAACTTAATAATGCATTTTACATTCTCTTCGTTGTACTTTTTGTCGCGTGTAAGCCGGTGAGTAATACCGCTCGCAATAACGTTGATTCATCAGACACTTCTGATATTACTAAAAGACATCAGATTACACTTATTGAAGTTTCTTCAAATCAATTGATTCTTAATGGGACAAACCTTTCAACAATAAGTGCTGTTAAAACAAAGAATGGCCCACAAGTTATTAATTTAAATATTTTATCAAAGTCAGCAAATATGGTGAGGTTAGGAGTACCTAATGGTTTAAAGATCGTTGGTGGCTTTATTTATGACCTTATTGTTACAGATGCCTTTGGACAAACAGTGACATCTGTAAGTTTTGATGTCCAAAATAGTTCGATTTCTACAAGTAAAATTCAAGATGGAGCAATTACGAATTCGAAATTGAGTTCTCTTGGCGCATCTAGTGCAGGACAAGTTTTACAGTATAATGGATCAGCTTGGGTTGCTGTTGATTACCTTGGTGGCTCAAACTACTTAGGTCGATTAATTCTTGATGCTGGAGGAGGAGTTACACCACCTTCTGTAGCAGGAGTTAATAATGGTGACTTCTATGTTGTTAATGATGCAGCACCAGTTGTCGGTGATCTAAATGGTGATGGAAATATTGAAACCTTCACTGCTGGGGACATCATTCGCTTTAATGAATCGACTAATAAGTGGGATCTGCAATTAAGTAATGGTAGTTATGCTGGCCCTTGGGATATTAGTGGTTCACATATTAGACGAGTAGGTTCAGGTGGAAAAGTTACAATTTCTGATGATCCTTATGAAGGCCCTTCAAAATTAACTGTAAGTGGAAATATTGCAGGCCCTACTACTGCTGAAGAAAGTATTCTACTGCATGTTGGTGGAAATGTTAGTTCTGGTTTAGGATCTAGTTGGGCAAGGGCATTATCATTTGGTTTAAGACAAGAGCATAATGCCACGATGGGAGTATACGGAAGTAACACTAATGTCGGTGGGATGAATTACTTCTTTATCGATGTTGATGGAGACGGAGATAGTTTAACTTCATCTTTTTGGAATTCTGCTGAATTCTATATCGACTCTTCAGGGAGAACATCAGTTGGTGGTATTCCTAATCCACTATATCTGTTCTACGTTTATGGTAACTCGGGAATAAATGGAAACTTTAATGTTTCATCGACTGTTACAGCTGCTGCATTTGTAGGGGACGGTTCTGGGATTACAAATATTAATGCTATCAATATGACTAATTCTGGAACGACGACAATAACGGCCGGTAGTTCTGGACCTGGTGATATTGCATTTCAATCTGAATCTTCAGATTTTGCTCTCTACGATGCAAATGGTTTTCTTTCATTTGGGCACACATCAAATCTTGGAACATTCAATGCGACTGCTCAAATTGATGTTCGTAGTGACTCTGGAGATGCGAGTGGACAATTCTATTCTTATGGTGGAAATCAGTCATCAATTAATCTTGCAAGTTCACAAGGTCTAATCACTGCACCTTCGATGACAACAACTAACGATGTTCTAGGTCTCTTAAACTTTGGTGGAGATACTGGTAGTGGAATAGTTAATACTGCAAGTATTCGCTCAACTGCGACAGAAAATTTTAGTGCGACAAATCTTGGTACTGAATTGAATTTCTATACAACTGCAAATACTTCTAATACTCAACAAGAAAATATGAGACTGACAAATAATGGAAGGCTATTAGTTGGTAGTTCTGCCGTTTCCAATACATCGGGTTACCAGATGGTTGTTGGTGGAAGTACTCAACTTGCAGGCAATCTGAATGTTACAGGTATTTCTCAGTTAAGTAGTACTGTTGTTTCCGGAACACTTTCTCATACCGGAAATTTATCAACAACAAATTTAACAGCAAGTGGGACAATTCAAGGAAATGGAATTACTTCAACAGGTGGCCTTGTAAATACAGGCGTACTTACAAATAATGGAAATGCTGTTGTAAATGGAGCTCTACAGGTTACGGGCGCCGCTACTTTTGACAGTGATATTACTGTCACTGGTAATGTGGATTTTGGAAATATTTCTGTTAATACGATTGCAGGTGATGCAACGACAAGTTCAGCATTCTTTGGTCAAGTTACTTCAGCACAAAAGATTATTTCTCAAGGTGGAATTGATAATGTTGTTTTTAAAGGTGGAACGCTTAATAATTTTGAAGTTCTTGTAGATAATGGAACTGGTATAAAGCTTGGAAATATGAACTCAGCAGGAGCAGTTGGCTCAAGCCTTCCTGTTACAATCACTACAGCAAATACTGATCGTATGACTGTTACGGCAGCAGGTCGTGTTGGAGTTGGAACAACGACACCTTCAGAGCAATTTCATGTCGTAGGCAATCTAAGAGTTCAAGGTGCAACAGACTGTACGCTTGGAGGTGGTGCCGGTGCCACGAACTGTACATCTGATGAAAGATTAAAAGATAATGTTGTCGAAATTGAAAATGCACTTGATAAGATTAAGGCACTAAAGGGGGTTGAATTTGATTGGAATGAAAAATCACTTTCTCCTGGAATGCACTCAATCGGTGTAATCGCTCAAGATGTTCAAGCGCAATTTCCAACGGCCGTCATTGAGAATGCAGATGGATGGCTATCTGTGGATTATGCAGTCTTAGTGTCGCCACTTATTGAAGCTGTAAAAGAGCTAGATAAGAATATTTCCATGTATAAGCTTATGAGTGAAGGTGTTGAAGTTCAGTTGGCAACAAATACTCGTGAGATAGCTACACTAAAAGAAGAAAATAATAAGCTTAAAGAAGAAAATGAAGAAATGAGGCAAGCACTTTGCTCGCTTAATCAAAGTTTCAAATTTTGCAAATAGAAGAGAGCGCCTGTCAGTTATTTAAGGCGTTTTCATTCTTTAGTGCATATCTAAGTATCCATAATTACATAAATATAGAGGCGGGATCAGCTATCTTCTATAATATTGAAATAACATAAGTGTTTGTTTGTCTTTATTTAAAGTTAAGAAATATTTTGGCGATAAGTTATTGGGATACTTGGGAAAGATAATGAATCGTTTACTTTTATTTACAATATTTTTAAGTGCTTTCATCGGTTGTACACCGCAGATGAATTCTTTGAAGCAGGCAAGCTGTGATGATGGACACTATTTCGATGAGATCACAAGAAGTTGTGTTCTAGATGTATCTCCCAAAGCTCCAGTTATCACGACAACTTCAGTCTCTATGATGGAAGATGCGCTTAAGACAAGTTTTCCAATCTCTTTTACTGATCAAAATGGGGGAATCCCAACTTCATGTACGATCGTCAATAGCTCTTCAGGCCTTAATCAATCGATTACAATTGGTTCAATGACTTTTGAAAGAGTTAATACTTGGCAAAATGCAATTAACTATGCTGATCTATATATTGAACTTGTGGACAATCCTTCTGTTATTGCAGGATCAGAACTTGTTTCAATTGCAACAAATACAATCACAGTACAAATTGATTCTGGATTTTCAACTTCACTTCAAATTACGAATGCTATAAATTCTAGTTCATTGATTAACCCAATTATCGTGGCCTCAATTACTGGGCCTAACACAACAGAGAGTCCAACTCCTGGAATAAAAATGTTAGGTGCTACTTGTGAATGTATTAGTGGTACTTGTTCAATGGATATTGAACCATCACGCCATATTAATGGTTCATCATATATTGATTTCTATATCAGTGATGATGATGGTGATAGTGCCGTTTCAAGATTATATGTTGATGTGACAAATGTTGATCAATCACCAAGTGTTGCTGCAACAAGGTCTGCGACAGTAAGCGAAGATGACTTAATTACTTTTGTTTTTGATAGTGAAGTAAATGAAATTCCAGTTTCTGGATATTTTGATTATGATGGAGACTTTGCAACTTTCTGTAGTGCTAACTCAATTCATGCAAGTGTCCAAAACTCATCAATTTCATGTAACTGTTCGCTAGGTAAGTGTACTTTAGCCTTTAGAGCAAATACAGATTACTTTAATGCTTCTTCAGAGGCCATGGTTGAGTATCAAATCTATGCAAATGGAAAGTACTCTAATACTGGTGTTGCTTCTGCAAGAATTGTTGAAGTCGATGATGAGCCTGTTGCTGCTAATATTATCACTGTTACAGTGGATGAAGATAGCACAGGAACGCCAGGTGCCCAAACTGCCGTTGGTTTTTACTTTCCAACTGCATCAGATGATTCTTATATGGGATTTCCAAGTTCAGATCTCCGTTATAAATTTAAAAATTTAACAAATTATTCAGATATCCAAGGTTCATGTACAGGTGCTCCTGGAGATAACTTTCATGCTAATAGTGTTGATGATGCCACTTATTGTAATCTCTACTTCGATGGAGATGCTAATGGTGTCTATACAGTAGAATATCAAATTTCTGACTCACCATTACCTTTAACGAGTATGGCAGATTTCCATACAACAGGTTATATCAATGTTGTTATCAATGCTAAGAATGATCCGCCAGTTGTTGCAGGTGGGCCATTTACGCATACAATGAATGAGTCTTCTGATTGGAATAGCGTAAGTGAAACGATTTCATTAGGTAGTGTTTCTGATGTCGATAATACAACATCGACTCTTACTGTTTATTTTATCGATGGTAGCGGAAGTCGTATTAATACGATGGCCGGACAAAGCTCTGTCTCAGGAACAGAGGGGACAATTAAGGATTGTGCAATTTCTTCAGGTGGTGCAATTACATGTTTATACGAAACCCTCAATGGTAATAGCGCTAATACGCTAGGTACACCTGATGATTTCCAATTTGTTGTAAGAGATTCAAGTAATGCGGAGTCTGTTGTTCAAACACTTGATGTTGTTGTTCTTGAAACATCTGATGCACCTGTTATTTGTAATTATTCTGTATATAATCGCCGCGCTGGACGTACCGAGTGTGGTGTAAATAACTGTATTGGAAATGGAGCACCTAGCTTCAATCCTACGTCACACGTAAGTAATGACCCTGTCATTTATTTTGATCGCACAAACGGCCTATGTTATGAATCAATTGATACAGACGAGTGGTCAGTGGCCTCTAATAACGGTACTCAAAACGCTAGTTACATGAGTGATGTTATCGTTGGTGAAAAAGAAGATATTATTATTGATAATGTTATTATTAGTGAAGGTGGAAGTATCAATGAAGCTTCTCAAACAGTAACAATTGAAAATGTTGTTTCAACTAATAATGTACTGATTCAGCCAATGAATATTCAGTTTTTAAAAGATACTGATCTAGATGGTGAATATAGTGAAGCCGGAGATCTTGCTGCTGTAAATGGTGCTATGGCAAGTGGTGTAATTGATAATGGAATTTCTATTAATGAAATTCTAAGAATAAAAATGATCCCAACGGCATCTCAATTTGGTGAGACAACGATTTCATTTGATCTTGTGGATAATGGAACTGGATCACCGAGAACTTCTGTTTCTTTCAAAGTTAGAGTTGAGCCGCAGACAGTTGCTCATCATGGTTGGGCAGATGTAAAGGCCCTTGGTACAAAGGTTAACCATTTTGGAATTCGTGTTGAATCAAACTTTACTTGTTCACATTCTCTTACTAAGTGTGACGGTGGAAAAGAGTGTTATGGAACGGTTGCTCCAAACACATCAAATGTAAAACCTGATTCTGCTGGTGCTATTTACCGTACGGCAGGAAATCTTTGTTATTATTCAACTGGAACGACTTCAAGTGATTGGGTACTAATTAATAAGTCTGTTGCATGTAATATCTCAGAGGTTAATCGCGACTACACAACTGATGGACTTTTAGAAGATACGACAACAACTTGTGATGATCTTGGAAGTGCAAGTTGTATTGGTGATGTAACATATGATTCAGGTGATGCTAGCTCTGTAAGTGTTGTTTTCAATTCTCAAACTGAGACATTACTTGCAAGTGATAATAACGGAAAATTCTTATTTAATACTGCTTATCAGGCAACTACTGGTCAGGATTGTTTTTATTCAGATGGATCAAATTGGATTCCTTATCATGGTACTTCTAGAGTGAACCTTGAATGGGAGAATTTCACTGTCGGTACTTCTGGAGCAATTCAAGGCTACAATGTATATCGTAAGAAGGCCGGCCCTCTTTATACGTTTAATTATAGCAATCCACTAAATAGAGAACTTATTACTTCGTCAAATACATATGTTGATAACGGTGAGAACTCGCGTTTAGCTCCTGTTCCAAACCACACTTATGTTTATGAAGTTAGACCAGTTCTTAGCTACACTAATCAGCTAGGGGATAATGAATCTCTAGAGATTACAACTAATAATAATGTTGCAAAACTAACTGTGGTTGCACCTCAAGAAAACTTTGCATTTGTACATCGCTGGATGGTTAATAAGAAGGCGTGTGAGATGATGCATTCTGATTCGTTTATCGATAGTAACTATGTATGTGAGTATAAAGGCTTTGGTGATACTGCCTCAGCTCTTGGAACGATTGGTTCTGTCTATGACTTTGGTAAGGACTTACTTGTACCTCGTTTTGAAATGGGATGCCCTTATTCAAAAACAAGCTGTGATACAACTGATGGACAGTGTGTGGCCCAAAATCTTGGAGCCTATGATGGTCCTGACGGATCAATCTTCTATGAAAGATCAACTGGTACTTGTTATGTTAAAAACGGAACTTGGCAAAACTTTTCAACTCAGACTTTAGACTCTGCTGTTGCATTCCAGTCGTTCTTGCCACCATTAACTAATATTACTAACTCTAGTGCTGTTAATGCATGTACAACACTAACTGGCGCTCCAACGATCGTTGGTTATGGTGCTGCTACTACTTATAAGCTGCCAACTCGTGATGAGCAAATTGCTTATAGTGCATGGGATGTTAGAGCGACTTCTGATGCTAATGTTGAAGTTGTGGAAAGAGGACTTGCGCTTAATTCTTCAAGTAAGTGTAATGCTTCATTAGCAAGTGGGCTTGAGTCTTCGTTCATGGATATTGATAACTTAAGCTCATCAGATATTCATACAATTCCTGGAACAAATTCTTCAGGAATTCGCTCTTTGCATACAGGTTCTGTATTCACGCAAGATTGTACATCTGCCTTTGGTGTTCAAGATGCTGTAGGAAACGTTTCTGAGATTTCTAATACGGCCTATAGCTTCAATGCTAATATTTATTCTTTTGCTTCAATTGTTTCAACTAAAGCTGATATCTATGGTGGGACAGGTGATTATCTGATGGATTCACTCATTGGGCCATGTAATGACTCTGATGGCGACAATGATTGTGACCTAGAGCTTGAAAGTCATTTATTTGAAAATGTTTCTGATTATAGTGCAAGATATTTTAACTATGTTTTCGGTATTCCTATTTCAAATGCAGCAAAAGCTACTGAAGATGCTATGCCAGGAAGTGTTATTAATGATTATACTCTAAGAATCGGATCGACTGCTGGTATCACTAACTCACAACTTCACGATGATGAGATCTTTAGAATCTTTGACAATACTGGTGGAGTTAACGGAAGTATGGCAAGTGGTGGTGATTATTCAAGTCTTTCGGGTGCTGGCGTGTACGCATTTGAGTTTCTTCCAGATACTGAGGCAAGTAGTCGAATTGGTCTGCGTTGTGTTATCGAACTTGATCCAAATCAGTATGACTAATTGGTACCCACTTCTAAATTTATGATATAATCTTTAAGCATCATGACAATGAATGATTCTTGGGAGAAGGTTATGTTCTTTGGTCGCAATCGCACAAATACTTTAGAAGATTTAGGTAAAGGAAAGATAATATCTTTTCTTAATCAAAAGGGTGGGGTTGGTAAAACAACAATGTGTTTTAATACTGCCCATGCCTTGGCCCAGAAAGGTCACAAAGTTCTTGTTATTGATATGGACCCTCAAGCGAATATGAGTTACTTGTTTGGTCATGAAGAAAGTAGAGAGAGTATTAGTATTTTCAATCTGCTTCTTAATTCAATTAAAGAACTTAAGCATCTGCATTCTTCAACGATTTTCGAAAAAGTTGTTTTCAAGTCCGAGTTAGGTGTTGATCTACTTCCGGCGGCCCAAGAATTATCTGGATTTGAATTATGTGTCGCTGCCATTAATTCTCCAAGACAAACAATTCTAAAAAAATATGTAGAACAAGCGGGATTAAGAAAACGCTACGATTATATTCTTATTGATTGTCCACCAACTCTTGGGCTTTTAGTTGTTAATAGTATTTGCGTCAGTGATGGAGTGATTGTTCCATTTAGACCAGATGATTTTTCAATGAAGGGGCTAGAGCATTTTTATGGGATGTTATCAGACATAGAAGATATGGATATAGTGAAGCTTCCAGAGATCATCACTCATATTCCGAATCTAATGGATACGAGACGTAAGCAAGAAGAGAGTGATCTTGATGAGATTAAGGAACTGATTCGTAAAGTAACTGGAGATGACCGCTTCATTGCTCCATTCTTTAATAAGGCCCAAATAGTGAAATCACAGGCCGCTAAGAAATCAATTTATGCTTATAATTCTAAGGAATATCAGCCGCTTCATGAACAATTTAATAAAATCGCAAATTTAATTGATTCGTGGAATGATTCGACTTTATAACTATAGTTAAGAGACAAAAAAGGAGCTTTCGTGGCCACTATTAAGAACCCATTATATGTTGTAACAAACGAAGGACGTGACGTGGAAGGTGTCGCTACTTATATCGAATTACTAGTCAAGAAATTTGGTTTGCAGCCGTATCTTGATATTCTGGACTCAATGATTGCGATGCTAACAAATCAGGTTGGAAATTACGGCTTTTTCATTGCCCTTCAAAACTTTATTGACCACATTGCCGCTCAAATTGAAAAAGTAGTGGAGTTTGCTTCACGCATTATCTAAAAAATGCTAGACTCCGACTCATATTGACTTAAGGAGTTCATTTTGCAAATACAAGAAAGAGTTGACGCACTTATTTCAGAATTTAATGGATTTGGTGATTGGGAAGATCGCTACATGCACATCATTTCTCGCGGGAAACAGATGGAGTCCCTACCTGAAGATTTACAACAAGAAGAATATAAAGTTAAAGGATGCCAGTCTCAAGTTTGGCTAATTCCAGAGCTTAAAGATGGAAAAGTTTTTTTTCGTGCCGATAGTGATGCGGCCATCGTAAAGGGGATTGTTTCAATTCTAGTTGGTGTCTACTCAGATGCTACACCTGATGAAATTCTCGCAACTAAGCCTGACTTCTTAGATACTATTGGTCTTCGCCAGCACTTATCAATGTCTCGTGCGAATGGACTTTCAAGTATGATCAAGCAAATTTCAATGTATGCCCTTGCTTATAAAACTAAAATTCAAATGGGATTATAATCTATGTATTTAAATAATATTCGTCCAAGAAGAAATAGAAAGAATCACGCCATGAGATCTCTAATGCGTGAAACAACGCTAACAGTAGATGATCTGATTATGCCACTTTTTATCGTAGGTGGAGAAAATCAAACGATTCCTGTAACTTCAATGCCTGGGATTAATCGCTACTCACGCGATCTAATTGTAAAGGAAGTGAAAGAGCTTTGGAACCTTGGCATTAAATGCGTTTCTCTTTTTCCTGCGCTTGATGATTCTATTAAAGACCGTTTTGCAACAGAATCAAAGAATCCAAATGGGCTTCTACAAAAAACAATCAAAGATATTAAAAACGCATGTCCTGATATGCTTATCATGACTGACGTTGCCATGGACCCATACTCAAGTGATGGTCATGATGGACTTGTTTGTGAAAAAACAGGTGAGATCTTAAATGATGAAACTCTGGATATTCTAGCAGGGATGGCACTTGCTCAGGCCCAAGCGGGAAGTGATATCATTGGTCCATCAGATATGATGGATGGAAGAATTGCTGTTATCCGTGAGGCCCTGGATAGTGAAGGTTTCTCAAATACACAAATTATGTCGTATACGGCCAAGTATGCTTCAGCCTTCTATGGGCCTTTCAGAGACGCTCTGGATAGTGCTCCTAAAGCAGGTGATAAGAAGACTTATCAGATGGATCCGGCCAATGCTATCGAAGCTCTACGTGAGATTGAGCTTGATGAAGCAGAGGGGGCAGATATCTTAATGGTTAAGCCAGGTATTAGCTATCTAGATATCATTGCTAAAATGAAAGAGCGCACTAATCTACCTGTTGCCGCTTATAATGTATCTGGTGAATATGCCATGGTTAAAGCAGCAGCTCAAAATGGCTGGGTTGATGGTGATGCCGTAGCAATGGAGATGCTTACGAGCTTTAAGCGCGCTGGATGCGATATGATTTTAACGTATTTCGCTAAAGAAGTGGCCGTTCAATTTGCCAAAAACTAAATTTATTTGACCTTAATAGGGATGTAGGCCTTAGCTCTTTTCTCGCGGGCCTGCTTCTCTTTCACTGAAGCAATTCCAACTAAAATACCAACGATAATAACAGGAATCCACATAATCACTCCTTGGTTCCTTTCCTAAGGAAATTATATCATTATTATCGGATAATATTTGATAAAACTAAGTCAATTTTTTGTGAACTTACTCTAAATGCTTGAATCTACGTAGTCTTTTAGGCTCTGGGCCGACTCTTTAGTGCCATCTTTAAACCACTTTGCCTCTGGATAACTGACAATATGGATACCTTCACGGCATTTTCCAAGGCAGTCGCTTGAAGTAACTCTAACGACACCTTTTCCATATTTTTCGTTGAAATATGTCTTTAACTCGCTCTTTAATGCCATGGCATCATCAAGCATAGGGCAATCATTCTTCTTACAGCTCTTGCAAATAAAGATGTGTTTTTTAAAGAGATTCGTGTCGTGTTCTTTTGCCATATAGAGTCCTAAGCTGTTATTATAATTAAAAAATTTTAAGGATTTATACTATGGATTTTTGCCAAATTCTATCAGCAAAACAAAAAGCATTACAAATTAATTTAGATAATAAAATTTACGGCAGTTTCGCAGAAATTGGTGCAGGACAAGAAGTTGCTCGTGAGTTCTTTAGAGCTGGCGGTGCAGCGGGGACTGTTGCTAAGACGATGTCTGCTTATGATATGCAAATTTCGGATGCTATTTACGGTGTCGAGACATCTGGACGTTATGTTTCTCAAGGACGTCTACATACGATGTTAGAGACAGAATTCACAAAAATGTACAAGCGTCTTAAAGATCAAAGAGAAGAGGGAACAAAATTCTTTTGCTTTGCTGATACTGTTGCAGCAAAAAGTTACTCTGGTCGCGGAGAGTGTCATGGTTGGCTTGGTGTACGTTTCCAACATCAAGCAGGGGCAGCTCCTTCTGATTTAATCATTCACGTTAATATGCTTGATCAAGAAAATCTTCAGCAACAAGAGGCCATTGGTTTTCTTGGTGTGAATATGATCCACAGCTGTTTTTATAATTCAAATGATTCATCTCATCTTGTTTCATCTCTAATGGATAACTTATCTGCTAGTCGTCTTAAGATTGATATGATTGACGTTAAAGGTCCGGCCTTTGATGGAGTTGATCCTCGTATTCTTTCTTTAGAACTTGTTAAGAGAAAGTTTACTTCTGCTGTTATGTTTGATGAGAATGGTAAAGTTGTTCAAATCAAAGATTACTTATATCGAAAGCCACTTGTTGTTTTAAGAGGCTCTTTTAGGCCGCCAACAAAGGGAAATGTTGATGCGCTTAAAGTAGGGCGTGAGCTTTTATGCACAAGTGAGAAGTGTGAGAATGTTGTGACTCTTTCTGAGATCTCAATGTCAAAATTACTTTCTCGTTCATCTTCAATTGATAACGCTGATTTTTTAGCTCGTGTTGATTTACTTGCAAAAATTAAGCAAAAAGTTTTAATTACAAACTTCGCTTCTTACTTCGAACTCAATCAGTTCTTACAGCCAATTGCTAAGAATCAAATTGCGTTTATTACTAACACTTATAATTTAAATGAGATTTTAAATATCAAGCATTATGAGGATACTTCATTTGGGATCCTAGGTGGATTAGGTGAATTATTTGGCCTTAATACTAAATTATATCTTTATCCATGTGCAGATGATAATGATGCAAAAAATCGCCTAAGCTTTGCTGATGTAACTTATGACAAGTCTCTTGAGTTTCTTGTTAAGTATCTTCGTGAAAATAAGTTAATTGTCGATCTTGAAGGTTATGATCATGAAGCATCAGGAATCTGGTCTCGTACAGTTATTGAGATGATCTCAAGCGGCGAGAGCGGCTGGGAAAAAATGCTTCCAGAAGAAGTTGTTGAATTAGTTAAGAGTAATAATTTATTTAAAAATTAAGAGAACATCATGAAAAAGATTCTAAGTATTATTGCAGGCCTTCTTATATTAATCATAGCAAGCGTCTACTTTATGCTATTGGGATCTTTTCCAGTAATGCATGGTAGTCTTAAAGTTGATGGCCTAAATGGTCTCACTAAGATCTATCGTGATCATGAAGGAGTTGTTCATATCGAAGCAGACTCTCGTCACGATATGAATTATGCTCTAGGCTTTTCAATGGCCGGTGATCGAAGCTTTCAATATGAGCTAATTAGTCGTGCTGGCCAGGGAAGACTTGCAGAAATTCTTGGGCCAGATCTTGTCGCTGTTGATAAATTATTTCGTACTTTAAACTCTAAGTATATTCGTGATGGCATCTTGGCCTCTCTTGATCCGGTTGTGAGAAAAGATCTTGAGTCTTTTATGGCCGGCTATAACTACTATCTTGAAAATAATGTTAGGCCGATTGAATTTTTCTTACTGGGAATAAAGCCTAAGAAAATTGATATCGAAGATATCTATGGTGTCTTCGTTTACTTAAATTATAGCTTTTCGCCATTTATGAGAAATGAAGTTGCTTATCAAAATATTATGGCAAATGTTAAGCATCGTGATTTTAAGTATCTCTTTGCTAATAATGAGGTTGATTTCTCTAAGCGTGTAAGACGTGTCGTTGATGCAAGCTTTATTGACTACGAATCATTATTAAAAGGAATTGGTACTTTTACTGGCTCAAATGCTTGGGCGATCTCTGGAAAGAAGACGAAGTCTGGAAAACCAATCCTAGCAAGTGATCCGCATATCAATTTTTCTGCACCTAATATTTGGTATGAAGCAAATATTAAGAATAAGGAAGAGGGCTTTCATATGTATGGCCACTTCCTACCACTTATTCCATTTCCGGCCATGGGCCACAATCGAAAACTTGGTTGGGGATTAACTATTAGTTACACAGATGATGTTGATCTTTATCAGTTAGAAGATGATTTTGAAATTGTACGAGTTGAAGACTCTTTGATTAAAGTGAAGGGAGAAGAGTCAATCAATTTCCAAATCAAGTGGAGTAAGAAGGGTCCTGTTGTTAATGAAATCGTTCAGGCCGTAAACAAAGACGCAAAGAATATTGCGGCCCACTTCAGTTTCTTTCAAGAAGGTAACAAGCCTATTGAGGGATTTTATGGTCTTGGCCGTGCAAAAAACTTTGAAGAGATAAAGAAGGCCACAAGTATCGTTAAGTCACCTGGCCTTAATATTGTCTATGCGGATGCTGATGGGAATGTGGCAAGACTTATCATGGGGGATAGTTACAAAAGATCACATCCATTTGAATCAGATCTTGTTCAAACACCTGATCGCAAGATTCTAGGGGTCTATACATTTGATGAGAAACCTCATGAGATTAATCCTGAAAATGGTTTTGTTGTTTCCGCTAATGATGCACCAAAGACAATGAAAAGTGGTATCTATCACCGTGGTGGTTGGCATTCAGATAATCGCTATAATACTATTTTAAAGTCACTTGAGCTTCGAGATAATTGGGATATGGATTCTCAAAAGATGGTTCAAACTGCAAGCTTCAGTACGAATAATCGTAGGATGCAAAAAATTATTAATAATGCGCTAAAGAAATATCCAATGACTGCTCTTGAAGAAGAGGCCTTAAAATTCTTTATGGATTGGAAAGGTCATTCTCGCAAAGAACAGGTTGGACCGACAATATTTCATGAAACAAATATGCGTATTCGTAAGCTTCTAATGGATGAGATGGGTGAGGACTACGTTAAGTATTGTAAGGCCATTAACTCTTGGATTTATTATTACCGCTTACTTGAAATGCCAGATAACTCTTGGTGGGATATTGAAAAGACTGCACCAATTGAAGATCGTGACCAGGTCATTTCAATGGCATTTAAAGAGGCCGTGAACTATCTAAAGCAAGAGCTTGGAGATGATGTCAGCAAGTGGCGCTGGGGACTTATTCATCAGCTAACAATGCCTCACCCATTTGGAAAAAATGAGTTTCTTGCGAAAATATTCAATCAGGGCCCATATGAGGCCAACGGATCTATCAATAGTATCAACCATATTCGTCGTGTCTCATGTGAAGCAGGACACACTCCGGTGACAGGACCAAGTACTCGTCGACTAATTGACTTTGCTAATGTCGATATTTCTTACGGGATCCTTCCATTAGGAAACTCTGGGCATATGCTTTCTCCTTATTATGATAATCAGAGAGAACGCTTTATGAATGATGAGTATCGTACACAAATCTTTAGTTTTGATTTAATGAAGAAATCAGGCCCTAAAGTCTTAACTCTAAGGCCATTATAGAAGTTTATTTAAGTCTAAATTGTGAAGAGCGATTAGGTGCATTCCACCTATCGCTCACAAGCTCACTTGCAACCTGCTGAGAACGACTGAAGTCCACATTTTCTGGCGTATAAGTTACGCCTGGGTCTTGTTGAACGTGAAGAGTTTGGGTCGGGAAGGCAAAGTTAATACCATGCTTCTTGGCCGCTCTTAAAATATCTAATAAGAATTTATGCTTTTCATTTAATTCGTCATCCCAACTTGGAACTTCCCAAAACATATAGACAAGAATATTTAGAGAGCTTGCTCCCATTGAATTAAAATATACTTGGAAGTTATCCTTTCTTGTCATTGGATGAGCAACGATAATCTGACGGATACTCTCACAAAAGTTTTCAATCTTTTCTGGAGGAGTCGCGTAATCGATACCTAGAGTTGTATTAAAGCGACGATATCTTCTGCGTCCAAGGTTGTCGATATTGGCATTGATAAGGTTTCCGTTTGGAACTGATAGCAGGGAGTTGTGAAATGTTCTGATACGAGTTGAGCGCATACCAACTTCTTCAACAATACCTTCGATATCATTATTAATCTTTACCCAATCTCCAATTGTGAATGGGTTATCAAAGAGAACTGTAAATGAACCAAATAGGTTAGAGATTGTATCCTTGGCAGCAAGAGCGAAGGCGATACCACCAATCCCCATACCAGCAAGAATTGATTTCATATCTAGCTCGAGTGCATCTCCAATGAAGATGATTCCAACTGCGTAAATAAAAAATCTGGCAGTCTTTCTGATAAGTGGAACGACAATATCATCAAATTTATTTTCTGTTTCACGTGCCTTGTCCTCTAGATAGAGACAAATGACAGTGAGAAGTTGATTTAGGATAAATACCACTGAGATTGCCATGACAATATCACAGGCCTTAACGACAAGAACGAGTGCATCTGCAGGGAGATCAATCCATGTTGCTAGCGTTTGAAACACATAGGCAAAAGCAAGACTACCAAAAGGAGAGGTTAGTCTATTTTGTTGCTTCTCTGTAAAAGTGATATTTCTTTTCTTTAAAATTGAAATTGTTTTTGCTGCAATATAGTAGCGAATGATTCGGTCAACGATAAAGCTTAAAAGAGTAATTACAAGAAGCAAAATCCAGTGAATATTTAAAAGCAGAAAGCGCTGATGAAATGTCCATGCTGGAAGGTATTCTTTTAATCGATCCTTAGGGGATTGGCTGTAAACGACATCCTTAGCAACTTTTTTACCTTTAAGAGAGAGGTCATAGAAGCGAAGGGAGTTCATCGTCTCCTTTGTAAATAGCCACACCATCTTATCGCCACGTTGTACTTGGCGAATTGATATCTCAACATTGTGATCTTTATTTTCTACTTGGACGACTTCTTTACGGTAGTACCAAACTCCATCATCTACCTTTCGTGGGATCTTCTTTACATCTATATATTCAATACGATCAAAAATAGTGATTAGAGTTCGTGAGAAATCTTTAAGCTTAAAATCTTTTACTGTCTCTGGAATATGGCGGCCATCAAGCGCAAGTATTGCTTGATCGAGCCCTCTTTCATTTCCAAGCTTGTAGGCCTTCATTGACTTTAAAAAATAATTCATCGTCGATCGTGGTGAGCTTAGATCAAGAGGTGGTAGTTTTTGGGCAAATACCTGTGCCTTTAAAATTAAAACTAGGATTAGAAAAATCTGAAGAAAAAATTTATTCATAATAATCTCATTTATTTCGAAAAAAATATTTTGGTTACCTTGACAATTATAAAACACGTCCCATCTTTATAGTAGAAGGGGAAAAATACCTCATAATTTTAGGTGTTTATACCCATAAAATTGCGTGGAGGAATTTTTATGAATAAGTACGATTCAATCGTTGCAGGCAGTCTCGATATTGCCCAATCTCTTCTTATGGAAAAGAAGAATACTCAACTATCTGAGTGGCACCTTGCTTACGGGCTGGTGAAAAATCCTTCTTCTTTTTCATCAAGAGCACTAAAGAATAAATTAAAAGATATTAAGGCCGAAGTTGAGCGCTTACCTCAAGCTTCTCAAGAAGTTTCACTTGATAATGTTAGACCAACTGCTGGCCTAAGTAAGTGGCTAACATTGGCATCTTCCAATGCTATTCAATCAGGCCGTCAGGAAGTAACAGAAACTGATCTTCTAAAGCATATTGTGACAACCCTCTCCAGTCTCAATATCGATCCGAATGTCTTTAACTCTGCTATGAATGAAGACGAAGAAGAGGTTCCTGCCTTCCTGACGAACCTGAATGAAATGGCCCAAGAAGGCAAGCTTGATCCTGTCATCGGTCGCTCTAAAGAGATTCGTGCCGTGATGGAAATCCTAGGACGTCGTGGAAAGAATAACCCTGTTTTAGTTGGGCCGGCCGGTGTTGGTAAAACAGCTATCGTTGAAGGCCTTGCTGAAATGATTGTTAAAGGGACTGTCGCCGATGTACTAGAAGGTAAAACTGTCTATGCCCTTGATATGGGGGCCTTGATGGCCGGAACAAAATTTCGTGGTGAATTTGAAGAACGTCTACAAAAGCTTTTAAAGTATATTAAGCAAAATGCGGCCACTTCAATCCTATTTATCGATGAGATACACCAATTAGTTGGTGCTGGTAAGACAGATGGCGCGATGGATGCCGCCAATCTTTTAAAGCCAGCTCTAGCAAGAGGTGAGCTAAATTGTATTGGTGCAACGACTGATGAAGAATATCAAAAGTATATTCTAGGTGATAGTGCACTTGAGAGGCGCTTTCGTGCGGTACCTGTAAATGAGCCTTCAAAAGAAGATGCAATTGAAATATTAATGGGTATCCGTGAGAAGCTAGAAATCCACCATGGAATTAAGATCTCTGATGATGCAATTTATAACTCTGTCATTTTATCTGATCAGTATATTACGGATAAGAACCTTCCTGATAAGGCAATTGACTTAGTTGATGAAGCAGCAAGTGCTCTTAAACTTTCTGCCGAAGCTATGCCTGCTAAGCTGGTTGAATTAGAAGCGGATATTCGTTCTAAGAAAGTTAATATGCAGATTGATAAGGATAATGAAAAGCTTGCTAAGGAAGTCGAAGAGTTAGAAAAAACTTTCAATGCACAAAAAAGTACATGGGAAGAAGAAGTTCTTTCTCTTAAAAGAGTCTCCGAGTTAAAGAATCAGCGCGATCGCTTAAATTTTGAGCTTGAGGCAGCTGAAAGAAATCAGGACTATGAAAAGGCATCAATGATTAAATATTCTCAACTTCCTGAAGTTGAAAAAGAACTAGAAGCTTGCCATCATGATTGGGTTCTAGCGACAAAGGATATTGCACTTGTGATCTCAAGACAAAAAGGGATTCCTGTTGAGAAAATCCTTAAATCTAAACAAGCGCAAATTTTACAGCTTGAAGGATTCTTAAAGTCTCGTGTTTACGGACAAGAGGAAGCCTTGACTGAAATAGCTGATACAATTGTGTCGGCCCACGCTGGTCTTACTGACCCTTCTCGACCACTAGGTTCATTCCTCCTAAAAGGTCCTAGTGGTGTGGGAAAGACGGAAACAGCAAAGGCCCTTTGTGAGTTCTTGTTTGATACACAAGATAACTTAATTCGCTTTGACCTCTCAGAGTTTAGTGAAAAACACTCTGTGAGTAAGCTCATTGGAGCGGCCCCTGGTTATATTGGTTATGAAGAGGGTGGTGTTCTAACTGAAGCAGTAAGACGTCACCCTTATTCAGTGATCCTATTTGATGAAATTGAAAAGGCCCATCATGATTTTGGCGATATCTTGTTACAGATTCTCGACGATGGAAGGCTCACAGATAACAAAGGTCGCACGATTGATTTTAAAAATACGATTATTCTTGTCACTACAAATGCGAAAGAAGTAGAAACGGCATTTAAACCAGAAGTGTTGGGACGTCTTGATGCTGTTCTGACATACAATGCTCTTGATCGCTCAATTATGAACTCGCTAATTGATAAGCAAGTACGCTTACTTAACTCGAGACTTCTTGGACGTAAACTTAAAGTTGATCTATCTGAAAGTGTACGTGCGAAACTTAATGAGCAAGGGTATAGCGAAGCCTATGGAGCAAGACCTCTGGCATCAATCTTTAACAGACTCGTTACTAGGCCTTTATCAAAAGAGATAATGGCACATGACCTAGAAGAAAAAGACTTAAAGATTGATTATAAAGATTCTCAGTTTACAATTAATTAAAAACTTAGGGACTACTTTTGAAAGGAAGTAGTCCCTTTAAATCCTCATGATATTTTTTCACACTCAAGTTTTGATTATGTACATGATTGGCAATCGCTTCATGTAATTGTACATTTTTTAAATGGTGCCATGACTCAATCTCTACTGGCCTAAAGCCACGATAGAGCTTTTGTTCTCCTTGAGCACCAGCTTCAAAGATCGCTAGGTTATTTTCAATCGTATACTCAATTGCTTTGTAGTAACACATTTCAAAGTGGAGAAATTCGAAATTGTGTTGGTGTAGTGGGTGAATTCCCCAGTAGCGTCCGTAGAGTTTTGTTTCAGATTCAAAAAAGAGCGCCATTGCAATAATTGAGTCTTCTTTATAGGCGAGGTGAAAAAAACAATTATCTAGTGTGTTTAAACCTAAGAAGAATGCAAGTGTAAGATAGGCGTAAGCCGATTTCTTATCAATTGTTGTTAGATATAAACCATAAATTTGCTTAAGCTCATCTGATGAAAGCTCTTTAGCGAAAACTTTTTTTATCTCAATATCGTAAGAGTGACAGGCCTTGCGCTCTTTTTTAATACTCTTTCTTTTATTCTTTTTAAGTTTAGAAAGATAGTCGTCAAACGATTCGAATTCGTTAATAAAATGATACTGTGTTGTGATTTGCTTAAAAAAACCAAGCTCCTTAAGTTCAAGATAGCTCTCATCTGTAAAGTAGTAGTGCTCACTTGATAGCTCGAGTCCTTGATACATATCAAAAGACTTCGTTAGAAGTTTACTATCAAATTCTTGAGTGAATTTACTATTATTTACTGGTGTAAAAGGGATGGCATGAATTAGTTTTGGGTAGTATTCAATTCCCATACGGTGATAAAGATCTGCCCAGGCCCAATCAAAGATATATTCACCATAGCTGTGAGATTTTATATAGGAGATGAGTTGATTATTTTCTCCCTCAATGTGGACAGGCTCCCAGCCTCTTTGAGGGCATGCACTCCCACTATCTTCAATTAATTTTAGAAAGTGGGAGTTGGCAAATGTATGCATGTTATTTATTTAATTCTTCTCGGATCTGTAATTCAAGTTGTTGGTAGCTAAAGCGCTCTAGTGGCTTGCCGTTGATAAAAAATGTTGGTGTACCACGAACTCCAAGGGCCTTACCGTCTTCAGCATCTTGTCTAATCCATTCCATAAACTTTGGATCATGCATATCACTCTTAATTTTGTCGATATCTAAATCAAGAGTTGTAAGGTAGTTCCAAATAAGATCTGGTCTCGGGTTATGATGATTTCCCCATGCTGGCTGACTTTTAAATAATAGATCAAGTGTTTCCCAATACTTTCCTTGTTTTCTTGCGGCTTCTAAAATTGAGATTGCATATGCAGAGTTCTTATGAAATGCAGCGTAGCGAACGACTAGTTTTACCTTTCCTTCATATTTATTCATGATTTCTTTTACATATGGAGAAAACGCACGACATGATTCACATTCCGGATCTAGAAATTCTACGAGAACAACTTTTGCATTATCTGGTCCCATTGATGGAGAGTAATCACGTACAAATAGCTTGTGGTTTTCATTGGCCATAAAGCCTAGTTTGGCCGCCTGCTGTTTCTTGTAAAATGTTGCACTAATAGCAAATACTGCAATAACTGTAATAATCGCAGCTATGATCTTATGACTTTTTTGCATTTAAAAATTCCTTGTTGTTATAAATTTCTAATAAGAATAGTGATAATAAAATTGTAAAAGCAAAGAATGCCAGCATTGGGATTGAGATGAAACCAAACCAATTAATCCATTTTTCTGAACACGGCACACCACTAACACATGGGCTAGCGCTTTCAGGAATGACTTTAAGCTGGACAAGATTGTGATAAATCGAAATGAGCCAGCCTGCAAAAATGAATGGTGCACTATAAAGTATGCTGCGCTTATCATCTTGATAGAAGCCAATTAATAATATGGCCGCAAGAGGATACATTGCAATTCTTTGCCACCAACAAAGTGCACATGGAACAAATTCCATGATCACACTAAAAAATAGCGAGCCAGCTGTTGCAAGTACTGCAACAATCCACATAATGAAGAGAGTGTTTTCTTTGATTAATTTCATGACAATAATCATAACGAAACTTTAAACAGATGACCAAGTAATTCGTCATCTGCTTAAAGCGTTATATTGTCAATTTTTTGTAAAGTGGTTTTTATTAAAGAGAATATTCAGGATTGAACTCTTGTTGTCCTTCTTCAAGCACAACTGTAGGCTCCGCCACGATATCTTCATCTTGTACTTCTACAGAAGATGTATGATTTGATGTCGTTCCCATGTTAAAAAAGCGCTCAAGATTTTCTTGCATCTTTCTAAGCTCTTTCATAATTGAGTCTGCTTCTTTACCTTCATAAGTTAATTCTTCTAAAAGAATTCGAGTAAGGTTCTTATTCATTCTCTTTGATAGGTTTCTTAGGTGTGCGTATTCAGCTGGTAATGGCTCCATTGTCTCCATTTCCTGTTCTGCTTCTTGAACTCCACCTCGTTTAGCAGCTGCAACGATTTGCTTTACTTCTTTTACTGTCTTATCTGCAATCATTGGAAGAACGCTATCTTGCACTTCCTTGTCTAATTTGATGATTTCATTTGTTACACTTGCATTGATGTGACCAAGCTGGCGTGCTTTCTTAACATGTTCTGAAGCAAGAGCATCTCTTTTGATTGCTCCTTTAATAACACTCTTTGAAAGACCAGTCTTTTGTGCAGTAATGGCAGCAAATGAATCTTGATCTTGCTCTTCTTTAGCTTTTTCCAGCTTCTTCTCTTCTGTTGTTGTTGCGATTACATCAACTTCAATCTTAGTCGCTGTCGGATTAAGCTCTTCAAAGATTTCGCGCCCACGATTAAGGCACTTTTCAAATTCAAGTTTATCAAGTGGTCTTCTCACTAAGTTTTCATCAATTGAAATAAGTTCTTGCTCAAGGCTTTGTCTATCAACTACGTGAACAGGAATCTCTTCAATACCGAGTTCTTTGAGTGCTTGATATCTTCTAGCACCTGCTAGTAATTCATTATCTTTATTAATTGTTAGAGGATTAATTAGACCAATATTTTCGATACTGATTTTTAATGTATCAACATCAGTATTTGTTCTTAGGTATTCACTATTAAGTTTAATATCATTGATATTAACAGTTGTTGTTTGCATGGAGTCCTCTTAATTTTCAAAAATTTGTGTGTTGTGTGGGCCCTAGTTTAATAGGGAAATGTATATCTGACTAGAGGTGTAAGGTATTTTTAGTAACCACGCCCTGTGTTGACGCGCTCAATTATTCTCAGTGTAAGTGTGTGAGGTATAGTGGTTAATAGGGTTTTGAAGATTTTGTTTAGAAAACCTGGGACAATATAAAATTTGTTTTTGCTAAGTGCGCCTATCGTCTCATTCACCACTTGCTCTGATGAAATACCACTGAAGTGCTGCTTTTCGGCCTTGCCTTGGTTAATTCGAAATTGAGTGTAAACAAGTCCAGGGCAAACTGAAATAACTTGTTTGTTTGTCCCGCTAAGATCTCTTCCTAGGGCCAAGCTAAATGAATGAATCATGCTCTTTGAGGCCGCATAGACACTTTGTCTTGGAACAGGGAAGAAGGCATAGAGTGAAGCGATATTGATTATTTTAAGTTCTTCTTTTTGCTGTAAAAAGTGATGGCTTAAGCGCATTGGTACTTCGACATGTACTCTTTGCATGCTTACTTGTTTTTCAATATCTGTTTCAGGATATTTTCCAGCTACTCCAAAGCCTGCATTATTAACAAGGTATGACAAAGGTTCTTTGATCTTAGAGATTACGTATTCACAAGCTTCACTTTCGCACAGATCCTTAATAATGATCTCACAATTTACTTGGTATTTCTCTCGGTACTCTTTAGCATTTTGATCGAGAAGAGTAAGGTTTCGGCCATGAAGATAGAGGTCGTATCCAAGAGAGGCAAAATAGTCAGCAAAGGCCTTACCCATACCTGTTGTTGCGCCCGTGATAAGTACTGTCTTTTTATCTCTATGATTGCTTACGTTCATGATACCAAATTCCAATATTTCGAGGGGACTCTACTTCATTGAAGAATGCCATTAGTTTTGCTTCTTTGCCTCGCTCTTGTAACATGATAGCACGATCATAGAGAAGGTAAAGCTCAAGAGCACGGCCAAACTGCCAGCGAACAATATTGGCAAAGAAGAGCTTTTCTAATAACTCTTGATTTTTTGCATAGAGTTCATCAAGTTGCTGTGCTGTTAAATTAATTGGAATATTGTTTTCTGTTAGCTTTGAAATAGCGTATTCACTAAAGGATTTAGCATAGAGTCTTTTATGAGCATCACCAATTGAGATCACATCAATATCACTTCCTAGTACACTATCAATGTAGATTTGAAGGCAATAGCGATAGTTCTTAACTTTTTTCTTTTGCTCGAATTCTTCGAGGCTCATGCTTTGATGGCCGCGAGTTGCCAAAGTTAAGCTATTACTCTCAAGCTCTAGTGGCCCAATTTCTTTTGCATAATTTGAAATATTAATATGCTTACTTGGTTCAAGTTTATTATAGCAACAACCAAAATTTAGAAGTCCACGAGTTTGATTTCTACTTGCCACCTGCATATGCTTAACCGCAAGAGAGCCACAAGTGTGAAGTCCTAGGGAGAAAGAGTCATTACAAAAAATACGCGCATTCTCATCTCCATCAAGATCAATACTAAAATCATGATTGATGAAGTTTACGTCCTTTGCCAGGTCTGGCCTTGGGTACTTTTTTAAACGATTTTTTCCAATTTCTTGAAATTCACTATTAATATCAAGACTGATCATTTCCATGCCAAAGTAGTGGGCAAGGGTGCGCGAAAGATGACCAACACCACCGCCAATATCAACAGTATGCTTAAAATCGCCTTCCTTATTTCTAAGTTTCTTAAGAAAATTTGCAATGATTAAAATTTCGTCTTGCTTCTTTCCCTTAACTTTATTAAATGCCCAACTCGGAAGCTCATCCACGCCGCGAATGAGTTCTTCATCCACCGTTTCATAAACTTCATTTTCTCTAAGAGAGCATAGTAAAGTTTTTAAGGGGCCATCTTCTAATTTCGAGTAATCGCGAAGACAGTCCATCTCATAGAGTTCTTCGTGAGTAAGCTTTTTTAGAGGTGTGAGGAATTCTTCAGGATACAGCTCGTCGATTTCTCCAGCGCGCCATGCTTGGAGAACTTCTCTTTGCCATAGCTTAGTGTATGGCCTTAAAATAGTGGCAAGATTTAAAAAAAGCTGCTGATAATTCATGCACAGCAATGTAGCACTTTTATCCATATTTTGGAAGGTAATAGTCATATGATCATCAATGAATCGTTAAATAAGTATAATAAGATAGCTGTTGTAGGCCTTGGGGTTTCTGGAGTTTCAGCACTTCGCTTGCTGGCCTTCCTAGGTAAGGATATTTATTTAGTTAATCAAGGACCTATTGATAAGTGGCCTGCCTTTGAAGATTCGACGTGTATTAAGGCGAGACTTCCTCAAGATGAAGCTGCCGATATGCTAGGGGAGATGGATCTGATTATTCTCTCACCGGGGATGTCTAAGGAGTTGCCATTATTTTCAAAAGCATCATGCCCAATATGGTGTGAAATTGAACTTGCTTATAAATTTGCTGATGCACCAATTCTTGGAGTGACAGGAACAAATGGTAAGACAACAGTTGTCTCTTTCCTTGAAGAATGTGGCAAGCAGGATCCAACTGGTGACTACTTTGTTGGTGGTAATATTGGAACACCATTTTGTGACTATATCTATGAGCGCATGAGTGGAGAGCGTGAACCTGCCCAAGGTATTATTCTAGAGCTTTCAAGTTTTCAACTAAATCTCATTGAAGAATTTCAGTGTGATGTTGCGGGAATCTTAAACCTGACTTTCAGCCACGGTGAACGCTATGATGATCTAAGATCATATGCACTTGATAAATTCGAAATCTTTAAGAATATGGCCAATGAAGGAATTGGATTCTTACCGAATAATTTAGAAGTTAAAAATGAATACCCAATTCGCAACGAGCGTCAACTTGATCTCTCTATTGCTAAGGTTAAAGAAGAGCTTTCTGAGGTTATTGATATTGGTTCACTTAAAATCTACGGTGAACACAATCTCGTCAATACATACTTTGTCTATCTTATGTGGGATGCCTTTACTGGCAATATCAAGGCATTTCAAAATGCCTGTGAAGTCTTTGGTGGTGTGGAATACCGCTTGCAGATGATAAGACACACGCAAGAAGGACGCTATTTCTTTAATGATGCCAAGTCCACAAATTGGGAGGCAACTCTTACGGCCTTAAACGGTGTGAAGGAGTTAGGGGAAGTTGAGCTGATCATTGGCGGTCAGCTTCGTGGTCATGGTGATAACCAGCTTGAGAAGCTTCTTCCTTTTAAGAGTCAGATTAAGAAGATTCTCTTCTTTGGTGAATCTGGAAAGGTTCTAAGTGAATCAAATTTTGAAATTGAATCTGAGTATTTTGAAAATTTGGATGAGATTTTTAAAGCAGGCTTTAGCACAAGTGTCGTTCTATTTTCTCCAGCGTTTCCTTCTTTTGATCAGTATGCAAATTACGTCAAAAGAGGAGAGCACTTTACGAAATTAGCACTTACTTAAGAACTGAAATTGTTACTTTTTGCGACTTGGAATCCCTCATATTATCTGCAACAGCAATCTTAAATAAGAAAATAATGAGAATTCCAATAATAAATTTACCTGACTTTGATTCCATAATGTGATTATCGGTACTTAGTGATAATACTTTAGTAAATATTATCTTTTGTTAATAAATTTTTGCTTGCGCAAATCTCTTTGTTGAAACTAAGACCAATAATAGCATGCACAGCCCTGCGATCAAGGCGGCGGAATCCTTTGCTGGCGGGTGTTCAGAAAATTCCGTACTTATCTTTTTCTCAATATCCTCATAAATATGGCCATCATACTTGGCACTATCTTTTATCGGTGCAATTGAGCCACACATTGGTATTTGTTCCTTAGGATAAAGGTAAGTGGCACCATCCCAATCGTCTTGCCCAATCGTTTCTCTACCTGTGAGGTTTCTAAAGTACATAAGTGAGCTTTCTTTTGAAGAGTGGCCAAGGCCAAAGGCATGTCCGATTTCATGGGCAAAAAGAGCAATCTTCTGGGCCCTTGTCTGGTCGTTGTAGCGAGTTCCTGCAATGTCATTTAGGCCAATGACAGAGCCTTGGATAACTGTTCCGTTTAGATTATTTGGTAGTGTTACAGCTAAAATTCCTGTGGAAGTAAAAACTGTATTATTACTATTACAAACGATCAGAATCTGTGTGTTAGTACTTGGTACTTGGCTGACACAACCAGCTTCTCCTGCAGCACAGATTTGTTCAGTTGTATAATCATTGTTAACCGTTAAGATATCGCCACCTTTTAGGTGTAAACTACTTGTCGCAATCTTATTCCAATAATCACTAACTGCAATCTCTACCATATCCATGATTTCATCAGCAGAGTCTGTAATATTTGCGCAAGCATTATCCGCTATATCGACACGAATTTCTGGACTTGCAAAGCGAATAGGAATATTTGCGTTGATCGTAAATGCTAAGGTGTATGTTGAAAGAAGTAAGCTTATTATAAATTTCATTAATTATTTCCAAAAGTATAGTTAAGAGATAATGCATAACTAAATGCGCGCTCATCACCATCTTCAAGGTTGAAGACGCTTAATTGTCCATTTACAAAGTAAGTCTTATTGAAGAGGTAATCTGCACCAAGAATGACAATATTATTAACTGCTGTTTGGTAATCATCCGGTGTGTAGAATTGTTGTGTTGATGTTCCATTGCCAAGAGTTTGCATTTTTCCATCCATTGCTGTGTAGGTAAAGAAAATACCAACTCCTGCTTGTACTCTAAAGCTTTGATTGAAGGTGTGTTCGATAAGTGCATGAATCCAGAGGTTTGTAACAGTTACTGCACTATCTTCACTCGATTTTGGAAGAGTTAAACCTGTTTCAATATTTAGCTTTTTTTCCCAAGCAATATCTGTGCGATAATTGGCCCTGATAAATGGATTGAAAGTGAAGTAATTTCTCCCGCCATCAATATCGGTTTGAATTTTACCGACGTATTTCGTCAAATTCCCAACTCCAAGTGAGAACTCGCCAGGAATATTAAGTTCCTGTGCCTTTATAGAAAATGGAAGTATGCATATAATGCACAGAAGTAAAGAATGGGCTGCTTTCATGTAATAATTGTTAAGAAGTTTTCAAGCTTTGACAACTTCTTATTTGTTTCCAAATACTGGCATTTTATTTAAAATGCCAAGAGATTTAAAGAAACTTAAAAAGGATTTTAAATATGTTCGAAAATTATAAGATACCTAATGAATTAATTCCTAGTGATCCACGCTTTGGTGTTGGGCCATCACTTGTTCCAACTGAATTCGTTCAAAGACTTGCTGATACAAAAGCAACGCTACTTGGGACTTCTCACAGAAAACCGGCAGTGAAAAATCTTGTAAAAGAAGTACAAGAGGGATTAAAAAATTTCTACAACTTACCTGAAGGTTATGAAGTCGTTTTAGGAAACGGTGGAGCAACTTTTCTTTTCGATATGATCGGTCTTGGTCTCGTTAATAAAAAAAGTGTTCACTACACATGTGGTGAATTCTCAAATAAATGGTTTAAGTCACATCATGCAATTCCATGGATTGAAGCACAGGAAATTGCAAGTGAGTATGGCCAAGGTTGTGAGCCACAAGGCTCAGATGCTCATGCTGATGCTGACATGATTTGTTTTACTCTTAATGAAACTTCTACAGGTGTTCAAACGACGACAATCCCAAGTGTTAATGATGAGACACTTGTCGCTGTGGATGCAACAAGTGGTGCAGGGCAAATTCCTCTTGATCTAACTAAAGTAGACTGCTATTTCTTTTCACCGCAAAAAGTTTTCGCATCTGAAGGTGGTCTCTTTGTCGCTATTATGTCACCGAAAGCACTAAAGCGTGCTGCAGAGATTGCAAAGACTGATCGCTATATTCCTGGTATTATGGATTGGACTGTTGCTATTGATAACTCTCTTAAGAATCAAACTTATAATACACCAAGTATCTCAACTCTTTTCTACTTAAATGAGCAGGTAAAGCTTATGAATTCTCAAGGCGGAGAAAAGAATGCAGTAGAACTTGCACGCAAGAAAGCTGATATGATTTACGGCTGGGCAAAGGAAGAAAGCTTTCTTGAGGCATACGTTTCTGATGAGAAGTATCGTTCAACTTCTGTTGCGACGATTAATATCGATGATAAGTATGAAGCTGCAGCACTCATTAAAGTACTTGAGCAACAAAATGCAGTTAACGGAATTGATTCGTACAGAAAGTTAGGAAAGAATCAATTTAGAATTTCTCTTTTCCATAATGTGAAATTTGAAGATCTACAAAAGCTAACCAAAATTATTTCAAGCGCTGTTAATCAAGCAAATAATTAATTAATAAAGAAAAGGGAGTACTAAGTGCTCCTTTTTTATTTCAAAGAAATCGCTCTTAGATCAATTGACATGGAAGAGTTAGTGTAAAACTCTAAGTAATCGCTTCCTAGGTTATCCCAAATCTCTTGGGTTGATAGAGGATTCTTTCTATTTTGATCAGCTACACCAAAGAAGAGTCCGATGATCTCTCCTGTATCTCGATTCATAATAGCACTTCCGGAATCTCCGGATTGAGCATCACAGGCAGTAAAGAAAACATCTCTTACCTTATCCTTGTTGAATCTAATATCCATATTCCCTGTAAGATAAATGCAGTCAGTATCTTGTGCTATCTTAGCATCATACCTTCTCAGATCGGCCTTGCCACCACCAAAACCAACAGTTACGAGAGGATCTCCAGCTACAGGATTTGAAAATTTAGTATTAAGCGATGGAAGTTTTGAGAGAAAGTTTAGCTTCTCACTTTTCTTAATTCGAAAGTAAAGATAATCGCTACCTGATTTAATTGAGCCTATGCTTATAACACCATCACACTTTGCTACTATCTTATTGTGGCCTTCATTAATGAGTAAAAGGGAGGATTCGCTACATTCTTTCTCGCCACTTATTACATGATAATTAGTGAGAAAGATATAATGCTCAAGTTCTTCTTGGTAAAGAAAAGCAGTTCCAATTTTTCTCTTTATTTTGTTAACGACCTTGGCGGTACGAAGAACTAAGCTCTTTGTGTTTGTATCAAGTGTTTGAAAGAGCTTCTTTGTAACCCTTGGCCTACTCCATTCATCTCCACCAACGTAGCGTTTGGCCATTGTTAGATTAGAAAACAATATCAATGTAAGTATAAGAATTATCTTGATCTTCCCCATAGTAGGGTTTTAGCTTAGATTATTTTTTGGGTCTAGAAATGTGAAAAGTTTATAAGAAAAAGGGACACCGAAATGTCCCTCTATATGGTTTTATTTTTTAGTTTTTAGCACCATCATCTTTATTGTAATTTTTTAAAAATTCAGTTTTCCACTCGTTGTAGCGATTATCTAAAATTGCTTCACGAGCTTCTTCTGCCATATTCTTATAGAATTCAATATTGTGCATTGTCGCTAGAACTTGTCCTAGGATCTCATTTGAATCAAAAAGGTGCTTAACATAGGCACGAGTGAAGTTCTGGCAACAGTAACACTTACAATTTGGCTCAATAGGGAAGAAGTCACGACGATAGTTCTTGTGACGAATTCTAATCTTTCCACGTTTCGTAAATAGCGTTCCACCACGTGCAAATTTTGTTGGAATGATACAGTCACTCATATCAATTCCATATTCCCAGATCATACATAGGTCTTCTGGATTACCAACGCCCATAACGTAGCGTGGTTTATCTTTTGGCATCTTAGGCCCTGTGTACTTAACGATTTTTTCCATAAGCTCAGGCCCTTCTCCTACGGATACACCACCAATGGCATAACCTGGAAGATCGCGCTTAACAAGTTCATCAAGACACTCATCTCTATAATCATCGTAAGTAGAACCTTGGATAATACCAAAAAGGGCCTGCTTTGGATTTGTCCAAGCATCAATACAACGATCTAGCCAGCGGTGAGTACGATCGATTGAATTCTTTGTATACTCGCGAGTCGCTGGGTATGGAATACACTCATCAAAGGCCATCATGATATCTGATCCAAGCTCTTGTTGGATTTGAATTGATGTCTCTGGAGAGAGCATAATTGATTTACCTTTATGGTCCTTAAACTCAGCTCCTTCTTCTTTAATGGCCTTTCTTTGAAGTGAGAAAACCTGGAATCCACCTGAGTCTGTAAGAATTGGACGATCCCAATTCATAAACTTATGTAGTCCACCTGCTTTTTCAACCAGTTTTGAACCTGGTGATAAGTGAAGGTGGTACGTATTTGAAAGAATAATTTTAGTGTCCAGATCCTTTAGGAAGTTTGGTGGTAGTGCTTTAATTGCACCGTGCGTACCAACTGGCATAAATACTGGAGTTGGAATTTCACCATGAGGAGTAGTGATAACACCTGCTCTTGCTCCTGAATTCTTATCTTCGTGGACAACTTTGAATTTGAAGTGTTCTTTGACTTGATCTTGAATGCGCATAGATCACCCTTTGTCGTAACTCGACTGTTGAAATATTTCTACTAACTTTAATTATTTAAAGTACTTAGCTTTAATATTTCTTTTGCTGCTTCTTGTCCAACAGTATTTGTGCTACCTTGTAAAAATTTGGCCAGATCTCGGGCAAATTTTGTAAATGAAGCACGGTTCTCTCCGTTATCCTTAATTGAAACGAGCTGATTGATCTCGTCAAGTTGACTCATTAAAATTGATTTATTTGTACCGAGAAATGCCTTTTCAACACTATCAATATATTCAATCTTAACTTTTGGCTTTGCTAAGAATGTTAGGCCTTCAAGTTCACTTGATTTCATATTGCCGCCAACCTTTGAGAATTGCATAACTGAGTCATCTGAAATATAGAGATAGACTTCATCAAGATTGCTTCTATAGAAAGACGTGAATTTATTTAAGTTACGATATTGCTTATAGTTCATTTTAAACTCTGCAAAGGCCTTCTTTGATTGGCCAATGGCAAGTAGGTCAACATGAACTAAATCTTTTGTCGATCGTCCTTTGATGATCTCTCCGGCCCAAAATAATTTTCCAAAATCTTCTCGCGTTAAATAGCTCGATTTTTCATCTTTATAGAAAGAGCTTAAATAAGGATAGCGATACTTGAAGAATGGAATTGAGCTAAAGCTTTTTTGAAAATTTCTAAACGACATTTCATCTGTTAATTTTAAAACATATGTATTTGCTGTTTCTTTATTGATGATAAAGTAGCTTGGTCTTTGCCCTGCAATTCTTAAGATAATATTTTCCTGAGAGAATTTTTTTGAAACTAAAACCTCTTTAATTTTCAGCGGTCGTTTACCTAGCTCTTTTGGCACATTGATTTGTTTAGGAACAGGCGTGTCCGAAAAGCTTTCCTGAATAATAGGATAACCAATTACTAGCATTGTAAAGATTGCTAAGTTGATAAGTGAGATGAACTTAAATCCCTTTATACGATAAGTAATTCGCCCTTGAGTGATAAATTCTTTAAGAGATGGTGAATCAAAGATAACAGGGAGCTCAAATAATGGGATAAGGTGAGCAATAAGATCTAGTGGAGTTCTAAGAACAGCTTTTGCTCTTTTTGTAAGAAATGATCCCGTTGTTGTTGCACCACTAATAAAAAGGGTTGGTGAAACACTTAGAATTAAATTTGAAATAAATAGAATACCAAAAAGTACAATTACAATTTTTGCTATATCTGGGCTTACACTGAATTCGACAAACTTTGCAATTTCTGAATTTAGTAGAGTTGCGAGTTTGTCACTTAGGCTCTCTATTGCCTCAACATCAATCTGAGTTGAAACTATCGTTGTTGCAAAGACGAGTGTTAATGCACTAACGAAGCGAGTAAAAGGGCCTACTAGTTTTCCTTCAGACTGTTTAATTTTTTTCTTTTTTTGTTGTGCTTTTCTGATCTTCGCACCTTCGTAGTCACGGGCAACACCAAGTTTTAGATCAGAGTCTTTATTCGTTGATTTAGTACTCTTTTTTTTCTTCTTCGCTTTCTTCTTTTTTTGACTCGTAAGTGGTCGGCTTACGTGTTCATTAGATTTTACCGACTTCTTACTTTGCTCTGCCTCTGCACTTTGAAGACGGGCAACGTTTAGAACTTGAGTAATACTTAAGGAGTCAGTGTCTTCTTTCATTCGAGGTTGTGAAGGCTGATCACCATTTGTATCAATGACAAAGGAGATATCATCTTCATCGCTATCTGATTCGCTATCTGATTCGTCATCTGACTCATCTCTATTAAGCATATCACTACTTGTCATTTCAAACGAAGGTGTATGCCCTTGTGTTTGGGCCTTTATTTCTTCAACGCTTTCTTCTTGCTCATTCGTGGCAAAATTACTTAAGTCATCAAATTCAAGATCATCCTCATCATTTGCTGAGGCAATATCAAATTCATCAGGAAGTTGTTTTTCAAGAGATAGAGACTTGAGTTTAAATTCGCTACTTTTGTAGCTAAGTTTTTCTCCAATCTCCATGAAGTAAGTTGATCCTTCTTGCAGTGGAGTATCTTGTAATTTAGCGTCTTGTATTTTTTGAATTAATTTTAAAACTAGGCAATCGTCATCGACATGAACTTTTATGCTACCACCGTTTTCAGAAATAATGAGTTCATTATTTTCTTCTTTAAAAAAAAACTCTTTATTTGAGATTGTGATTTCTTGATTTTCGTTAGAGTTGCTGTGGATAAAACCAACTTGCATAGTCAACCTTTGTTAATTTTCAATTAAATTCCTTTTTATTTTAAAGGGATTATATAAATTTTCCTACTAATTTTTAGAATTGATTCCGTGTTAATATTGGTAAAGAGAATTAAGAAGATTTAACCACGGAAGGGGACAAATAGATGAAAAAATCTTTTTTAGTAAGAGCGACGTTTGCTACGCTCTTAGCAGGACAAGTGGCTTTTGCGGCCGATGCAGATTACAATGTACAGGAACGCTTTCGCCTAATGGAAGACAAATTCCAAACTCAAGAGTTTCTAAGAGAACCAGGACATGACTTTCTTATTGATATGTCTGTTTATGCTAATACGGATCTAATGGAACTTGTTGGTGATGTATCTGATGCTTCAGATGCTGCTGACCCAGATCAAGCAGCTGCTGATGTTCTTTCAGCTTATGCTGATACTGAACAAAACCTTAGACTGAATGTAGAAGTAGGTGTTCCACTTCCATCATTTAATGCTTTTAAAGGGACAATTAGTCCAAGTGTTAGGCTAGGTGTAAATGTTGGATCACTAATTGGAATTGGTGAAGAGGATATCATGATTGATACTTTCATCTCTGCAGTTCCTGGTGATGCTGAACTTAAAACAGTTCTTCAAGATAAAATCACACAAGGTGTTTTAAATGACATTATCGGTGGTACAGCGGGTTACCAAAATGTTACAGATTTAGCAGCGACACTAGGTTTAAGTACTGAAGAAGAAACGGCCCTAAGAGATGCCCTTGGTGGTGAAGCTATTCCATTTGCTGGTTCAGGTTCAACTGCTCCAATTATCGATGCATATGTTAAGGCAGACGTTACTGCTGGTTTAAACTTTGATTATAAGAATGAGAGACACTTCGGTTCATTTTCTCTATATGGTTTATATAGAGCTGACGTAAGACGTGTTCTTGATCAAGATGCAATTGCTGGTGACGGTGATGTAATTGATACTGAAAACCTTGATCAAAATATGACTCTTTATGCGATGGCCGACATTACTTATGGTTTCCACTGGCTATCAAATTTCAGAACGATGTTTAAGATCCAAGATATTGCTCTTGCAACAGTGATTGAAAATGATGAAGGTTATCTTCCATTGTATGAGCCAGAAATTGGCTACCGTATGCACACAGATTATAGCTTTAATCTTTCAAATATGAGACTTCGTCCATTCGTAGGTTTCCACATGAGAGATGGTTATGATTTTGCTGATGGAGTTTATGCTGGTACTGATCTAATGTTCCATGTTTGGAAGGAGAGACTAGCTGTTACAGTAAGAGGGATGGTTGACTCTGAACACCTAACTCTAACTCCAAGAGTTAAGCTTGGATTCATGGATTTCATGTATTCTCTTAAGCAACCAATCACTTCTGAAGTAAAAGGTGTGAAAATCTCGACAATTCACTCTGTAAACTTCAGACTTCACTTCTAATTTAAGAAACATTGTGTTAAATATCGGGGATCAAATTGATCCCCTTTTTTATTTTGTCCACGTTAGGCCAGGGGACCGTGAGTGGATATGTCTATTTAGGAGAGTATAAAATGGCAAAAAACACAAAAGAATTTGTTGATATTGTTGATATGGACCTATTTGCAGGTTTCCTTAAAGAGAATAAACTAACAAAACCAACTGAAGTACAAGCTGAAGCAATTCCTCAGTTTCTAGAAGGTCACAACCTACAAGTACAGGCCCAAACTGGTAGTGGTAAAACACTAAGTTATCTTCTACCACTATTTCAAAAGCTAAAAGAAACAGAAGCAGACATAAAAAATCAAAAGGCAGGCTCGCCTCGCGCGATTATTCTTCTACCAATTAAAGAGCTTGCGATGCAAGTCTCTGATGAGTGTAAGAAGATTTCTCACCATGCAAAGATGCGTGTTCGTCTTGCCCTTGGTGGTGAAAAAGGCAAGAAGGTAAGTACACTTAAAAAACAAACTTTTGATATTCTTATTGGAGGCCCTGGCCGAATTAAATCAATGATTGAGAAAAAAGAGATCCGTCTAGATGAACTTGAGTATCTAATTATTGATGAAGCCGACCAGCTTCTTGATATGGGATTTATGCGTGAGCTTAAGGCCATTCGTCGTCATCTTACGTCTTCGTACCAAGCATGCCTTGTTTCTGCAACGATGGCCGATGACTTTGATATGCTAAAGGCCGACTTCTTCTCAGGTATGGAATTTAAATCAGTAAGCCTAGTTGGCTCACACGGACTTTCTCAAACTATTGAAACTTTCAATATTGCTCTCGAATATACAGAGAAGAATGCCATGCTTGATGTTTTCGTTAAAAAAGAAGCAAAGGGCAGTGGGATTATTTTTGTTAACCAAAAAGAGAAGGCGGTAGAAGTTTATAACTATATGAAGCAAGCAAAACTTCATAAAAACCTTTATGTTTCTCATGGTGATATTACTGCAAAAGAAAGAAGTGAGAATTTTAAAAAGTTTAAATCAACTGGTGGTATTCTTATCACTACTGATATGGCGGCCCGTGGGATCGACATTAAGACTCTGCAATGGGTACTAAATTACGATCTTCCATTTGAAGCAGTTTATTATATTCACCGTTCGGGACGTGTAGGTCGTGCTGGAAGGGCCGGAAGTGTCTATAACTTTGTAACTAAGAAAGATCAAAAACTTATTGGGCAAATTAATGATGCCATTAAGAATCAAGATACTTTGAAGATTGATCCAATCTTTCTTAAGTCGATGGCAAAGAAATCGGGAGCCAAAAAGGTTGCAAAGAAAGTTGCTAGACGTGGGCCAGCACCACAGAAAAAGACTTCAAAAACGACGACGAGATCAACATCTCGCACAGGTGGACGTACACCTTCTCGTACTTCAAAAACTTCTCGCGGCAGACGCCGTTAAATGATAAAATGCTAATATGTTTAAACATATTAGCATTTTCTTTCTTCTATTAACTTCACTTATTACTTCATCATGTTCTGAAAAGGATATTTATACGCCTTTGGAAATGTTTGATATGGCCTATAAATTCGACAATACAATTGAAGAAGTTCGCCTTAGTGTGAAGGAGAAGGAGAGACACCTTGACTGCAAGGATTATCCGGCCGGCTGTATTGAAGGCTCTCCTAAGCGCTTTAAGGTGAGACTAGTTGAAATGATTGTTGTCCAATACTTATCATCTAATGAAGCATGTTTGGCCGCTTATAAGCTTGGTCAATATTATGCTCGTAATTGGCTCTTTGATGATGTTGCAGATGAGCCTGTTCTTGTTGATTTTGTTAAACAGGTTTATAAGGCGAAAAGTCCTAAGACAAGACAAGAGTGTAATTAAACCTCACTTACTTTAACCACTGCCTAATCTCTTCATAGTATTGTTCTAGTTTTTTATTAGCACCTATAAAGTCACTACTTGTGATTTGAAAACTCTTGTTATTATTTAATCGTATTTGAATTGCATGATTAGAAGCTGTGGCGCCTTTGGTTTTCAAAAGCTCTATACGTTCAATTTCATCAAGTCCAAATTGTGTGATTTGTTTTCTTAGCAATGAGCGAGCGACTAATCTTGCAGTATTTCTCGGTTTGCTCATTTCCAAGTGTCGGTATTTTATTAAGGATAAGACGACAATGGGTGTGAAGAGAAATAGAAGTAGATCTTTTTGAGCAAGCTTATTATTGAATGTTAAGTAACTTCCAAGCCCAACAACAAGTAGTAAGATACACATAAGTGCTAGCTTAGTTGGAAATGAGTTAAGTGTTAAGTTTTGAAAATTAGTTTCAAGTTTTAACATATCGATCTCCGTTACGCTCTATACTTTATCAGGCCTTAAAGAAGTACTTTTTAAAGCCCGTCTGGAATGCATCAATTTTTACTTCCCAAGAATTGATAAACTCAGGGGATTGCTGTCTATATTCATTTAATGTTTCTTTAAAAAGCATTACCCAACGACCAAGCTCTCCCATATGAATATTTAAGTACTCATGTGCCTCAAGTAAGTGTGCCGCAGGACGAGGAAATTTTATTCCTAGCAATTGTGCCTGCCAAAAAGCATTTATATTAACGAGATGCTCTTGAAAATCATCAATGCTTGAGAGTGGAGCGCTATTAGCAGTTATTTTTCGAAAGTGATAGCCGATGAATACGTCATTAATGGCCTTCTCGTAAAATGACCGAGTAACTTTCTCTATTAATTGAATTTCCAACTGATTGCCTGTCATGACTAAAGTCTACACTAAATATTGCGCTTTAAATACCGATGAAAGTTTATGAACAAAATAATTATATCTTTATTTTCATTACTACTTAGTAAATTTATTTACGCCGGAGCATTAACTTCTGTTAATAACGACACTTGTTGGTACAAGGAAGATGAGGGGCGCACTAAAATAGCTTCCTTTAATGATCAGGTAAGTATTAATACAAATCGTGATGAGATTTTAGGCCACGTTGTTAAGTACTTACATGAACAAAAATTTGCGGCAGACAAGATTGATATGATTCATTCGTTCGGATTATGTGGACCAAGACTTTCTTTGGCCTTTCGTATCTCTTACGATAAAGTCGATTATTGTCTTAGAGCAAATGTAAATAAGAATACTGAGTTAACTTTCTCAGGAATTGGACTTGCTCAAGATAGCAAAGGAGCTTGCCAGTCAATTGCTAGTGATAAATTGATAGTTTCTATTGATCAGAAAAATATTGTCGATCTACAAAAGCTCTTGGGTGAGCAGGGGATGTCGCCTAAGAAAGTTGATAAACTCTCATCTAAGGTTTACGTTTTATACTTTAACGTTGAAAGAGATGAAATTAAAGATGTAAGAAAGAGTATCGTCACATCAAATCTAGTTAACTCTGCGGAGTATTCAACTGGACAATATCATATTGCAGATGAATTCGAGTTATTAAGTATTAGCTACTTTAGAAAGTAGCTCAAACAAATAAAAAAGCCTCGCGATGCGAGGCTTTTTTAATTATCTTTTTCCAATTTCAGCAATTGTTTTTCCAAGAGACTTTGAACGTTTTAAGTATACGTTTGATCTCTCTTCGTGCTCAGCTTCTTCTTTACATGAAATACAAAGTTCCGCTGTGTTTCTCGCCATTAGACGATCGTAACCAATTTCAATATCACACTCATCGCATAGGCCATATTCACCTTTTTCGATTTTTGTAAGTGCTTTATTGATTTTCTTTACGTAGAAGTTTTCACGATTTCTGAAACGAATTTCCTGCGATGTTTGAACGTTAGCTACTGCCTCATCTAGAGGGTCAAGTAGTTCGTTCTTGTCCATGCAATACTGCTCTTTCTCACTGTTTTTGTTAAGAATTCTTTCTTTGTCAGCAAGTAGCGCATCTTTAAGTGCAGCTATTTGCTTGTCCGATAGATACGAGTTAGCTCTGTTCATTTCGACTCCCTTGTGCCGTGTTTCTTCCAGTGAAACAAGTTGCTTGTAACCTTTAATTTGCGCTTAGGCAAAACAATTACGCACAACAAATATTGTGTTCGTGTGTTGTAGAAAGAATTTACTGGTCGGGAAAGTGTTAGTAAAAGGTATTTTTCTTACAAAGGATTACTTTGTCACGAAATTTCAACAGTTTAGATCTAGTTTTTAGGAAACGCTGCTTCACAATGAGGGCAAAACTTCCAAAACTGCTTATCTACCTCATTTTGACAGCTTGAACATGTGATTAGTGCGCTTAATTCCTCAAAGGCTTCGTCATACATATTGGCAAAGAGATCGCTTCTCATGGCCGCTATCGTTGTTGGATGGGCCCTAAAAGTTCCAGGCAGGGTTTTATTTGGAATGAATTTGGCCGGTGTTACGCTCTTGTCTGGAAAGATCTGAACCTGAACTTCTTGCGAAGGCTGCATTTGATACATCTGCCTATTTGCAATATTACGTTCGTTCTTTAGTAATTCAAAATTCTCATTGGCGCTAAACTTTCTTTCCATAAACTAATTGTAGCACACTACTTCCAGCGACGTTCTAGTAGCTCAATTATTTCCACGCAGGCCTTCTTATGCTGGTTAAATCGTGCAAAGAAGCCTGGTTTTGCTTCTAATACGGCCTTTTTGAAATAAATTGATTGTGAACCAAGGGATTCAATAAGGCGCAGAGTCCATTCAAAGACCTCAGGGTCTTGATGGCCAATAAGTTTTTCAAGTGCCTCTAAGAAGTCAAATGGTAGTCTTTCACCTCTTTTGTGGAATTCATCTATTATCTGCTTTCTGGCAACGCCTAAACACAGAGTAAGGACTTCTGGATCGTGGCAAAGTGCAAGGCAGTCCATAATCTCTGGGTAGATAATATGATCAAGAGTAATGGTATTATCAAGTAAACACAGTAGGGGGATAAGTGCATCCCAGTTTTCTTCGCGATTTAGCTCCTGAAAACGTAGCTTAAAAACACTGAAATCTTCTTTTGTATAAGTGCAGTTGGGCCTTTTTCCCGCCTGTAAATCAGCGATGACGACGCGAAACTGTTCATCTATATCAATCATATTTCTTCCCTTGGGCCATTTTTGCGATTTTTCATGTAGCAATTACTCGATTTACTTTTAAATATATGACATTTTAAGGCCTTATGCTATATAAATACCCTTTAAGAAGGTTTTCAATGCAGCAGTATCTTATTAACGACATTTACCGTGCTACAGAAGGAGAGGGAGTCTTTGTTGGACGCTCTCAGGTCTTTGTGCGCTTTCAAGGTTGTGCCGTTGGTTGTATTAATTGTGATTCAATGGATACTTGGAGTTTTGATATTGAGCCAACTTCGATTGAGTCGATTTTTGAAAAGATACTAGAAGAGTCTTATCAGGGAAAAATAAATTGGATTTCAATTACAGGTGGAGACCCTCTTCATCCTAAACATGTTCCAAGTGTTGTTGCTCTATCAAAATTTTTAAAAGAAAAAGGCTTTAAGCTTAATCTTGAAGCTGCAGGGACACGAGTTGTTGATGAAGTATTTGAAAACCTTGATTACATCTCATTTGATCTAAAAACACCTTCGACAGGTGTACAGACTCGTCTTTCACTTATTGAAAAGCTTGCTCAAAACTATAGTGGAAAGTTTCAGCTAAAGGCCGTTATTGCTGATCGTAAGGACTTTGACTACACTCTAGGAGCTTATCGTAAGCTTGAGGAGAGTTTAGGTTCAATTGATTTTCCTTGGGTGCTAACACCGTGTTTTGAACCAAGTGAAGAATTTCCAATGCAAAGATTTATCGATATTCAGGATTGGAATCAGTTAGAGGGTGGACCATTTAGAGTCATCGGACAGCAGCATAAGTGGATCTACGGTGCTGATAAAAAGAGTGTTTAATTAAGCGGCCCTTCTCGTTCTTGCTAAGGTCTCACGTTGCTTGGCCTCTAGTAAATCAACTCCATATTTTTTAATCGTTCCTAAATCTGTAATCGTGTAGGAATTAGAGTCGGCCTTAGTTCGATCTTCTTGAGAGAAGTTATCACAAATAACAACAAGTTTTGTGTCTGTAGGAAGTTTCTTAAGAGCAATTTTGATAATCCCTTGAACCTTATCAAGAGAGTTTGTACAGTAGACTACATATTTCTTGTCGTCTTTAGAAACGCTAAAGTGCCAAAGATTGGATTTATTTTTTGATTCAACGACATGATAATCATATGATTTAAAAACCATCGTACATTGAGTAATAAACCCCTTAATAATTTTTTTAGAATTTGCTATCTTTGCCATTAGATCTCCGCTTAACATCAAGCATATCGGTTTATTGGCCAAAATATTAAGAAATTTTAGAAAGATTATTCCGTATCAATTTTTAGTTAGTTAGAAGTTTTGTGGAGGATTTTTGTCCAATTCCTTTACCCATTTTAAATTGTTTACCGGCCTTAGCGCCAAGATTCCATGCATTTGCATCAAAGCTAGTTGCCTGACTTGTTTGCGATGAGACACGAGGGTAGACTCGGTTTCGATGGGCCTCGGCAAGACCTTTAATATGGATTAGTTCACGTGAGCTTATTTGCTTGCTCTGATGACCTTTAAGTTCAATTAGGAACGATTTCGTAAAACTCTTATAATAAGAATTACGAGCACGAACACCTTTTAAATTTGAGTTTTTCTTGGCCTGCTTCCAAAGTCCTTCCATCGCATTTACTGTATAGTCATAGATATAGTGAGCGGCCTCAACATTTTCTTTGGCCCCAATAATTTCGAGGTAGCCCCCGCCACGTCCAGAGCTGAAGACTGGAGAGACTGCATATTCCTTAAGTATATCGTAGAGGCAATCGTGAAGAAGGTTGCGTCTTTTAAAAGAGGCGACTCGTCTGACATAAGTATCTTCAAAGTCTTTCATATCAAAATCATCTCGTGCTAGATGATTAAGTTTAAGTTTGTCTAAGTTGTGTTTTTGAATGAGATCATTTGCTTTTTTGGCAGCAAGTTTGGCCTCAAATTCATTTTCTGACTTAGCAAGCTCCAGAAGCTTTTGAATCTTTGCCGTGATATTATCATTGCTTTTTACAAAGGCACTTAAGTTTACTTGCGACTTTGAAAAGTTATCATCCCAGCCAAAGCGTTTAAAAATACCTCTAAATTCGATACCGTGTGCCTGCTCGTGTATGCCACATTCAATGTGAACTAAGAAGTGGGCAAGCTCATGCTTGAGAACATTTTCTAGAAGCTTGTCATCGTTAATTGTAAGAAAGCACCTATTGATTCCAATTTGATAAATAAGTGGATCGTAGAAGCCTAGGATTTTGTCAGAGTCATTTACAACAAATGTAAGCGGGTACATCACTCCTTTGTAGTGGAGGCGTGAGCGCTTAAAAGAGAGACCAATTCCCGCGAATATATCACAGGCCATAAGACGAATCTTTTTTATAAATAATTGGGTATTTTCGTTATAAATAAACATTAATATTTAACACTGCATCCATACGGTTTTGTTCTCGCTGGATTTACTTTCTCATTGTTCTTAAGTTGTTCTAGCGCGTTTTTAACATAGTTTCGAGCGTTTTGAATATCATTTTTGTCGGCCGAAGGAATACTGTCGATGGCCCCCATATAGTCAATTATACCGCTTTCATTAATGATGAAAATCTCTGGCGTTGTCTTTGCATTATAGCGTCTACCAACAGTTCCGTCTGTATCAATCAGAAGGTGAGAAGCATTTGATTTTTCGACCTGTAGGCGATTCTTTGCAGCAGCGGCGTCTCTGATATAACCCTGTTTTCCAATATTAGATGAATTAATTGTAAGCCAGTAATGGCCGCTATCTTTTGCAAGCTTCTGTGTCTGCTGCATATTTAGTGAATCATAATGTTTTCTAACGAAGGGACAGCCTTCGTTATACCACTCAAGAATAACTTTCTTGCCTTTAAAAGAGGCCAGTGTAATCTGCTTTCCGTCTTGGTTTTCAAGAGTAAAGTTTGGGGCCTTATCTCCTGGAGATAAAGCGAGAGTAAGTGTAGTCATAAAGAGAGAGACGATTAATTTCATAAATGCTCCTTTTGGATATTCTACGCTGTGAAAAAGGAGCATTCAATAAATAAAGGCCTACATTTGTAGGCCCTTATTTTTATTTGAATTTAATTTATTAAATTAAACAGTTGGTGTCGTCTTAGATGTTACAGCAGCTTTTAGAAGCTCTCTGTTCATACGAGCGATATTTGTGATTTCAATTCCTTTCGGGCATGAAGCTTCACATTCAGCTTCGTTAGTACAGTTACCAAATCCAAGATCATCCATCTTCTTAACCATGTTTTGAACACGTTGAGAAGCTTCAGCTTGTCCTTGTGGAAGAAGTGCCATTTGAGAAACTTTGGCCGATACGAAAAGCATCGCAGAAGCGTTCTTACATGAAGCAACACAAGCTCCACAACCAATACAAGCTGCAGCGTCCATTGCTAGGTCTGCTTGCTCTTTTGGGATTAGGATAGCGTTTGCATCTTGAGCATTTCCTGTGTTTACAGATACGAAACCACCAGCAGCGATGATTTCATCAAATGCACTACGATCAACCATAAGGTCTTTTTCTACTGGGAAAGCTCTTGCTCTAAATGGTTCGATAACAATCGTATCACCATCAGAGAACTTTCTCATGTGAAGCTGACAAGTTGTTGTTTCAGCTTCTGGCCCGTGAGCTTGACCATTGATCATTAGAGAACACATACCACAAATACCTTCACGACAGTCGTGGTCGAAAGCTACTGGCTCAACACCTTGTGGAATTAGTTCTTCGTTTAACTGATCTAGCATTTCAAGAAATGAAGCATCCGGAGAAACGTTTTCTAAAGTATAGTCGGCCATTTGACCTTTATCTTCACGATTCTTTTGACGCCAGATTTTTAGATGAAGTGTCATATTATTATTGCTACTCATATCATATACCTCTTATTTGTAACTTCTTTGTGTTAGTGGAACGTTAGGGAAGTCTAGTTCTTCCACGTTTCTAATTGGCTCACTAGCTTCACCAGTGTATTCCCATACAGCTGCGTGACAGAAGTCATTGTCATTTCTTAGGGCCTCGTTCTCATCTGTTTGAGACTCTTCTCTGAAGTGACCACCACATGATTCTGGTCTTTCAAGAGCGTCGCGTGCCATTAGCTCACCAAGCTCTAGGAAGTCTGCAAGACGGTTAGCTTTTTCAAGCTCGATATTAATTCCATCTGCTGTTCCTGTAACCTTAACGTCTTTCCAGAACACTTCACGAAGTTTTTTAATTTTATCAATCCCTTCTTGAAGACCTTTTGCATCTCTTGCCATACCAACATGGTTCCACATGATTTGCCCAAGTTCCTTGTGAATTGACTCAACTGATCTTGTTCCATTGATTGAAAGTAACTTAGAGAATCTTTCTTTTGAATCAGTAAGTGCCTTGTCAAATTCTGGGTGATCAGTTCCAACTTTATTACCCATAAGTTTTTCACTTGCTAGGTAGTTAGGAACTGTAAATGGAGCAACAAAGTATCCATCTGCTAGACCTTGCATTAGTGCAGATGCACCTAGACGGTTTGCACCGTGGTCTGAGAAGTTTGCTTCACCAAGAGCAAATAGCCCTGGAACTGTTGTTTGTAGGTTATAATCAACCCATAAACCACCCATTGTATAGTGAACCGCTGGGTAAATTCTCATTGGAACTTTATATGGGTTTTCATCAGTAATTCTTTCGTACATATCAAATAGGTTACCGTAGCGCTCTCTAATTGCGTCTTCACCATCGCGCTCAATCGCCGCTTGGAAGTCTAGGTAAACTGCTTCTTCACCGGCGCGAACTGATTTACCTTGGTCAATTTGTTCTTTTGCATTTCTTGAAGCAACGTCACGAGGAACAAGGTTACCGAATGAAGGATATTTTCTCTCTAGGTAGTAATCTCTCTCTTCTTCTGGGATCTCAGCTGCTTTTCTGTGATCACCTGGAGTCTTTGGAACCCAAACACGTCCATCGTTTCTTAGAGACTCTGACATAAGAGTAAGTTTCGACTGGTTTTCACCATGTCTTGGAATACAAGTTGGGTGAATTTGAGTGAAACATGGGTTAGCAAACATTGCACCTTTTTTATAAGCTTTCCAAGCTGCTGAACCATTTGAAGTCATTGCGTTTGTTGATAGGTAGTAAACGTTTCCGTATCCACCTGTACACATTAGAACGGCATCAGCTGCGTGCTTTTCGAATTCACCAGTGATTACGTTTCTTGTGATAATACCACGAGCGCGACCGTCAACCATAACTAGGTCAACCATCTCACGACGAGTTAGCATTTGAACCTTTCCACGTCCTACTTCTTTCATTAGAGAAGAGTAAGCACCAAGAAGTAGCTGTTGACCAGTTTGTCCACGAGCATAGAATGTACGTGATACTTGAGCACCACCAAATGAACGGTTAGAAAGAGTCCCACCGTATTCACGAGCAAAAGGAACACCTTGGGCCGCACATTGGTCGATAATATTATTTGCAACTTCAGCTAGGCGATAGACGTTAGCTTCACGTGCACGGTAATCTCCACCTTTTACAGTGTCATAAAATAGACGCCAGATTGAGTCACCATCATTTGGGTAGTTCTTAGCAGCGTTAACACCACCTTGAGCTGCAATCGAGTGTGCACGACGTGCAGAGTCTTGAAGGCAGAAACACTTAACATTGTAACCTTGCTCTCCAAGAGTTGCAGCAGCAGATGCACCAGCAAGTCCAGAACCAACAACGATAATTTCAAACTTACGTCTGTTGGCAGGGTTAACAAGCTTCATGTTAAATTTATGTTGAGTCCATACTTTAGTGATATCGTCACCAGCTGGAACTTTTCCATCCATTTTTTTGATATTCATATTAGTCATTACATTCCTCCCTTAACGTGACACCAAATTGCAATTGTAGAGTATCCAACAGTTAAGACAACAGCATATAGTTTCGATAGAAACTTGATTGCTGGCATATACTTAGGGTGGTTAAATCCAATTGATTGAAAGGCCGACCAGAATCCGTGAGATACGTGGATTCCAAGTACAATCATGAAAACTACATACATTCCCACATTAAGAGGAGAAGCAAAGTATACGATTACTGTTTTGTAAAGGTCACGAACTTCCATTCCGTTTAATGTCGTCATATATACAGCACCATACTTAAAGTTAATTAAGTGCATGATGATGAAGAAAAGAATTAGCATACCTGTGTAAGGCATAGTTGATGATGCGAAAGTTGCTCCGCGTCCTGTTGGTTGCTTCATGTAGTACTTAACTGGACGAGCTGCTTTATTTTCCATCGTAAGTTTCAGGGCCATAAAGAGGTGAGTTAAGAAGATTACTAGAAGACCTGCTTCAGCAACATAGATTAGCGGGTTTGAAGTAAGCGTGTAAGCGTACTTGTTAAAAGCGTCTGCTCCAACCATTAGTAAAAAGTTACCAAGCATGTGTGATAATAGGAAACCACATAGAAGAAGTCCCGTAACTCCCATTACTTGCTTTTTAGCAACGGAGTTAGTCAAATAAAAGCGTAATGCTGACATTGATACATTTCCTTTGTCTAATTTAATAAAAATTTTAAAATGTTATTTGAATGGATTATAATCCTTAAATCACCAAAACTTAAGTGAATTTTTAAGTGATTTTCATTTTGTGATGCACAATGTAAATATGCCTCAAGGATTAGGAGAATTTTAAATGTTGATCCACTCTTTTTTTGATAAAGACACTAATACTCTGACTTATATCATTTACTCTTTGGCAACAAAGAAGGCAGTGGTTGTTGATCCCGTTTTAAATTTTGACTACGCTAGTGGAACTGTGTCAACAAAAGAAGTCGAACTCATCGACGAGTTTTTAAAAGCAAATAATTTAGAGCTAACTTATATCTTTGAGACTCATGTTCATGCTGATCATTTATCTGGTGCATCGAGCCTAAAGAAATTTTATCCAAATGCAAAAATTGTCATTCATGAAAATATAAAGCAGGTACAAGTTGTCTTTAATCAAGCTTACCGTTCACAAGTTAAAGAGGATGGTTCTCAATTCGATTTATTAACACGAGAAGGAGAAACTTTTAAAGTTGCAGATGATCTTGAAGTTGAAATTATTGAAACACCTGGTCACACGCCTGCTTGTATGAGCTTATATGTAAATAAAGAAGCGTTATTTGTAGGAGATGCGATCTTCATGCCTGATATGGGAACAGGGCGATGTGATTTTCCTAAAGGCAGTGCGGATGACCTTTATGAATCCATACAAAAAATCTATGCCTTAGATGATAATTGTACCATCTACGTCGGTCATGATTATGGGCCTGGTGGACGTGAGATTATGTTTAAGACTACTGTAGGAAAACAAAAGCGTAATAATATACAATGCAAGGCAAGTACTTCTAAAGATGAGTTCTTAAGCTTTCGAACAACTAGGGATGCACACTTAAGCTCTCCAAGGCTACTGATTCCTAGTATTCAGTATAATATGAATGGGGGAGAGTTTATCTTTAATGAAGAGGATGGGGCACCATTTTTGAAAGTTCCAGTTAAATTATAAAATCTAACTAGCTAATTTTATTTAAGTTTATACTTAGAATGTCGATTAGTACTTTGTGGGAGCAAACTAAATGACAAACGAAACTCATCCAGAAATTGAGAACACGATGCAATTTACTAAAATTGGTATCGCCCTTAAAGATTGGCCTTCTCTTTCTGAGTCTGAGCGTCTCTCAACTTTTAATAGTATGTCTGAAGAAGAGGCATTGGATTTCTTTGACTCTCTTGATTCAAACTACCAAGCTGATTTATTTGAACAATTTGACCGCGATCTTAAAAGACGTTGGGCAAATGACTTGGCCTATGATGACTTGGCCGATATTCTTCAACTTCTCGATCGAGACCAAGTAGAAGAAACTCTATCTCTTTTAGCAAAGCATGCGCGTGTTGAGGTAATGGCCCTAATGGCCTATGCCGAAGACGTTGCCGGTGGTCTAATGAACTCCAATTATATTCGCCTGCGTGCAAATATGATGGTGGAAGAGGCCATTCGCTATATTCGTACTCAAACGCTGAGTAATGTTGAAACAATCTATTATACTTATGTTATCGATGCTTCTCAAAAGCTTTTAGGGGTGGTTTCTTTGCGAGAGCTCTTTGGAGCACGTGATGGTCAAAAAGTATCAGAGCTTATGAGTAGTGGACAGGATCTAATTGCGATCCCCGATAATATGGATCAGGAAGAGATTGGGCGTGTGTTTGCCCGTCACGACCAGGTTGTTCTTCCTGTTGTTGATGAAGAATTTCGTATGAAAGGTATCATTACAGTTGATGATATCATTAAGGCGGTAGAAGAAGAGACGACAGAAGATATGCAAAAGATCGGTGCCGTTGAGTCTCTTGATGCTCCTTATCTTGAAGTTGGTTTTTTTGAAATGGCAAGAAAGCGTCTAGGCTGGCTTATCATTCTCTTTATTGGCCAGATGTTAACGGCAACTGCCATGACTCACTTTGAAAATGCCATTGCTCAAACCGTTGCTCTTGTAACGTTTATTCCTTTAATTATTTCATCAGGTGGAAACTCGGGCTCGCAAGCTTCTACACTTGTTATTCGCGCCCTTGCTCTTGGTGAAGTTAAAAATTCTGATACTGTCAGAGTCTTTTTCCGTGAAATCGGCTCAGGACTTTTCATGGGGCTTATTCTAGGGGTTTTTGGTTTTTTAAGAATTTATTTTTGGCCTCATGCAAATGAAATTTACGGCCTAAACTTTGCTCGAATTTCCATGATCGTTGGCTTCAGTATTGTTTGTATTGTGACGTGGGGAACTCTTGTGGGTTCAATGCTGCCATTTATTCTTAAGAAGCTTCGCTTTGACCCGGCCACGGCCTCGACTCCCTTTGTTGCAACAATTTGCGATGTTACGGGAATCATTATCTATTTCTCTATTGCTCACGCGCTCCTTTAGCTTATGGTAAATACTTCAGGGGGGAGTGTTTATGTCTCATCGACCATGCTAAATATCAGAAAAAATATTTAGGAGAGTTTATGAAATTAGCTTTAGTAATTTTAGTAAGTGCATTTAATTTTTATGCAGTAGCTGGTCTACAAACTTTAAGAATTGTTGATTTAGCAACAGTATCTTCAACGAGTTGTTATACGGCCGAACAAGAAGAGTCAGGAAGTATTTCTTCAGTTAGCTTTTATCTTGGTAACTATAGCGGTGAAGGTGAGGATAGAACATTTAATTATTATGAAACTTCAGAGACTTATTATGCATCATCTGTAGTTTGTAAGAATATCAAGTTATTTAATAAAGCATTTGATAGCTCTCTTCCTCAGGAAGAGAAGGTATTTAAGTTATTTGTTGATATGAATGATCACATAAAGGGATTTATGCTGCGAAATAGTGATAAAGTTTTATTTTTTGAAGAGTAGAGTTTTATAAGAAAAGGCCCTCAAGTGAGGGCCTTTTTTTTATTTTGATTTTTTCTTTGCCGTCTTCTTTGCCGTTTTCTTTGCCGTCTTTTTGACTACTTTCTTCGCTGCTTTTTTTGGTGCAGCTTTCTTTGCTGTTTTCTTAGCTACCTTCTTTGCTGTTTTCTTCGTAACTTTCTTGGCAACTTTTTTGGCCGTCTTCTTAGCTACTTTCTTTGCTGCTTTCTTCGCAACTTTCTTGGTAACTTTATTGGCCGTCTTTTTAGCTACCTTCTTTGCTGTTTTCTTTGCAGTCTTCTTTGCAGTCTTCTTTGCAGTCTTCTTTGCAGTCTTCTTGGCCACTTTTTTCGCAACCTTCTTTTCTGCTTTTTTAGCTACTTTCTTTGTCGCTTTCTTTACAACCTTCTTAGCTTCTTTCTTAGCATCTTGTGCTTTCTTTGTTAGATCATTAGCAACTTTCTTAGTCGTGCGTTTAACTTCGTTTACCGCTTCTTCAACATCATCTGACATCTCTTTTGCGGCCTTTGCAACTCTGTTAATTGCTTTCTTTGTCGACTTCTTAACATTCTGATATGTCTCAATATGACCAATGGCCTCTAATTCTTTTTCAATAAGCTTGTCGTATTCAGCTAGAACTTTCATTGGATCTTTACCCAGGCGATCTAGTTCTTGTTGAAGCTCTTCAAAGAATTTTTCAACCTTATGCTTTTGTACATTTACTTTGTCATAGCGAAAACGAAAGTGAGCATAGAGTTCATCATATTTCTCACTACCTTCTTCTTGAATTCTTTCTAACAGGTGTCTACACTTTTTCACAATCTCATCACTTGATGACGTTAGCGCATGTTTGGCCTGTTTGTTCTTCTTTTTTAAAAAATCGTCTAAACCACTCATTGTTTCCCCCTGTAGCAAGATTATCTTGATACACGTAAATAATATTACGTTATAAAGTGTAACGTATTAGAAAGTATTTTCAACACTTTAATGATGGTATTTTTTTAATATTTACTTGCTTTGAGTCACAGAATTCTCTATATATACTTATATCAATCAATTGGACGCTTATGGACAACGAAATGGAAGAAGTAAAAACAACAAAATATGACGAATCAGCGGATCGAGCAGGACTGATTGTTTCTGTCCTATGTTGCCTACATTGCATGGCAATCCCGCTATTGATTATTTTTGTTCCTTCACTTGCTAGCTATTTCGAAAATCCATTAATTCATAGTCTTGCGATTTTTATAATTGTGCCTGTTGGTCTTTACGCTTTTATAAAAAATCTAAAGGTTCATAACGATAGAAGACCACTTTTTATTGGAATTCTTGGTATGGCCACTATTTTAGTTGGTCACTTTAACCAGTACTTCCTAGCAGAGCATGCTGGTCATATGCATATGCACACTCATGCACATTCAATTGGTACTGTAGAAGTTGTAGCCTCAATTATTGGTGGTCTAGCTCTTATTGCAGCACACTTACTTAATATCAAACTATGTCGCTGTAACCACTGCGAGCACTAATAACGTAAGTTTGTTCTTTGTGAAATTCTTAACGATGAGTTGCTCATATAAAGATCAATGGCATCGTTATATTCTTTGGCCGTCTCTAGTGCAAAGAGTTTTTTTGTAAAGCTATGCCCGAAGTTTAGCCATACATGTCCGACTTTTAAAAAGAAGCGAATGCGTTTAAGTGCTGCTTTTTTATCAAAGTATTTAAAACAAGCGTTCACGTAAGCCTTCACAAACTCACCATAGTAGCTAGCATGAAGATAAGGGTCTTCACTTAGAAATTGCTGTTGAAATTCATTAAGTTTATGGCCTTGCTGGGCCGCAAACTGCGTTATTAACCAGGGCTTGGCCGTTAAAGAGCGACCTAGCATTACTGCTTGGCAACCTGTCTCTATAAGCATTTGAGAAATATCGCCGTGATCTTGAATATCTCCATTCCCGATAATAGGAAGATCGATACTTTCTTGTAAGTATTTAATTTGTTCCCAATCTGCGACACCCTTTCTTTTTTGGGCCGCAAGTCTTGGATGTAAGATAAGCCAATCGGCACCAGCTTCTTTAAGGGCATGGCAGAAGTCTAAAAGAAAGCTCTTATCATTTTGATGGCCCGCCCTAAGCTTTACCGAAACAGGTACTGTGGCATGTCTTTTAACCATCTCTACAACACTTGCCGCGTATTTAGTATCTCCCATTAAAGAGACGCCGTAATTGTGTTTTAAGGCCTTCTTTACCGGACAGCCCATGTTGATATCGATTGCACTTGCTCCCCAGCTCTCAAGCTTAGGGATGGCCTTTTCAATATATCTCTCTTCGTTGCAAAGAATTTGCGGATAGAGGCCGTAGTCGAGCTCACTTTTAAATGTCTCAGGAGTTTCACCTAGAATTTGATCAGGGAGCCTTCTTGAATTTAACATTTCTGTGGCCCACAAGGTCTTCATCTCACTTGGAAAGTAAGGTCTTAGTGCATCTCTAAGGGCGACATGTGACAAACCAACCATTGGCGCAAGAAGGGCCTTGAATTCTATTAAGTCGTTAAATTTCTGCCAAGAAGGCGAGATAGGTTGTGCCAAATTCTTTCCTTTAGATCTGTTAGCTCGAGCTCTTGTCTAGTGGCAAACTCTTCATAAATATGAGAAATCTCCACATCGCTACGATCATCAGTTTCAAAGAAGATATACTCTAAGTCCACTTTATTATTCAAGATGGTGCTGCGTATTTTCGCATTAGAGGATTCATAGAAGCGTGGACCTAGGCTTGTATAAATCTGGCGCTCATGACAGTCATTCAAATCCTTGAACGTGCCGTTAAAGTCATGAAGCACCCAGGCAGTATGTCCTTGATAGAATTTATGAAGACGAAAGATATCAGATAGACATCTCACATTATGAATAATTAGAGGCTTTCCAAGTTCATTGGCCAACTCGATATGCCAGCTAAAGATTTTTTCTTGTTCTCTAAGATCTGTTTCAATGGCACGGTCCAGGCCTGCTTCTCCAACCATAAGGCAATTGTCTAAGCGACACATCTTCTTTACCTCTTCAAAGCTAGTTACGGCATCAGAGAGCTTCCATGGGTGGACTCCTGCGCTGTAATATTGACCATCTACAGGTAAGTCATTGATTTGCGGTGAGTAGGAATAGATGCAGAAATCCTCAATAGAGGTCGTTTTATTCGGTCCCGAATGGCCGTGAAGGTCGATAAATTTTGCACTTTCGCTTTCTTTGCTTGTCATATGGCATATATTTTAATACATTACCGTTCTAATTAAAAATTTGAAAAAAGATATTGCTTATCTTTTTAAAATCAATTATTTATTTAGGAATTATTTAATATATTTATTATAAGCGTTACAAATTGATGTAGGAGTACTTAATGTTAACAATTAGATTACAACGCGGTGGTAGAACTCACATGCCTATTTACACAATCGTTGCAGCTGACTCAAGAAATGCAAGAGACGGAAAATTCAGCGAGAAGTTAGGTCAATATAACCCACAACTTAAAGAAAATAACCTTATCGACGTTAAAGCTGAGAGAATCACTGAGCTTGTTGGTAAAGGTGCTACAATTTCTGATACTGTAAGAACACTTCTAAAGAAGAACAAAGTTACTCTTAACTAGTAATTTTTTGTTTTTCATTTAAAAAAGCATAAACGGCATTTTTGTAGAAGGAGTTCATGATGAGTGAGTTAAAAGACTTAATCAATACAGTTAGTCGCGCATTAGTTGATATGCCAGAGCAAGTAGAAGTAAACGAGATTGTTGGTGAACAAACAACAGTTATCGAACTTAAGGTTGATAAAACTGACCTTGGTAAAGTTATTGGGAAGCAAGGGAAAACAGCTCGCGCACTAAGAACAATTCTTAATGCTGCTTCAACTAAGTTGAAAAAAAGATCTGTTTTAGAAATTATAGAATAATTTACTTGAATCAATAAATATTGTGTTTTAAAAAGACCTATCGAAAGATAGGTTTTTTTATTTTTGTTTAAACGAAAGCGAGCACATATATGATTGAAACAATGACGATGTCACAGAATCCTGAAGTAAAGCGTATTTTACTGGTTGATGACCAAGTAGAGATACTGGAGCTCTTACAAGATGCTCTTCGTATGGAAGGTTATGAAGTCGATGCATGTGCTGATGCTAGTGCTGCCTTAAGTGCACTAGGTGAGCATACTTATTCACACGTTATTTCTGATTATCAAATGCCCGAAGTAAATGGAATGGAATTGGCCACAAGAGCACAAGGTGTTCTTAAGGAGAAGATGCCTCCATTTATTCTTGCAACAGGTGATTGTTCGATTAATTCTGATACGATTAAGGGCAAAGGTGTTAGTGGTATTCTACCAAAACCATTTACCCTTAAGCAGGTAATAACTGTTCTACAGAGCTAGAAACTAGCTATTCTTATTTTCGTTATTTGATTGGTCTTCGATTTTACTAGCAGTATTAGTGTTATTCTGCTCATCTTCCTCTTTAAGTCCATGCTTAAAGCCTGTGATGGCCTTTCCAAGAGACTTTCCAAGTTCTGGAAGCTTCTTACCTCCAAACAGTAGAACAATAATAGCTAGGATAATTAAACTTTCAGTAATTCCAAGGCTCATATTTTCCTCATTTTACGCTAAATTAATAAATTTTAGATAAGTCCATTGTATACTTACCTGGAGCATATTCGCTAAACCTTTTTGCACGAATATCCTTATAAATCTTCTTATTGTTGGAATTTGAGGCATATGGATAGATGCAAATTCCACCTCTTGGCGTAAATTCACCAATAACTTCAACGTATTTTGGCTTCATTAGCTTGTTTAAATCGTCACAAATTTTTTGCACACAATCTTCATGGAAATCACCATGATTTCTAAAGCTAAATAGGTATAGTTTTAATGATTTAGATTCAACCATCTTCTTGTCCGCAATATAGTTAATATAGATACGAGCAAAGTCTGGTTGTCCTGTTTTTGGGCATAGTGAAGTGAACTCTGTACAGACAAAAGTAGTCCATGCATCACTTCCAGGGTTTTTGTTGTCAAAAGCTTCTAGAACCTCTGGAGCATAAGTATCCGGGTATTCAGTGTTGGCCGAACCAAGAGCAAATGCGTCTAGCTCTTTTACATTTCTTCCTTTTGGAGATTGTTTAGGTTTTGACTTTGATTTTGTTTCAGTTTTCTTGATAGATTTTTTCGATGCTGACATTTATCGACTCTCTTGAATTATTTTGATAGGTTATATTTACTTAATTTAACATTATCAAGGAACAATGGCAATGCGTCATGATCATTTAACATTTCCAGTTGGTAAAAAAGGTGAGCACAAGGTCACTAAAGTTGTTCTTGTTCAACTTGGTTCTCCAAAGTCACCATCAACTTCAGATGTACGAAAATATTTAAAAGAGTTCTTGGCCGATCCACGAGTTGTGGATATTGATCCACGAGTTTGGAAAATCATTTTAAATCTCTTTGTTCTACCTTTTAGGCCAAAGAGGTCGGCAGCTCTTTATAGTAGAATATGGGAGGGAAGTGAATTTCCTCTAACTAGAATCACGCGTGAGTTTACCCATCGAGTAAATGAGCTAACACCTGAGCATATCGAAGTTGAGCACGCGTTTCTACTTTGTGAGCCAAAAGTTGCAGACGTTTATGCTAAGTGGGAAAAAGAGCTTGATGAGAGAAGGGATCCAGCTCAAAAGTTAATTGTTATTCCAATGTTTCCACAATACTCAGAATCGACAATTGCAAGTGGGATCGATTTCTTTGGAAAGCTTTTAGAAACTAAGGTTAGGATTCCAAACTTTGAAGTCATTACAAACTTTCATCGTCTACATGCTTTTATTGATAATTCGGTTGCAAAGATCAATGAGAAGTTGGCCAATGAAAATATCGATGATCTCGTTATCTCTTTTCACGGGATTCCAAAGAGGAGAGTCATCTATAAGAAAGATCCATATTATCAACACTGTTTTGAAACTTTCGAGTTAATCAAGAGAGGCGTCGTAGGGATTGATCCAGAAAAGATTCATATGACTTATCAATCTCGCTTTGGCAGTGAAGAGTGGCTAACTCCTTATACTGATGAGTATACGGCCAACCTTGCAAAAGCTGGTGCAAAGAATATTGCTGTTTATTGTCCAGCGTTCGTTGCGGATTGTTTAGAAACGATTGATGAGATTGGAACTGAGTTACAAGAAGAAGTTGAAGAGTATGGTACTCACATTCATGCAATTGAATGTTTAAATGACGACGAAAATTGGGCCAAGGGTTTTGCTAATTACGTTGAAACTCTTTGTGAGAATCCAAAAGAAGTTGAAAAAATCGAATACCAAATAGAAGAGGAAAAATACATGGATATGCCAAAGCAAACAATGGAATCAGAGCCATTAAGTGATAATGCTAAGAAGTCGCTTAAAATTGTCTTTTTAACATTATTCTTAGATCTTGTGGGATTCTCAATTATCTTCCCTCTATTTCCAGCACTTGCTAAGTATTATTTAACAGTTGATGCCGATAACGTTTTCTTAAAAGCAATCTTTGGCTCGATTGACACGCTAACACAAGCAGGAGGAGCAAGTAACTTCTCTGCCATCGTACTTTTTGGTGGTGCACTTGGTGCACTTTATTCTCTGTTACAATTTGTTGCAGCACCTATTTGGGGAACGATCTCAGACCGTATTGGAAGAAAGCCAGTTCTGCTAGTTTCTGTGTTTGGTCTTTTTATCAGTTATGTCCTATGGGCCGTTGCTGGTAATTTTACAATCCTTATTATTGCAAGATTCATTGGTGGGATCATGGGTGGAAATATCTCAACAGCAACTGCTGTTGTGGCCGATGTGACAACTAATAAGAACCGCTCTAAAGGAATGGCAACAATCGGTATTGCCTTTGCACTAGGTTTTATTATTGGGCCAGCAATGGGGGGAATTCTTTCTCTATTTGATCTAACAAAGTTTTATCCAGTTCTTGCTGACTATGGTGTAAACCCTTTTTCAATGGCCGCAATTGTCGCTGGTGTTCTTTCTCTATTTAACTTAATTAATTTATTTAATAAGTTTGATGAAACACTTCCTGAAGCGAAGCGCGGAAAACATGAAAGTGAAAGAAGTGCTAACCCAATTACTCTTTTTAAGCCTCTTCCGTACAAAGGTGTTAACCTTACAAACTTTGGTTACTTCTTATTCTTACTAGCATTTAGTGGGATGGAGTTTACATTAACTTTCCTTGCAGCAGAAAGACTAAGTTACTCATCAATGGATAACGCTTATATGTTTATCTTTATTGGTTTAATCTTAGCTCTTGTTCAAGGTGGTTATGTTCGCCGTAAGGCACATACTGTAGGTGAGAAGCGTATGGCACTTCAAGGCCTTGTGACAATTATCCCGGGTCTTATTCTTATTGGATTTGCACAATCTTCTTGGTTAGTTTACGCAGGTTTATTTTTCTTAGCAGTGGGATCATCTTTAGTTATCCCTTGTCTAACTTCGCTTGTTTCAATGTATTCTCCGGCACAGAGTCAGGGACATGTTATTGGTGTTTTTAGATCGCTTGGAGCATTAGCAAGAGTGATTGGGCCAATTGTTGCCTCTCTTGTTTACTGGCGCTATAGTTCGGCAGCACCTTACTATCTTGGAAGTATCTTTTTGATTATTCCAATTCTTATGATTGCAAGACTTCCAAGTCCACAAGAAACAAACGAATAGTCTGCCATACAGATAAAAGAAAAGCCTCGCTTTGCGAGGCTTTTATCATTTTGGACTAGTGTCCCGTTTTCATTTCAATTTGCGATTGCATGTAATTTTCGATACCAACTTTTTCAATTAAAGATAGTTGAGTCTCTAACCAATCCACGTGCTCTTCTTCAGAGTCAAGAATCTTTGAAAGAAGATCGCGAGAAACATAATCTTGCTTCTTTTCACAAAGTTCAATTGCTTCTTTAAGTAATGGTACAGTTTCAGCTTCTGTTTCAAGATCAGCTTCGATGATCTCTTTTACATTTTGACCGATTCTGATTCTTTCAAGCTTTTGAAGATTAGGAAGTCCCTCTAAGAATAGAATTCTCTTAATTACTTCATCAGCATATTTCATCTCATCGATACTTGCTTTGTATTCAAGATGGCCAATCTTATCGAGTCCCCAGTCTTCAAGCATTCTTGCATGAAGAAAATACTGATTAATGGCCGTTAATTCTTTTGTAAGAACATTATTTAATGCTTTGATTACGTCTTGATCACCTTTCATGATTAATCCCTTTCATTAATTTACTATGGATTAATGCTATAGAAGATTGGGATGTGTTTCAAGGATTTTATTTTTTGACTGGAGTTAAGTTATTCTTAACCTCATTGCCTTGCTCATTTTGATTCGATTTGAGGTTCTTCTTAGCAAGACCGGCAGAGACTTGTTCTAATAAGCAAACACCGCATGAGTTACCGATTCCAAGGCTGTTGATTACCTCTTTCTCTGTTTGTCCCTGCTTTATCGCATTATCGAGCATATCTTGTGTAATGGCGTTACAAATACAAATATACATTTACTTGTCTCCTCATTTGATCTTATCGTCAAAAGTTTTGTTAATCAAACAAAAAATTGAAGAATGATATAGAAATTTGGAGGGTCTAATATAATTTCAGTAGTTTATGACTTTTTCAACGAAGTATTGGGCCATCGTTGAACGGTATTGGGAAGATAATAGTAGCTCATCGCTGTGACTCATTCCGGGACATCCGTTCACTTCAACAAGCTTATATTGGCCATCTATGGTCTCAAGAATATCAATGCTGATGAAGTAGAAATCTAAGGCGTTTGAAACGCTCGTGGCCAATTCTAAAACCTTAATTGGGACATTCTCTTCGTTAACTAGAATTGTGTTACTAGCGGCAAAGTTTAGAATGTGAAATGCTTCTTCACTTGCCTTAGGCGTCTTCTTTATAACGAGCTTTTGAATTCTTTTAGAATGAATATTTTTAAAAAGCAGCACGCGCCATTCTGCACACAACTCAATATAGGGCTGGATAATATAATTTAGATCTCCCTTACGCAGTAACTCTTGTCGATCTTTTAGAATATCTGTTGAAGGGAAAACTCCCTTTGCCTGTAGGCCTCTAGTCGTTTTAATAATCCACTTCGATTGCGTGTCACAATAATGAGGCTCTTGTTGCAGTGAATAGGTTTGTATTAAATGTGAAGGCGCTAGAACTTCCTTAAAAAACGGCCATTGTTTATACTTATCTCTAAGGATTCGTGAACAAGTGATAGGGTTGATGACTTTTTTATTGCTAAGTGTGGCCAATTTTTCAAGGTCATCATCATTATAGCTTAGTCCCGTGTTACGATTAATCACGAGATCGGCCCAGGCCAACTCTTCATAACTTACGGAGTAAGGATCACTGAATCGGCACGAATGAGTTGCTTCTGTGATCGCTGCTTCGAGTTGAACACAAGCATAAAGCTTTGGGTTCGTGGTTAAGATGAGTAAGTTTAGACTTTCCATATTGCGTAATATCTCACTAAAATATTGAATATCTATAAATTATATATGATATTATAACACTATACTAATTTGGCCTTAATGGTAGCTATGAATCGATTATCAAAATTTAATTACACAATTTTATTCTCATTAATTATCTTTTTACTTTCTTGCTCTGGTGTTGAGGTTATTGAAAATGGCCAACTCAATAAGGAAGTTGTTGTTACCAATAGTGCTGAGCATAGTGATCATCAGGGGGAAGTGGCCAGAAAGAAAATCGAGCACCCGAAAAATGATGTTAAAAGTGATAAGTTCAATTTTACTGACCACTCACATAAGAATGAATTTTCAGCAGTAAAGAATACAAAGCGCGTTGAGTCTTTTTGTGGCGATATTGATGACAAGTTTAAAAAATATGGTTGGGGTAAGTCTCATTGTGATTCATATAAATGGATTCATGTAAGAGATACTCATCAGGGCCGTCCTATTATGTGGACTGTTTTTGGTGATGAAGAAGAACACAAGCAAGAACCTAAGAATATGACTTTAGTTCTATGTGGTGTGCATGGTGATGAAATCACTCCAATTAAATTCTGCTTTGATATCCTTCACCATCTCTATCACGAAGTAGCGACAATTGAAGGTCAAAAAAAGCTTAAGGATAATCTTGTGGCAGTTGTTCCAATTGTTTCTCCTGATTCATTCTTTAAGAAAAGACCAACTCGAACAAATTCTCGTGGCATTGATCCTAACAGAAATTTTCCAACTAAAGATTGGGAGAATAAGGCCCTTCATCTTTGGAAAACTCGCTACGGAGCTGCTAAAAGAAGGTTCCCTGGTAAGGTGGCAAATTCTGAGCAGGAAACAATATTCCAAGTAAATATTATTGCTCGTTATAACCCAAATAAGATCATTACTGTTCACGCACCTCTAACTATTCTCGACTATGATGGACCGGTTGTTTCAAATCATATTCATGAAGAAGATGGCCTTGCTCTAAAGGCAGAAGAGCTTCTAAATACAATGAGTGAAAAGGCCAATGGTTACCGCGTAAAAAATTATCCTTTCTTTCCTGGAAGCTTAGGGAATTACGCTGGAAATGAGAGAAAGATTCCTACTTACACACTTGAACTTCCTTCAAGTGATAACCGCAATCATAAGAAGTATTGGAAGATGTTTCGTGAGTCAATTGACTTCGCTGTTTTCCATGCTCCAATGACTCGATCGGACGTTACGGCCAGAAAGAACCGAATTGATTAAAGTTTAGTCATTTTAGTTACTTAATGGGCCTTTAGGGGCCACTTTTTTACACTTTCATATCAATTTAAATTGACTGAAATTCCATTAGGATTTATTAGTAGCCTATGGAAAAGAACTTATGGAAATTAGTGGGCCTAGAGGCTCCAAGTACCCCTTATGATATGGCAATTGTTACTGACGAAGTTAGGCCTCACAGCGTCAACCTTGTTGGTTTTGGTTTTGATGGAACGGCCTGTTTTAGAAAAGGAACACGCCTTGGGCCAGATGCCTTAAGAGAAGTCTCGGACGGTATTGAAACGTATTCACCATATCTCGATCTTTCGACTGAAGATTGCACTTTCTATGATCTTGGAAACCTTCCTGTTGCTGATCAGCAAGAAGAGAGTTGGAAAGTTGCAACTGCTTGTTTCGAAAAAAACTTCGACCATATTAATTTAAAAGAAAATGATATTAAGATAATGACTCTTGGTGGAGAACATTCAATTTCTTATGCACCAATTAAAAAGTACCTTCATGATTTTGACGATCTAATGCTTATTCATCTTGATGCGCATGCAGATCTTCGTGATGGTTATTTAGGCTACCATTACTCACATGCTTCAATTATTAAAAGAAGTCTTGATCACTTTGGTCCACAGCATAATTTAATTCAATATGGAATTCGCTCTGGAACTAAGGAAGAATACGATTATATGAATGAGCATGGAACTATTGCAAAATCACGAGCAGAGTTCTTAGATCGAGTTCGTGCGATTCCTGCAGATCGTCCTGTTTATTTAACTCTGGATCTTGATTATTTTGATCCAAGTTTCTTTCCGGGAACAGGAACACCTGAGCCTGGTGGAGAGGATTTCCATTCATTCATCAGTTTTGTTAAAATCCTACTAGAAAAGAATATAGTAGGTTGTGATATTGTTGAGCTTGCCCCTGAGATTGACTCTTCTGGGAATAGTTCTGTTTTTGCTGCGAAAGTTGTAAGAGAGATGATCCTACTACTGACTAGTAAAACGAAGTCTTAATAAGAAAAGGAAATTTAAGTAATGACAAATGAGACTTGGACAATTCAAGATTCTGATCGCCTCTACAACGTAAGTAAGTGGAGTAACGGTTATTTTAAAATTGAAGAAAACGGACAACTTAAAGCAACTCCAAATCCAAATAAGAATGTTGGAATTGTTATTAATGACGTTATTGAAGAAGCTAAAGAACAAGGAATTCAATTACCACTAGTAATTCGTTTCCATGATATTTTACGCTCACAAGTTAAGCTTTTAAATAATACCTTTCAAAAGGTAATTGATGATGAAGATTACCGCGGAAAATTCTTTGGTGTTTATCCTGTTAAGGTAAACCAAATGAGAGAAGTTGTAGAAGAAATCGTTGATGCAGGCTCTCGTTATAATTATGGACTAGAAGCTGGTTCAAAGCCTGAGCTTTTATCTGCACTTGCATATAATAATAATGCTGATTCTCTTACTGTACTTAACGGTTACAAGGATCGTGATTATCTAAAACTTGCTATTCTTGGTGCAAAACTAGGACGCAAGGTTTTTGTTGTTATTGAAAAATTCTCTGAACTTCGTATGCTAGTAGAGTTAGGCAAGGAGCATGGAGTAATTCCATTTATTGGTATTCGTGGACGCATGTCTGTAAAAGGCCGTGGTAAATGGGAATCAAGTGGAGGCGATAAGGCCAAATTTGGTCTAACGACTTCTGAAATTATCTTAGCTATTGAATATTTAAAAAAGCATGATCGTCTTGATATGCTAAAACTTTTCCACTTCCATATTGGATCTCAAATCACTGATATTCGCTCGATTAAAGAAGCAATTGAAGAGGGTTCTCGTATCTATTGTAAGATGCAAAAGATTGGAGCTCCTCTGCAGTACTTTGATGTTGGTGGTGGACTAGGTGTTGATTACGATGGAACAAACTCGACAAATGATTCATCAATTAACTATTCAATCACTGATTATATTACTGATATCGTTTATGGACTAAAGTCTGTTTGTGATCTTGAGGGTGTTGAGCACCCACATATTATTACTGAAAGTGGCCGTGCAATTACTGCACACCACAGTTGTGTTATCACTAATATTATCGGTGAAATCGACAATACAAAAATTGAGTTTTCAACTAAGCAAGAAACTGGTGAGCATAACCTTGTTACAGAAATGAGACAAGTTGGTGAAGTTCTTGCAAAGACTAAAAATTGGCAAGAAGCATATAACGATGCAATGAAGATTAAGTCGGATTCAATTCATGCATTCAAACTTGGTATTCTAGAGCTTGAAGAGCGTGCAAAAATTGAGACGATGCACCTTCGCATCTTAAAGGAAATTAGTACATTAGTTCCAGAAGAAGATTTTCAATCAGAGCTAATGGAAGATTTAGAAAATACTTTAAGTGGCCAATACCTTTGTAACTTTTCAGTTTTCCAATCTGCATGTGACAGTTGGGCAATTGAACAAGTGCTACCTGTTGTTCCATTGACTCGCTTAAATGAAAAGCCTGGTAAGAGATCAACACTAGCTGATATTACTTGTGATAGTGATGGTAAGATTGATCGCTTCTATGACCCAGATGAAGGGTTTAAGAAAACAATTGCTGTACATCAACTAACTGAAGGTGAGGAGTACCGTATTGGAATCTTCCTAACAGGTGCTTACCAAGATGTAATGGGTGATATGCACAACTTATTTGGGCGTGTAAATGAAGTTCACGTTTATGCAGATAGCGATGATCCAAAAGGATTCTATATCGAAGAAACAGTTGAAGGAAACTCTGCTCGTCAGGTTCTTTCAACAATGCAATATAACCCAGAGTTTATGGCATTTAAGGTTAAGCGTTATATCGATCGCCAAGTTTCTCGTGGCCGCATTCGTCCACGTGATGGTGTATCACTTGTAGACTTCTATGAGGATTGCCTTAAGAGTTACACTTATCTTAAATAAAACGGCCGTAACTTATTAGTTACATTGTAAAATTATCGGTCCCTGATAATTGACTTACTTACTTTAGTGTTTGATAATTATTGTATTATTAAAAGAAAGTTTGTCAGGGATCGATAACATGTCTTTAAAATTTGAAAAGAATTCAACCAAAACAGCTAAATCACCAACATCTAAAACTAATTATTTCATTATATGTACACTGTCTTTAATGACACATGGTGTATTAATTTACAATTGGCTCATCACAAGAAGCTTATATAACTTAATCTTCATGGTTGCTGCCATTGCTTTTGCTATCTTTGCTATGATTCCAATGATCAAAGAGTATTACGCAAAAGTAAGACTCTTTAATGATTCAGAGTTACTTCGTTTAGAAGTTGATCGACTAAAAAATGATATCAAGGATTTGAAAGATAGTAAGAAGTCTCTTCAGATTAAACTTTCTCAGGAAATGGATATTGTTTCTGGTCAAAAAGAACAAATCTCTGAATATGAACTAATGACGATTGAACTTCAAAATACAATGGAAGATATCAAGGACCAGCTGCTTGTTGTTAATGATGGCCATAAGGGTATGGAATCAATCGTTGATGCAGTTAATGAGTTAAGAGAGAAAGGTCTTGAGTTCATTAAAGAGCTACCAAAGCAAAAAGATGCACAACTTCAAGCAGAGCAAGGGGATGTGAAGTTCAAGGAAACATTTGAAAAGTTCATGAGTGAATTCCAAGATATGAAAGATATCATCTTTCAACTTAAAACACTTAGCTTTCGCGTTGATGTTCAAGCAAGTCTTCTAAATGACTCAGAAATGACTCAAAGTAGTAGCGAACTTGAAGGACTAAGTCGCAATCTTGCTAAATTTTTCAATAATGTTATTGGCCTACTTTCAAACCTAGAAGAGACATATCGTGGAAATCAAGATGAGCTTATTGAGAAGCTTTCTAAATGTCGTGATGAAATGGACTCTTTCCTAGATTCAAAGCAAGACATTGCTTGTGAAATAGAAGAAGTAAGAGGACAAATCGAGGCCGCTAGCGAAATTATTGCAACTAAAATGGATTTAGTTGAAGAAACTATTGGCAGTGAGGAGAATTCTCTTTCTGACTTTCTAGACGATGAAGACGTTGATGCAGACTCTGAAATCGTAAAAGAAAATACAATGATTTCAGCTACTAACGCTCAAAATTTAGATTCTCAAATAATTCAATAATTCATATATTAAAATATTTTAATCTTTTTACCGATACTTCTCATGTCAGCGACAAAGCTGATGTGAGGAGTAACGGGAAATGCCAATTCAGGACCTATCAAATGTCGATCTAAGTGCTGCCGATAGTACACAAGAATCAAGTGTGCAGGAGTATAAATTTGGTGGTGTTCATGGCCATAACGACCTCTCACATCTTTCTCTCTATTATAAACAACCTATTAAAGCTCTTATTGGACGAACAGGAATTGTTATTCTTAGTTTTTTTACAATAGGGCTTATCTTGTCATTTGTGACTTTATTCCTTAGTTATACAACCTTTGGAAGAGAGTTTTTACAAACTCTAGTCTTTAAAATTTTCTAAGAAATATCTTTTAAAATAGTGCTCGCAATTTGTTTGGGAATAGGCATGATTGAAAGGCGAGAACCCTTCTTTACAAGAGGCATCTCATCGTAGCGAGGATCTGCTTTCATCTCTTTAAGGGTTAGTGCTTTTGAAAATTTTTCGACAAATTTTACATCCACAAGAAACCAACGAGGATTATCAGTCGTGGCCTTAGGGTCAAAGTACTTTGATTTTTCATCGAATTGAGTTTTATCTGGATGAGACTCTTTGACAACTTCAGCAAGTCCCACAATTGCTGGCTCCTTACAACTTGAGTGATAGAAGAAGACCTTGTCTCCAAGCTTCATTTCATCTCTCATGAAGTTACGTGCCTGATAATTTCTCACACCATCCCAAGACTCCGTTTGTTTCGGTCTTCTTGCAAGGTCATCAATTGAGAAAGCATCAGGTTCGCTTTTAAAGAGCCAGTACTGCATGAACTAAGTCCTTATGGGTTTTGGATTAAACCTTCAAGATTCTTCTTCATAAATGTTGGCAGATAAAAAGCTGCCTTATGAAGTCCTGCATTGTAGTAAGAGAACTCAAGTCCAGATTCTGCTACTGCTTCTTCTCTAAAGTCATTAATTGGGTGAGTGTCGCCTTTAGTTGCAAAAGTAAATGACCACAGTCCACCTGGGTAAGTTAGGTTAGAGAAGTTATAGATAAATGTATTTTTGAAAATATCATTTAAAACACCAAGCATACTCTTTTGAATCTCTGCTTCAAACCAAGGTGATTCACCTTGTGAAACAACGATACCATTATCTGCAAGACACTTATTTACGTTTGTGTAAAATTCTGGACCAAATAGAGGGGCCGCTGGACCGATTGGATCAGTAGAGTCGATGATGATAACATCAAACTTTTCAGTAGTTTCTTGTACAAATTTAACACCGTCACCGATGATAAGGTCTAATTTTGGATGGCCTTTAAGTACTTCAGCAGTTTGTGGAATGAATTCCATACATGCTTCACATACGGCGCCATCAATTTCAACCATTGTACACTTCTCAACAGAAGCGTGGCGAAGAACTTCTCTTGCTGTACCACCGTCACCACCACCGATAACGAGAACGTTTTTTGGATTAGGGTGAACAAATAATGGAACGTGAGAAATCATGTCGTGATAAGCGATTTCATCTCTTTCCGTTACCATTACTAGACCGTCGTTAAGAAGCATTTTTCCATGCCCTTTTGTTTCAACAACGTCTACTGTTTGGAATTCTGTTTTTTTCGAGTAAAGAACGTTCTCTACTTTATATCTCATTCCGTAAAAATCTTTATATCTTTCTTCAATCCATAGGTTACTGTGCATAGTTGTCTCCTAAAATATTTAAATTAATTAAAGTAATTTGTAAGGTTTTAAGCGGTTTGTACGTAGCTTGTAAAAATGAGAAAAGTACATGATGTATCCACATTTTAAGAAGCTTTCAACTTGCGTCTTTGCCTTGTATTCACCTGGGTTAACATTTAAACCACAAGTCCCGTCTTGATTAGGGCAGAACTCGATGAAGTCATAAGAAATTGGTTCCATGGCATCGATTAGAACACTTGCAATTTCTTTCATATCAATATCAGTTTCAAAACTAATATATGGGCACTCTTCTTGCGGAGTAATATGGCAAGTGAAGTAGTTATCATCTTTAATCGCATTTAAAGAATATCCGTAAGGATTGAAAACAAAATCATCTAGTTCAAATCCTGGAAGAATCTTATCAAGCTTTAATAAGTTTCTAATTTGATTTTTTGTCACATTCTCATCTGTAAGAAGTTTTCTTGCTTCACAAGAAATCTCATACATTAGAAGCTCATAAGTATGATCATCTGCTGAAGGAGTGTATTCTTGATCTAGGAAATAAATATAATTGTGATGGTCGTCGATATTTCCAAAACGAAGCGCTGTTCCATTAAATTTATTTTCTAATAATTTTATATCATCCATAAAAGTTGAGTGCTGCATATGTGAGAAGTACTCATTCTTTCTTTGAAATATAAGTTGTTTAATTGAATCCTTGCCATATTCACTTGTGAAGAAATCAATGGCCTGAATCAATGTCGTTTGTCCACAAGTGATGATAAGCATACGATCTTCCCAAACAAATAGGGAAGATTCTGAAAGTAGGAAAGCTTTCAGTTTGTCATTCTTTACACTAGATAGGATTGTCGCTTTCGCTTTTTCAACTAGCTGGGCCCAAAATGTATCAGGGATTTCTAGTAAGTTAAGGCCATCTTTAACGATAATTTCGGCCTTCTTTTCTGAACCTTCAAAAATCATAATTCATCCAATTTTAAATGCATTTATACCTGCTTACTTTACGCAAGTACTCAATATTACAACTAATTTTAATATCACATCTTATTGCTTGTGGGCCCATCAGGCAAGTAATAAGGAGCAAATGCGGCCAATCATATAGATTTTATAGCCAATAATTTTGGGCAACAGCCTAAAGTTTTAACCAAATTTTACCGATTAATAACTGTATAGCATTAATGAGGGGATTATCATGCTCGCCAGTTTTTCAGAATTTAAGTTCTTTCAATCTTTCAGAATACCTGTAGAGGAAGCAGATAACCTACGTTTTCTTATTCAAAAAGAAGATGAAGTAGGACATCTAGAATATATCGATGATGCAAAGCTTGTTGATATTTCAATAACAGGTTTTGGCTTTAAAACTCATGAGAGAATTTCTGTAGGAACGGAGCTTGAAGTTTCTTTGCAATTTAAGAAAAAGCATCTTGATCTTACGGGGCGAGTTGTTCGCGCTTTCTCGAATGTATTAGAAGACGAAGAAATTATCTACGGTGTTGAGTTAGATGTTGAAAAGGGAATTAATAAATTCCTCGAAAGCTATATCATGAGCTTCTCTTCAGAAAGACTTAAAGACTGTTTAATTCAATCAGCATTAAAAGAGCGCTACACAGATCCTAATGAAGGATTTGAAATGTTCTCTCTTTTACTTTCTCTATTTAAAGACATCACTCACTTTGGTGACAAAGAAGGGTTTCTTGATACTATGCTTGAAGAAGTTATCCGCATTTTAAATGCACAACGCTCTTCAATCTTTCTAATTAATCCAGATACAAATGAGCTTGAGGCCATTGCAGCGTTAGGGCTTGATAAGACTGGTTTAAAGTTTGATTACCGTCTAGGTGTTGCTGGATCTGTTTTTACAACAGGTGTTGCGCTAAATATTTGTACGGAAAGTGATGAGTCACGTTTTAATAATGCTTTTGATGAGCAAAATGGATTTACGACAAAGTCGATTATCTGTTATCCAATTCATAACCGCGAAGACAAAATTATTGGTGTCATTGAAGTAATTAATAAACGTAACGAAGACCGTTTTACAATTGAAGATGAAAAAACAATGAAGGTTCTTGCCCTTGTTTTCTCTTCAGTATTTCATAGCTTCAACCCGATTTCGAATAATTCTAAAATTCGTAGGTTCTCAGCTCCGTATGATCGTCAGTATGCAATTATTGGAAACACAGCTGGTGTTAAGTCGATGAGAAATTCAATCTCAAAACTTAAAGATCTAGATAGTCCTGTATTAATCACTGGAGAGAAAGGTGTTGGTAAAAATCTTTATGCAACTGTTTTACACTTTGAAGGTAAGCGCGGCCTGCATGAAGTTAATACAGTAAATTGTAAATTACAAGATATGCAAAAATTAGAGGCCCAGCTATTTGGTCCTGATGAAGAGAAATGCGTTTTTTCAAAGACTCAAGGTGGAACAGTAGTTCTTAACCACATTGAGAATCTATCTTACGAATGGCAAGAGAGACTTTTTGATGTTATTTCAAATAGAGGAACTCCTGGTGGTATCGTAAGCATCGATTGTCGAATTATGGCAACTTCTATTAAGGATTTAGGAATTCTAACAGATGAAGGTTTATTTCACCGTGATCTTTTTGAATTCTTATCACAAGCGCAAATTAATATTGACCCACTAAGACGTCGTGAAGATGATATTGAAATGCTTGTTGAGTATTTCTTAAAAGTTGAGTGCAAGAGACAAGGCCTGCTTCTTAAGAGCTTCTCTAAGAAGGTTATGGAGCAAATTCTTCAGTACGACTGGCCAGGAAATGTTTACGAGCTAAAAAAATGTATTGAGAGAGCTGTGCTATATCATCCGAAATCACATATTATCTCTGATATTGAAATCAATGATGGTGTATCACCTTTAGTTGATATCTCAATGAAGCAAAAACAGTTTGGTCAAATTGATCACGTAACGGATTTTACTTTACCTCTAAAAGATCGTCTTGCACTAGTTGAGCGTGAGATGATTCTTAATGAGATTAAGAGAAATTTTGGTAACAAATCTAAGGCCGCAAAAGAGATGGGAATTTCAAGAGAGGCACTTCGTAAGAAGCTAATTTTCTCTCAGGAAGTACTTGATGCTCTTGAGAGTCCAGCAGAAATTACGAAAGAAAAGAAAGTTGCTTAAATTTAGTAATAGTAGAAATAAAAAGGCCTCGCAATGCGAGGCTTTTTTATTATAATTTATAGTTCAATAATAGGTTTCCATTCAAGCCAATCTTTATCGGCCTTTTTATGAATTCTAAAATAATCTTTTTTACGCTGTGAAAATTTCTCTGGGGTTGCAAACTCAACTCCACCCGATAAAAGCGTTTCTAGTGATTGTGTGCTGATCTTTGCGCCTGAAAATAATCCGAATTCAACATCAACTCCACTTACATTCCAAAATTTTGTCTCTTCTTTCAAAAGTCTGTGGTATGGAGAATTCACAAAGATGTCTGCGATAACATTCTTAGCGCGTGTATTAAGTCTTACGTCTGTAATAACTCCCACTTGAATGCCACGATAATAAACACCTTGGCCTTTTGCTAGGGAGTTTCGACGATCACTATAAAGGCTGAGTCTTTGTCCATATTTATTATGAACCTCTTTGAGTGGAGCTTGTCTCAAGGCCTTAAATCTATCAGTTTCTTTACTCTTTCTATATCTTGAGCGACTGATATCAACAGCAATATAATTTCCTGTAAGTGCATCTAGTGACTCAATCCCACTAAGAGAAATTTTTGGTTTAACTTCCCAAAACTGTGCACCTTTAACAACAACTTTTTCAAACTCTTTCTTTATATTTGCCTGTACTGTTAGTGTTGATTTATTACGATCAACTTTTGAGCCTGTCACATAACCAATAATGATACTTCTAAATTTAATAGGTGTTTTAACCTTTGAAACAGCACTTCCCAGTGGGAACTCTATTGAAATTTCTTTACCTGGAATTGTTTCTTCGTACGATGAGTAGAGCTTATAGCTCTTTTCGAAGTTTTCTTTTAAGATTGTTTCATCATCACTTTCAAAATTAACAAATGAAATTCCTCCTCTTACAAGAGAAGCTAAAGATTCAGTTCTAACTTTTACTCCAGCAAGTGAAGCATCAACACTTATTCCGCTAACATTGTAAAACCTAGATGTTGAGTGAATAAGATTTTGGTAACGATCTTCAATGAAAACAGTAATATCAACACCATCTCTTTCCATATCCAGATCATAGCCTGTTACTTCACCAACTTGAATCTTGTTATAGTAAATAGGTGAGCCTATTGAGATAGGGCCAAGTTTGTCGGCGTTTAGCTTGATATAGATACCATCTTTTCTAAGACTTCTTGGTGTTTCATTTAGGGCATCAAATTTTCTAATGAACTTGCCTTTAGCTGGATGCATGTTGATAAATTTACCACTAATAATTGTGCTTAAGCCTGAGATACCTGAAAGATTAACAGTTGGGCTTACTAGCCAGAACTTTGTATCCTTTGAAAGATACTCACGCATGCGTGGATTCATCTCAACATGAACGGCAACACTTGTAAGGTTTTCATTTAGTTCCGTATCTTTTACACGTCCTACAATTGTTCCTTTATAGATAATTGTCGTTTTACCTGGAATGATCCCATCAGCATTTCTGAAGTTGATTGTGATATATGAGCCACGGGCCATTAAGTTTGTATACAAAAGCCAGATTCCAATAGAAACCGCAGCAACAGGAAAAAACCATATTGGATTTATTCCTTTTTTGTTAACAACTTGAGGTTTTGCATTACTCATATCTTTCCTTATCATCCCAGATTAATCTAGTGTCCACTTCGTTTGAGGCCAGGATGGTTAGTATTACAACTGCTGTAAAGTAGAGCACTGCGGGCTCTGCCTTTATTTGAGAAATGAATTCAACATTAACAAGAATAACGAGTAGGGCGATGACAAAGATATCAAGCATAGACCATTTTCCAACGATATGAACAACTCGATATAACTTTGTTAACTTCTTCTTTTTTCTCTCATCTAAAGTATTTATATTATCAATGATATACCAAAGTGAAATGATTTTAAATATTGGGACAATTATACTTGCCGCAAAAACAATCATGGCAATGGGATACATTTTTAAATTGATTAAGTTTATGACACCACCAAGAATTGTTCTTGGTGTACCTCTGTTAAATGTAAGAACGGTCATCATGGGAAGTAGATTCGCTGGTATATAAAGCGCGATGGCCGCAATTAAATAGGCCTTACAACGTGAGATTCCTTCGTAGTTTCTAAGCTCGATCTTTGCTCCACATCGTGTACATGTAAGAATAGAATTTACTTTCTGACACTTCGGGCACAGGGCCTTTTGATGATCAATTCCTCTCATAAAGCCTCTTCCATAATTCATCAAAATGAGTAACCGATTGAAGTAGAATGTTATTAACCATGAGGAGGATTAAGCTCAGAGTCCCAATTGTGAGCTCAACATCTGAGCGGTCGACCATTTTGGATACGGTAACAATAATCCCCATAAAGTAAACATCAACCATAGACCACTCATGTGAAGGTGCAAGGTACTTCAAAAGAGGCCTACCAATATTTCGATTAATAAATTTGTTTTTAAAAATTATTGATAAATATACAAGCAGTCTAAAGAGTGGAATAAGGATAGCGAAGAGAACCACGGAGATTGCTATTGGCCAATAAGCTTTAGTGGCAAATGCGAAGACTGACTGATAAGTCGATGTTTCTAAATTACTACCTGCCATATGAATTTTTAATACTGGTAGAAAGAATGCCGGATAAAATAAGAGAAGGCCTGAGATTGTAAGAACTCTTACCATGCGAATCGTGCTATCTCCGCGGTAAAGAGTGTAGCCACAACAGTGACAAACGGCCTTTTGTCTCGGGGCGATTAATTCAAATTCATAAAGTTCATCACAGTCAGGACAGAGGATTAATTTTGAATTATCCTTTAGCGTTTCCTCATCAATTGGAAGAGACGTTTTGTCTGTGTCGTCTAGAATTATGGCCATACTAATATTAGGCCATAAATTACTGATATTTTTAAGAGAGCAAACCTTGCACTATGGACTAAAAGGCCTTGTGAGAATCAATTAACTTACCATCGAGGTAGTGTTGGCATGAGCCATCTGTGCGAAGTTCAATATAGCCATGAATAAGCTTTGGCGGCTCATCCGATTCTTCATTACCTGACTCATCTAAGCTGGCATCTGTACTTCCTAGTGCTGCAGCGCGGACACCTGCAGTCATGGCCGTGGCATTATCATAGAGGTTTTCGATGGTTTTAGAGTCGTAAAAGCTTAGAGTTCTCTTCTTTTCACCACCACCAAGTTGTGGATACATAATTGATTCAACAGATTTTGAATTAGTATGTTTTAATCCAATAAGGTGACCTAGCTCGTGTAGGATGACTGAAGGCATGTCGTAAAACGAATTGGCCGTTTCTGTATTATCGAAAGTAAACCAGTAGTCACGAAGATTAACGATAATATCACCGTGAACCATTCGAAGGTAATCACCTTTGTGTTCAGCAAAGTATGAAGTAATGGCCAGAACGCCATAGCCAACTTCTGGGTACCAGTCTTGAGTGATATAGATACCGACTTCGCCGTCATAGAAGTCATTTAGATTTGAAGAAGGTGTGCGAGAAGCCGCTTGCCCATGGCCAAGAACAAAGTAGTCTCTCTTTGAGTCTGCATCATTCCATGCCTTTTGCATCTCTTCCATTAGATCATATTCTAGGTAATCGCCATCATCTTCGGCCGCTAGAGGCAGACTATCTGATCCACCATCCAGCTCATTTATAATATTGAAGTCATTGTGAACTTTTACAGTTAAAGGCAGGGCAGAGGCATTCCAACGAAGGGGTAATGCTGCTAGGGATGGGCCTTTTTCTGGCTCAGCAACACACGAGATTGTAGCGGTACAAAAACACGCTAATAGAAAAGTTGATTTTAAAAAATTCATCCCAAACCTTTACCAAAAATAAAAGAGCGAAACGCTCGGATATGTGCTGGTAAGCACTATTTTAATAGATATCGGTCTGTGGGAATTTAAATTTAGAAAAAATAAAGAAACGGGGAGCATAACTCCCCGTAATCACAAATATTATTTATAGATATTCTTTAGATGTGATAACTGCTGATTATTTCTGTGACTTCGCGTGATCGGCCAGAAATTGTGCCAGTCCTTTTTCAGTCAGTGGGTGAGCGAAAAGTGACTTGATTACACCAAATGGCATTGTTGCGACGTCTGCACCTACCATTGAGCAGTGCTTAACGTGATCAGCGTGGCGAACTGAAGCAGCTAGTACTTCTGTTTCAAATCCATAGATATCATACATATGGCGAATTTCTTGGATTAGAGTCATTCCATCTGCACCGATATCATCTAGTCTTCCGATGAATGGAGAAATATAAGTTGCACCATTTTTAGCTGCTAGTAATGCTTGGTTTGAGCTAAAGCATAGAGTTACGTTTGTTTTGATTCCGTTCTCACTGAACCATTTACATGCAGCAATTCCATCTTCAGTTAGGGGAAGTTTAATGACGATATTGCTGTGAATTTTAGCAAGCTCGCTTCCTTCCTTAATCATACCTTCTTTGTCAGTTGCAATAACTTCAGCTGAAATAGGCCCGTCGATAATTTCACAAATATCTTTGATAACATCAACTTGTGAGCGTCCTGTTTTAGCAATGATTGATGGGTTAGTTGTTACACCATCAATGATGCCCCATTTTGCTGCTTCTTTGATTTCGTTAATATCACCTGTATCGATAAAAAATTGCATTCTTTGCTCCTAAGGGAAATATAAAAATTAACTAGTGAAATTTATCATGGGCAGGGGTAATGGACAAGTTTTCTGCCTCTTTTAGTAAAGACGTTTTGCGCTATAATGAACATATGAGATTAATACTTCTAGTATTTTCATTGATTATTGCCCAAGCTCAGGTCGTGGCCAACGCTGATGGTTTTATCATCAAAAAAGATGATGTTCGCAATAAGAATATAAAAAAGGACTATAACGCCTACGAAAATTATATTAACGATCATGGCTTTGATACTTTCTATGATCCAAGTGTCGATTATTCAAAATTTTCAGGACGTGTGACAGATAAGGATCCATCTTCAACAGTTTTTAAAATTCAGGTCGAGTCTCGAAATGTTAAATTTCTAAAACCATCTGATACAGTCTTTTTTAATGTTGCAAGAAATATGGATAATGATCGCTGTAAAGGACATGTGCGCTCTAGTGAAGATAAGTATATAACAATCTATGCTAAAGACCTTGAAGACTGTTGGGGTGAAAATTCGTCTTTAAGAAGAGGTACAATTCTTGTTTTTGAAAGCAAGATGCTCTCGGCCCGAATCAAGGAAGCATCACGCTATCGCTTGTCTCTACTTGCTAAGAAGAGAGATTTTACATTTCAGTTGAATGACGTGAATAAATTTGTCTGGGGATTTTCTCAAAAGCAAGTTGAAGTAGCGGCCGATTATGATAAGCAAATTCTTGAGCTTCAAAGAAAGAAAGACGAGGCCTTAAATTTACTACTTTCAAAAAAGAACGATCAAGTTCGTCTGCAGGCTGAACTCATTTATAAATTGGATAAACTTGATCAAGACCTTAACTTTTACCGCGTTGAAAAAGATGAGCTCTACACTGATCGCTGGCATCTTGATAAGGATGCAGGTCTGCCTGTTTATGACAGACCAGTTCCAATTAAAAACTCTTATTAATATTTTAGATTAATTTATCTTCATTCATTGCCAATTCAATAAATTGGTCGTTGTAGAAGTGCTTATCCATATGTTCTTTATATGGCCTTAGAGAATATGCTGGCGAAACTCCTAACCATTCCTTCATTGTTGTCTCATTAACTCCATTATGAAGCCAAGTGAAAATACAAGACTGACGAAGTGATTTAGGTGTTATTTGAATCATCAGTTGGCTGCGCCACTCTTCGAATAAGAGCTCCATTCCACGTGCGGAAAGCCCTCCTGAGAGGATTTTGTGTGCATTGGCATTAAAGAGTAAGTGAGGGAAGTTATGTCCCTGCTCTTTTTTAACTTTCTCTAAGAGCTCAACATATTCATAAAATAGTCGTCCAAATATAGCTGGAAAAGTAACAGTATAAGGATCACGCTTTTCATGGGTGATAACCGCTTTTATTTCATCTCTAAAAGAGAAACTAGAAACTTTAATTTTTGAAAGCTCGCTTACTTTAAGACCACCAAGGTAGATGGCACTAAAGATAATCCCATTTCGCTTGGCCTTTAGTCTTTCTAGGTCATTCTTGGCCGTACGCTGATCATTTAAGATTGTATGCCACAAGCTTTTAATGTGGGAGAATGTCGCAGGTCTGGGAATATCTAAAAACTTTGGTGAAGTTGGAATCTTTCTAACAGGATTCGCGTTAAAAATACCTTCTTCAACTAAGTGATCAAAAAAGATTCTTAGTGCCTGTACTCGACGGCGACGAGAGTTATCTGAGTTATACTTGGCCTCTAGAAATTTACCGTATTCAAGAATCTCAAGGATTGAGTATTGTTCAATACTGGTTTGCTTTGCACTTTCTGTAACATATTGGTTAAAACAGGCCAAGTCTGTTCGATAATTCTTAATTGTGTTTAGGCTTCGGCCCTTGGCCTCTATCTTCTTGAAGAAGGCTTTTTGCCACTTTTCTAACTTGTTTTTATTGGCTGTAGTGATTTCCATATCCATCCTTAAACTACGTATATTACTGAATATATTAACGAACCTGTTATTATTTCACAAGAAGAAGCTTAGGCTTGCTTTTGGTGGGATAAAGCATTATAAATGGCCTTAACAATTTAATATTAGGTGATTTATGCTCGAGACGACCTCACTCGCCCCGCAAGGGAAGAGTAATCCATTTGCCCATGCATTTTATGTGCACACGATTGCAAATTTTAAGCAATCTGGTGACGCTAATGCTACTGGTGCATCTGAGCAAAATCACAAATTCTTAATCGATACATTCCTTAAATATTCAAATATTGAAGAGAAGCTTCTAGCTACATTCAATTTAAATTTTACAGACAACGCACTTCTTATGCGTGCTTTTACGCATAGTTCATATGCTCACGAGGCCAAAGTAAAAGTGAAAAGCTATGAAAGACTTGAGTTCTATGGTGACTCTGTTTTAGGTGCTTTTGTTACTAAGAACCTCTTTTTAAATTTCGAAAATATGAATGAGGGGCAACTCTCTAAGCTTCGTAGTGCTCTTGTTAATGAGGAGAGTCTAAGTGCTCTTTCAAACTTTCTTGGTCTATCAAATTTTCTGATTGTTGGAAAAGGTGAGTTAGATGAGGAAGTGAATAGTGGGATTCTTTGTGATCTTTTTGAATCTCTACTGGGAGCGATCGCAATTGATCAAGGTGTTGATCGTGCCGATCAGTATTTAAACACATTACTATCAATGTATGAAAAAGAAGTTGGTGAGAAGTTTTTTTGTGAAAAGAAGCTTTTGGACTTTGATCCTAAGACAAAGCTTCAAGAAGAAACACTAGCGCGTTTTAAATGTTTACCAGAGTATCGCGCCACGAAGATTGAGCAAGAATTTAAAATTGAACTCTATGTAAATGAGCAATATATCTGTGAGTTAATCTCTCATAGCAAGAAGAATGGAACAAAAGAAATTGCAAAAAAATGCTTAAAAGATAATTTATTAGATCGACTTTAATAGGTTTAATTTGACGGAGAAATTATGTTATTAGAAAATCAACACCCAGACAACAAATCACTTATGGCAGCAATCGTTGGAGCTCCAAACGTAGGAAAAAGTTCACTTGTAAACTACTTACTAGGAATGGATTTATCAATTGTAACAAGCAAGCCTCAAACAACTCGTAATAAATTTCACGCAGTATTTACAGTTGATCATACTGAAGTTGTTTTAGTAGACACTCCAGGTCTACACAAAGCAAGTCAAGAACTTAACAAAAGAATTAATCAACAAGCAGTAGAAGGTGTTGATGGTGTTGATGTAAACCTTCTTCTAATTGATTTAACAAAGGATATCCTTGGCCAAATTAAAGACTTTAAAGAATATATTGGTGGTAAAGAGTTATCAAAAACTTGGTTAGTATTCACGAAATCTGATCGTGTTGAAAATGCTGAAGCTCTTCCACTTGATAAAGTTTTTGAGCAAGCAAAAGAAGTTATTCCAGCACTTGAGAAGTTTTTCTGCATTTCAACTAAGTCAGGGGATAATGTTCACTTACTAACAGCTGCTCTTTGTGATAACGCACAACCAGGGTCACACCTTTACTTAGATGGTGCAATTTCAAATAAGTCACAAAGATTCTTCGCAACAGAATATATCCGTGAGCAAGCTTTTGAATTATTAAAAGATGAGCTTCCATATGAGATGGCCGTAGTAATTGATGAGTACAAAGACTTTAAAGATAAGACAGGGGAATTTGCTGCTCACATTTCGGCTTCAATTCTAGTTAACCGTCCTTCTCAACGTGCAATCGTTGTTGGATCTAAAGGTACAATGATTAAAGAGATCGGTATGCGTGCTCGTAAGAAAATTGCTGCAATGACTGACGGGACAGTTCACTTAAACCTACACGTTAAAGTTTCTCCAAAATGGTTTAAGAATAACTTCGTACTTGAAGAGCTTGGTCTTCCAAGAGCAACAAACTCTGCACGTGTTTGGAAGAAAAAATAATTTAATTTTAAGAAAATAGGACTTTAATATGCAAAAACGATCAATGATCATTTCATTAATTGGGCGACCGAATGTTGGAAAGAGTTCCGTATTCAACCGATTAATGAAGAAACAATTTAAGGCCATTACGCATGATATGCCAGGTGTTACTCGTGATCGTCACTATGGAATTACAACTTTTAGTGATGCCGATGAGGATCGCCCATTAGATGCTATTCTTGTTGATACTGGAGGGTTTTACCCAACACAAGTTGATGAACAAGGTAAGAATGAGCAAGAGATTAATGCTAATAAATTCTTTAATATCATGACGGATCACGCACATCAGGCAATCGAGGAATCAGATCTGGTTCTTTTTGTTGTTGATGTTAGAGAAGGCGTACTTCCATTTGATAAAACGATTGCTAATTTCATTAGAAAACAAAAAAAGAAAATGTGGCTTATCGTTAATAAGTTTGATTCAAGCGCTCAAGATGGTGATGAGTATGCTTTCTATGAGCTTGGTGTAAATAATGACGAAATGTTTGTCACTTCTGCGGCCCATGGCCTTGGAATGGAGAACCTTCGTGAGAATATTCACCGTGAAATGATGGCATTTTCTGAATCTAATAATGTAATGAATGTTTCAGCACTTCAACGTGGTGTTACTCCACGTGAAAACGTTGTTGCCAAACTTGCTCTTATTGGTGCTCCTAATGCTGGTAAATCAACTCTTCTAAATCAGCTTCTTGGAAGTGAGCGTGCGCTTGTTTCTGATATTGCTGGAACAACAGTTGATCCAATTGATGGCTACTTTGATCTTTTCCTTGGGGAAGATGCAAGGAAGCTTGATGAAGCAAAGGCATTCTTTAAAAACGATAACCTTCTACGTTCTCAGTATGAAGATTTTAAAAAGAATAATCCTGATCTTTATAATGAGCTGATTTCATCATATGACCTTGAAGAAGAGATTGAGACTGAGCTTGACGAGTTCGAACTTGAAGGGCTTGAAGATGTTATGCTTGAGCAAGACGAAGAACTTGATGAAACTTCTGCGACTCGTATGGAAGCACAAGTCTTCGGTGATGATGTTGAAGCTGAATCTTCTGAAGAGGCAAGTGAAGGCGAAGCCGAAGCGTTATCTGAAGCAGAGGTCGAAGGCAGCCACTGGCGCTCAATCCACATCGTGGACACTGCGGGAATTAGAAAGCAAAAGAAGATTGATGACTTTGTTGAGTCTCAGTCTGTATATCGCTCCCTAAGAAGTATTGCAGATAGTGATGTGTGTATCTATATGATTGATGCTGTAAAAGGTGTTTCACACCAAGACAAGCGTCTTCTAGATATCGCAATCGAAAAAGGTGCTTCTGTAATTGTATGTCTTAATAAAGTTGATCTTATGGGGGATACTTTCAAGGATCAAGAAGCACGTAAAGAGTGGCTTTTAAATATTCGCGATAAAATGCCTTGGCTTAACTACTGCGATATTATTCCTATATCGGCAAAGCACAAAAGAGGACTTAAGCGTCTTAAAAAGATTCTTGCAAAGACAATCTTCATTAGAAGACAGTCAATTGCAACAGGTGCTCTAAACCGTTTTGTTTTTGAGTTAATTGAACGACACCCAATTATTCTTAAAGGTTCACGTGGTAAGAGATTCCGTGTTAAGTACGCATCTCAAATTAAGGCAGATCCACCAACTTTCTTATTCTACACGAATAAGTCTAAGGGGATTCCTGAGAACTATCGTCGTTATCTTAAGAATGGTCTACGTGGAGCTTTCCCACTTGATAACACACCAATTCACCTGATCTTTAGAACAGGGACGGATTTACAAAACCGCATGAAAAAAGTTTCAAAATAAAACCAAGGCCCTCGATTGAGGGCCTTTTTCATTTAATAAATTCTTAATTATTCTCTAGATTTGACTTTACTCGCAATTACTCGAACGGCTTGCCGATAAGTGAAGGTATGAGTAGTGATTTTCCTTTCTCTCTATTTAGAAAACTTCCTGTAATGAATACGAGCGCTAATAAGTATAGCTTTGGCCATGTTGTCATTATTGGTGGAAATCTTGGTTATGCTGGTGCTGCCAGGCTTGCTGCTGAAGGGGCGCTTCGTTCAGGTGCCGGGATGGTCAGTGTTTTAACACGAAAAGCAAGTGTATCAGGTATCATTTCAGCTCGACCAGAAATCATGGTACGTGGAATTGATGCTAATGATAGAGGACTAGCTCATGCTAGCGCAATTTTGGAAAAGGCATCGTGTGTTGTTCTTGGCCCTGGTCTTGGGCGAGATGAATGGGGCAAATTTATGTGGGATCACTTTTGTCATCTTAATCTAAAAAAAGTTGTTGATGCGGATGCTCTTTGGTTCTTATCTCAGGCACAAAGTACTATGAAGCTTGTTAATTCTATTATTACTCCTCATGAAGGAGAGGCAGCAAGACTACTTAATGTACCGAGAGAAGAAATTTCAAAGCATAGACTTTCAAGTGTAAAAAAAATAATGAAGTTTTCAAATGTATGTGTACTAAAAGGTCATGATTCCTTAGTCTCCTCACAAAATGAAGTATATGTTAATAAAACAGGAAATCCCGTTTTAGCAATGGCCGGAACAGGGGATATCTTGGCCGGCATAATAGGCAGCTTTATAGCGCAGGGACTTAGTCTTGAAGAAGCAGCTTGTCTTGGTGTCTGGGTACATGGCCGTGCTGCCGATATATTATATGAAAGTGAAGAAGGAATAAGGGGAAGTGTGGCCAGTGACCTCTTCCCCTATATTAGAAAAGTTATGCTTTAACTGAGTACTTCCCACCGTTTGAAAAGAAAATAGCGATATACGCTACTGCATAAAGTAGTGCTTTTTCTTTTGAAGCAAATGGATCATTTCCATGTATTACAAAAGCAGCAACTAACATTGTTACAGCAGAAATAGCTGCAAACCAACGAGTTTTGATACCAACGATAATGAAGGCCTGGCAGAAAACTTCTGCAAAAACTGTTGCTGTAAGTGAAAATGGAATCCCCAGTCCAATTGGGTCAGGGAATTTTGTTAGTAGTGTTGTGAAGTTAGCAAGCTTGCCCCAGCCATGTGCTAAAAGCATCATTAGTGCTGTTGAAACTCTAAGTACAAGCCAACCTAAGTCTGAGTTCAATCTGTTCATTTAACTGTCCTTGTTATGCATTATTTTGTGTTCTATTTTTATCAACTCGCTAAAGCTCGTTGAGATTAATGTTACTACGTCATTTCAGACGACTGCGCACGCACCGCTCAAAATGGTGCATATTAAGTTTGCGCTTTGCAATCATCAACTCGCTAAAGCTCGTTGAGATTAATGTTACTACGTCATTTCAGACAACTGCGCACGCACCGCTCAAAATGGTGCATATTAAGTTTGCGCTTTGCAATCATCAACTCGCTAAAGCTCGTTGAGATTAATGTTACTACGTCATTTCAGACGACTGCGCACGCACCGCTCAAAATGATTATTAATCATTTTGCAGCGGATGCGCTACCAATTCCAAACATATCCAACCATCAGCGTGAATGCAAAACCAGTCAGATCACTCACGCCTGGACCACCCTTCGTTGCTGGGGCATATTTGATTGTACGTACATCTTGAAGAGCAACTGAGTGAACAAGTGCCTCAACATTTACGTATGATTCTTTTATTTTAATTGGGAATTCAAGTCCTCCACCAAGAGCGATACCGACCCCTCCGTAAGAGTCTTCAACTTCACCGTCTTGATTTGAGATTTTTTCCTGCTCATACCAATATTCAAATCGAGCTGTTAAGTAAGGATTTGAATAAGTGATGGCGGTTCCTAAATTTGATGTATCAATATAATAGCGGTAACCAAAATAAAATCTAAGCATTGAGATATCAACAGAAGTTGGAAACTGCTGGATCCCCTGAGTTGGATACGTCAGTGTAATATTGTGTTTTGAATAAGCAAAACCTATATTCCAGGCCGATTGAAAATCAGAAAAATATTGGATTGTTAAACCAAAAGTAGGAGGAAGGTCTTCATATAACATTCCACGGTTTCCTGTCCAAGTTGTAAAACCGATTGCCATTGAGAAAGAGAAGAAGCGCCCATATTTATAATAGCGTTCGTCTTCATAAATTTGAGATTCTTCAAGGTCTTCATTGAAATCAGAGAAGATATCTCCACCAATATTTAGGTCATCATCAGCACCGACCATTCCCTCTTGGGCAAGAGATAGGCCTTGCAGGCAAAAAAGTGTGATGAAGAAAATAATTTTATTTTTAAACATTAAATTGTCCGTATTTTATAGGTAGAAGTGAAAACCTGCTGTGATAAAGTGTTCACCCATTGTTGTCACTTCAAACTCGTCGATATTCTCAAAGCGAATACCAAATTCTGCACTAAGGCCAATGCTATCCACTCCCTGAAACGAAAACTCTGTTCCAAAGCCTAGGTCTCCTTGAAAACCTGAGTCTGAATCTTGTCCCGGTGTTTTGTTATTCAAGAGAACAGCTGCACCAACAGCATAGAAAGTTAAGTATGGTTCATCAAAGATATTGCGGTAGAGGCGCACACCACCGTGCCAGCCACCATTTTCCGCCGTATTTACACCAAAAATGGCGCCATATGCGAACGTTGTACTGCGTTGAACTTTAATCGACAACGATGGGATATCATTGTTAACTGTATTAGAGAAACCAATCCCCAGCCGTCCAACACGCTCTAGTGCGAAAGTGTTTAGTGAGATGATAAAAGCTGCTATTACTAGTGAAATCCTTTTCATGGTGCGTAATTTTCCTTTTTCCTAATTATGAGTAAATATATTTTAACAATACTCATGTATTTTTGACAACTTTCAATGTTCTTTATTAAAATGATAAAAATTTTTAACCAGAGGGTAATGGATGACAACACAGGTAGCGCCAAATGAAGGCCTTAATTCTGAATTAAATTCAACTGAGCTTGGAGCGTTTATCGCTCAAAACAAAGCTTTATTTCTAGGACTGATTCTATTAGTTGTAGCTGCTATTGGTGGATACGGAATCTTTTCTTACACAAAAGCACAAACAAATGAAAAGGCCGCAACTGCTTTTTATCAATTTGAGCAAGGGTCATTAAAAAAATATCAAGAAGGTGGACTTGATGCGAGTGCAATGAGTGCAGAACTTGGGCTGCTTCTAAATGACTTTGCAGGTACTTCGGCTTCTTTCGCAACTAGCTTACTTGCTGTTGATTACCTTACAAATAAAGGTGAAAATAAGATTGCATTTGAAATTCTTACGAAGATGCAGCCGGTAAACTCTCTACAGTCTTACTTTGTAAACTTAAGAAAGGCCGTAGTTCAAGAAGACTTAAATGATATTGATGGTGCAATTGCTTCATTAACTGAACTTAAGAATAATGAAAATAACCTAACAATGGGACGTGTAGAGTTAGACTTAGGACGTATGTACTTTCTTAAAAATGATATGGCACAGGCCAAAGCTCATTTTGAAAAAGTTCTTACATTAACTACTCAAAACGTCTACAAATCACTAGCGAAGAGCTATTTAGCAAAAATTAAGTAATTCTATGATAAAAATTCTAACGGCCACAACAGTGGCCATTCTTCTTACTTCTTGTTCAACACTAAATGGTGTTAAGACTAAAATTTCTGCTGATAAGCTAGAAAAAAAGCCGCTAACACTTGCTTGGGCAAAGAATTTAGAGCCAAGATATGAAAGTGGAAATCTTCCAATTTCATTAGCATCTCCCTTAATCCATGATGGACAGTTATTTGCAGCTGATGGCCGTGGCCACTTTAATGCATATAATGTTGAATCAGGTAGACTCCTTTGGACTTTAAATATTAAAGGACAAATGACAAGTGCACCTATTGTTTACGAGAATCTTTTGATTTTTGGAGACAATACAGGCCGTGTTTATGCTTACGATCTAAACAAAGGTGAGTTGGCATACGAGTTTGACTTAGACGCAGGTGTTGACTCAACTCCAATTGTTCATAACGGAAGACTCTTTATCCATACAAGAAATCATAAGCTATTTAATATTGATGCCTATACTGGGAGAGTCATTTGGTCTTATAAAAGATCAGTTCCTTACTACTCAACAGTACAAAGAACATCGACTGCTTTAATTTCTGGTAACAAGGTTTATGCAGGCTTTGCTGACGGCTATTTCATTTGTTTCTCACTAGAAGAAGGACAAGTTCTTTGGGAAAGACGTATGAGTACTGGACAGAAATTTGTTGATGTCGATATGAGGCCAACAATCTTTAATTCCAAAATTATTGTAGGATCTGTTGACGATAAAATGGAAGTTATTGATCAGAAATCTGGGGTTCTTTTTAAGAAGCTAGGTTTTCAGTCTAATCGTAAAGGCGTTCTAATTGATGGTGGAAAGCTTGCTGCTTTCGGTAGTGTTAATGGTGAAGTCGTTTATATCGATTCAACTTTTAATGAAGTTAAAAGAGTTAAGGTTGATGATGTTGCAATCTCTTCTCTAGCTGCTTGGAAAGATGGACTTGTTGTAACGACAGTTGGAAAAACTGTATACTATATCGATTCTCGTGGGCAAATTTCTCAACGATTTGATCTAGGATCTGCTTATTCAGCAGTATTTGGAAATATGACACAGGACGAAGATTTTATCGCATTTATTTCATCGCGATTTCGTCTGTACACCTTCAAATAAATCCAAGACATAAACTCTAAAAATTACCTTGTGCGTGTTATTTCGACAATGTTATTATTTGCTCGTTATAACACACACAAGTTTCTAATTTCAGGGGAGAGTAATGGATTTAACATTCAAATCAAATGGTATTCTAAGTCGTGGTAAAGGTCTTACTTTTGACGATGTATTATTAGTTCCGAGATATTCTGAAATCTCTTCTCGAAGACATACTGATTTAAAAACAAAAATTACTAAGAATCATACTATTGATATTCCAATTATTGCGGCCAATATGGACACAATTACTGGGCCAGAGATGGCCATGGAAATTGGTCGTCTTGGTGGTGTTGGAATTCTTCATCGCTTCATGTCACCTGAACAACAAGTTGAGGATGTAAAGGCGATCCAAAAATATTTTAAGGAACACTCGATTACTCTACCTATTGCTGCTTCTGTTGGTGTTAAGGAAGAGGGGATGAAAAGAGCAGATCTTTTAGCTGCACTTGGTGTTGAAATTCTTACCGTTGATATCGCTCATGGTGACTCTATTATGATGATGGAGGTTCTTGAGTATATTAAAAAGAACTATCCTCAAATTGACGTTATCGCTGGTAACGTTGCGACTCCAGATGGTGTTAAACGCATGATTGATAAGGGTGCAGATGCTGTAAAGGTTGGTATTGGACCAGGAAGTATGTGTACAACAAGAATCATCACAGGACATGGTGTTCCTCAGTTAACAGCTGTTGCAATGTGTGTTGCTGAGGCCCAAAAAGCGGGAATACCTGTTATTGCCGATGGTGGACTTAAGAACTCAGGTGACATGGTAAAGGCCCTTTGCGCTGGAGCTAGCTCATGTATGGCCGGATCTCTCTTATCTGGTGCACTTGAAACTCCAGGTGAAGTTAAGGGTGGTATGAAAGAATATCGTGGGATGGCGTCTAAGGCCGCTCAAGTTTCATGGCGTGGAGAGCTTCCTAAAGGCATGGCCGCAGAAGGTGTTGATACAATGATTCCTTGTAAGGGACCAGTTGAAAATATTATCAATGAATTAACTGGTGGTATTCGATCTGGAATGACTTACCTAGGTGTTGATAAACTTGCAAACATGAGTGAAGCAGCACTATTTATGGAAATGTCTTCATCTGGTATGGCCGAAAGTAAACCACACGGTAAACACTAATAAATTTAAAAAAGACGATAAGGTCATCGATTATGGAAAATACTATTCTTGACGATTTATTAAGTTATCCAAAACTTATTAAAAGAATTGAAGAAAGTGATAACCCTGAACAAACTAAGAAGAAGGTTGTTGCTAACTTTAATGAAATGCGAGCAGATTATTCTCCATCTTACCTAAAGTCGATGGCCAAGTTTTTCGATGCAACTCTTCCTCGTTTATACGATGGGGTGAGTTTCAATGAAAATGGAACCGACCTTAAGGCACTCTTGGAAGAGGCCAGTGTTGTTCTAGTTCCCAATCACCAATCTCACGCTGACTACATTGCTATCAATTATAAATTCTTTAAAGAATATAAACGAATGCTCTATGTTGCTGGTGGTGATAACTTAAATATTTTTCCAATTGGAAAGATTTTTAGAAAGTCAGGTTGTTTCTTCATTAGAAGAAGTTTCCAAAATGATATTCTCTATAAATTTACAATGGAAGCGTATCTCTTTGCGTTGTTAAAGCGTAAGGAGCCCATCGAATTCTTCTTTGAAGGTGGAAGAACAAGATCTGGAAAACTTAGACCTCCAAAGTATGGGCTATATCAAATGCTACTTGAGGCCCACTCGCATCTTCCAGATGCGAAAGAAAAAGGTCTTGCCTTCGTTCCTGTAAGTATCGCACATGAATATGTACCGGAACAAAAAGCATTAGCTAAAGAGATGATGGGTGGCAAGAAGGTTAAGGAATCAACAGGGCAACTTTTTGGTCTTTTTAAACTTATGGCCTATCAGTTTGGAAAAATTCATATCTCTCTTGGAAAACCACAATATGCACATAAACTTGATGATGAGCATGAAAACAAAGTTAACGTGAGAGAGCTTGCTTTCAAGTGTTTCAGAAGTGTTGGTGACCAAATGGTAATCACACCAACAAATCTCTTGGTTTTAATCTTACTTGATGAGCCAAGTGGTGCCTTAAAGTGGAATGATATTATTTTAAAAGCACAAGCTATTTTAGAATATTGTAAGCGTTATGATATTCCTTTTACGGAAGGTCTAAAGGCAAATAAATTAGAAGATTCTATAGGTCGCGCTATGGATATTCTTATTGGTAATAATAAAGTTGATGTTATTGGACAAAGTGAAGGAACATCTCTTTTTTATGCGATTAAAAAGAATTGTCGCGGCGAACTTTTATTCTTTAAAAATACGATTGTTCATCATTTCATCATTCCTTGGACGATTTCACTAGCGTGGTTTAATGTCTTCAGCGGCGAAATTGATAATGTTGATGATCTTAAAGCATTCTTTGTTAAACAACGAGATATGCTTAAGATGGAATTCTATCTTCCAACTGTCAAAGAATACTATGCAAAGACATTACGCATTTTAAGTAACGCCGTTGGCAGAGATATTACAAATCTTCAAGATGCCATCGAATTCACAAATAAAGACCTATATGAAGTTGCTTCAAAACTTAGCCTTTTTGCTCGAAGCCTAACTTATATTAACGAAGCTTATTTTGTATCAGCACTAACACTTGAGAGTTTTCAAAAAGATGGTGTGGATCACTTTAAGTCGGCAGACTATATGAAGCGTTTTGTTGAAGTATTTAAGGCCGAAATTCAAAGTCAGCGCATTATCCGCTTTGCGGAAAGTCAGAATGTTGAGCTTATGAAAACTGCTCTGACTTATTTTGAGCAAATTGGTGTTCTTGGTTACGAAGATAATTCTTATGTAATTGCTGATAGAACAAAACTTGATGATTTTATTGAATCAACAGAAAAGACATTGAAAGACCAACTAAAATTAAATTTTAAAGTTGTCTAAATAGGAGATCTTTTGCATTTAGAGCTATCTAAGAGAGAAAAAGAAATAAAGAAGGTTTTAATTATTACTTTCTTTTTAAATTTAATTGTCGCTCTAATTAAGATTCTTGCTGGAATCGAGTTTAATTTTATATCTCTACGTTCTTCAGGTATTGAATCTATCTTTGATGGAACTTCAAATCTCCTAGGCATCGTGACTATAGCACTTGCTTCAAAACCACGAGATCGCAGACATAATTATGGCCACCATAAATTTGAAAATATTGGGGCATTAATCATTGCTTTCATGCTTTTTGGCTCTGCAATTAAATTAGGGCTTGATTACCATGATCTTATTCTTGGTACACAAACTAAGTACGGACAATTCGGACTTGTTCCTGTTTTATCAATTCTTATTTCAATGGCAATGAGTTTTGGAGTTTCGACCTACGAAGGTAGAAAAGGGCGTGAGCTTAATTCTCAAATATTAACTGCAGATAGTAATCACACCTTTGGCGATATGATTATCAGCTTTGGTGTTCTCATATCAATTATTGCTGCATATTTTAAAATTTACATTATTGACTATATTGTCGGTGGATTGATTATTTTATATTTGATTTACCTTGGTATTCAAATAACTTTAGAAAATTTAAATGACCTTTTAGATGTAGCTCCTATATTAAAAGATAAGTACATTTCTTCACTTGAGGATATTAAATATGTTCGAGATATTCACAATTTTCGAGCACGTGGAAATTCTACGTGGATGCAAATTGATTTTCACTTGTTACTCGAACCTGACTTATCACTGAGTCAGGCCCATGATATAGCTCACACAGTAGAAGATCGACTTAGGTTGATGCTAAAGGATTATTGTCGCGATATCGATATACTGATCCACATGGAGCCAGATGATGAAGGTCATAAGGATTAGAAGATGAGAAATAAAATAAACAAGAGAAAAGTTGGAAATATTAGACTTGCAATCGGTCCGTGGGAAGAAGATTTTACGAAATTATTTTCATCTGCTGCAAAGCTGATGGCACTAATTGTTCATGGACAGCTGATTCATTTCAAAAGTGACGAGATCTTTGTTTTTGCTGATAAAGAGCTTAAAAACTTTCGTGTTGGTGTTCCAATGATAGGTAATCTTAAGGATAAATACCTAGAAAGCTTTGATCTTCATTCTGGTGAAGTTGAGAGTACTGAGTTTGGTATCGAAAAACTAAAGGAATTCGAAAGAATTAAGAATTTATATACTGATCTTTGCTTATCTGAAGAGTATTTTATAAGAATTACGTCTCACGGCGGGCAATATCTGTCATTTTATGAGAAATATCTCATTCAATAATGTATACTGTGGGTATATTTTTTGTTATGTTTGCAATCCTAATAGCTAGATATTAGAATTGAAATTATTGAAAATAACTAATTCGCTAATAATTGGTTTATTTCCGGAGGTGATTTATTAGCAACAATTTTAAAGGTGGAAGGGTTAAAAAAGAAAGAGGCCCAAGAATTAACGAGCAAATTAGAATTTCTGAATGTCGATTAATGAGTGATGAAGAGCAGTACGGAGTTGTATCTATTGATAGAGCACGTGAAATTGCGGAAGAACTTGGTGTCGACTTAATTGAGATTGCTCCAACAGCTAAACCACCAGTTGTAAAGCTAATGGACTACGGAAAGTATAAATATGCTCTTCAAAAGAAAGCTGCAGAAGCTAAGAAGAAGCAGGCCAAGGTTCAGCTAAAAGAAATTCAACTTCGTCCAAATATTGAAGCACACGATCTTGAGACTAAACTTAAGAGAGCCTATAAGTTCTTAGAGGGTGGTGACAAGGTTAAATTTGTTATGCAATTTAGAGGTCGTGAAATGGCCTATAAGGACATGGGAAAAGAGAAATTTGAAGCGATTCTTAATGGCGTATGCGAAGAAGCTGATGGAGTTATTGAGTCTCCAATTAAGATGATGGGTAATAGAATTATCACAATCGTCGCTCCAGGAAAGAAAAAATAATAATTCTTTTATAAGTGCCTGATATTACTTCAGGCACATTCCATTTATTCTGTCTAAGTACCCGATATTTTTTCACTTATTTTAAATAATCCTTTGCATTAATAGCTTGAAGCTGTTAAAAATATGCACTTATAGTTTTGTTGTATTTTGTTGAATTCTCAACTTGCTTTCGAGTGAGTAAAATTCAAGGAGTAAAAAATGCCAAAAATGAAGACTAGAAGAGCTGTTGCTAAAAGATTTAAGCCAGTAGGTAACGGTAAGTTCAAAAGAAAAAGAGCTAACCTAAGACACATTCTTGAAAAGAAGCCAACTGATGCGAAGAAGAGAGCAGGTAAAACTGACTACGTACACGCTTCAGATGTTGCTCGTGTAAAGAGATGTCTACCTTACGCTTAATTAGCGCAAGCGATTCAAAAAAAAGATTGAGTTGGTCGAAACTTTAAATCGACAAAATTGTTTTTTTAACCTGATTTTTGGGAAAGAACGAAAGAACCATTAGCTTGGTCCCCAAACGTCAAAAAAATGGAGTAAATTATGTCTAGAGTTAGAAGAGGTTTTAAAGCAAGAGCGAGAAGAAATAAAGTCTTAAAACTAGCAAAAGGGTTTCACTTTTCTAGAAGACAAAAGTACTATCACGCTTCTGAAACAGTAAAAAGAGCATTACACTACAGATACATCGGTAGAAGACTTCTTAAAAGAGATATGAGAAGACTTTGGATCGTACGTATTTCTGCAGCTGCTAAGCTTCTTGGTACTTCTTATTCAAAGTTCATGGGACAGCTTAAGAAGAACAATGTTGAAATCAACAGAAAGATGCTTGCTGAAATCGCTGCAAGAGATTTCGACGGATTCAAAGCAATCTACGAATCAACAAAATAATTCATTAAACTATTTGATTTAATAAAACACAAACAAAACTATATAGTGCTTGGGCCTCATTTTTGAGGCCTTTGTCTTTTTGCGGCATCTGCAGGAGCAGATGAAGCATAAAGTCCAGGGAGTCCCAGGATGGGACGAGTCGGAAACAGGCCTCGCATACTCACTTAACTCTATCCTTTCATGAATTTAACTTTCACTTTCCTCGTATGAGGAGCATCTCTGAATTCACAAAGATAAATTCCAGACCATCGGCCAATATCAAGTTCACCATTTTCAATAATCATCGTAAGGGAAGTTTGCATAAGAATTGACTTCATGTGAGAAGGTGAGTCATCAGGCCCTTCAGCTGTATGAGTGATAAAAGAGAGGCTTCTTGGGGCCAGATGCTTGAGGAAGTTTTCCATATCAACTTTTGCACTTGGGTCAAAAGCCTCGTTTATACATAGCGCAGCACTGGTGTGTTGTATTTGACACACTAGGATACCATCTTCATCACTAGGGTTGAGTTCTTCTAAGCATTGTCGCATCTGGGCCGTTATGTCGTAAAAGCCTTCACCTGATGTGTTTACTATCTGCGTTTTTATAGGCATCATTAAACTCCTAACATTTTAAATATTTAGCAGTTTATATATTATGACATTATTTTCAACGCTTCTAAAGCAATTAAGCATTAAAGATTTTTTCGACATGGGCATTGTCGCCCTGATGATCTATCAGGTTCTAAAGATCGTAAAAGGGACAAGGGCCATTCAGGTATTACTTGGTATGGTTTTTCTCGCTATCCTCTATACTCTTGGGATTAAGTACAATCTCTACACGGTAAATTGGATCCTTGAGCACTTCTTTGATTATATCTTCATTATTTTCATCGTTATCTTTCAAGACCAGCTTCGTGCTGCTCTTGCAACAGTTGGTACGGGAAGAAAGATGTTTAACTTCTTTGATCGCTCTCCTGTTAACTATGACATCGAAGAGGTAATTAAGAGTGTAACGGCCCTTTCTAAAGAGAGAACAGGTGCTCTTCTTGTCATTGAAAGAAAAAACGGTCTACAAAACTATATCGATACTGGAACAATTATCGATGCAACGATTCATTCAGACTTAATCTATTCTATCTTCCAAACAATTTCGCCTCTTCATGATGGTGCCATTATTTTAAGAGATGGAAAACTTCTGGCCGCAGGTTGTTTCTTGCCATTATCTAAGAATATTGAAATTGATCGCCACTTCGGAACTCGCCACCGTGCAGCTCTTGGTGTTTCAGAAGTATCAGATGCCATTGTTATAATTGTAAGTGAAGAAACCGGAAAGATTAAACTGTGTATTAATGGCCAGTTCTTCTATTCTCATAACGAGAATGAGCTACGTATGATGCTTAAGAAGGCGTGGGCAGGCAAGAGACTTGATCTACAATCTCAAATCGTAGGGCAGGTATAAGATGTTAAAGAAAATTAAAAGCAATAATTTATTTGAATTAATTCAAAATCAGCTACTAACTCTACTGAGTATTATTCTTGCAATTTTTCTTTGGTTCTATGTTGTAAACTCGGAGCCAATTACAACTGAAAGAATCTATAACCTAGAAGTACTTCCAGCAACAAGTATGGATGTTACTTCAGTGTCTGCTCACGAAATTCATGTGACATTAAAGGGAGCTCGTGCGTTCCTAAAAGACTTTCATGGCGATGATCACTTGAAGCTTCAAGTTGACCTTAAGAAAATGAAAGTTAATCGCACAACGAAACAAGTAAAATATTCGATTAGCGAAACGGATTTAATTGTTCCTTTTGGTGTTGAGGTTGTGGATATTAAGCCAAAGCATATAGCCATCAAGCTAGATAAATTAATTTATAAGAATGTTCCTATTAAGGTAAATTACATGAATAACTTACCTAAGGAATTAAAGCTCATTTCTTCATCTCTTAGTCGTAATCAAGTTAAGATTGAGGGAGCACGTGATATCATGAGAAATGTGGGGCAGGTGAAAACACGCCTAATTGATCTATCGGAGTTATCTGGTCAAGGGGAAGTTCCGATTCAACTTGAAGATCTTCCAGAGTTTCTTCGTTACGGTGAGAATGACACTCTTTCGTTTAAGTATGATATTAGGCCACAAAAAGCTAATCTCACGTTAAAGAATATCCCAATTTTATTTATTGCGCCTAATATGAAATTTCGTTCTCGCATAAGAAAGGTCTCTTTAGATGTACTAACTACTGGTAGAGATGATATAAAGGCAAGCGAAGTTAAGGTTTATGCAGAAATTCCTTCTGATATGGGAAGAAGTGCAGATATTCGTCTAAGGGCCGAGCTTCCTGAGGACGTTCATTTATTAAAAATTCATCCAGAAATAATTAAAGTGAGTAGATAATGACTGAAAGAAAACTATTTGGAACTGATGGAATTAGAGGTAAAGCAAATATTTATCCAATGGTTCCTGAAATTGCGACAGCACTTGGACGTGCAGTAACTTTCTATTTTCAAAAAAAGAATAAGAATAAGAAAACACCTCTAATTATCGTTGGTAAAGATACAAGACTAAGCTGTTATATGATTGAGCAAGCTTTTTCGGCAGGTGTATTATCTCAAGGTGGACGAGTGATTTTTACTGGACCTCTTCCAACTCCTGGTGTTGCTTTTGTGACAACTTCTATGAGAGCGGATGCTGGTGTTATGATTTCAGCTTCACATAATGATTACGATGATAATGGTATTAAGTTATTTGATGCCCACGGATTCAAGCTTCCAGACGAAGTTGAGTTAGAGCTTGAAGAGTTAGTTCTTAATCCTAAACTTATTCCACCAAAAGTTGGTGCCGAAATCGGTCGTGCAAAAAGACTTGAAGGTGTTGAAGGCCGCTACGTTGTTCACGTTAAGTCAGCAATTGATGAAGAGTGTGACCTAAGTGGTATGCGTGTGGTTGTGGATTGTGCAAATGGTGCTAGCTATAAAGTTGCTCCTCTTGTCATGAGTGAGTTAGGTGCAGAAGTTTTTCCATTAGGTGTAAATCCAAATGGCCAAAATATTAATTTAAATTGTGGAAGCTTACACCCTGCTCTTGCAAGTCAAGAAGTAGTAAAGCTTCGTGCAGATATGGGATTTTGTCTTGATGGTGATGCTGATCGTATTCAAGTAATAGATAAAGACGGTGGACTTATTAAAGGTGATAAGCTGATTGGAATTTTTGCGAAGCTTTTACTTGAGCAAGGCAAGCTTAAAAAAGGTGACACTGTTGTTGGAACGATTATGTCTAACCTTGGGCTTGAGAACTACCTTAAGAAGTTAGGTCTTAAATTTCATCGTACAGCAGTTGGTGATCGCTATATTATGGAGTATATGAGAAGTGAAAATGCTCTTCTTGGTGGTGAACCATCTGGGCATATTATTTTTCTAGAGCATGCAACTACTGGAGACGGGACTCTTGCAGCTCTTAAGTCAATTGAGGCCACTTATTTCTTTAAGAAATCAATTAATGAACTGTCTCAAGAAGTAGAATTATATCCACAAGTTTTAAAGAACGTATCTGTTTCTCAAAAGAAGAAGGTTGAAGAAATGCCTACATTTGCAGCAGAACTTAAGGCCTGTGAAGAAGAATTAGGTGAAGAAGGACGTGTGATTTTCCGATACTCAGGAACTGAACCTCTAGCACGTGTTATGGTTGAAGGACGTTGTGAAGATAAGATCAATACAGTTTGTGATCGTCTTGTGAGCGCTCTTAAAAAGGAAATTGCATAATGACTGATAAAATGATTCCAAGACTTGGTGTAAATATTGACCACGTAGCAACTCTTAGACAACAAAGAGATGAAGGCTACCCAAGTGTTGCAAACGCCGCTCAAGATGTTTTAATGGCCGGTGCTGATCAAATTACTATTCACTTACGTGAAGACAGAAGACATATTCAAGATACGGACTTAACAAGTGTTATGGCCGTAACAAAGCGTTTTGAAAAACCATTAAATCTTGAAATTGGCTGTGCTAAAGAGATTGTTGAAATTGCAGCTGATTTTAAACCAGATTGGATCTGTCTTGTTCCAGAAAAAAGAGAAGAGAAGACAACAGAAGGTGGACTAGATCTTTCTGCAGCTAATTTTGATAAAGTATCACAAACTATGTCATACCTAAGAGAGCATTCTCCAAAAACAAAAATCTCTCTTTTTGTTGAAGCCTCGACAGATGTAATGAAGAAGGCCATCGAATTAAAAGCAGATGCTGTTGAAATTCATACGGGAGCATATGCTATCGACTTCCTAAAAGAAGGAGATCTTAATCCTCATCTTAATAACTATGTTGATTGTTTTAAAGTTCTAGAGGGGACAGGTGTTGCTTTCCATGCTGGCCACGGATTAACAATGGAGAGTGTAAGACCTCTTCTTGAGCAAGGTCTTTTTGCTGAATATAATATTGGTCACTGGATTGTGTCTCAAGCTGTATTTAGTGGAATCTCTAATGTTACTAGAGATATGTTAAATTTGTTTAGAAACCATCCAGTTAAGTAAGGTATGGTTTGCCTTTGATTGCTAATTGATTTTTATCGTGGAAAATAAATATCTAAGCAATTAATTCTAAGGAGCACCTGTTGTTTGACTATCAAGATGTTAGGCATTGGAAAAAAGTATACCAAAGTGATATTTCAAATATTATTGTCGAACTAAAAGAGTCGTTAAATGAGCCATCTGTTGTGATTTTAGATGGAGCAGTTGGCGCGGGAAAGACAACATTCACTAACGTCTTCTTAGGTGAAGACAAGTCAGGTTCTCCAACATATTCCCTTATCAATGATTGCGGCGATGTTGTCCATGCAGACTTCTATCGTCTTGATTCGCCAGAAGAGATCATTCATCTTGAACTTGCAATGTACCTCGATGAGAAAAAATACTTTCTTGTTGAGTGGGGCAAGGACTATATCAGAGATATTTACCGTGAACTTTCTGATGACTTCAATTATTTTCAACTAAGCATTGAGGCCAATGACAAGAAAGATGATGAAGAAAGTGCATCTCGTAATTATTTTTTAAAGAAAATTATTTTTTAACATCTTCTAACAAGTGGGCAGAAATAACCGATTAACTCTGTTTGGCATATCTTGTCATCGCAGTTGAATAATTCCCTAACATATAGATATTATTGATATTTTGTGCTCCATCATTGTCTCCAGTAAAGAAAAAATATTTTTTTATAATAATTGATTAAATCAAGTTGACTTTAAGACTTGTGGGCTGACATAATATTTAGGAAGAAAGATTTTAACGGAATAAATCTTTCAACAGAAAGGATAGCACGGAATGCGAGTCCTAAATTAGCACACAATTTATTTGCTTTAAGTTTAAAACTATTTTTTTATTTAACATTTGGATTTATGGAGGAAGACCAATGAGACTCACTTCGAAAGGACGCTACGCAGTTAGAGCAATGCTTGACCTAACTACTCACAGCAACGGAAACCCTGTAAGACTTCAGGAAATTTCAGAAAGACAAAACATTTCACTTCACTACCTTGAGCAACTTTTCAGAAAGCTTAGAAATGGCCAAGCTGTTAAGTCAGTAAGAGGACCAGGTGGTGGTTATGTTCTTGCTCGTTCGATGGAAGAAATTACAATTAAAGATGTACTTGAATGTGTTGGTGAAAATATCAACCCAGCAAAAGACATCCTAGGAACAGAAGCAGAGCAAGCTAGCACTGTTGAATTCCACCTGTCTAAGAATTACTTTCAAAACCTTGGTTTCATTATGAGCGAATACCTAACAACTACTTCTTTAGGTGACCTTGTAAGAAAATCTGGTGAAGTTGAGTCAGAAGTTAGAGGTGAAGAAGCTTCTAATGAACAAGCTACTCAAACAGTAGAAGCAGCTACTCAAAACACTTCAAATGAAAGTGCATTTAGCGAGTACGCTTCAGGAATCAGATCAGGTTTAGGTGAAATTAATCAATAATTATCTCTACTTAGATTATAATGCTACGGCCCCCTTAGTTAAACCAGTCCAAGATTGGCTTTGCAAGGGGGCCGTCTACTTTGGTAATCCAGCTTCGATTCACCAGGTAGGAAAGAAGTCAAAATCTCTCATTAATCAAACAATCAAAAAGATTCAAGATACTTTCAATGCGACAAGCTACGATGTTTTTTTTCACTCAGGTGCCACAGAGGCAATCAATAGTGTAGTAAAAGGTTTTTGCTTTAATGCTCTAAAGCTTAAATCAAAATTCCACGTATTCTGCTTTGATGTTGATCATTCGAGTATGGTGAATCAAAGAGAACATGTAGAGCTTCTTGGTGGTACTTTTCACGTGTTAAAAACACATGGAGGCGACTTTGATAGACAAGAAGTAATACAAGCTCTAAACGAGCTTGAAGGAGAGAAGCTCATTAATTTCACTTATGTGAATAATGAGAATGGTGTCGTGTGGGATCTGGCCGATGTTTTAAAAATCAAAGATGAGACAGGCGCTTGTGTTCATGTTGATTGTGTACAAGTTGTTGGAAAAATCAAAGATTGGAATGAGCTTACCCTAGGACTTGATTACTATACTTTTTCTGGACACAAATTTGGTGCTCTTAAAGGTGTAGGCTTTACACTTGTTTCAAAGGATGCGAGTTGGACTCCACTTATTCGTGGTGGTGGTCAGCAAAAGGCAATGCGCTCAGGAACTGAGAATGCTTTTAGTGTTCATACAATTAATCTCGCTCTTGATTACAATCTGTCACACTTAAATATTGAGCGAGCTCAAAAAGTAAAAGATGAGCTTGAAACGTGGCTTCTTGAAAAATTTGGTGAAAGAATTACTCTTATCGGTGCCAAGGCAAAGAAGAGAAATGCGACAACTATTTTCTTTAGTGTCCATGATAAGAATATTAATACTGTTATGATGGCCCTAGATATGGCCGGAATCTGTGCTTCTAGTGGTTCTGCTTGTGCATCTGGAATCATTAAACCATCACGAGTTGCAAAGGCGTATGAACTCAGTGATGAGGCAGCAACTAATGTTATTCGATTTTCTTTATCTCCATTTTCAGAAGAAGCGGCCCCGATTATTTCAAAATTAGAACCTGTTCTAACAAAATTTCTATCTTAATTCTTTATTTAAAAGATATACGAACGATGCGGCGCAGTGTGCACTTTGGGCTCTTTTGTATTTACTGTAACGAGTTCATTTTGACCTCAGTGACCTTTTTACTCCAGTAATAAGTGTTTGATTTTATTGAAATTGATGTCTTTGGATATTATTCAAAAGTTGGCACGATCATTGCTTTATTAATAGTATCAATGGTTGGACGGCCTTGGTTCTTTAAAAAGAGTCCCAATAACACTTCTACCGGCCATGCTGAAAAACAGGAATCTGTTTTTTTCTCTTGTTCTAAAATCCTATCTTTTCTTCTTTAAAGTAAAAACCAAGGCCCAATTTTTTTCTTTAGATCGCACCTGAGTCGTTTAGAATTTTGATACAATCTTCATTGCCATTTCTTTTTGCATAGTCAAGAGCGCTTCTTCCGTGAGTGTCTTTTATCTTTAGGTCTGCTCCTGCATCAATAAGAGCTTTTAGAACAGTGGGGTTACAATTTAAGCTCTTGTCCATCGCCATTGTAAAACGTCTATTGTTAAAGATGATATTTGGGTTTGCTCCCTTGTTTAGAGCTTCTATAACTAAGTCCTCGCGCTCATCTGCAAGTGCGGCCATTAGGATGTGATTAGCTTCTTTGTTTTCTTTCAAGGCCTTAGGAGCTTTTCGTGTAAGAGCTGCTCTTTTGTGAACGATTTGTGATTCAATTGCGTTTATCGGGGCCGGTTCATCGTATTTGTTTTGAACAGACTGTGTGCTCTCTTTTGAGATATAAGTAGCAAGGGCCAAAAGTATTACGACGATGGGGATAACTGATTTGTTCATTTATAACTCTTCTATTGGTCCTTCTAGAGGCAGGAAAGATTGTGGTTTGGTGTAGTTTGTTATTTTCTTTGCACCTGCGAATTCTTCAATCAAAAACTCTGTCATAAGATCTTGAACTATCTTAGCATTGTACTGATCTTGTCCATTTGATTTAAAGACTTGATGAAAAAAGCCGAAGTAGATCGCTCCTGACTTTGTCGACAATTTACCTGCCAAAGACTTGGTATTCATAAGAGTGCCTGTCTTTGCAAGGATAGAGCCTAAGTTTCTTTGAGAGTTTAATCTTTTCGATAGAGTCCCAATATCAATTCCTGCAATAGGTAGGACTTGTTCAAGCTTATGGCCACTTTGATTCAAGTTATTTTCTAGTTCCTGGTAAGAGCTAATTACAATAGCGCAAGTTGCATAGTTGTCGACGCGCTTCCCATCTATTTTTGAATCCAGGCCTGATCCTGTATAAAGATAAGTATTTTCTTCAGTATCGTTAAACCCAATTCTTTTTTGAAAGTAATCATTACCAAGTTTTTCTTCAATAAGATTTTGAAGATACCACTTTGAGTATTCTTGAGCTCCATAACTTTTATAAGTTATGTCAGAGAGCCAATTGTGAGAAACTGAGTTTTGAAACTTTAGATAAGTTAGAAGCTTAGGAGATTGAACTAAGTAAGTTTTTTTGATGTCTTTAATAGGATTCGCTGCGGAATACACAACATTATCGACAGTCATTCTATAGGCCGATACTTTTAAAGGAAGACCTAGTTCTTTAAGTCTTTCTTCTTTGGTATTTTTTAAAAACTCTTTAAGTCTTGTTTTTATTTTCTTATTGTTATCAAGGTTAAAGTATTCTTTAAGCTGTTCGATGTTATATTCTTTCGAATACCAGGCTTCGCTCATACTCATATAAGGCCTTAGGGCAATTGCAAAAATAGGAGTATTAGCATCAAAGCTTATGGTGTTGAGTTTAACGATTCCATTTGCATTGAGGGCAGCGATTAAGTAGAAGATTTTTTCTTCACTAAACATTCCATCATTTGCTCCTTCAAGATGGATATTTTCTCCATCAGAAATCACTTTTGTTTCATATTGAAAATTTGGCCCTAGAGTTTCGAGTGCCATTAGTGAAGTTATGGGCTTTGTCGTTGAAGCAAGTCGGCTTTTTAAGTGTGCTGTTGTTCCAAAGATTTCACCTTGGTACATATAACAAAAACCGTGCTCATTTGGATTTAAGTTGAACTCTTTAGATAGTGATAACCATTTCTTTTCGATAGTGTCGTGATTAGCTCCAAAGACACTGGTAAAAGTTAAGAATAGTGGGAGTAAATACTTAATAATAAACATGAAGTTTAATTCTAAAGAATTAGAATAAGTCGGTCAAGAAAGGGGAGCGCTCTGTGTTATTTATCGAGCTAGAGCTTTGCTTTTAAGATAGGGAGAATATTTGAAAGTCCATGAGTGATCATCTGAATTGACATGGCCAGTAGAATTAGCCCCATAATTCGTGTTGTTACGTTTACTCCAAGCGTTCCTACTTTTTGACTAATACGATTTGCATTAATAAGAACAACATAAATAGCTAGGACACTAACAAAGATAATTGGAATACTAAGGGCCCAGTCAATTGGAGAATCTAATTTTTGCGCGTAGATAATTGTCGTTGAAATAGCTCCTGGACCTGCTAGCAGAGGAATGGCCAAGGGGACAATTCCTATCTCACGGATTTCATCATCATCAATTTCATCTTGTGTTAGCTTTGATTCAACATCTTTGGCATTGATCATGGAAGTTGCCATGGAAAAAATAAGAATCCCTCCACCAACTGTAAATGAGGCAATCGAAATTCCAAAGAAGCTAAGAATTTTTTCTCCAATAAAAAGAGAAACTACAAGTGTGACAAAAACAGCAATCGAGCAAACTCGAACCATGCTTCTTCTTTGTGTCTCAGACAAGTTTTGAGTCAATGACATAAACATTGGCAGGGCACCAATAGGATTTACAACTGAGATTAAAGCAATAAAGAAAGAGGCCATGATACTAGATTCCATTGGTTCATTATGACTACTTTCATGGATTATTCAAGTTAGTTTTTTGTTAGCGTCATCTGCAGCATCGTGTGGCAAAAGTGCCCCAACGGGCAGTTTTGACTCACTGATGTATGTGACTTAAGAATCAAAGAGCGCAGCTCGCGTGATTCGGTTATGAACCTAAAAGACACCTTAATAACTCTCTTGAGCTAAAGTTTAGAGTTGTGCCTCAACCATCTAATAGTACATAAACAATGAAAATAAATAATGTTTTCTAAACATCTCGAAATGAAAAAAAATATATTTTCTTAAAGTGTTTTTGTTTTAGTTCGATAAAGAAATAACATGTTCATTTGCTGAGGTATTTATTAATTATCTAATTTTTCTTTTGTCTGTCCTTTTTTTAACTTCTTGTGTTTCCCATGTCGATTTTAATTTTGATGATGATAAGCCGGCCCCTTCCTCTGGAGATGGAGTTGGAAAGGTTATTACAACATCAGATTTTTCATTCTTAATGATTAACGATACTGGATCTGGTAATGAAGTTTATCTAAGCTACGGACTAGCAGCTGACACGGTTCAAGTCCCTAATGCTAGCTTTGCTTATTCAAAGATGACTAATCCAGACACGCAGGCTACTGACTCAGTAGGAAATCACTACACATTTTCTAATGGAATGATTGTAGCTGGTTTTAATTCTCCTAATTACGACATCATTCTAATTGATAAGAGTAATAACTTTAATGTTCTGGCAACAATTCCTGGTTTTGGTGATACACAGTCTGATCCAATCTTTGTCAATCGAGTTGGAAATCAGCTCTTTTTTATCATCAAGTCTACTGCCACAACTTATGATCTTTGGGTGACTGATACGACAGTTGCTGGAACTAAGATGCTAAAAACTGTTTCAAATACTTACTATAGTACTTTAAATATCAGGGAACGAAATGTCCTCTTTAATAATAAGATGTATTTTAAAGGTGGCGACGCTGTCAATGGACCTGAGTTATGGGTTACAGATGGAACAGTTAGTGGAACGAAAATGGTTGATGATTATATTGCTGGAGCTTCTGGGCTTGATCCTCGTAGGTTTAGCGTTGCTAATAATAATCTCTATATCTTTTCACAAACAAATCAGACAATTTATCAAATGGGAGCAGATGAAGTTATTTCTGAAGTTACATCTCTTCCGGCATCAATGACTTCTGCAACCTTTAATGAAGCACAGGTCGTATCTAATGATTCCTATTTCTGTTTTAAGCTGTCTGTTTCTTCAACTAAGTATCTCACTTGCATCAATACAGATACTCAAGTTGCAGAGTCTAGGCTTTATACGAGATCGGCAGATTTTCTAGGTGAGGATGGAGGAAAAATCTACTTTGCTGATGTTGTTGATGTAGACCCTACTGCAGCGACTGACTATACGGCCTATATTTATGAAACTTCTGGAGCGATATCATCACAGGCTCCGAGTCAAATTCATGAAATGTCTGTTCCTGTAGAGATTCTTAGAACGAGTCAAATTAATTATGACAATAGTAACGGGGCAATAAGTTATCTTAAGTATGATCATACTGATGATGGTGATAAACATATGTTTGTTAAAATCAAGGACTCAGTGGTTACAGAAATTGATAATATAATCTATCCATTTAGTACTGATCCAAATATTACTCAAATCAATCTCTATACGTCTTATAGTGCGTACCGATCGACTACACCAGGAACCTTTGTCTATTTGGTAAATGATGCTGCAATGATGTTAACGGTGTTGCAGTCAGACGGAACGCTGGCCGGTACACAAGTTCTCACACAGGTCGATTTGGCCGATATTATGGCAGATATTTCAGGTGGGAATGCAGCACAGGGATATGCTCGATATATCGTTGGCCTACTTGATGGGATGTCAGTTGTGCGTCCTTATGACTTTAGTGTGGATCAATACTTTAATCCGAATACTAGTGGGTTGAATTAGGGGGAGCTGGTTTTGGAGTTTGGTTTATTTTGTTTTATGAATTGTTTTATGAAATGTTGCTTATTTTTCACTTCGTGAAAAATGGCGCTTTTTCTATTCGATTGCTTTCCCATTAGTCAGCGCTTAGGCAACACATCGTGCGGCAAAAGTGCCCTAAGGGGCAGTTTTGAAGTACAGATGAATGTTATTCAAGAATCAAAGAGCGAAGCTCGCGTGATTCGGTTATATGAGAAAGGTCCTTTACTCATTTTCACTTCGTGAAAATATCGTTTCTTTTATTCGTTTACTTTCCCATTAGTCAGCGCTTAGGCAACAAAGCCGGGCTTGAACCCGGCTTGTTGAAGATATATTTCATTTCAGGCGACGTGCGCTATCGGCGCGTCCAATAGATTGCCTTTGGGCAATCAATGCCGCGCCTATTCATCAATAGCGTCCCAATCAAGGTCTTTCGAGATTGTGACACCAGAGATCGTTTTTTGGATTTCTTTCTTAATAAAAGGGAAGTTGATTGCTTCAAAGTTATACTCATTCAACAGGCCTTCTTCCATGACCTCATCAAATGCAATTAAAATATTCTTTGGTGAAGCATCAACAAGGTGTGTGAAGTAAAAGTCTTCTGGTAGCTCAGGGATATCGACTTTCGCTTCTTCGTGTCCTTCAAGAATGGCCTCATTCATTGCTGCTTCTGCTTGGAGGGCCATGATTTGTTTAGCAGGAGATTCTTCACTAGTATCGCGTACGATTAGAGATCCCTTGATATTGGCCGGGTTTAAATCTCTAGTGATATTCCAACTAGCAATATTAAAGAAGTCTAAGTAGAAAGTTGATTTTCCATACTTGATCTTTCTTGGAATTTGCAATTGCGTAAGGAATTTACGCGTTGATTCATCTTTTGATTTTCGAGCAAGTTTTTGGGCCAGTTTTGCGTCTTGGACACGGATAATATAGGCACCAGCTTCCTTCGTAGACTTAAATAACATATATTGGAACGCCACACTAAATAGCGTATATAATTTATGTTGACCTAAGTGGATTCGTGACGCGTCGCTTTCGACAAGGGTTTTAACAGACTCATATAGGTCTTGTTTGCTAAGTTGTGAAGACATTCAGTTTATTCCTTTTATTTTGTGCGAAAGATTTTTTAAGAATTAGGTCATTTTTTGTCAACACGTTTGTCAAAAATAAATACTTAAATATTCTTTATTTTAAGCTCAAAAAAGCCTTATAACTCGTTGACTTGAATGGGTTTTTTCTCTAATATGCAACACTGATTATTTTATCTTATGAACGTTACTTTATAAATTTGGTCATCCATTTTTATTTGGACTCAATTAAATATTAACAACCTCAAAACGGAGTTAAGAATGATTAACAACAAGCTGATGGCGAAAACGAGAAACATCGGTATTTCGGCGCACATCGACTCTGGTAAGACTACTCTTTCAGAGCGTATCCTTTTTTATTGTGACATGATCCACAAAATCGAAGATGTTCGTGGTGGTGGAGCTGGTGCAACTATGGACCACATGGAACTAGAGAAGGAAAAAGGGATTACAATTACATCTGCTGCTACGACAGCACACTGGAAAGGTATTAGCGGTAAAGGGACAACTTTTGCTGACGGTATTGAAAAAGATACTCGTATCAACCTAATCGATACTCCGGGTCACGTTGATTTCACTGTTGAGGTTGAAAGATCACTACGTGTTCTTGATGGTGCGATTCTAGTTCTTTGTTCTGTTTCAGGTGTTCAGTCTCAGTCAATCACTGTAGATAGACAGATGAAAAGATATAACGTTCCAAGAATGGCCTTCTTAAATAAGATGGACCGTATGGGAGCAAACCCATTTAATGGACGTGACGCTCTTAAGGAAAAACTAAACCACAATGCTGTTCTTATGCAAATCCCTATTGGAGCAGAAGATCAGTTCACAGGTGTTGTTGATCTAATTACTAAACAAGCAATGTACTTTGATGGTGATAACGGTGAAAACGTTAGAATCGAAGAATGTCCAGCTGATCTAGTAGATCAAATGGAAGAGCTAAGAGCTGAGATGATCGACGCTGTAGCTGAGTACGATGATGATGTTATGGAAGCATACCTAGAAGGTAATGAGCCAACAGAAGAACAACTTCACCTATGTATTAAGAAAGGTGTTCAATCACTTCAGTTAACTCCAGTATATATGGGTTCAGCATTCAAGAATAAAGGTGTACAAGCACTTCTAGAAGCTGTTGCAAGATACCTTCCTTCACCACTTACTTGTGCACTTCCAACTGCACAAGATGCTGATACTGATACTAAAGTTGAGATCATCCCTGATCCAGCTGGTGACCTACTTGCTATGGCATTCAAGATCACTGATGAGCAATTCGGTCAGCTTACTTATACAAGAATCTATAGAGGTACACTAAATAAAGGTGATACTGTTTATAATACAAGAACTGGTAAGAAAGTACGTATCGGACGTATGGTTCGTATGAACTCTAACGATAGAGAAAATATCGATACTGCTCACGCAGGTGATATCATCGCTATCGTAGGTATCGACTGTGCATCAGGGGATACATTCGTAGGTAACGACGATAACTTAAACCTTTCTCTTGAAGGTATCCACGTTCCAATCCCAGTTATCGAGCTTTCGATTTCTTGTAAGGATAAGAACGAGCAAGCGAAGATGTCTAAAGGTCTTGCTAAATTCATTAAAGAAGACCCGACATTCCACGTTTACACTGACGAAGAATCAGGTGAGACACGTATCGCTGGTATGGGTGAGCTACACCTTGAAATTTACGTAGAAAGATTAAAGCGTGAATTCGGTGCAGAAGTACAAGTTGGTGCTCCTCAAGTTAACTACCGTGAAACAATTAGAACTGAAGCTACTTTTGATTATACTCACAAGAAGCAAACAGGTGGTTCTGGTCAATTCGGTCAAGTTGTTGGTCTACTTAAGCCACTTGCTGACGAAGACAAGGATAAAGAAGATCAAGTATTTAAATTCAATAACGAAATTAAAGGTGGTTCGATTCCTAACGAATTCATCGGTGCCTGTGAAAAAGGTTTCCAAGACGTTATGGATAAAGGTCCTCTTGCTGCATTCCCAGTTATTAACTGTGAAGTATTCTTAAGAGACGGTAAGTCACACGACGTTGACTCTTCAGATATGGCATTCCGTATTGCTGCAAGACAAGCGATGAGACAAGCTATCAACAAAGCACAACCAGTTCTTATGGAACCAGTTATGAAAGTTGAAGTTACAACTCCAGATGAATTCCAAGGTTCTGTAATTGGTGACCTTTCTTCAAGAAGAGGGATGATCCAAGGTTCAGAAACTGATCCAGGTGGAGAAGTTATCATCAATGCTGAAGTACCACTTTCAGAAATGTTTGGTTACTCAAATGACCTAAGATCTATGTCTCAAGGTAAAGCATCATACACGATGGAATTTGCTCGTTACGTAGACTGTCCTTCAAACATCCAAGAGACAGTTATGAAAGAACGTAAAGAGAAACTTGCGAACGAAGATTAAGCCGATATTTAAAAATATTGATTTATATTCGAAGGGCCGTATTTATACGGCCCTTTTTTTATCTTGCGTGAATTACTTTTAGGATACTACTCGAAAGTGTTTTAGCATCAACCCAGATCTGTCCCTTCTCATCAACTTCCCAGGCCTGATCATATTTACGATAATCACCCCAGCTATTTCTAACAAGGTATTGGCATGAGTTATCTTGGGCCTTACGTTGTCCAATAACAAGGACAGAGTGATTGCTACAACTTCCATTCATAGCAGGAAGAGAGCGTTTAAAACTTTTGTTTTTTTCTGTTAAAACTTCTGCACAGATATCGACGATAACTGGTAAGTTGTTTCCTGATTCAAGACTATCACTTATGTTTTGGATAGCGTTTTGGTTAATTTCATCAACTTGAAATCGCTGTTTGAATTCTTCATCAGTTTCATGAAAACCAATGTCACTTGGAGAGTAGTCATGGTATTCAAGCTCTGGCAGATTTAAGTTTATCTTGTGGCCTTCACATAGTTTTTCAAAAACAAGTTGTTCTCTTAAGTAAAAACCTTTTTTCGAAACGGCCTGGGCCAACGTTTCATCTTCAACAATATTAAAGAATTCATCTGCTACACCACGAAGTTTTAGTTCGTTTTTTAAAGTAGAAACTTTTTCTTCAATTGATTTATTTGCATAGAATTCGTAAACAAACGGCTCCCAAAAAGTATTAGGGTCTTTGATTCCAATTGACGTAAGAAAGTTTTGATCACAGCTATATCCTTGCTTCATCTGTTTAAAGAGAATATTAATTTGTCCGACACCAAGGCCTGAGCGACCGGCCCCTCTTGATATATTCGAAAGGAGATTAACGCTACTACCATTGTCTCTTGTTGGTGATAGCTTTGTTTGTAAAGCTGTCGTGATAGGGGAAGTTATATGCCCTTTTGCTTTCATATCATTTTGAATAACAGCATCAATAAATTGTGAGCCAGCAAATGCATAACACATTTGAGAGTCTGTCTTCTTCCCATACATTTGGTCGTGTATAGGGAGGTCTTTAAAAGGAGCATTCTCTCCTTTATCAAGACGTATCTCTTGGCAATCATTTGCATAAATTGTTGTTGATAGGAGTGTTAGTGATGTGATGAATAGTTTTTTTATTTTTATCATTTGATAAATATACAGTGGAATAGTTTCTATTCTTTGTTTGGTGTAGAAATTTCTAGCGTGTTAAGTAATAAGACAGAATTCATTTCAAATTTAATGTCATCTTATAAAAGCGTTTATATTATTGACTCTTTTGCGATAGTGTTCATTTTTTAGACGGCCTAAGTGATTGAATGCCTTATAATAAATTGGCACTAGCATTGCTTTATATATCCATGTGAAGAAACTTATTATCGCTCTATTCTTGGTCGCAACTAATGCATACGCAATGAATCTTACATATATTTATGGAGGCATTACACCGCATATTCAAAAGCCAACAGGGCCTAATGCAAGACCACTATGTAATGAGTTATCAGAAGGTAGTGGAGTAATTTTTAATGAATTGCACTCAGTACGATTCAACTATGCCCATGACTGGTCCACTGGACTACTTGTTGGTGAGAATTCGTACTGTGAGCCAATTTGGGGAGTAACCCAAAGCTATAACTTTTACCGCAATAGATATGTAGAGATCAATGGAACTGTAGGGTTTTATCACTTCGATGAAAATGGTTTCGATTTTAGCGAGGGTGCATACTTTGCTAATATTGGTGACTTCTACTTTGTTCCAATCGTAGGTGCGGAAGTAAATTTTAGTCTTTACAAAGATAAGGACTTTCAAATATCTTTCATGAACCTGCTTACTCCGGTTATTACAAATCATTCTTTTGGAGTAACGTTTTTCTTCTAATTTACAAATATTTGACAGAGTTCTTATTTACAAATGTTCATTTTTGGTATAAGGTATAACTTATACTTAAGATAAGGTTGAAATTATGTTAGAAACAAGCCAATTACAAACTCTCGTGGCCGTGGCCCGTGCTGAAAGCTTCTCTCGTGCAGCTGAGGATCTCAATGTGACTCAATCTGCTATCTCTCAATCAGTTAAGAATTTAGAGACTAAAATAGGCGTTAAGGCCTTCAAGAGGACTGGTAAGAAAGTTGTTCTAACTCAAGAAGGTGAGAAGCTCTATGAGCTTGCGACTAACTTTTTAAATGATATGGATGAGACTCTTGTCCAGATTAAAGATAATAAAGATGAAATGAAGGGAAAGATTCGTATTGGGACACTTACCGGTGTTGGTAAATCCTGGCTTGCTAACGAGCTTCTAACATTTGCTGAGCAAGAGAAAGACCTTTCAATTCATATTTCTTTAGGTTTCCAAGAAGACCTAATTAAAAGTTTTGAAGAAAATAAAATCGACTTTTTAGTGCTTCCTGAAGGAGCACTACCGAAGGCCGGTGAGAAGCTACTATTAAGTGAAGAGGCCGTTACTCTTGTTTATCCGAAAGGGAATCCTTTTAATATAACTGAGCAAACTTCTCTTGATGAGCTCACTAAGATGCCTACAGTTCTTTTTGAGCAAGGTGATCGTCTTTACTATAACTGGTGTGTTGCAAAGTATGGGAAGAAGCCTAAAAAGGTAAATGTTCGCTACTCAATTAACTCACATGGAAATATGCTACAGGCCGTAAAGAGTGGCCTTGGTATCGCTGTTGTTCCTAATCACGTTTTAAAACGTTGGTACTATAGTGATGAAATCGAAACTTTAGGCAAAGCATTTGAAGTTTCTAATGACCGTTTCTACATTGTCTATCATAAGGAATCGACAGAGCTAGTACGTATTAGAAAGACAATTGAAATGCTTACTAAAGAGGTAAATCCATTTCTTTAGACTCTGCTATGAAGAAATATGACCTCTCTAATATTCCAAACTCGATACAACTTTTCATTAGAAAGAGTTGGGAAAAAGGCTTTAGGCTTTGTCTTGTCGGTGGAAATGTTAGGGACTGGTATCTTGGTAAGAAATCTACAGACTTTGATTTTGAAATCAGACATCTTGATCGCTACGAAGGGGAGAGTTGGATTCAATTTCTAACTGAAAGCTTTCCTGAGGCCAAGTATATTGGAATGGGAGTTTTTCGTATCAATCTCGGTGAGGCCGAAATCGAATTCTCGTCTGCTCGTCTTGAAGTATTTAATGAAGATATAGGTCATAAGAACTTTACCCCATTTTTCTCTAGTAATTTAAGCTATGCTGATTCATTTAAACGAAGAGATCTTAGGCTAAATGCCATTGGTGTTGAGTTTAATATCGTTAATGACGAAATTCAGTTGAACACCATCGATCCATTTGAAGGCATTAAAGATATTGAAAATAAGGAGATCAATTATATTGATTCCGATTTCTTTAACGATCCAGTAAGGCTTCTTAGAACAATTCGCTTTAGTATCAATACAGGATTTGAAATTATTGAAGATGATAATTATCGAAAGTTTAATTTGAGAAAAATTTCTCTTCATTATCTAAAATATGAATCATCAAAGTGCATTAATTGTCAGCTTTTTGTTGAAACACTAGTGAAATTAATAATACGTTTTAATATAAAACTACCAATTGCTCTAAAGGATCTTCCTTTGTTAGAGAATCATTATCTTGTAAATGATCTACACTCGATTGAGGAAGTTGTTTTGTATAACTATGCAGGCTTTAGTGAAGAACTTTACTCTTTCTTTGCTATTAAGAAAAACCAATACAAGAAAATTTTAAGCTTTATCACTGCTAAAGAAGAGCTTTCTAAATGTGATAGCATCGAATCTCGAATCGATTTTATCAACTCTATTTGTCGTTTAGATGATGATAGTAGACTAGAAAACTACGACTTGTTTACAAAGATAAGAAGTTATTTAAGTGAACATCGTTCGAAAGATGCTAGAAATAAGGCAATCAGCTCTTTGGCCAAAAGTGAGCTAGGCAAAAAACTCCTAAATAAATAATGCACTAGATTTCTACAGGAATTTCATGTCATAATAAAAGAAGGAAAATCCTTCTTGGGGGAGTTATGGTTGACATACATTCAATAATTGCAACTCATAAAAATAAAGAAGTTGATTCAAGTAAGATCGATACGAACTCTTATCCTATTCCTACGTTTTCTGATATCCCTGAAATATTTTTTGATGAGATTCTTGTTAACTATCGTTTAACAAGAGTTGAAATCGTTGTTTTAATGTATCTCTATCGTCGTGTTTGGGCGAAAACAAATCCATATCGTGAACATGGAATCTCTCAACTAATGTCTTTGTCTGAAATAGTTGAAAGGCTACAAATATCTTTAGAGGAAATTCATCAATCAATTCTTAAGCTTGAAAACTTTGGATTCATTTCTACTATCAGAGTTGGCCAATATTTTGTCAGAAGATTCTTTACGAAAGAATATGACGAGTATTATGGTCAAAATTATGATGACTTTGAAGTTTAGATTTTGTGTCAAACTTATAATCCCTGTAAAACCAATATGTTGTGTACTCTTTTTTAAAACATGATATCATGTAGATAAGATTAATTTGCTGGAGCTAATTTGTGTCAAAAAAGATTGCTTATCTAGGACAGGATCTTGGTTATTGGGATGACCTAAAGAAAGTTTACGCCAAGACTTATCCTGATGAAGAAAAGAGTTTTCATCATTTTTCTTATAATGAGAAAAATATCAATCTTTGTATTTATGATCTCTTTGAGTTGGCCCCTTCAATTATCTATATCGACATAAAGAAAGAAGAAGTTTTTGGACATAATTTAGGAATGATTCTTAAAAGAATTCATTTTTTTAGATCGATACCTGTCGTTGCAATTGTTAGTAATTTAGATGAAGTTAAAAAATTAATATCAATTCATTTTGACTTCGTATTTGTTAAGGGGATTGAAGTTCACGATGTTGTACACCACCCTTATAAGCTTCGCTATCCTTCAGAAGCTGTTTCTTCAGAGTTTGCTTTAGCTAAATTAACAGCACCTATTAAATTAAAAGAGATTGCTCGTGTTGGTTTTTACGGACTAAGCACAATGCATATTGAAAGTAATAATATCGCACAAGAAGGTAAGCTCGTTGAAGTCGAGCATTCTTTAGAAAAGAATTTAATGGCGACAAATTACTTCATTGCTCGCAAGCACGGGTTTGATAATATCTATTATGGAGCAAATGGCTGGTCAGAGTTAGAGTATTTATTCGTTGATCCTGCAAAGCGTGAAGATGGAAGCTTTAGTTTTAATGTAGAAGATTTATCAGAAGATGAGCTTAATAAAAAACTAAAGATTGGTAAAACGTTTAAGTCTTGGGTTAATGATAACTCTTCATATGGGTCACAAAAGCGTACAAAGCTATTTATGGTCGATCCTCAATTACATTATTTCAAGCAAAGTGAAAAGTTAATCGATACTTATGATTTTGTTTTCCGTATCAATGAAAAATTTGATCAGGACTATACTTATGTGGGCCGTTTAAATCCAGATATAATTGTCTATTGTTATCCTGATTTTATTTCAGATGTTGAGATGGAGGATGCTAAGGATAATCAAGATGTAGAGCAGATGGCCAATGTTGCTCAAAATCTTGAAGAGTTCCACAAGAGGCAAGACGAGATTCTTAAAGATGCGATTAGCAATATTAAAAAATTAAGTGATAACAATCCTTATTTTATCGTCATAAATTGTGATCGATATGATTCAAAGGCCTTTCAAGAAAGATTTAATTATCAATTTGCTCTCGTAAATCCAACAATGATTGGTATGAATGTTCTATCTCAAATGGTACATCAGTTAGAAGAAAGACGCCTTGTTAAAGAAGAACAAGAGCTTAATACTAAAATTGCAGCATTAAGAAAGAAAGATCCAATTAAGTATGCTAAATTGAATAAGTCATACTTTGATCCACCTAAATACTTCATTAGTAAAAAGTCACCTTTAAGTCATGCTCTAATTATAAGAGACGCTAAGTTAATTGAAATTTCTGAATCAATATGTTTCTTTTCTTTAGATCAAGAACTTGTTCTAGGGAATTACTATCTAACTCATCCTTTTAATTTTGCAGTAAAAATCATTCCTCAAGATGGTAATGTTTTTATCAAGGACGGCAATACTTACAAATATAAGGGGCTGATACACGCCATTGGCGAAAAAGAAAAGATGCGTCTTCGACAATTTGTAAATGATATCTACACTCAACATAAAAAAGAGATCCGAGAAAAAGAAGCACTTGAAATGCAAGAGGCCAATGCTCGATTCTTAGAAGAACAAAGAAAGGCCGGTCTAACTGAAGAAGAGGCCGCGGCCGAGGCTGAAGCGCAGGAGCAAGCTCTTAAGGAAGAAAAGCTTAAGAATACGGCCCCTGAGAATATGGATCTTTTAAATGATCTTGATGCTGCTATCACTAAAAAATCAGGACAGTAGTCTGAGTAGTTTGTTCAACTAAGTTGCTAAACATTCTCTTCTTTTCTTACATCTTGTGATTTATTTTCCAACTGCCATTAAAATGAAAGGATATTTTCATGGAGGAAGATAATGAGAAATCTAATGCTAGCATTGATGCTATTAGTATCGAGCAATGTTCTTGCGCTAAATTCAGATACAGTAAATGAGAAATTCAATAATAGATTCTCTTTTGAAAGAGATGACTCTGGAAAGCTTATTGCTGTAAGAGACCGTACTATTCGTACACAATTCAAATTCAAGGATTATGTTGAGTATATTAAAAACTCAATCCTAAATGAACAGGCCCTGATGTCGCAAAGTGGCTTAACTGGAAATTATGAAGCAGAAGTTGAAGGTCTATTTGAAACTGGTCACAGCTTTTTAGGAAATGATTTTCAAACTCAAAAAAATGTAAAAAGAGTTGTTACATCTATGCGTGCATTTGAAGGTGTTGACTTCAATGCAATTTTTGCTGATGAAAACTTTAATAACTTAATTGAAGAGTTTGGTTCAAAGATTAAAGATGCTTTCTATTATATTGATCCAACAATAATTGCTAAGCCTGATAATGCAACTTTCTTTTATCGTAAAAATGTAACTTATAAGATTGTAAATTGGGCGCTAAATCAAGCGCGTAAGCGTTTATCAACTGTTCCAGCTCTAAATACAGCTTTTTATGTAATTACAGAGACGGAAAAGCTTTTTAGAACAAGACGTTTTTATCACCAAAACCTTCTATTACATTATCTTGAATTTGCAACTCCTGTGGAGCTTGGTCTATCTAAGGAAGAAGCTGATCTTATTTATTCTTCTATCTATGAATCAAGAATTGATTGGATTGCATTTTGGGAGTCAAATAGTGCTAAGTTAAACTGGTCAAGATATGGAACAGCAAGCTTTTATTCTCAATTTAGAACAGCTACAAATCGTTTTAGATCTTATAAGTCAAAGTATTCAGAGGTTGGCGAAAGAATTAACTATGGTTTCCAAGAGGTAACACTAGATGGCGAAAGAGTTATCGTTAACTTATTCGACGGTAATCATACATTTGATAAGTCTCCAGCGATTGCTTACTCGTTTGATCGTCCTAATCGTGTAAAGAGACTTAGAAGCGTACTTACTCTTGCTAGCCTTGGCCTAAGTTTTGTACCACTTCCTGCAATTATTAAGGATAATGTTGATGGTTTTATTAAGTCATACTATAAGCAGCAACAAATCACTGAAGGAGCGCTGATTGGATACTTCGAAATGAATGATGACCAATTTATGCTTCAAGAAATTAGATCTCAATATATCAATCCATTTATGTAATAAAAAAGGGCCTCTTAGAAGGCCCTTTTTTTATGCTGCTTTATGATTTGATTTTATGACTGTTAGAATTAAAAAGATCGTTTGCACTGCAAAGAATGTTCCTAGGAAGTAGGCACCACCTTGAGAGAATCCATAAGAGTGAAGTCCTGTTGCTAGGATGTAGTTAACTCCAAACCATGCCATCATTACACTCATGAAAGCTGCTGCAACTAGTACTGAAAAGCTCTTATTTGTGATCCAATTTGTGTACTTTCCGTGAAGGATTGCCATGTAGATACAAAGTACAATTAATGACCATGTCTCTTTTGGATCCCATCCCCAGAAACGTCCCCAAGAGTAATCGGCCCATACACCACCAAGGATAATTCCTGCTGCAAGCATGATGATACCGTATTTAAGAGTCGTATAGATTAGATCGTTATAATATGTCTCATCTTCAACTTTAAAGTCTGTGAAAGCTCTTTTGAAAAGAATTGTATTTGCTAAAATCCAACTAAGAGCAAGGGCACCATAAGACATGATAATTGTCGTAACGTGTGTGCTTAGCCAGAAGTTATCTCTTAGAACGGGAACAAGTGGACTAATCGATGGTGAAACCATATTTGTCGCAAATGTAATCATCATAAGTGTACATAGGTTGTATGCAAGTCCCATGTATAGGTAAGTCTTTTCATTTTTCAGGTGACCAATGATCATCGATAGAAGTAGAGCACCATAGCCTGAAAAGATCACTGTTTCATACATATTTGTAATTGGCGCACGTCCTGAAATATAAACTCTTAATGCGATATAAACAGTTTGAACAATGATTGTAAGTGTTGATAGAGCAAGAGCTACACCAAATTTCTTGAAAAGAACTAATGCTGCCAAGCCAATTAAAGTAAGAGCGAAAGCGATTTTAGTTAGTTGTAGCTTATCGAATAAGAATTCTGTTAAATACTTCTCTCCTTTAACTTCGATATAGTCTTTCTTTGCTTTAGCAAATACATCTTTAAATGGAGTTGAAGATACTTGCGCTAGAGCGTCTACTTTTTCTTTTGTTAGAAAGTTTGTTACAGGCTCCCAGCTTATCTCATTACCCATTTTTACAGGTAACTGCCAGTTGTTCCCACTTGTTATATCTTGATAAAGAGCGATCTTGTTAAGGAGTCTATTAAGCTCCTTCTTGTAACCCGACTCAACCTTTTCTTTCTGGTAGGCCATTCTAATCGTTACATTTTCATCGATTAAGTCATCAAGTGCCATTGAACTCTTGCCGCCAAGAAGTTCCTTTGCGTTCTTGTGTTCAATCTTTGTCTCAAGCTTAAATGGAGCCTCTAGGCCAAATGCCTTAGAGCTAAGAAGACAAAATGTATCTACTGATGAGTATCCTTTTGCCTTGTACTTTCCTGTTAGGTGATGAATTACTTCCTTTGCATGTACAGTAAGCGGCTTAATTCTTCCATCTTGAAGAATTGGAAGCTTACCTAATTCATCATTACAAAAATTAACGTTTGCAAGTGTACTTGTTGCAATAAGTAAACTTAGTAGTATCTTAATCATTTCTTATCTCCTAGTTGGCCATTATCTGCTACTTCAAGACCTAATAGGTCCTTAGTTTTTCTCTTTGGGCGATAATTTAAGTAGTAATGCCATAGAGAGCCTAATACGAGTAGGATTGAGCCTAGGTATTTAATCCAGCGTCCTTGATCAAGGTTAACTGATAGGGTTGAACTATATTGTCCAGTTTCTGGGTCCTGTGAGTAAGAGGCCTGGTAAAATGTGAAGCCATCATACTTAAGGGGGTTATTCATATAGATATGATATGGAGATGTCTCTCCGTCTGTGAATAAGTTAACAAAACTCTCATAACTCGCTGGACGGTTAGTACCAGGGTCTTTATCCATCTTAAATCGAGTTAACGTAAACTCGAATGGTAGAAGAAACGATCTCTTTGTTAAGTAAACATTAGTCTTTACACCATCGATTAGAACAGAAACAGGCTTGTCATCTGTTAGCCAATATTCCTTGTCTCTAACTTGGATTTTTGCAGCTCTCGTAATACCTTTTACAAGGCCTCCGTTTTGCTGAATAGGAAGAGTTGATTCTGGAACCATTGTTGGAACAAGATTTTGTTCATTACGTACAAGTTTTAAAGTAAAGCCCATCCAAGGAAGTGACATTAGGCCTTGGCCATCAAAACTTTGGCTTACCCATTTATCTGCATCCTTATCAAAGAAAGATGCTGAATCCCCAAAAAGGAATAGGTTCGGTTTTTCTTTAAAAAGATTTTTTGAAAATACTCTAATTGGAGCATTCATTGCTGGCTTTAATTCTTGATCAAGTGCCCATGGGCTTAAGTCTGGAAGAAACGAGTAAACATTTTCTCCATCTTTAATGACAAAGAATCGTTTATTTGTTGCTGTCTCTTCTACCTTGATATTTTTCTCTTCAGCTGTGTAGCATTGAGATGTTCTTGAGTCCCATAGAATTAATCCACTATCACTTGGTGTAGAAAAGCATGGAGCAAGTGTCTTTGGTAAGTAAGTGATGCTTAGAAGTCCCATGCTTAGAGAGGCTTGAAAATCAAATGCTTCAGGATGAAGACTTAGAGTGAAGTCTTGGGCCACGTTATCATTAGAGATGATATAGCTTGATGAATGCATATTCTCAGAGTCATTTACGCTATCTTTGGCCGGCTGCCAACGCATAACTTTATCAGCAAATGGAATGTACTCTTTAATTTCAATTTCTTTATATGTAACATCAATACTACTATCAAATGCACTATAAGGTAGGGGAAGAACAGCTCTTGTGTTCTCATCTGGACGAGTGATCTCAATTACATCTTCATTTAAAACAACTTGCCTCGATGGGCTCATTGGTTGTAAGTGAATTGTCCCGTCGATACCTGCGATATATGTGACAAAAGAACCAATACCAATAATGATAAGGCCGGCGTGAATTGTATAGAATCCGTAAAGTCTCTTTTTAACTGGAAGTCTGATTAATGCCGCAAATAGAATACTTAGGCCCATGAAGAATTGGATGGCCATAAACCACCATGTCTTATAGATAAGTCTTCCTACAAAATCTGTTCCGTAATAACTTTCAACGAATGTTCCTACAATCATTGCAAGTGAAAATAGTGAGATAATAAAAACTGCGAATTTCATTGAGCCAATCGAACGCTCAAAGTACTTGTAATTGAACTTGTTACTTATCATTGCTTTTTAGCCTTTTTCCTTTGCTAAATTAAATAGCATAGTTGGTAAAGAGAGGCTATGGATTTCAAAAAGTTTTCAAAAACCTTACAAAAGTGGCGCGCTTTTTATGATCATGTACGCAATATAAACAATTGAGTAGAGAAAGAGTTGATGAGTAACATAAATGATGAATGAGTGCTTACCTAAGAACTGAATAAAGCGCATAATTTTCCACTGAGGATAGTCGATTTGATGCCATTTTAGATGAAAGAAGGTGATACCAAGCATCGAGACTGCGGCCCATGGAAAGACTGCTATATAATCTAGTGAAGCGTGACTCATTTCTGGAAATGGAATGGCATATGGAGTCATTTGAAGCACGAGAATTACCAATGCAAGTAATGCGCTAAGCCAAGGTTTTTTTCTTATAGGAGTCACTAGGATTGTTGTGAAGAAGATACAGTGTAATGTTCCAAAATAGATCCAATTTTTTGGAAACATAAAATATGTTGAGATACTGATAATTAGTGCCGCTATTCCGATCTTTGCGAGGCGAATTAGGTAGGGACGTGGGTGAATCTTTCCTGGGTGTGCCATGCACATTGAGACACCTACTGAAAACATAAAGAGAGTCACAATAAGGCGTGGAAGATAGTACCAAAACCCTGGTCTAAAAAATTCAACATCCACAAAACCAAAGACATCAAGATCATAAGTAAAGTGGAAGATAATCATTAAAATGACGGCAACACCTCTGGTCAGGTCAATTAGGTGGTATCTCTTTTTTACTGTTTGTGAATCTTGTGTCATTTCTAAATGATAGCATAATCTCTTAATTTATGGTCAAAAGTATTCAAAGCTGATAATTTGATCCATACAAAAAGGTGGATAATGACAATTTCAAATAAAGCACATGAGCTTCTTAGGGAGCTCGATCCTGCACAATTTAATCAATATATTTCTGCAAACTTCTTTGATGATAGCTTTATGGCAAATGAAGAGGATGCATTGAAGAAAAAGGCCCTACTTTATAGTGCTCTTACTATTATAAAAAAAGTTGGCCCGGCATCACTATTTGTTATGACTTTTAGAGAAGCCGAAAGTTTTCTAAGAGATAATGCTAGTGAGCATAGCTGGCCTAATGTTTTGGATTTAAAAAAGTGGTTTGAAACAATCTTGCAAGAGATTCAAAAAGAATTTTTTGAAAATGCACTTATGAATAATAAGATTGAGATTCTTAATTGGGAGAAATTGTCTTTGCAAGAGCGAATTCAGAAAATGGCCCTACTTATAGATAATGTGAATACTACATTGGAGAGTTATAATTTAGGTCAAATTGAATTATTTAGCATTGAAGAAAATGAGGTCTGTGTAGATGATGGGATAGCTTTTGGTGGCTTGCGTCAGTTACAGGCCGATAGTTTAAAAGAAATTATTTACGATGGAATCGCTAAGTATTTGAACTTTAGCTTTCAATCTCAGCGTATAAAATTAGTTGCGCAGTGATGTATAAGCAGTTAATATTAGATAGCTATACGGTAAAGAAAATTAACAAATTAGATATTATAAAAGAGGAAGTAGAATGAAGTTAACGGCCCTTGCACTTATCACACTAGGTATTTTTTCAATGAATACTGCTCACGCTCAAAGCGCGGCCAAAGGTAAGACTCTATATTCACGTTGTATTTCATGCCACGGGGATAATGGGGAAGGAAAGAAGTCGATGAACGCTCCTCGTATTGCTGGACAATACGACTGGTATATCTATTCATCACTTGTTCAGTTTAAAACTGGTGAAAGAAAGAACCCAGATATGTTACCATTTATTAAAGGTCTGAACGACTCAGACTTTAAAGATCTTGCTGCTTATATCTCTACGCTATAATTGTAGAAAGATCTCAGTTTTTTACAATATTATTTACTAGGAAGGAATCATGGTAAAGGCCATTCAATTAGGTGAACTAAGTTTTGAGTCAGTTACATCTCAAAAGAAAGTAAAAGACGTTTACGACTATAACGTTGAGGCATTTTCTGATAGTCCAGATTTCAAGTGGACATTAGATGATATTAAGAAAGAGTTGTCTGATGGTTGGCAGCTTTATTCAGTAAAGTTATCTGAGGAGATTATTGCAGCTGCTTTCGTTAAGAAAGAGGGTGACAAGCTTCTTTGTAAGAATACATCGATTAAGATGCAACATAGTGGAAGTGGTTTTTCTCACAGAATCATGGACTTTTTTGAGCAAGCAGCGAGAGAGTTTGATGTGAAGGAAATTGTTCACTTCTGTTCAATTGATAATTTCAGACAGTATTCACTAAATGAAAGTCACGGTTATGAGAAGACGGCCCGTCGTCTTGGAAATAACGGACACACTACTGAGTGGATTAAGCAAATTAGTAAGTAGTAGCAGGATAATGTCTTGTGCTTAGGGGAGACTCGTAGCGAGTCTTCCCCCAACTCTTTTCGATTCTTCCCGTCTTATTATCGATAATTGCTGTAAATGATTGCGGCATCCCATTTACATCACGATTTACAATATAAATACTCTTATCTGTTATTTTTAACCTCTTTACGATTTCGAATTCACTATCTGCAAGGATAGGTAGGTTCTTTTTAACTTTCTTAATTACAGCGATGTCTTCTTTTGTGAGCTCTTTAGCAACTTCTGCGAGAGAGTCTGATTCGCTCACTTCTGTATTTGGCGTTGCTGTAGAAGGGATCGATGCAATTTTTCGTGAGTGATCGCTATGGCCGTGGTGATGCTTGCGCGCTTTAAAGCGTGTCTTCTTCATACTGTCTGTAGGTGAGTATTCTTTAGAGATCGTTTTTGCATCATTTTGATATGAAGAAATAATAAATAATGCTGCTAACGAAATACTGCAAAATATTAAAAACTTTCTCATCGAGGCCTTCTTTTGATTGCTTCTATTGCTCAATCGTAAAGTTAATATTTAAAATACTAAAAGGTTCTTCACCCGCAAATTCATAGTCTTTAAAATCGTCATAGTTCGAACTACTAAGATCATGGTAACAGTCTTCACAATTTGCAAATGTCATACGTAGACGACAAGATACTTCTGTTCCTAGTGGTATATTTTTATTGATTTCAAAGAACATAATATTTGAGTCAGTAAAGAGTGGCGCTCCTTGCTCGGCCTGCATTGTTTCTTGCCAGTTTGACTTTGGTGCCATGAATGGAATGTTTTGAACATTTGTGCTTGGAATTGCTTTTACGAAACAATTATTTAAGTCATTCTGAGTGCGGTCTTCACCTTGACCTAAACAGTCTTTTTCAAGAAGTCCAATATCTGACTTCATTTTCTTTAAGAATTCATGTTGGTTTAAAAGTTTTGTACTTGTTCCATCATTATAAGTAAGCATACAAACAGGCATGATTCTTCCTGTGTCGTTGTAATTAGTTTCATTTATAGGGTCACAAGCTTTTCCACCTTGTGAAACAGAAGGGTAGCCATCACTTAGATTTGAGCATGGAACTCCATCTTGCATATGGGCCCAATCTGAAGCAAGGATTCGTGTTCCTGCCATGATTGAACTAGAATTGTTATAGACGCTAACAAATAGACCTACGATCTCTCCAGGTGAAACCTTACCGTTTCCATTATTATATCGTGCATCTACTGTTGTAACTTCTCCAACATCCATTTGATTTTGAATTGTTTGATACACTGAAGAGCGAATATCAAATACACTTAATGATGAGTAAGAAGAGCGTGTGTCTTTAATAAGTAGATTCTTGTTAATAAGCTCTGACTTTTTACGATTAAGAGGATTAACAGTAATATTTGTCGTTGAAACTGAGTTTAAGTTATTATTGTAAGTTCTAAAAAGTAGCAGCCCGTATGAATCAAATAGTTGTTCTAAATTGTCCTTAGAAAAATTTTGGTATGTGCATAGGTTGTATTGGCTATTTGTAATATTATAAACATTTCTAGCAAGTGATTGCGAAAAACGTCTGAAGTTAATTGGATTTACTGACTTAAGCCATTCTTTTGCATATTGTTGATCAAGGTTGATTTGGCCACTAAGACCATCTTTTGCCTGTGCTGATAGATCTCCTAATTCTCCTAATGATTCAACAAGTGCGTAGAAAACAAGTTTCTTTGCACCGTCAATATTACCTGTACAACGTGTACTAAGTTCCTTTGTTAAAGCAACAAGAAGGTGACTGATGATTTGGCCATCGACGTGAATATCGTCAACACGGCTTTCTGTGTTGTAAACGTCGTAACCTAAGTATTCAGGATAGCTTAATCTTGAGTCTTCATCTGTTGAAATACCTGCAATGTGCATTGAATCGTCTTCTGAGATCGGGCGTGAAGCATTTGCAAATTTACCTAGTCCCCATTCACCCATGTGTTCTCTATTATTTGTGAAGTATGAGAAGTAATCTGCAATACCTTCATTTATCGAATAGGCCTCATCGTGACCAAAGTAGCCTAATGCAGATTCTTCAAGACAAATTGGATTTGATGTATTTAAACAAAAGGCAGCGTTAAATGCTCTGTTTCTGTGGTTCATTAAACGATCAACAATAGCATGTCCAAATTCGTGATAAATGACAGAAGGGTCTTGGGCCATCTTAATATTTTGATAACCAGGAATATAACCTAATTTGATTAGGAAGTTACTAGGATCAAAACTAGCATTTTTTCTAAGGCTAGCATCTGCGTGGACAACCAATTTTGCCTTATTAGAAGCATTCCAGTACGCCTTGTGTAGGTCTGTGTTTGTCGGTACTGAAGTATCATATGAAACTTCATTTAAGCGGTCGTAGACATAAGTTGTCACATCACCTAGATAAGTATCGATTACTTTTGCTGTATGATAGAAAGCATTGATTTGTAAGAACTCTGTAGTCGTAACAGGAAATGCCCATTTTCTCGATTCATTTTGAAAAGCTGATACACCAGCATCTTCAGTTACTTCGAGGCAATCTCCAATAAGTGAGCACGACTTTGTTAAGTATTCATTGCTTGTAATGTAAACAGGTGAGCGAGTTATTAGTGTTGATAAATCAGTATTCTCATCAGCAGCATAATCGCTTAGAACTAGTGGGTTGGCCGTTAAGATACGGCCATAATTTGCTGATACAGTGTCTTGTGTATTATTTAATGCTGATCCACCAGATCCTTCTCTTGATGAAGATGCTTGATCGACTACACATGAAGTTGCAAGGATACTGATACACCCTAAAGTCCCTAGTGTATGAAGTATTTCTTTTCTTTTTTTAACTATACGTACCGCAAATTTCAATTAGGCCTCCCATGCCCTTGAATCAATATAATCTTTTATTCTTTTCGTCTTATTGAATCATTCCATCTGACGCTAGGTCACGATCGATCTTTTCAATAAGTCCTGGAATAAATCCTTTTTGGCCGTATTGAGAACCATTGATGGCCGCACAAGCAGTTCCACTATATTTCTCACCAATACGGTTCCATTCACTTTGTAGTCCTGGAGAGCTAATTTGAGTAATAATCTTGGCCTCGTAAGCAACTCCTAAAGCGACTAACTTATCTTTTTCAAAGTCTTTTCTTTCTCTCGTAATACATTCTTCTTTTGCTGTATCGGCCTTGCTGTCACATAGTTTACCAACGTATTGGTCACGCCCAGAAGAGAGCATTTTACAAAGACCTTTTCCATCATAATCACCACTAATTTCTGATGCTCTATTCTTAAGAGACTGAATCTGTTGAGCGATAATTAGGTTCTTATCAGAAATCTCCTTAAGAGCATCATCACTCATTTGAGTATCTTCTTTGATAAAGTTTTGAATCTCTTCTTTATACTTACTCTCATCTTCAGATAGGTTGTCTGTTAACTTGTCTGTTAGAGATGTAATAAGTTGCTCATCATTTTGTCCACTATTAGAACAAGCGCTTTGTAGCTGAGCTAGAGATTTACCACTATTTGTTGACTCTTTAGAATCTCCATCTGATGGAATACTTCCTTCCGCTGATGCACTTGCACATAACTTCTTATACTCAGAGATTTGTTCAAAAATTAGTGTACTTGATGATCCACCATTCATTGCCATTTGAAGAGGTGACTGTCCACCTGCTTGGGCCTGTAGGATTGAAGCGATCTCAGTTGCATCTGAATAAAGATCACTTGCATTATTGTCTCCAGTACAACCTGGTCCTGGACTAGAGTCCTGTAGACCTTTTAACTTATAACAGAACTCAACCTGTTGTTGTGATGCCTCGGCAGCTTTCTCTGCACCTTCTTTCGCTGCTTTTTGAGCTGCTTGATTTCTGTCGTTAATTGCAGTGGCACAGTTCGATACGAACTCTTGCCATTTTCCTCTTTCTTCTTGAAGGCTCTGGTTAATTTTTTCAACTTGAGAAGCTAGGTGAGTATTTTGATTCTCAAACCATTTGTTAAGGTCTGCTCTCATGCTTGCACTGTTACCATTCATTCCTGCAAGAAGGTCACGCATAAAGACTTCAGGATCTTTTTCTAATAGAATACCTTTCGTTTCAGCTTCATCCATTGCTTGATCAAGGTCTTGAAGTTTTCCAAAAGTTAAACCTGAAGAAGCTGGAATACCATATGCTCTTGCCATTTCTGGTGTTAGGTTAGGGAACATATTTTTGTATGCATGATCCGAAACTTTTTGCATATGTGCTTGCATTTGCGCCATAAGTGCTTTTGCTTTATTTTCGTATTGCTGCATTTGTGCGTTGTAGACGTCTGCTTTTTGCTTAAGTTCTGCTGTTTTTGCGTTTACTAGTGTTTCTGTAAAAGTAGCACATGTATTAACATTGTCTGAACAAGCTGCGGCCTGTGTTACACAAAATGATTTACTAGAAGTTTCGTAAACATCTGGGCCACACTTGCTAAGCTCAACTGCATTTCCATTACAGTTGTAAATAAGCTCATCGATTTCGGCCATGATACTTCCACTTCCTTCAGAGGCAAGTGTTCTCTTTGTAAGTGACTGAAGTTCTTTAGCTTCTGCCTTAAGTGCTTTCGCTTCAGCACGGTATGTTTCAAGGTTTGCTACATCACCAGCTGGCTTAAGGTCACCATTGTAGATGGCCACACATTCATTTTTAATATCGCTATAGTATTCTCTAGCTGTTTTTGTCACACTTTTTCCACTGCTATTAGAAACAGTGATTCTAATATCATTATTATTAAATGAATTTGCTACGCTATCTAAAGAAGATAATGAAGTCGGATCAGAGAAGGCATTTGAAGCAGCTCTTTTAAAAGATGATAGTGTATCACCTTGGTTCCCAAGTCTAACGTTATCAAATGAGTTAACTGCTTGGTTAATTGGAGTCGAGTAGGCTGCGGCATTTTTACCTGTCATACATTCGATAATGAATTTTTCTTTGTATGAGTCTTCTGATTTTGAAGCTAAGCGATCAACTTTAATTAAAAAACTTGGATCATCAAATTTTGGAAGGTCTGCATCGCTTACACCAAGACTAGAAAGCATTGTTTGAACTTTCTTAAGTTTTGCTGTTGTATTTTGAGCAGCAAAAGTTCTTGCAGATGAGAATAGGTTAGCAAATTGAGTACCTTTGAAAAGGTCTTCTCTTAATGCTTCATCATATCCACCTGTAGCAAGTCTTTGAGCAACTTTCTTCTTATCAGACTCAATTTGATTTCTCATTGTGATAAGAGAGCTTCCTCTAAAGCGCTTTGCTTTACGGTCATCACTGCTTATTCTATCTTTTAATCCTACTAGGCCACCTTGCTTCTTAATGATTTTATTTACATCATATGCTTCTACACATGAAGCAGGCATTAATTTGTTAAAGTCAGTATTAATAAAGTCCTGACTTACGTTATTTCCACCGCCATTTAGTAGGGCATGGATTTCTTTAATTTTGATTCTATTCTTCTTTTGAATTTCTGCTACTTGCTTAAGCTCTGCTTCGAATTGTTCAATCATGCGATCATACTGAGATGTCATTGAAGCAAAGTTATCTTGAATACTCTTCATACCATCTTCGATACATTGAGATCCAATGTAAGGAGGTGTGTTTCTTGGTTTTAGAAAACTTGTGTATTCGTTTAAAATATTTTGTCCAAACTCTAGTGCCTGCTCTGGAATTTTTAGATTCCCACCAATATTACAAGCTCCGTTTGGTGCAAGGATTGGCTCAGGTGCAAGAGGACAATTAAATGCAGGGTGCATTCTTCTCGACTGAAGCTTTTGTTGAGCATCCGCCTTTGACTTGTTGAAAGCTTGAAGTGCTTGGATCTCTGTATTTGATAGACGTCCTTGGTTGTACATTTGTTGAGAGATATCCCCAATCATGTTTAGACCACCAATAACCGTCTTCATACCTGAACCAGACGTGAACTCTGACCAAGACTCACCATTTTTCTTAAAAGCGAATGCGCTCATTGGAATAGATGAATGAATAAGAGTCAGTGCCATTACGCTAACTTTAACTTTTTTGAAAGAGGAACTCGTTCCTTTCTTTCCTAAGTTATTTTGCTCTTTGGCCTTCGTTAATCTTTTCACTTTACTTCCCCTGTCAATTCAATGCTTTATACTTATCGACATTTTAGTAATTTTCTTTATTTTATTAATGAATCGATGCCTGACCTAATAAATTGGTTAATAAAATGGCCAGGGGTGCAAATAAGTCGCTGATTTTATGTGATGGAACATGAGATTTCATAGTGTTAAAATACTTCTATAATTGAGAATATTTAAAATTTCAGTGCCAAAAATAGTGGCCGTTGGTTGATTTATCTATGACGTTTTATTCAAATCGCTACCTAAGAATTACTGCTACCATCATCGATTTATGCCTGTGCTTATTTATAAGTTATGCTCTACTTGGTAGTGAATTTATCTTATCCATTACAAATGCTATTTTTTCGATAAAAAATCTAAGCGCTTCACTACAGCATCTCTATGTTTATCTGATGACGTATTTTCTCTACGTTTTCTATTGCTCATTATTTTTCAGCATAACAATTGGACAATACTTTTGTGGTGTAAGGATCATTGCTAATACGGCCATGCAAAAGAGATTGGGTGCAATCATGCGCTTGATTCTCTTACCAGTACGCTTATTACTTGATGTTTTTGCAAAGGGGATTGAGTCTCCAATTAGTGTGAGGCTTACAGCATCCCGAATTACATATAAGTCAAAAGTAGTCTCTTATCTCATGGCCACAATCATCTGTGTTGTTGCAATTGGAGTAACTCCATTTAGTGCCTTAATGTATAAGCAACAATTGTTTAGCTCGCAGTTTGTTGATTTCGGCCTAAAAACTTTTGTTGAGGGTGAAATTACTGATTTTGAATCTTTTGCTGAAATTGGCTCAACATCTTTGGGATTTTCAAGTTTTACAAATTTAGATAATTCGAGATTTACAATTAGGCCTAGTTTTGAAATTAGAAAAGTTGATTCGAAAACGATTTATCGTCCACTAATTTCTATTTGGGATACGAAGCTTAATAATAAGGGAATCTTTAAAATTTCTTCTCGCTTTGATCTTTATTCGTTGGTTAAGATTGCTCGTGATAATCTGTTTCTATTTGATCTGTATTATCCCGAGTTGAGTAAAGTATTGGAGTTATCAAAAAGGGGAGATGATGAACTTTACTATTTAAGTAGTAGAGCTAGTTTGGAGTTATTTGAATTGATTTCAAATGCATTTCTCGTTAACTATAAAAGTATTCCGAGTTTACTATTAAGGGGTCATTTTCAATTCCTTCCTTATCTTCAACTTAAGTTAGAATTAGAGAAGTTACTTGAAATAACTAATGATAATTATATCGACTTTATTAAAAGTGGTGAAAATATCCTGATTAGAAAAAAAGATTATTCAGGTGAAAATATAATTTACCGTGAGACTTTTTTCAGCCTTTCACTTCTAAGGCCTGTCGTTTATAAAAGCATTTGGGACAGAAACCTTGATAATGATAAAGCGCAAACTGCTTTTGCAAATGCTCTTTTTTTTAAAGCAAGATGGGGAGAGCAAGTAAGTGAACGCTTAGCAATTTGGGTAAAAGATCAGATTTTTAATCCATTGGCAGGTTTTGATCTTATCTCTAATAATTCACAAGTCGAGATCTCGAAAAACTACTCCCGTGGACTAGAGAACTACCTAGTTGAATATTACAAGAAAGATGCAATTAGAGCGATAGAGTCTGGAAATGATAATTATATTTCTAGTGTACGTTCGGCCTTACAGCGATTTGCATTAGTTTTTCAACTAGCAATGGAAAAAAATGTAAATTCTTATTCAAAGGCAACAATAAAAGGTTTTAATGATATCTTACTTGCTCTAAAATTAAAGGATGCAAAAATGCTTTCAGAATTAAAGAGTAATTCTGAAGACAAGAAAAAAGATACGTCAAAAAATACTAAAAAGAATAAAAGTAAGCGCAAACTCAAGCGTTAGAAGTAACAAAGGAAGTTGAGAGATGACATTATGGATGGCAGTCGTCTATGGAATTATTCAGGGGCTAACAGAATTTTTACCAGTTTCTAGCTCTGGACATCTCGCTCTACTACCTTTTATCTATGAGTTTAAAGACCCAGGTATTTTCTTTGATTTGGCCATGCACGTAGGGACTGCTCTTGCGGTTGGTATCTATTTTCATCACGATGTGAGAAGAATTGCTAAGAACTCTTTCTTATTTTTTATTCCCGGAAGAAGCTGCGATAACTTTACTAAGAACTTTATTATAGCAACTTTCTTCACGGGCTTTTTTGGCCTAATCTTAAAATCTACGGCCGAAACTTATGGCCGAAACGAAGTCTTTATTGCATTTAATTTGGCGTTCTTTGGTATTTTACTTTTTATTTCAGATCGAATCGGTAAGACGAATAAAAATATGGAAGGCTTTAGGGCATCTTCTTCAATTGTAATAGGCCTTTCGCAAGTTCTATCAATCTTTCCTGGTGTTTCTCGTTCTGGAATAACAATAACGGCAGCTCGATTTCTAGGGCTTTCAAAAGAGGATGCTTCTTCTTTTTCATTCCTTTTATCTCTTCCCTTAATCTTTGCCGCATTCTTATTAAAGTCTTACAACTTGATTGGCAATCCACAAGACGCTCAATTTGAGGTTTTAAATTGTGCTATTGGCGTTCTTGTTTCTTTTCTTGTAGGCCTTGCGACAATACATTTCTTTATGAAATTGATTAAGCGAATTCAATTCAGCTACTTTCTGATCTATCGCTTAATCTTAAGTGCTTTAGTTTTTTATCTTCTCAATTGATTCGTCGATTGAAATTCTTGGAGAATAGCCAAAATCATTTAATGCGTTATTGTGTTTAAAATAATGAGATGTTCCCATTTGAAGTGCCACAAATCTTGTCATTGCCGGTTGGCCATCGTATTTACCGATTAACTTATAGATGAACTCACAAATTGCACCAATAATGTAGACTATCCTTAATGGTACTTTCTTTGTTAAAGGAGCAACTCCTTTTGCCATAAGTAGTTCATTAATAAAGTGCCATAGATTTACTGGTCGCTCTTGACCAATAAAATAGGCCTTACCTTTATTCTTGGCCTCTCCAACTAGCTCATTTAGCGCCATTACATGCGCATAAGAGGCATTCTCTACATAATTAATATCGACGAGATTATCTCCATGACCAATTATTTTTAATCGTCCACTCTTGGCCCTTTCAACTAGAGTAGGGATGATATTCTTGTCTCTTTCTCCGTAGATTAAATGAGGGCGAATTGCTGTTGTTAGAAGATCTTGAGTGTTTGCTGCAAGGACAAGCTTTTCCGCAATAGATTTTGTCCTGGCATATTCATTCAAATAATTTTCTGGATATTCTAAGGCTTCATCACCATTTTTTATTTCATCTTTTCCAAAGACAACACTTGGGGTACTCGTGTAGACAAGATATTTAACGCCTGCTTCTTTCATTGCTTTTAAAAGATTTTTTGTTCCTTCAATATTAATTCTTTCAAAATCTTCTTTTCTTCCCCACATCCCAACTTTTCCGGCAACGTGGAAAACAGCATCGATTTCAGACAATGCGTTTCTGATATCTTGATAATTGGTAAGATCTCCTTGGTGTGTTTTTATACCCAGCTCTTTAACTTCATCAGTTTCACGTCTAGAGAAGTTAAATACATCATGACCTGCGGCCAAAAGATCCTTTGCTATATGATAGCCTAAAAAACCTGTTACACCTGTGACGAGTATTTTCATTTAATTACCTAAGTTTTCCCTGTTGTGCCATTTGGGCCAGTGCTTTGCGATCAATTTTTATATTATGTCTAATATCTACTGGAAATTTAGAACAGATGTAGATCTCATCTATATCTTTAGTATGACTATATTTATTTGCCATAATCTTAAGCTCTTGCTTAAGGCGTGATTTATTAAGAACTCGTCCTTTCGGTTCAATACTCAGGGCAGGACGAACACGGTTATTTCTTAAAATCCAAATCAGTGCCGATTTATTTACTTGAGGGTGCTTATTGAAAATCGCTTCCGTTGAAATAGGGTAGTATGTCGTAGCGTGGGCCTTTACCTGATGGGCCTTTCTTCCATAAAACCATACACGCCCTTGTGCATCTATCTTTCCAAGGTCTCCCATTCGGTGCCAGAATGTATCACCATCATAAATTTTAGCTTCTCTCGTTTTGTTTGGAAGCTCATGATAGGCCGCTGTCGCAGTTTTTGTACGAACAATAATTTCCCCAACAACACCTTTTGCTAATTGCTTAGTATCTTGAATGTCTTTGATAACACCATCAACATCTTTAATGATTCTAATTTCGACACCAGGACAAGGTAGGCCTATACAAGTTCCACCACCTTGTGCCGTCTCAAACTGTGTGTTCGTTAAGACTTCTCTTCCATTAAAGCAGCTCACAGGCAAACACTCAGTTGCTCCATAAGGTGTATAAGTGTCAGCATCCTCTCGTTCAAGGCGAGCGATTAGTTTTTCATGGACTTCATTTCTAACTGGCGCTCCAAACATGACGACATATTTCACCGTCTTTAGTGTTTGATTGGTTTTCTCTAGGTAGTCCCCAACGCGCTCCCAAATTGCTGGTGAGCCAGCAATGAAAGTGGCACCATTATCATTAATATTCTTAACAAGTGCTTCAGGATTACATTTTGCAGGCTTGCTTGGGTTCATATCTGGAATGACACTCGTCATCCCCATCGACATTGTAAAAAATGAAAAGAGGGGAAAGCCTGGTACATCAACATCTTCAGGTGTTAAGCCAAAGAGTTCTTGTAAGACATCAGTTTGACGATTAAAGATCTCATGAGTGTATTCTACACCCTTAGGTCTTCCTGTTCCGCCTGATGTAAAAAGAATTGCTGCAAGATCAGAATTTTCAACTTTCTCAGTATCATATGTTAGCTGATCTTTTTCTTTTAGTGACTTGATTGTTGTTAAATGTGAAAATAGCTTACCTTCAGTCGTAAAATATTTTTTTATACTTTTGAAGCTATCCTTTTTAAACATTCTTAGGATATGAACAATATTTACTGCAATTAGGTAGTCAGGTTTTGCATCTTTAATCGCTTTAAAAAGGTTTTTAAGTCCCATTCCAGGGTCAATTAAAATTGGTATTGCTCCAATTTTAAAAAGTGCAAATGTTAGGGCAGGAAAGTCAAAAGATGGCCTTACAAATAAAAGAACCTTGTCTCCTTTTTGAATTCCTTCCTGGTTTAATGCAGCTGCATAGTGAGAGCTTAATTGATTAAATTCTTTAAATGTCAGCTCATCATAGTGATAACCACTACCTGTTTTTTTAGGGAATTTTAAACAGATTTTATCAGGCGTCTTTTGGGCCCAATTTTCGATCCTATGCGCGATATTCATTTAAGAAACCTTTTATTTCCTTAAGACAATTTTCTTTCTCATCTTCAATCACGTAGTGGCCAGCATCTTGGTATACTACATACTTGCTGTCAGGGTAAAAATCTTTCCAACGCTTTAGGAAATCCATATTAAAACAGAAGTCTTGAGCTCCCCAAAGAAACATCTTAGGGCATGTTACATTTTTCAAATTGTCTTCAATTTGAGAAAGCTTCGAATATGTTGGATGTTTACTTGATAAAGGGATATCCTTTACAAAGCGAGCTGTCGCAATACGATTTGCATAGTTATTGTAAGGATGAAGGTATCCTTCTTTAATATGCTTTGCTAAAGGCTTTGTCGTCGTCATAAAAGTTGCAGGCCAAGCGAATGCATTAAATGCACGCACCATTGGCTCTCCAATTACAGGCAGCTTACAAAGGGCAATTCTTTTTGGAATATCAAGAGATCTGAATGCTGCTGTATTTAGTAAGATTACACCAGTTACATCTTGCGGGCGTGATGTTGCAACACCCATTCCAATCGCACCACCCCAGTCATGAACAAGTAGTTTAAATTTTTTCACTCCCAATTTATCTAGGAGAGTCAATACATTGTTAATATGATTTTCTAATGTATAGTCATAATCTTGTGGCTTATCTGAAAGTCCACAACCAAAATGATCTGGAACAATACAGCGGTATGTATCTTTTAATTCATTTACAATATTTCTGTAATAGAACGACCATGTTGGGTTTCCGTGAAGCATAACAATGACTTCAGCATCTTTATTTCCTTCGTCTAGATAGTGATATTTCTTATTCTCAATTTCGATGAAGTTACTCTTATATGGATATTCTGTTTTCCAGTTCATTACCAACTTACTCCTAGTACTGAGCATGATAGCCCAGACCCAATGCCTACAAGGGCAATTTTCTTACCTTTTTCAATTCCTTCAATGTCATTCATCTTTGCAAGAGTGATTGGTAGTGCGGCAGAGCCGGTATTTCCCAATGTATCAAAGGTATCAAAAGTTTTATGATTAAGTAGACCAAGTTCTCCCAAGACTATTTCTTTGTGGGCCTTTCCTACTTGATGGCCAATCACAATATCAATCTCGTCTTGATTAAGTCCTGAGTCAGTAAATGTCTTTTTTGCAAGGGCCTTTCCATACTTTAGTAATTCCTCTGAATCCGTCTCCATTACTAAAGATTCTGGATTCCCATCACCTTGACATAATTTATTTGCCGCTGAATCACTACGATTTGTAATAGAAGTAATTCGCGGCGCACTTGGTGCTTCGCTTTTGTGAGCAAGGCAGTAGGCGACACCTGCTGAACCAATTGTTAAATTTGCAAAGAATTTCTTCACAGACTTTCTTGTAATTGACTCGTCTTCATTTAAAGTTTTGATAGTATTTTCTAATAGAGGAGCGCTGTTTTCTCCCGAAACAATAATGGCCCTTTTAATCGCACCTGTTTCAATCATATTGGCAACCACTTCCCAAGCACTCACCATTCCAAGACAAGCATTTGAAATATCAAAGAGCATGCACTCGCTAGGCATCTCTAAATTTGAGTGTATTACTGATGCTGTTGATGGCTCAAGAAAGTCACGACATACACTTGAGTTGATAAGAAGATTTACATCTGCTTTTTTAATTCCTTTCTTAGATAATTTATCTAAGAGTTTATTTGCAGCTTCTGTTGCAATTGAACTTGGCCTAGTTGAGTTAGGCCAAAAACCACGTGATTTGATTCCCGTCATAAGCTCAAGCCTTCCTTGTGGAAGCTTTAGTCTCGTGTAAAGAGGTGAGAGCAGCTCTTCAAGTTTATCACTTGTTAGAACCTCTGGCGGTTCGATGTATGCATAGTCTTCTATTACAACATTATTATATTTCATATGGTGCCTTTTATTCCATTAATCCATGTAGGTTTGCCATGGAAATTCCACTTAGCATGGATCCGATAATCCCAAGGAAGCCTTGATCCGTTCCGCATAGATAAAGTCCTTCAACTGGAGTTCTTCCATCTCTTAGCTTATCTGTTGATCCATATACACATCCACGAAGGTGTCCAGTGTAGCGCTCAATTGTATGTGGAGTGAAAACATCTTTGAATTTCACATCAAGTGAGGCATTTGGATATATATTTTTTAAAGTTTGAAGTGATTGCTCATAAACTTCATTTTTCATCGCAAGGTAGGCCTTGCGATCTGAGTTTACTAAATCTTTCCATTTTTCATAATTTGCCATATAGGTAAGGCGAATAACTCCCTCATCACTATCATCACTTGCAAAATTATTTGGAAAGCAGATTACGGTACTTTTATTATCGATGAATTCAGTAGGCCCGCGATACTGATAATCTTCTCTCTCATTATAGAAAAGAATAGTATCATTCATGTCAAAGTCTTTTGGTCGCTCATCAAGACAAAGAATTGTTTCACAAAAAGTCATCGGTCCTACTGCAACCTTTTGTGCGCTTTGACCTTCTGTAATGGCCATCGTTTCTGGATGTCCCATGCTTGAGATAACCTTGTCACACTCTAATACTTCACCATTTTCAAGAGTTACACTCGTTACTTTATCTGAGTTAGTGTTAATGGAAGCAACACCTGCACGAAAACGAAGTTCTCCGCCAAGTCCTTCATACTTATCAAGTAAGAGGTTAATGATTTTTCTAACCCCACCATCAGGTCTTGCAAAACCTTCAAGGTAGATACTCTTAAACATGATAACAAATTGAGAGAAATCCATATCATCTTCCCATGCTGATCCGTAAATCAACAGCGGAGCAAAGATCATGGAAATTAGCTTTTCATTCTTAATATATTTTCTGGCAACATCTTTTGCCATATAAGTTTCATTGTTTAGGGCGACTTCGTTGAAGTCTCTAATATAGGCAACAAATTGATTAAACTCATCAATTGATGCTGGAAATTTGTCTGCAATTTCTTGCGTAAGAACTGCAAAGTCATTTGTAAATGTCAGTGTTGTCTCAGGGAATATAATCTTTGATTGTTTCTGTTCAATAAGATCAAGTTCTGACCAAGGTATTCTTAGTTGTTTAAGAAGTTTTGTTAGAGGTTTTCCTCTTTCTCCTCTGGTCGCAAAATTTGTTAGGGCATGAAGGCCAACATCGAAATTTCTTTTACCGCGACGGTAGTAAGAATTTAGACCACCTGAAATTGAGTGCTTTTCTAGGCATACTACTTTCTTGCCAAACATAGCAAGGCGAATGCTTGCTGCAAGTCCACTCATTCCAGCGCCAATTACAATTACATCATATTTTTGTGTCATAGTTTTTACTTTATAAAAGGGCCACGGTTGTGGCCCTTATTAAATTTATTGAAATTTTGGTGTTAGGTAAGCAACACAAGAGTTCATTGAAGCTAGCTCAGGGTAATCTTCTTGAGGTACTTCAATTGAGTGTTGTTTCTTAAGTTCCATTACGATATCAAGGAAGTCCATTGAATCTAGGTCTAGTTGATCTCTTAGTGGAGTTGCATCATCGATTGAAGTTACATCGTCATCAACTGCAATGTCTGCGATAATATCAACTACGATTTGTCTTACTTGTTCTGGTGTCATATTTTTCTCCTGTGATAATTTAAAGTTAAGCCTTAGCTTCGTATTTTTTTATAATTAAAGTTGAATTAATTCCTAACATCCCAAATGAGTTGTTAAGGATATATTTAACGTCTTTCTTTAGTGGTGCTTCAAGTACAAGCTGATCCATTGCACACTCAGGATCGATTTCATCAATCTTGTGACATGGGTGTACTAGGCCATCTTCAAAACTAGGTAGGTTCCCTGCAAGCTCAAGTGCTCCGGCCGCACCCATTGCATGACCAATTAAACCTTTAGTGCAATTTACTGCAACTTCTGGTGCATCTTTAAAAGCTTCTTTTATTCCTGCTACTTCTTGGATATCACCCATCTTTGTACCAGTTGCATGAAGGTTCACAATATCGATATCATTAATTGTGATACCTGCTTTTGCTATTGCTTTGTGGACACATTCCATCTGGCGCTCAGGATTAGGAAGAACAAAGTCTGTTGCATCACTATTTGTATGATAACCTGCAACTTCTCCGTAAATCTTAGCTCCACGAGCTAGAGCATCTTCTAATCTTTCTAAAGTGTAGACACATCCACCTTCTGAGATAACGATTCCATTTCTATTATTATCAAGTGGGCGCGAGGCACGCGTTTGATCTTCTGGAAAATCTGCTAGTGCACCTTGTGCTTTGAAAGATACATGGTTACCAAATGAGTTCGATGACTCTGAAACTCCACCAGCAAGTGCAAGATCAACTTCTCCAAGTTGAAGCATTTGAACTGCTTGAATTAGACCCATATTTCCTGCCGCACACGCAGCTCCAATTGTATAGTGAGGTCCAGTAATTCCAAGGTTTAGTGAAACTTCCCCTGCAGGATTATTTGCAACTGTTCTTGGGTTATGGTGATGAGTCCAAAGCTCAGGCTTTTCTTCATTGTTTTTATAAAATTGGAAAAGCTCTTCTTCAGTTTCAACAGGTCCGTGCTCTGTAATACCTAAGTAAATACCAATTCTTGATTTATCAAGTGTTGCAAGATCAAGTCCAGCATCATCGAGCGCTTCTTTTGAGCAGTAGACAGAGATTCCACCGACGCGAGTTCCACGTTTTCTCATTTTTCCTTTTTGGTGCTTTCTTTCGTCAAAGTCACATTTTCCTACAGGGATCTGGCCCATAAAACGTACTTCTTCATAAGTGATTCCCGACTTTTGCTCTAAAAGAGCGCAGCGGAATTCATTTAAGCTATTTCCATTTGGTGCAGTAAGGCCTACACCCGTGATGACAACACGAGATAAGTTCATTCATTAACTCCATTATTACTATGTTTTTCATTTTCTATTTTTGAAACAATATTAAGGAAAGAGTTCCTTAAACCAGATGTGATCCCTGACTTTATTTGATTAATATCTGTCAGTGAGTTCTTTAGCACTTTAGTGACCATTGGAAATTTTTCAATGGCCATATAAGGATTATCGAGCTCCTTGCTAATAGAGATGATAAATTCACTTAGAGACCTAGCAAATCGAGTCGTTGTTAGGATGTTAGTTAAGCGCTTCTTTCTTTTTTCATCGTGAACAAATTTAAGAGATTCTTGTGTGATATTTTCAAATTCTTCGATTATTTCGAGCTCACGCTTCTTTACGATATTTGAGACAATATTGATGGCATCATCATTGGCCTCATGTATCTTCATACGTTTAATTTCTGGGTGATCATGAGTGATGATCATTTTATAAGTCGCAAGAGTCTTTAGAGCACTAGAGACTGCAGGCTGAGATAAGCCTAAGATTTTTTCAATTTCATCAGAAGCTAGTGGCCTAGATGAATAGACAAGTACACCAAAGATGGCACCTTCAATTCTTTTAAAGCCAACTTTTGAAAAAAATGCTTCATAATGAGGTAAGTACTCAAGTAGCTTCTTTTCAACAATCTCAATGTCCATATCAACAGCTTCTTTCATCTTGAAATAACCTTTATATTTTAAAAATAAAATATAAGTAATATTGTCTAAGTGGTCAATCTTAAAAGGATCCTAAATCTTTATTGGTGTGCACAGTGTCTTTATTTTGCGATGCAAGGTGCATCTTGGACCTGATATTTCTAACAGTTTCTTAAAGCACCAGTAAATAATCCAGTTTAGGGCCAATGTGGTACTAAAAACATCAACTTTATGAGACAAAAGTTGGCATGAATCTTGAACTAGTTTCATTATTCTAATTTTAAAATCACGAAGATTTTATTAATGACTGGCCTTGCTGAATAGCAAAGGTTTCAATTTTTTTGAGGGAGAGTATAAATGAAAAAATTATTAGCGGTTGCAGCACTTGGTACGTTACTTGTTTCTTGCGGTGGGAGCGGAGGCTCAAGTTCATCGTCTACTTATGGAAGATACACTTCTCCATATGTGACAGCACAAGGTTTTGTATCGGCACTTAATAGTGTTGATCCTTATTACTATGACCTAAACACTCTTGAGAAGGATCAGTATGATTCTCTTAGAGAAGATTTCTTTGTTTATTTCGATGCTAAGTATAATGAGTTCGTAGCAGTCGATATTACATACCTAAGAACACTTGCATATTGGGATTACTATTCGAATAACCAAGGTTTAGCTGATGAGTTCCGTGACATTCAATCAGATGATGCTTGGGACTATGGAATTATCGGAGACGGTTTTGGTGATAACTACGAAATCGTTGATTATGTAGGCTCTGATGTATTTGGTGATCCAGTATTCCAAGGTTTCGATACTGGTTACTACTATGAAGATGAAGAAGAGACAATGGATACAGGTCTTATGGCCGCAAATGATGAAGAACTACAGATGTTTAATAAAGCATCTCTATACTCACAGGCCTTCAAACTTCCTGCTGATAAAGCACTCTCTCTAGTAACAATGGAAAAAGAAGTTAAAAAGATGCTAGATAACGCTAAAGACGGTGAGCTTCTAGAGCAAGATCAGCAAGCAATTGCAAACAATATCAAGCACTTTACTGGTAAATCAATCGAAGAGTTCATGGCAGCTAAAAATGATCTAAATGCACGTGAACAAATCATTGATGATGTAGCTGGACACTTAGGAACAACGACTCAAAATATCGAAGACGTCATTCTTCCAGAGCTACTTTCAATAGAATTATAAGTCATTGAAATTATATCCAAATACCACACATTTAAGAGGGCCTGAATAGGCCCTTTTATTTTGAACTTGTACATCGCTTAAACAGCACTTGTAGATCTTTCAAAAGATCGGTCTCATGCGCCAAATATTGTTATTTTATAACGTAATGAAAATATTAAATTTAAGTATATTGATTTTACTGATCTCGATCTTAACGGCCAAAGTTTACGCTGCCGATGGACTTGTTGCCATTAATGGTGAATCACTTCCAGCAGGTGATCTTTATAGTATTGAATATGGGCCAATTGATTCAGAACAAGCATATGAGCTTCAGGCCGAAGGAGTTGATCTTTCAACACTGTCTCCCGTTTTATCTAATCTTTGGAATGGAGCCAATAATTTCTCCGATTACAAAGATGATCTGAACTTACCAATTAACGACTTTGAAACTTTGAATTTTTCTGGTGTGATTAGCTCTCCTGCGGGAGTTTTGAGGTTTAATGCACAAAATGGAGAAGGAAATTTTCAGGTACATTTATCTAAAACACTTCATACGATTCTTCTTAGAAAGAATATGCTTAGAAGATTAGGTTATGTTGTTCCAGCTTCGAAGTATCTTAAAAATATAAGAATTAACTTCAAAGATGAAAAGCAAAAAGATTACTTCAAAGATGTTGAGCTAGTAATTAAGTTGGGTGCTTCTTATAAAAACTGGCTAGTTGAAGAGGGAAGTGATTTTCTTGTTTTAAAAGATATCTTTGTAAGGCAGCCTAAAGAAGACGATTTCTATGATGTTGCTCTTACATCAATTAATGATACAAAAGACTTAAGAACACTAAGAAGTCTTATCGTGGTTTATTCACTTCTAAATCTTGAAGAATCGATTAATAAGTATTCTTTTAATTTTCTAAAAATAAAAAATGATCACCTACTTTTTGAGTATCCTAGTTCAACTGATTTCAGTGCTACTTATGATGATGTAAAATGGATTTCGCGATTAATCGGTGATCTTAATCGCCACGAGATTACCCAAGTCGTAAAGCAGTCACACTATCCGGCCGTCGTTGAAAAACTATTAATTGAAAAGATTATTGGCCGTCGTAATAACCTTATATCTACACTTAAGTTAAATGCACCACTTATTGAATATAGTAAGGATATTAAAGACCCTCTTGTTAAAGATGGATTTCTAATTCCACATGAATTTGAAGGTTACGCTGGCCAGTTTAGCTTCGGTGCTAGTAAGTCGCCAATGGATGATATTCCGGCCTTTCTCTTTTCTGAAGCGCAAAGTAGTACATTCAAATGGATTACGGGCAAAATTAGTGAAGGACTTAGCGCATTTGATCTATCAAAGGCCAAGGTTAAGTGGTTACAAGAAGATTTCCTTGCAAATAAAGACTACGCTATTGATTATTTTGCTGAACATGGAGAGTTTCCACCTCTACCTTTCTCATCTTGGAAGTCGCCAGTTGTTAGAGGAAATATTATATTTGGCCGAGACATCGTTGTTGGTCAAAGCCTTGGTACGGACAACTTTGTTCAGCTTGCTGACACAATTGGCTTCACAACAAACCTTGGCCTATTTATTGGCCTAGAAAGATTTATTTCTCAAACAACAGGTGGGTCAGTTTTTCCAAATATTGGGATTAATACAAGTTACACGCATGTAAGGCCAGTTCAAGACCTTAGAGTGGCCGTAAAGACTCCATATAAGAATATGCTAGTTGGTAAGACACTTCGTAATATTGAAGAAAAGCTTAAGCAGTCAATCAATATCTCAGACCTTGATAATGAAACGAGAAGAGAGGATCTTCACGCAATTTATAATGAAATTTCTCAGCAATTTGGTGTTGGTGAGTCCATTATTATTTCGACTTCAGTTGTACCTGATGTAACTCTTTCTCTAAATGCTCCTTTATTTGGCGTTGCAAACGGTTATGGTTCAATCAGTACAAAATATAAGGAACTTTCGAGAATTCATATTACAAGAAAGTCAAAGTACATGTTTCAAGTCTACTATGATGAGGCCAATGTTAGTGAGGTTAGGGCACGTGGTGGCCTTTCATATTTAATTCCAATTATTATGAGTGAAGCGGCCGCAATAAAGTCAAAGCTTGATTTAAAGTTTTATGAAATCAATATGGACCCTGAACAAGAAGATTTAGAATTTTCTAAAAATGCGGTTAAGTTCCTTTCTATTCTAAGAGATCGTTCTAATGAAGCAATGGGGCCAGAAGATATTCAAGTGTATAATCATTCAAAGGATTCTACTTTTAACCTAAATCTACTTTTCTTTGTTTCACGTACTTTAAAGTCTATTACAGAGCTTTTTGTGAAAATTAAGGATCAAGTCAATATTAAGTTAATATCATCGACTTATGGTGAAATGGATGGGATCGCTGCTGGAAAATTCTTAAAGAATATTGCCTCTTATCATCTAAAGAAATTTATTAATAATTTAGAAGTAAGCTTTGATAAGAGCTATATCCCTATGATTGAAGAGGCCAAGCACTACTATCAGAACCCAGGTAAAGAGCTTTTTGGGGCCGCAACGACTTATGAAACTAAGTTTGAATCTAAACTAAGTGATATAAATGCCAAGGCAAGCTTTGATAACATGAATGAGCTTTATCTTCACTATCGTAAAACTCATGAGAAAGCGATCATGAAGGAGAAGACAATTAAGAAGTATCTTAAAAAAGAGAATGAAGCTTTCAATCTTGATTTCTATACGCCTTCAGATGCGAATGATGCTGGTGATATGCACTTTGTTCGTCTTGAGAGTAAAATTCACTTCTTTGATAAGTCAGTTAAAAAAATTCTCTCAATTACATCAAGAGATTTAGATAAGATTTCCGAAAAAATGAAAGTAAGAAATTGTTTTAGAGGTGGAAATCGAGACAATGATAACTCCGGGCGAACGATATCTGAACAGCTACGTTGTGGCGACCTTGATCCTATTAAGAGTAAGCTCTATTGGTGTAATAAGTATTTAAATAAGGCAAAGACTGAAAAAGGCCTTAAGTGTCTAGCTCATGTTGGTCACTACTTTGCTAAATACGTTGATGCAAGAACTTTACTCGAATTTTTCGGTGAAGATAATATGTATATTGAATCTCAACTTTCTGGCTACCGTGTTGGAAGTGAGCTAATGACTAAGCCTATTGTTGGAAATTCGTATGGGAAGATTAATTCTCGAAATTTTGGTGGGCCAATTAATAAATTAGTTACTGTCCTTGGAATGATTAAGGCCGAAGTTTTAGGCCTTTGGTATAGGGAGACACTAAAATGATAATAAGAAATATAATGCTCCTTTTTATCATGTTATATGCTCTATCTAGTCAGAAGGCTTTTGCAGTAGATCTTTCTGGGAGACAGTGGAATATCAAAAATACTGGTCAGTCTTATATTAGGAAAATCTCTGAGCTTGGATTTGAAAATATAGAGGGTATAAAAGGTGTTGATGTAAATTACTTTACAGAGAAGCAATTAGCTTCATTTGGTTCTAAGAAAATTATCGTAGCGGTTATAGATACTGGTGTAGACGTTGATCATCCTGAGCTAAAAGACAATATTTGGAATTATCCAGGCTGTATCGGTAAGAGTGAGGAAGAGAAAAAGGCACTACCATGTCGTGGCTATAATGTTCTTGATGGAAATGGAAATGTTTCAGATGATATTGGACACGGTACTTTTGTGGCCGGGCTATTGGCCGCTAAAAAAGATGGGCTCGGCGTTGACGGACTCCTTCCTGAAAATATTGAAATTATGCCAATTAAAGCGATTACTAACTTTAGAGGCTTTACGCATGAGGGAAGTGTTGTTTCTAGCTATATTGCAAAGGCCATTGCCTTTGCCGTTAATAATGGTGCACAAGTTCTCAATCTATCACTTGGTATTCCTAAAGTCATTGAAACTCCACAGATAGTAAGTGCCATTGAATATGCACTTAAGAAAAACGTTATAATTGTAGCTTCAGCAGGAAATAATAATAAGAGAAGAAATATATTTCCATGTAATTACAATGGTGTTGTTTGTGTTGGAGGTTATGATATTCAGGGACAAAAAGTATCCTCGTCAAATTATGGACAAACTGTAGATATATTTGCTCCTGGAGAGAAGCTTGTTGGGACGATTCCATCTAGTATGGAGTCGACTGTACTACGTGTCGGAAATTATGATATTAAAACTGGTACATCATTTTCTATTGCTCATGTCACGGCCCTCGCTGCAGCAGCAAAGCTTAAAGAAGTTAAGACTAATAGTTATGAGTTTCTTGCAAGGCTTAAAGTAACTTCAAGAACTCTAGAGACATCAGAATTGAATTCTCCTGATTATCAACGTTTTCATAATTCATTTAATGAGATTTCTAATACTTTTCTTTCTCCTTTATTTCTAACAAAGAATATCGATAGTATTTCAGTTTCATTTGATAAGAATAAAAAGCCTTTCGCTAAAATGAGTTTTGATATTCATTCAAATCAAATTTTAGAAAATGTGGATATTTGTTTGTCCTCAATTGTCTTTGATCCCACAAGAAGTTGTAAAAAGAATAACTTAAATAAAGGCCTTAATCGAATAGAGTTAAGTTCTTATTTAAGTGGCCTAGATATTGAGAGCTGGCAAAATCTTCATTTGGAGCTCATTCATGATGGAGTATCTCTTTCTTCAAAATCTTTTGAAGCTCAATTCTTCATTCCACTACCTATTGTTGAAAGTAAGAAGATTTCTAAAATTGCAGCAGGTGCTCTTTTAAGAATCGCTCCAAATATTAAGAGTTCCCAACTTCAAAAAGTTATCGAGTTCAATGCTAGCAAGAGTGAACAGGACTATTTTGTTTTAAATAGTCGCTCATTAAAAAGCATATTCTACCTATCTGAAGAGAAAAAATCATTTGAGCCTTTTCAAATCAATTTCTCGCAAGACATAAAAGTTATTAGTGTCATGAAAGTCGATATGAATGTTGATGGTAAATTAGATATTCTAGTTTATGGAACTTCTGCTAATAATAGAGAGTATATTCTTGAGTCATTTGACTCAAGAGGTAGGCCGTTATTTGGCAAATATTCAAGCTGGAGCTTAAACGCGACTCAATTTGGTGGGCTTGATTTTAATCGTGGTAGGCCATATTTCAATTTTATCAAGGCCCAAACTAAAGAGTTGGGAACAGTCTTGGTTCCGCTTGTAAGTAAGGTATTTGAATTACCGCAAATTGATAATAATGCAGATCCAATTGATTTTATGAATAATATCCAAAAGAAAAGGCCATATTATCTTCTACCTTCTCTTGAAGAGGAAAAATTGAAGCTGCAGATTCGAACTCTAGAATCATATAAATTTGATTCTAAATTAAGAAAGATGCTCGATCTTCCATTCTTCAAAAAACTACAATTCGTATCTTATCTTGAACAAGATAAATCCTCTCAAAATAGTGGGCGAGTTAGGCTTGTTTACGCCGTTGGAGAAGTTACATTTAATGAATATTATGAAATCGTATTTGATGATATCGACTCTTTTACAATTGATAAAAAGGGAAGATCTCTCCAGATTCATCAATCTAATATTGCAACAATAAGATCGACGGCCAATGGTGATTTTATTGATGAGTATCTTATTACACGCCAGCAGGAGTTGAATAAACTCTCATTTAAGCTCTCTGATGGAGGAAGAACTCTTCGTTTCCAAAGTGACTGGAATGATCCTTTAGCTTCAATTCTGGCCGTCTATAAAGAAGATGAAGCCTACTCTGTTTACATTGAAGGTCGTTATCATATTCATTTAGTTGTTACTGATGGTAAAAAAATTATTAGAACTTCGAAAACGGCCATTAACCGTGAATCAAGTTTTCCGGGTGGGAATTTTTCTCAGCTCTTTCAAATGGGCCAAATCAGTCCGTCTCAAGGTGCTATCTATACTGATATGCAAAGACTTTTCGGTGATAATATTCGTTTGATTACAAGTGAAGATCAGAGTTTAAGTAAGATGCTAAAATATAATTATGCAGTACCTTCTCAATGTGCACTGATAGGGCACACACAAGTTGAAAAGTATATGCAAATAAGGCTTCATTGCCTTGGCCCTGATAATTTGTCATCTGTACTCATTTCAAATGGTGCAATTAATTAGTGAAAGGAAAGAAGAGTGTCGATAATGTAAAGATTTGATGCTCTTCACTGTTGCCATTTTCGCAGTCAAACTCTTCTGTAAATTCATCGATAAACTGCATGATCTTTTTCTTAGCATTTGAAAGCTCAGACTTTTTCACATTGATTAGAAAGTGTTCTAAGACCCTTTGTTCCTTTGGAAGGTAATAGCTGTCACTTGATAGTTCACAAATCTCTTTATGAAGAGGTAAGAACTGTGACATATCAAGTTTGTATTGTGGGGTATAATCTTTGTTCAGATAAATTTTAGAATTTTCTATATTGATGATTTTTGCACTCTTCATTTGTTTGATGATTTGTGCGTAATCTTCATGACCTTTATAGATTAATTTTTTAGAATTAAGATCTTTAATCGTATTAAAATCACTCCATTTAAGCATTTCTCTTAAAAGGGCCATTTCCCATTTAAATTCAACCTGTCGATCAGATCTTGTTACATCAGAAGTACGTTTTTCTACTATGGCCTTAAAGGTTTCTTCATCTCCTTTAGAATTCTTTTTAGCATCAACTAAGGTTTGAAAGAATTCGGCCTCTTTCTTATTGAGTTCAAGATTCTTAATGAGCATGGCCGTAATTTGTGGCCCTGGATGCCTTTGGCCTTTTATAATCATGGTTAGGCCTGAGACACTTGATATTCCAAGCTCCTTGGCCCAACGGCCAAATGTATACTTTTTATCGACTGCTTTACGACTTAGATAGATATCTTCTAAGTATTGACGATAATCAATATAGCTAAATAGGTCTATACCCCTAATTTCCATGGTTTACGTATCGACATCTCTTAGAAAACATTTAGTAAGTACCTAAATATATTACACACATACTTGATGAAAATGCTTGAATATAGGATAAATATCCCCATCATACATAAGGGACTGAAATGCTAAAATCAATTTTACTATCTATTCTTATCTCATTTAATACTTTCGCACTTATTTCAAGTGAGAACCCTTTCACGTACAAAGGAAATCAAATTGATATTGATTTTAAAACTGGATGGGGTGCTAAGACTGGTTGGGGTGCTGATGAAATTGAAGATATTGTAATCGATGTAATCAAAAGAGATTACAAGAAAGTATGTTTAGATGGACAGAAGTCAGCTTTATCGATTGCCGAAGATGAGCTGAAATTTAATATTTACTCTCTTAATAACTTCGATCAAGAAAGTCCTAGTGATAGTACAATTTATCTTTCTGTTTTTGTTTCAATGAAAAGTCGTTATATGTTCTCAGGTGTATTTGACAATTATCTTGTTAAAGTAGATTACGATGAGAATCTTGATCAGATTTTTATTAGTTATAGAAATGAAAACGGCGAAAATAATTCAATTAAATGCTTCTAGCTCTTTGAGCTAGAGGCGAAAGCTTATTCCAGCACCGATTGTCACACCACCTACAGATGAAACAGTCTCTGTGACAAGAGTATCCATTGAACTAGTATATAAAGTCGATATCCCGGCCTGTCCGTAGAAGCCAATTCTTGAGTACGGAGCAATCCTTATACGGCCACCAATATTATAACCATAGGCCATACCTGTTGCTTTTTCACCGAAGTTCTCTTGTTCAAAATCACCGGTTAAGATTGCACCAAAGTAGCCTTCTGCTACAAAGCTATTTCGATTAATGAAGCGATATTGGTACTGTAGTTCACCGAGAATGCTGTTGATTGAGCTATAAGTTGCGGAGGCGAAAAGATAGCCAAGAGAAATTTTAAAGCCATGGCGATGTTTTGGGTCTCTGTATTCAATCGCAAGATTTATACGATTAAAAGCAGGTGAAGTCTCGTTGGCATATTGTGCTTGAAAGCTATCCCAGTCAGTTCCAACTTCAAGTCTAGAATAGTCTAGCGAGAAGAAGCTATTTTCTCTTAATCTTTGAGCATCATTAGTGAAAATCGTTTTTACATCGTGGTCTGTTAATTCTGGAACGTGCTCGAGTTTAGTGCCATCTATTGAGTAACTAATATCATTAGTTCTCACATATGCAATCTTTCCTGATACAACTAGTGGTACAATCGTGCCTTGTTTTAAGTCATTGTCACCAACTTTGATTTTACGGCCACTTCGAATGTAGCCAATTGGTGCCGATAAATTTACATCAGCATAAACAATTGTTTGGCGTGATTTTGTCACAGCAAAACGATAGGCGAGAGAACTTAATTGAGTAAGAGAAAAAATTAACACTAAAAGTTTTTTCATATATCTATTATAATCAAAATAGAATTTTTGACTACATTAGTTTAGGATTATTTATGAGATTTCCAGGTAAGAGAAGATCAAAGCATTATTTCCCAGTAAGTGCTAAAGGTCGACTTTCTTTTGAAACAGATTTTAACCGCAAAGAAAATGTTTATATTGTTGGTATCGATCAACTGCTTGTTGATATCGAAGTCGACGCTTCATTTGAGCTTCTCGAAGAATTTAAGCTTAAGGCCGGAGAGTCTTATGTTCTATCAGATAAGGACGTGGAAGACTTGTATCAGCGCTCTTACGAAGAGGGAAGAATACTTGGCCAGTATGCTGGTGGAGCCGTTGGTAATACATTACATAATTACTCGGTATTGTCGGACGACCAATCTTTTGCTCTTGGAACAATTTGTGAAACGATTAAAGTAGGTGACTACGCCTTTAAATATATTTGTAGCACTTCTTCAAAAGTAGACTTTAGCTATCTTCAGCCGTGTGCTGGTAAGATGGCGAGGGCAATGTGTCTTATTACTCCAGATAAGGAGCGAACTTTTGCAATTGGTAAGGGGATTATGAATCAACTTACTGAAGAGTTTATTCCTGATGATCTTATTAAAAATTCTAGTGCATTACTTGTGACGGCCTTCTTATTAAGAGATCGCAATGCGCCTCTATTCAAGGCCACTCTTAAGGCCGTAAATATTGCTAAGGAAAATAATGTTCCTGTCGTTTTTGCTCTTGGAACAAGCTCTCTTATTGAAAGTGATACACACTTTTTCAAAGAATTCATTAGAGAGAATGTAAATGTTCTAGCGATGAACCGTGATGAGGCCCAGGCCCTTCTTGATATTGATGATCCACTTCTAATAGGAGAATCAATTTTAGATTATACTGATCTTGCTCTAATCACAGATGGGGAAAGAGGGCTTTATATTGCCTCTTGGGCCTGTCAGACAAGGGCCCGTGAAACAAAAGATAAGCTACATTCTAAGTCGATTGAAAATTATAACCAATTCGAATATTCACGTTCTCAGTTAAAAGTTGATTGCCAAGAGCCTATGAAAATTTACTCTCATATTAATCCTTTTATGGGAGGGCCTGAGAATATTGAAAATACTAATGGTGCAGGGGATGCTGCTTTATCGGCCATCCTTCACGATATTGCGGCCAATGTTTATCACCAAAAGCTGCTTCCTCATTCAATTAAGCATGACGGGAAATACCTTACTTATTCTTCGATTCACCAACTTTGTAAGTATGCTAACCGAACAAGTTATGAAGTTTTGAAACAGAAATCTCCTAGACTTTCTCATAACCTACCTGTTAAGGAACAAAGTCTAGAAGAGAGCTACTGGGATATGTAAGAAAATTTTCAAGGAAAGAGGTTTTCTCGTAAAACCTCTGGATTCTTTGTAATCGGTCTGCCAACCACAAGATAGTTAGCACCCGCCTTTATGGCCGCCTCTGGTGTCATGACTCTAACCTGATCGTCATGGTCTCCATCAAGTCTAATTCCCGGACATACTTTAGAAAAGTTGAGATTACTTTCATTTTCAAAGTAATTAACAATCTCAAGATCAAGACCTGAGCATACAATCCCTCTAACACTTGAGGCCTTAACTTCCTGGAGTAAGTTTATAAGCGCATCTTTGTGACATCTTCCCCAGATATTTTGAATATCATCTTGATCGTGAGAGGTTAGGATTGTTACCGCCAAAATCTCACAACCTGGAATTACTTTTGAAATACTTTCTTGAGCAAGACTTAGCATAGCGGCGCCTCCCGTTGCATGAACAGTGAGAAAGCGAATATCTAATCCCTCAAGAGCATTGCATGCTTTAGCAACAGTTGTTGGAATGTCATGTAGCTTTAGATCAAGAAATATTTGTACTTTAAATTTTTCCTTTATTTCCTTAACTAGCTCTCGTCCGTAGCGGAGAAATAACTCAAGGCCAATTTTGACATTTTTTATTTGTGGATACTTAGACAAGAGATCTAAGACCTCTTGTCTATTCATTCCATCAAGGGCAACAAAGGTTTTATTCATTCGTCATCTCCTGAAGGCTAACCGGTGTTGCCTGAGCTTTGTTGGCCGAAATAATGGCCTTACAGACAGCATTGATATTTTCAATTCTCGTAAAACAAGGGATTGCATATTGAATGGCCGTGTTTCTAATGAATTCACCATCTGATTTTGAGCGTCCTTGATTTAGAGGCGTATTTAAAACCATCGCAAGATCTTCATTCTTAATGGCCTCTAGCATTCCAATATTACTCCCATCATCTGAAAGTTTATCTACTAGTGTTGCCTTGATTCCACATTCATCACTTAAGAATGAGTAAGTTCCCTTTGTGGCAAAGAATTTAAAACCTAGAGAATTTAGCTCTTTTATATTTTGAATCAATTGCTCATCATCTTTTCTCGCAAGAGATAGGAGAACAGACTTCTTAGTTAGAAGATCTGGGTAATTTCCAAGATAAGACTTAATCATGGCGATATCCCCATTCTTATCAATCCCTAAAGTTTCACCAGTTGATCTCATTTTTGGACCAAGAATAATTGAGTCTTGTACGAAACGGTCAAATGGAAAAGTCGATTGTTTAATAATCTTATAATCACTTTTGAAATTGTGATGGTTTTTAATCTCTTTGCCTAGAAGTGCTCTCGTTGCGATGGCCGCAAGGTTTACATCATAGGCCTTTGATAGAAATGGGATTGTTCTTGAACCTCTTGGGTTGGCCTCGATACAGTAAATCTCGTCATTTTTAAGAGCAAATTGGAAATTAATTGGTCCCGTTATCTCCATTGTATTGGCCATATCAGTGGCAAGTTTTCTCATTTTATCCACTATTTCATCTCTGGCCTTTACAGGAGGAGAGATCATTCCTGAATCCCCTGAGTGAACACCTGCATATTCAATATGCTCACAAATAGTAAAAACAGTATTTCCATTTTTGTCTCGAATAAGATCGACATCATACTCAAGAGCATTCGAAATATAATTTTCAACTTGGAAAGTGATAGTGTTTTCGTGAAGGGATTTTAGAATTTCTTCTGGAAGGTTTTCAATGTCCTGTGGCCCTTCAAAGATAAACATACTTTCACCACCAATTACATAACTAGGCCTTATAATAACTGGATAACCGATTTCTGTAATTGTACTGATAAGGTTTTTATAACCTCTAACTTCTCTTGATGTTGTATGTGCAAGATCGATCTCTTTGGTTAGAAGATCAAAGCGCTTACGGTCCTCAACTGTATCGAGAAGTTCAAGACTTGGGCCTAGAAAATTAAATTCTTGGTGTTTTGTTCTAAAAGGTGCCTCAAGATGAGCACGTATGTTTATTCCTGTCTGCCCACTAAATGATGTAATAACATGAGTAGGGTTTTCAAAAGTTAGAATCTCATAAAGATCTTCTGAAAATAGTGGGCTCAGGTAGAGTCTGTCTGAGCTATCATAATCAGTTGAAACTGTTTCAGGATTAGAGTTAAGAAGAATTGATTTAATACCTTGCTCTTTAAGCTCTTTAGCACTTTTTACACATGAGTAATCAAACTCAATACCTTGTCCGATTCGGTTTGGCCCTGAGCCAAAGATTGCACAACTCTCTTCGCTAATTCTTTGAACATCATTAAATTGTGTATAAGTCGAGTAGAAGTATGGTGTTAGGGCATTAAATTCCCCCGAACATGTATCAACGGCCTTAAAGACTGGCCTTATTCCAGCTTCAATTCTTTTGTCGAGAATTTGCTCCTGGCTTTTTCCAGAAAGAAGGGCCAGGTACTTATCTGAGAAACCGAATTTTTTTAATTCATAGAGTTCGTCTTGGTTGTTGATTATTTGTGAATCTTCTTTTAGCTGCAATTCCTTATCTAAGAAGCATACCATTTGATCGATAAACCAAGGAGTAATCGCACTTACTTCATGAATCTTTTGTGGCGATATCCCAAATCTTAGTGCTTCTAAAACAGTAAGTAGTGATAATTCTCTTTGATTCTTTAATCGCTCTAGTAAGTAGTCTTGTGTTATCGGATATGGTGTCGTCTTAAGCTGCTCAAGACTTGGAATCTCAAGTCCTTGCTCTGTTGCTCTTAAAGCTTTCATAAAAGCTTCATTGAAACTTCCTCCAAGAGCTAAAACTTCTCCAACTGATCTCATTTGGGGACCGAGGATTTGAGAGCTTGAAGGGAACTTATTAAATGGGAAGATTGGAATCTTAATCGCCACATAGTCTAGCGTAGGCTCGAATGCAACAGGTGAGATACGTGTAATATCGTTAAGAATTTCAAATAGTGTTAAACCTACAGCAAGTCCGGCCGAAATTTTTGCAATTGGATATCCTGTTGCCTTTGAGGCAAGTGCCGATGAGCGTGAAACGCGAGGATTCATTTCGATAACAACGATATCATTTTCATCTTTTGGATTAACTGCAAATTGTACGTTGGCGCCACCTGCAACAACATTCATATGCTTGGCAATGTTTAGCGACATTGTTCTTAATTGCTGATAGCAGTGATCTGAAATCGTTTGTGCGGGTGCAACAGTAATTGAGTCTCCTGTGTGAATTCCACAAGGGTCGATATTCTCAATTGAGCAAATGACAACACCACAGCGGTTCTTATCAACCATAACTTCGAGCTCAAGCTCTTTCCAGCCCAGTAATGACTTCTCCATAGTGATTGGGAATTTAATATCACTTGAAGAAAGAGTTTGTGCCAGTTCTTCTAAATTGTGAACAAGTGCCGCTCCTTTACCTCCAAGGGCAAAGTCTCTTCTTATAATCAGTGGAAACTTCACTTGGTCATCAGCTAACTCTAGTGCGTGATCAAAACTTTTTGCACTAAATCTCTTTCCAGATTTGTAGCCAAGCTTATCCAGCTCTTTTGCAAAGAGCTCACGATCTTCAGTTTTCTCAATAGTATCAATATTGGCCCCTAGGAGCGCAACTGCGTGATCTTTTAGGAAGTTTTCCTTCTCTAGATCAATACACATATTTAGTGCTGTTTGGCCTCCCATTGTGGAAAGAACAGCGTCAACCTTTTCTTTTAGAATGATTTTTTTTATCGTCTCTTTGGTAATTGGCTCGATATAAGTACGATGACTCATATCCTTATCTGTCATGATTGTTGCAGGATTTGAATTAAGAAGTACTACTTCAAAACCTAGCTCTCTTAATGACTTAAGGGCCTGTGTCCCACTGTAGTCAAACTCTGAAGCTTGTCCAATTTTAATAGGGCCTGAACCAATTAATAGGATCTTCTTATATGGAGAGTTGAGTTCTCCTTCGTGATACTCAGGAATATCCTTGATTTCTTCAGGAGTAATTTCCTGTGCTCCATTTTGGAGATAATCCTTGATCTCACTAAAGAATATGGATGCATCTTTTGGGCCAGGGTTTGATTCTGGGTGAAATTGTACACTTCTAACTCTTGAGTCATAACTTCTGAGTCCTTCAAGAGAGCGATCAAATAGTGAAGTGTACTCACAAAATAACTTAAGCCCAAATTGATTTTCTAATCTCTTGCTCTCAAAAGATTCTTTTTCAATTGCATAACCATGATTTTGACTTGTGATAAGAAGTTCTTGGTTATAATGAGAATAGACAGGGTGATTAGCGCCTCTTTGTCCGAAAGGAAGCTTGATTGTTTCCATCTCACATGCCAGACCTATTAGTTGGTGGCCTAGGCAAATTCCACGAATTGGAATATCTGTTTTAAGTAAATCTCTTACAGTATTGATTTCTTCTTTATAAAGCTTAGGGTCTCCTGGGCCATTAGATAAGAAGACCATCCTTGGTCTATATTCCTCAACTTCATGTGCTGGCGTATTATGTGGTACAACCACAAGAGGGTAACCTAAATCTTTTATATAATTTACGATGGCCTTTTTAATTCCGTAGTCGATAACGACAATTGGATTATCTCCATCTCTAATAACTTTCTTCACTTTAGATGAAACTTTTGAAAGCTCATTGCACTCTAGGTTGTAATCTGAAAAATTTGGCGCTTGCTCTGTTGTCGTTATTAGGCAGCGATGATCTTTTGATTTACATGAAAGATATTTTGTTAGCGCCCTTGTATCGACATCACTTATAAGTGGTAAGTCACAATTTTCTAAAAATTTATTATAAGAGAAGTTTCTTGCAATTAGGCTTGTGGCATAAGGTTTTGTGGAGTTTAGGCCTTGAGAGACTTCTTCATTGAATTCATAATTTCCTACGTGAGCAGTTGTATAAATAATATGTTGACCTAGAAAAGATGGATCAGTTGCTGTTTCTTGATACCCACTCATTCCTGTTGTAAATGCGGCCTCTCCAAAGATGCCATCTTTTAGACGAGTGTCATTTTTGTCGAGATTAATATAGGCTTTAAAAATTGTTTGGTCAGGAAAATGAAGGAAAATAGGAGTCGTTTTAAGAGATTTTTGAAAGAGTAATTCTTGGGATTGAGATAGGAGTGCGTGCCTATCAAACTTTGCTTTCGTCATTTTCCGTTAGTCCTTTTAGTGCTGAGATATGATTATAACGAGCACCAATTTTAGTGTCGCCATTAGTTATCATGGCCTCAATAATTGCCATTCGAATATAGATAGAGTTTTCAACTTGCTTATGGGCCATCCAGAGGTCTGAGTTAACGATTTCACTGTCAACTTCAATTCCGATATTTGCAGGGCCTGGGTGAAAAATTGGTGCGGTCTTTCCAATACTTAAAAGACGCTCCACATTGATTCCCCATTGAAGATTATATGTCGACATATCAAAGCTCTTCTCATGTCGCTCATTTTGAATTCTAAGAAGATAAATCGCATCACTATTCTTTAGCGTTTCATTAAGATCATCACTTATTTTAATTAGTTTATTATCTGGCAGTTGGGCAGGCATAAACTCTTTTGGTCCACACAGTGTGATCTCGATGCCAAATAGTGGAAGTAAATCCATAAGTGAATGAGTTACTCTTGAATGAGTGCAGTCGCCAACAATACAAATTTTCTTACCAGCAAGCTCGCCTTTGAAATATTCTTTTAGCGTGAATAAGTCGAGAAGGGCCTGGGTTGGGTGCTGATTTATTCCATCTCCACCATTAATTATCTTAATTGGCGGGTAATCCTTAAATTGCTCCAGTAACTTTGTCTCTGTTGTACGAACAATACAAATATCAATACCTTGATAGAAGAGAGTTAATAGAGTTTGTTCGAGAGATTCGCCTTTTTTGAGAGAAGATTTTTCAGCGTCGAAATTAATATGAATACCTTCAAGTTTCTTGATGGCCATTTCAAATGATAATTTTGTTCGTGTTGAATTCTCAAGAAAAGATGTTGCGACTGAAATTTTTCTTTTAAGGGGAAGTCTTGCCGGGGAACCTAATTTAAGTTCCTGGGCGCGGTGGAGGAGTTGCTCAACTTGCTCGCGGTTTAAATCTTCTATTCCTTCCAGAATAGATGGAAATCCAATCATGACATTCCAGTAGTGTTGAGATACATTTATTGAAGAAAGAATAATAAAGAGATACTCACTTGGCCACAAAAAAAAACATATTTTTTTGCAGCTTAACGAGTTAAGGAAATTAAGTGTCTACGAGCTCTGGCAATAACCAATTCATTAATAATTTCAAAGAAATTCATAACCGTACACAACTTGAAGCTTTGAAAAACGAGATCAAAGGTAACCTTTTTGAGTTTCTCGTTGCCAAGGAAATTTCCGTTTTAAATAAAATAGAAGCAAATTTTCTAAAAAATATTGATCAAGAGCTCATGAGAATGATGCGCGAATATGAAAGTTGGTTAAGGCTTCATGCGCGTACTCTTTTGGATGAACTTCCAAAACTTGCTAGAGAGATGGCCAGGGCAATAAATGTAAATATAAAAGGTGATATTACCAATATTACAGTTGTTGGAAAGTTAAGTGATCATCTGATAAAGTCACAACTCCATGAAGCAGATATTGTTGCTCAAGTGAAAATTGATGATGAAGTGCGAATTATTCCTATTAGCTTAAAGTTAGTTAAGAGTGGGGCCAATATCACAACTAAATCGGCCGGAGCTAAAAGTATTTTCCAAAAGTATTTCAAGTCTTACTCAGATATTGATTTTACTCAACATACATTGAATGAATATATCGATCAGGAATTTTCTCGCTTTAATAGAAAGCTCTATGAACGCTATGATCTTGAGTACAGTGGACGTTTTGACTCGCAATGGGAGATGACCCAACTTCCTGGGGAGCTTGAGGGAGAGGACCGCGAGGATCTATTTGAACTGTATCGAAGCTTAATCAAACATTATCACGATATATTTTCAGGATTACTGGAAAAGGATAAAGATAAATTTATTTCGTCGCTATTGCCACTTATGGGCCTAGGCAATAAAGATGTTGTCCAAGGGATATGTTTTTATAAACACAATAGTTATAAATTAGATTTTTGCCACGTTGTCAATTATGCTCAGGCCGCTAAAATCTCTATCTGTGAACTTAATCCGGAGATCTCTTCATTCAATATTGAGATTGAAAACGATAAACTACAGATTCGTGTAAAACCTATGAATAAGTTTACAGCGCCATCGTACAAGATTAATTGCTCGATGAAATTTGATTACAAAAAGGATTAATATGTTTGATATTGTATTATGTCAGAGAGACTTTCAAGAAATTAAAGAATGCTTTGGTGACTCTGGAAAATTTGAAATTCATGAATTCTCTGGCGACTCCCAATTACGAGCATACTTGAATGATAATAAAACAGTACTCTTAATTACGACAAAGAGTAGTGTGAAACCTGATCTTTTTAATCTTTTTGAAATGCCAAAAAAAGGTAATTGCGAATACTACTACCTTTCTAAGTTAAATCTCGATAGAGATGAGCTTGAGGCCTGTGAAAAATTCTTTCCAGATGTGAGAGATATCTCTGTTTGTGCTGATTATTATAGTGCTAGTGGTGTTTTTTATATCGATCAAATTGATCCAGTGGGAATGCCAAATTTTTCAAAAGAAATTATGCCTGTTCTAAAGCGCTACTTTAAAGATAGCGATTATAAAGAGGCGCTCTTTCTAGATCGTGATGGAGTATTAAATATCGACCATTCTTATGTTCATAAAATTGAAGAACTCGAATTAGTCTCAGGGGCCTACGAGTTTCTACTAGATGATTACAATAAGACTAGGCTTAAGATTGTTCTGACAAATCAGTCAGGTGTATCAAAAGGTATGTTTGAGTATACTGATGTTGAAAAATTTAATAGTGCATTAAATGAATCACTTCATCATTTAATTGATGCTTTCTATATTGCTCCATTTGAGTTTCTAAAGGGTGTTGGTCAGTATAAGTACCATTCTCTTTTAAGAAAACCTCACCCTGGGATGCTGCTAGAAGCTTGTTTTGACTTTGCTGTTGATTTGAAAAAATCATATATGGTAGGGGATAAACAAAGTGATCAACTCAACTTTCCTCTTCTCGAAACGATTCATCTAAAGAATCGCTATCCTTTAGAAGGTGTGAAATATTTGGCAAATAATTTTGCGGAAGTATTAAAATTTGCCAAGACGTTGCCAAATAAGACAAATTGAGTCAAAATAGCAGCTATGTAAAAGGAATTACATATGAAAATAATAGACTCTATGGGCCTAGCTAGATTTAATAATTTAAGTACTCTCTTTGCCCTATTTTTAACATTTATAACTTCTGCAACTTTTGCTCGACCTCTAATGAATACTGAGCTCGAGTTATCACGTCAGTTAGACTCTCTTAAAGAAAAAAGTAAAGAGTATATCTCTGTTATTAGTTCTCGCACTAATCTTGAAGAGCTTCCTATATCTAAGTATCTTTCTTTCGTTATCTTAAAAAATGGTTGTGCACCTTTTGAGCAAACAATCGAAGAGATTCAATTACAGGATGAGTCTTTTCCTGATCAGAGTGAAGGATTACTTGAAAAGCTAAACTTATGTCGTAAGTCAACTCGTGCGCTTAAGGAATTTGATGTAAGTGGCCTGGATGCAAGTGTCATTGAACGCTTAAGTGAGGAATAATAAGCTCATCACATGGCCTCTACTCCAATTAAATTCTACTATATCCATTCAACTAATCCCTATGTCAATTTAGCATTTGAAGATTATTTGTTTCGTAAACATCAGCTTGATAATAGTCATGAGCAAATTCTCATTCTTTGGAAGAGTGCTCCAAGTATTGTGATGGGGAAATTTCAAAATCCATGGATTGAGTGTCAGGTAAAAAAAATAAGAGAGCTTGGGATTAATCTTGTTAGAAGACAAAGTGGTGGGGGCTGTGTTTATCATGACCTAGGTAATTTAAACTACTCCTTCATTTGCCCTAAGTCTGCTTACGATAAATCTAAGAACGCTTCCATTATTGTATCAGGACTTAAGTCCTTGGGCATTGATGCTTTTGAAAATCATCGTCATGATCTTAGGCTTATACATAATGAAGTGGATTATAAAATATCAGGTTGTGCCTTTAAAGAAACAAAACATAGTGCCCTTCATCATGGAACGCTTTTAATTGATGCTAACCTTAATCAGTTAAATGATCTTCTGCGCTCGAAACTTACGGCCGAAACGGCCATGGGAGTTAAGTCTGTTCCTTCACAGGTGATAAATCTGAAGCAAGTAAACGCTGATATTAATGAGTCAGTTATTGTTTCTGCCATTAAGAAGTCTTTTGAGTTCAATTATAATACCCAGAGCGAGGCCTTTGAATTAGCTGAACAAGATATTTGTATGATCGATTCCCTGATGGAAAAGATTCAGTCAAATATGAGTTGGGACTGGGTTTACGGTGCAACTCCTAAGTTTTCATTCAAGGTCGCAGACTACTTGGTAACAGCTAAGTACGCTAAAGTTATTGCTTGTAATCCAGAAAATCCTTCTTTAATTGATCTAATTGTCGACAAGGATTATTATTTATCAAGACAAGATTTTAAACTTACTCAGCAGCAAAGCGAATTTATTAAGGAATGTCACCGTATTCTCTTTGTTTAGCTTATCGGAGAAGAAATGAGAGAGACTATTCATATTATTCCAGGTGAGGCCATCATCAATGAAGGCGAGGAAAGTAGTTGTATGTACCTCTTAAAAGAGGGCACGCTGGCCGTCTATAAAGATGTTGAAGGTGAACAGAAACAGATAGGAACGATTTATAGTGGTGAATTTGTCGGTGAAGTAAGTTTTCTTGATAAGAGAACTCGTTGTGCCACTGTTAAGGCCATTACTGATTGTGAGCTTGAGATTTTTGATGCGCAAAAATTCAATGAGTTTATCGAGTCGAGACCTAAATGGTTACAGAGTATGATGAAGACCTTGGCCGATCGCCTTCGTTCAACTAATGAAAAGATAAAAGTTTAAAAGGATAGTGATATGAGTAGCCCAACTAATTTATTCATTAATGCTAATCAATATCTTATTCGTGAAGGTGATGAGAGTACAGAAATCTATATCCTTGAAGAGGGAACTCTTGGGGTCTATAAAGTTAGAAATGACCAAGAGGTTAAGATTGGAACGATCTTTCCTGGAGAGTTAGTTGGTGAGATGAGTTTCTTTGATCGAGGGCCACGTTGTGCCACGATCAAGGCACTGACAAACTCAAGGCTAATAGTCATCCCTTCAGTTAAATTTGAAGCTTATTTAAGTAAGCAACCTAAGTGGTTTAGAAATTTATTAGAAACTTTAATTGATCGAATCCGAAAAGCATCAAGTCGTATTAGGCCAGAAGTTTAGCTATTTTTGAGTCTTCTAAAATCATAAAGATTTTCATCAGTGATTTCATTATTGTCACATGAAAGGTGGTGTAGCTTCTCTATTGTTGCAAGGACTCGTGGCACTTGCTCAAATTTGTTGTTATCGATATTTAAGCGTCTAAGTTCTTTGAGCCACTCAAACTCATTAGGAAGAGTTGTAAGTTGATTGTTTTGTAGCTCAAGGCTTTCAAGCTTGCTTTGTTCCACGCACCAATTAGGAAGTATTGTAAGATTGCAATTTGCTAATTGGAGTATTTTTAAGTTTTTAAGATGACTTCCTGCTAGCTCTTGTAAGTTGCATACACCCTTTAGCTTTAAGATCTCAAGCTCTTGAGCATTACTCAGTGTAAGTTTGCACTGAGCTTGGGCGTAGATATATAGCTTTCTTAAAGACGATAGTTTTGCACAGTCGATTATGATGTGACACGAGTGCTTAAGTGAGAATTCGAGATTTTCTACGGATAAGTAATTATCAATATTTTTGCTGGCCTCAAAGAGGTCATGCTTCTTACTTAGCTTTAGTAACATAACTACTATTGTAGCATAGCTAAAAAAATTAGAGGTATTGAATAAATTTATTATTCTTATCGACTAAGATCTGTTTTGGTCTAATATCTTTTTGGTCAGTCATTTGAAAACCAATAATGATAACTTCGTGGCCCACATTTATAAGATGAGCGGCAGCACCATTTAGACAAATCTCTCCTGAACCACGTTCGCCTTTGATAACATAAGTTTCTAAGCGCGCTCCATTCGTATTAGAGACGATAAGAACTTTTTGTCCTGGCCATAAATCGACAAGCTCAAGTAACTCTTCATCAATCGTAATTGAACCGATGTAATTTAAGTCGGCCTGTGTAACCACGGCCTTGTGAATTTTTGATTGTAACATTTCACGCATAAGAGCTTTTTATCAAATTAGTCTTGGCCCGCCAATGAAAAATTAAGGTTTTGTTAACTAGTTCACCTATAAAATTTCTAACAATCACAATACTTATTGTTTTGAATCTGGCCCTGGAATACCTAGGAAGTACAAGATAGATGTCATTGGTCCGTGACTCATGTGATTTTGAGCATTTTTACGCACGATGTCTTTTGCATGGAAGGCGATTCCTAGGCCGGCCTGCGCTAGCATTGGAAGATCATTTGCGCCGTCCCCAATAGCAACAACTTGTTCAAGTGAAATATTTTCTTGTTGAGCAATAAGGTTAACAAGAACGGCCTTCTGGTCAGCGTTAATAATTGTTCCTTTTACACGCCCAGTGAGCTCGCCACCCTCAATTTCAAGTTCATTAGCAAACGCATAATCGAGGTCTAATTTCTCTTTTAGGTAATTAGCAAAGTAAGTGAAACCACCAGAGATGACAGCAACTTTGTATCCATATTTCTTTACTGTGCGAATAAAGTCTTCAACACCATCTGTAAGAGGCAGATTTAAAGAAATATCTTGTAGTGTCTTCTCGCTTAAGCCTTTTAAATGTGAGACGCGTTCAATGAGAGATTGATTAAAATCAATCTCTCCATTCATTGCTCTTTCTGTGATTTCTGAAACCTTGGCCCCTATTCCGTGCACCTTTGCAAGCTCATCAATGACCTCGGCCTGAATTAGTGTTGAGTCCATATCAAAGACGATAAGTCTTTTTGAGCGTCTAAAGACGTCATCACGGATGAAAGCAATATCTGTATGATGACGATTGCTTATATTTAGTAGATCGGACTTTACCTTATTTAAGCCAACTTTCTCAGGTACGTCAGTTAGAACCTCAAGAGAGTTAAAGCCTTCTTTTGATACATTATCAATTCGGTAAATGTTAATATCGTTATGTGCTAAGCATTGGGCAACATCAGCGATAAAATTTGCAGAGATCTTCTTTGGCGCAACACAATTTAAGATAAAGCTATTATAAGGAGTTTTATAAGTTGTCTCTGCACTTACAATCGAATACTCAAGTTTAAGTCCCATTTCATGGGCCGTGAAAAGTAGTTCTTTAAGAACATTTTGATTTTCACCTTTCTTCTCACTCATCTTAATAACAAAAGATAGCGACAATAAGTTATGTGTAATTGCTTGGTTGATATCAGTTATATCAGTATTGTTCTCACTGATAACTTTCATGAGGCCAGCTGTAATACCTGGACGGTCTTGTCCTGATACGGTGATAATGATTTCTTTTATTCCGTTTTCTAAGCTATTTGGCATGGCTGATCCTTCTATTTATTTTTGCTTTCGCTCTTTTCTTACTTCTGAAATCTTCTTAAATAAGCCAAAGGTATAAACTAGGGCCGAGAAAACAGAAAAAACGAACGAAAGGTAAATAAGTATTGTCCCTACTAATGGGAATGAGAAACCAAATGGTTTATCCCAGGCCATAAGCATTGGAATGGCCATCATTTGAAATGTTGTCTTCCATTTTCCAAGTTGGTTAACACTTACTTTTAAGCCTTTTTCCATCGCAAGTAGACGAAGCGCTGTCATATACATTTCACGCACAACTAAAACAATGACAACAATCACGTTGACGCGATCGAGGGCCTGTAAAAGAATAAGAGATGAGACAACAAGGAACTTATCTGCAATTGGATCAAGAAATGAGCCAAATACAGTAACGATATTTCTTTTGCGAGCTATATAGCCATCTAGAAAGTCTGTGAATGATGCGAGGACAAATGTCCATGCAGCAATATAGCCAAGTGTTTTAACTGTGGCCTTAAAAATATTTTCTTCGAATAAACAGAGGTAAAGGGTCAGGCAAATAACGGGGATGAGTGCAACTCGGAAAATTGTAAGGCGATTGGGGAGATTATCGATTTCCCATTCACTGAGAATTTCCTTTTGTGAGACAGTATTATGTGAGTTTTGCATTTTATTTTCCGACATATTTACTCAATGAAGATTTTTCCTATTTATTAAACTTTAAACCTTCGGCCCATAAACGTCTATAATAATTAACATAAATTACTTAAATCGAATAAAAGGATAACTCGAGCTATGAAAAAGCATCTCAATCTTATTAAAACAGGTCACCAATCTATTGAAAAGCGTGTGTTTCCACGTTTTCCTTTTAGTTACTTAGTTTTTAAAAGAGAAGATAATTCGAAAAATTATCAAGTTCGAGATATTTCATATGGTGGAATGAGTCTAACACTTAGTGATGGTGATTTAGGCGCGCAGATGGAAGATAAGTTCTCTGGAGAGATTCACTGGTATGACCAAAAAGTAAAAGTAAAATGTATTGTAAGAAGAGTTGAAAAAGACAATCTTGGAATTGAGTTCATTAAAGATGATATCTTTGACAAGACGCTTTTAAACTTTCTATCAGTTGCTAATGTTTCAAAAAATCTTAGACCAATTCACGAATATGATGAGCAGCTTGAGCTTCCTGTGGGACTTAAGACTTGGCTTCGTTGTGATGGGCCATTTGAGATTTTCATATGGCACCACAGAGATGGTGAAATTTCAAAAATTCAAATCCTTATGATGGACTCTATTCTAGAGTGGACTGATGGCGAAGGGATTCAGACTGGAAAAGTTCTTAATGTTAGAAGCTCTGACAAGCCATTAACGCACGAAGAAGAATTTGAATTCCTTATTGATACTCCAGTCGATCAGGATCGTTTAGACTTTGCACGTGAACTTGTTGCCCACGTTCCAAAGAGTCTTATTTCCGAAGGTGATCTTGAGTTTCTAACGCGAAAAGTTATTGGTTAATATAACCTTAAGCGCTTAATCGTTAGTTTAATTCATTTATTTCAAAACGAAGCTTTTCAATTGAGGTTTATCTCCTTAAAATAATGCTAAATGTTTTGAATTAAAAGGATTGATAATGAATAGAAACCTCGCTTTAGAATTTGTAAGAGTTACTGAAATGGCCGCTATTAGCTCAGCTAGGCTAATGGGACGTGGTGATGAAAAGGCCGCAGACCAAGCAGCAGTTGATGCCATGAGAACAATGCTAGACTCTGTTGAGTGTAATGCAACTGTTGTTATTGGTGAAGGTGAGCGCGATGAGGCACCGATGCTCTACATTGGCGAAAAGGTTGGTTCGGGCAATGGCCCAGAGCTTGATATTGCTCTAGATCCTTTAGAGGGAACGACAGTATGTGCAAATGGTGGTTGGAACTCAATCGCAGTAATGGCCATTGCTGAAAAAGGTAATTTCCTAAATGCTCCTGATACTTATATGGAAAAAATCGCTGTAGGTCCTGAAGGAAAAGGTCTTATCAATATTGATGATACTCCTGCCGAGAACTTAAAAAGACTTGCTGAGGCAAAGAAGTGTCGTATTCAAGATCTTACTGCTGTTATTTTGGATCGCCCTCGCCACGAAGAATTAATTAGACAGGTAAGAGACGCTGGTGCTCGTATCCAATTAATTGGTGACGGTGATGTTTCTGCTGCAATTGCTTGTAGTGAACCAGATAGTGGTATCGATATCCTTTTTGGGACAGGTGGTGCTCCTGAAGGTGTAATCGCTGCAGCGGCCCTTCGTTGTATTGGTGGAGATTTTCAAGGAAGACTTAAGCCAAGAAACGATGAAGAAATCGCTCGTGCTAAAACAATGGGAATTGATGATATCAATAAGATCTACACAATCGATGAGCTGGCTTCTGGAAATGTAATGTTCTGTGCAACAGGTGTTACAGATGGAAGTTTTTTAAATGGTGTAAAATTCAAGTCATGGGGTGCGATTACTGAATCAATCGTTATGAGAAGTCAGTCGGGAACGATTAGAAGAATCGTTGCTGAACATAGATTTGATACAAAACCACGCTACTAATTTTTTAAATAATAATTACAAGGAAGTTGATTATGGCAAAGGCAAGCCGCACTGAAGTTTTTGATATTGATATTAATAAACTATATGACGTTATTGTTGACTTTGAATCTTACCCAGACTTTGTTCTTGGTGTGAATGAAATTAAAGTTCATGATATGACTGAAGCAAGTGGTGTTGTTGAATACTCAATCGATATGATTAAAAAATTAAATTACCAACTTGATATGGAAATGAGCCGTCCTAATAAGGTTGCTTGGACATTCAAGAAAGGTGATTTATTTAAAGTTAACGACGGTGGATGGGATTTAAAAGATCTTGGTGAAGGTAAAACTGAAGTAACATATAGTTTAGAGATCGAAGTCAAAGGATTTATCCCAGGCGCTAAGATGATCGTGAATAAGCTTACTGAAACATCACTGCCTTCTATGATGAAAAGCTTCTACGAGCGCGCAAAGAACTAGTGAGTCGATTATGAGCGAGTCTAAGAAAACAGATAAGTCAGATGGAATTTTAGGTGATACGATAAAGAAAGTTGTCTCAATTGGCATTGGGGCAGCTTTTATGACAGAAGAATCTGTAAAGAAGGTTCTAGATGATCTGCCTTTGCCAAAAGATATTGTATCTGGACTTATGACAAACGCTAAAAAGACAAAAGAGGATTTTGTCATTTCTGTTCGAGAAGAACTTCGTAGTTACCTAAAGAATGTTGATCCTAAAACAATTGTAGAATCAATACTTGAGGATTATGAAGTTACTGTAAGTTTTAAGAAGAAAGAGAAAAAATCTGAAAAATGATTTCTGAAAATTATCAAAAAATTCTTACTCAAGTTGGTGACAAGAATAAACTCTTGGCGGTAACCAAGTATAGTGAGTTTGAAGATATCATAACTGTTTACGAATTAGGACATAGAGACTTTGGTGAGAATCGTATTGAGTCACTTATGCCTAAGGCCCAAAAGGCACATGAATTAGGTTTTCATGATATTAGATGGCATTTCATTGGTCATATCCAATCAAATAAAATTTCAAAAATTTGTCAGGTTCCAAATTTAAAATGTATTCAATCTCTTGATAGCTTAAAGCATATGCGCCTTTTCAATGAAAAGCTTCAGTCTCCTTGCGAGTTTTATATTCAAGTTAACACTAGTGGTGAAGAACAAAAAGGCGGCCTTTGGGATCTTGACTCTGTTAGAAATTTTATCGACGAGGCCAAAGATCTTAGCAATATTCATATCGTGGGCCTTATGACCATGGCCGCTGCTAATGGAGCTGCTCCTCGTGATAGCTTTAAAAAGTTAGTAGAAATTCGTGATGCTGTCGATAAAGAGCTAAAGCTTTCAATGGGAATGAGTGGTGATATGGCCGATGCTCTTGCATTAGGCAGTGATTGTATTCGTGTAGGAAGTGCTATTTTTAAGGCATAATTATTGTATCCTTACTATCTAATTTCTCAAAATCCCTTTCTAACTATATGTAATTGCATGGTGTATTAGTCGTGACTTATAATTGTCATTATTGACTTTAATTTATGCGCACTGTAATAAATTTTTATCTACTAAAATAAATCGACATCAAAAATGGAGAGTCATTATGAGTACTGCAAATAATAATGAAAGAAGAGTTCCAGAATTAAGCCTTACTTCTTACACTGAAGGCTCGACTGCTGATCAGATTAAATTTGTCGACGACTTAATGTACGGCCTAAAAGAATACGGTTTTATCATTCTAGATAATCACACTGTTGATCAAAATAAAGTTGATGAAGCATATGATATGGTAAAGAAATTCTTCTCTCTACCTGTGGAAACTAAGCTTAATTACCAAGGACAAAACGGTGGTCAACGTGGCTACACTCCATTTGGAATGGAGCACGCAAAAGATAGCAAGCACCCAGACCTAAAAGAGTTTTGGCACGTTGGGCGTGAGCTTGCAGCGACTTCACAATACAAAGGGGTTTATCCTGAAAATATTTGGCCTGCAGAAGTTCCTGGCTTTAAAGAAAAATTTCTTTCTCTCTATGAATCTATGGATGCTACTGCAAATGTTCTTTTAGAAGCAATTGGAAAAGGGCTAGACGTACCACAAGGCTTCTTTGCAGATATGGTTAATGATGGAAATTCAATTCTAAGAACGATTCACTACCCGCCAACAACTGGTCACGATACAACAAACTCAATTAGGGCCGGTGCACACGAGGATATCAACCTTATCACAATGCTTGTTGGTGCAACTTCATCAGGTTTACAGCTTTTAGATCGTGATGGAACTTGGCTAGATGTAGATTCTAAACCAGGACAACTTGTTGTTGATTCTGGAGATATGATGGCAAGGCTAACGAATAATGTACTTCCTGCAACTACTCACAGAGTAATCAACCCAGACAATTCTGGTGAAGAAAGATACTCTATGCCATACTTTGTGCACCCGCACTCAAAAGCATCTCTAGCTTGTTTAGAAAGCTGTGTAGGAGAAGGCAAGAAGTGGGAAGATATCACAGCTGGAGATTTCCTAAATCAAAGACTAAGAGAAATTGGTCTAATTAAGTAATTTTAATAAATACTGGGGAACCAGAACAACAACACTACGAATAATAAGAATGTAAAGGCCTCGCAATAGTGGGGCCTTTTTTATTTGTTGATTAAATGTCTATTTGTCTAAATTCTGAACACTTTCTAAACTCTAAATGCTTATAATTTAATCAAAATGGGTGGCACTTTTTTTGCATATTAATTGCCATGCAAAACCTAAAGAAATCGACTTTAATCAAGTTCGTCACTATTCTTGTATTCAATTTCACGATCCTAGCATCTGCTTCAACGCAATTTAATCGTGAAGTTTTATCAATGAAGAGGGCATCTTCTAAGATTCTTGTTCGCTTAAGAAATATGGCCAAAATCCATAATTCAGAATATCAGCGAAATGGATATACAGAAGCCTATTACCAATATGAGAATATTCATTCTGCTATTAGAAAGTTTCACAAGAGAGTTTTAAAGAAGGGCCAACTAGGCACAGATAAAGAAGGTGAGTACACAGATGAGCTTGCCTATAAAGAAACACTCGAGTTCATTCAATACTTAGATAAGCTTATCCCAACATTTTCTAAGACAAAGGGATACGAAAAGCTCCCATCTTCTCGTAAGATTCTTATCTCTCAAATTTCAGCATCAGCGCTTAATTTAGCAGAAATGTTAAAAGAAGAAGATATTTATATTCAAATTTCAAAACCACTTAGAGAGGTTGCAAGGGTATATCAAAAGCAGGAAGAATTCCTTAAGCAAAAAGAAGAATTACTAGGTGACTTCTATAATGCACAAGATGAATTAGAGATTTCACTAACAAGAATGATTGATCATCTTTCACTGTTTATTAAAAGGAATCATGGGCCAAGAAAAGAATATCGTCGTCCATATACTGCCGAATCCTATGACTATATCAAATATAAGAAGATCTTAAAGGAAGTAGAAGAGCTTCTCGAAGACTTTGATATCAATGATGGAGCACAGTTTGCAAAGCTTACACAGTTAGTGTCACAGACTAGACAGCTAGTAAATCTTACAAAGACAAATACAAAAAATGCGCGCGTACTTTTATCTCGTGTATATAAGACGTTCAACTTATTTTCTTTAGAAGCTAAAAGCTTAAATAAGAGATTAGTAGTGATTGAGCTTGATCCAACGCTTGGTCTTAAAGAGATGGAGTTTAAGTATTATCGTGCGACCCAAGTATGCTCACTACTTGGCGGGCCAGGAAATATTCTCCTTAGAAGATCACTAGAAAGTGATATCGATCTTTTTGAAGACTTTAGTCCTCGAACTTCAGGGGCCATCAAGCTTGTCGAGTTTTTAAAGTTTAATGATCGAAGTCTAGAGTTTAGACACGCTGAGATCATTACAGAAATAGAGCGTGATACGCGTATAAATACGATGGGATTTTACCCTCTTAGCTTTAATTGGGGAAAGGAAGAGGAAGATAAGATGCCTCCTTTTCTCGAGATAAAGAAGGGATATCGCAAGTGTCATTCTGATGGCTGCGATACTTATGATGATTATCGCACAAATTTTGCATGGCTTCGAGTTAATGAGAAGAGTGCAAAGAAGATGACTCGTACGAAAGAGAAGGCATTAAAGAAAGTTGAAAATAAAGAGGATTATTCAAAGCTAGGTGTTTGCTCTGACTTTGTGAATTGGGCATTTGGAAATGTCATAACTTCAAATTGGAACCAGATTCCAATAGTTAGAAATCTTATTCAGATTATTTATCCTCCAGAAGGATTGCAGACACCAGATAACCTTTATGACTCTTACAAGACTGATGTTATTTGTGAAGTGGAAAGAAGAAAACTTAAGTATCCACATTATATCAATGCCCACCATTTAAAGGATCAGGTATTGAGAGACTTAAATTCGCAAAACCCTGCGATAAGCACTCATGCGAAGAATACGTTAAATGAATTAATTAAGAAAAATATTATGGATAACGAATTAAATTTGAACTATGACGTTATTAATTTTGAAACAAAGTAAGAATAAAAACGAAAAAGGAGAGAAGAGAATGAACAACAAAAAACAAAAACTTCTAGTTGCCGCGTTCTTGATGACGCAAGCACCTGCTGTTATCGCGGGTTATTACAATTCTTCAATCGAAGGGATTTCTTTAGATGGTATTTATACACCGGAGAACCTAAGTAATATTTCTAAAACTGTTTGTAAGAAAGTTTATGATGATCCAAATATGGATAAAGAACACACTCAAATGTGTGAGCGTGGAGTTCAGTCTGCTCAACGCATGGCCGCTGTATATGCCGCTGGAGAAGGGACACATTTAGGTTGTGTTGATGGTTATCAACAAGGTCTATATCGTGGGTTTAATGTGACTTCAAACCCGTCGGTTGATATCTTAAGAGACGAACAACGTGCTCTTAAAGGTGTGACAATTGAAAACGCTGTAGCACTTGGTAAAGATAAGGCCGCAAAGGATTCACGTTATTCAACAGAATCTGAAATCATCTCACGTTTTAGAGATAATGTAAGAGATGATGCTTCTCAAACTGTAACAGCTCCATCAAAAGATTATTCTAATGTTCTTAAAGTTCCACGTTTTGAAGGTTTTGATGATGGTTATGCAAGAGATGGGAAAGGTGGATCATTTAGTGATGTAATTAACGCTGGGTGGGTTTCTTCTTCATCTGCAATCTCTAAGAGAATTCACGCTCGTGCTGTTGCTAGACAATTTGGTCTTAGATCAAGTTTAGCAGATAAGTGTTCTTCAACACCTATTCTATTCGATAAAGGTCTACACACTGTTTCAATGTGGGATCTATTCTCTGCATACGGAGAGTATAACTTCAAAGACTATGGTTGGAAGTCAACAACTCGCGCATGGAATAAGTTTCAAGCATCTGATGAACAAGAAGCAATTGCTTATCGTAATATCCAAGATGTTAAAGAAGCATATCAGCAAAGAATTGGTTATCACCAAAAAAGTGTAGCTGTTGAAATCGATGAGATCGGTGCTGATGGACAGCCAACAGGACGCAAAGTAGTAAAAAGAGATGCAAACGGAAATATCGTTTATAAGCAAGTTGATGACTTAAATCGTCCAATCTTTGAAACTCGCTACCGTACTGTTTCTGGAAAGTCTGCTAAAGACCTAAAGGCCGTATATGCTGACGCATTTGCTGAGTCTTATAGAAATCTTGCAAAAGAGCACTTTGGTAAGGCCTTCGTATCAACACATACAATGGCACGCAACCTTGGAGAAGATTCTGGGAAGGCCGTAGGTCTAATCGTTGCACGTGATCTTGCCAAGCAACAAGCTTATGATGAAGTTTACAAGGCACAGTCGGCAACTTCATTTGCTAAAGAATACGAAAACCTATTTGTAGCTTCTTGGAATAAGAATTTCGATTACTTTGTAAATAACCCAATGGTTGAGATCACTGGTTTCGATCTTTCTGGTGACGGAAATGGAATCTTTACAAGAGGTGAGTCACTTAAGTCTGTATTAGGTTTAAGAAACTTAGGTCTTAAGTCTGGAAATATTAAAGTTTCTCTTGATTCAGCTTCATTTGAATCAGGTTCAAGTCGCTCAGAGTACGTAACTGCTCCAGCTTCATTGAACTTTACTCACACTTCAGCAAAAGCTCAAGGTAAGCTTTCAAATAACCTAAATGTATTTGATTCAGCAAGACTTACAGTAAGTATTGATGGAAGCGATATCAAGAAGGTTTACGAACTTAAGAGTACAGATAGCAAAACTATCGAAATCTTAGATGTAGCACCAGTTTACCATGCACAAACTCAGATTAACTCTGTAGTAGCTGGGGACGCAACAGTATACGTAACTGTTAAAAACCCTTCAAACTCAGAAACTTCAGCTTCTGTTGATATCTCTGTAGCAATGAATGATGGTAAGACTTATACAGCTACAACAACAGCTCTAAAAGCAGGTGAGTCAAAGAGAGTTCCTGTTCGTGTTACAGGAGTTGATCCATTATTCATTATCAATAATGGGCTTTCTGGTAAGGTAACATCAAAAGTTGGTGGAAGAATCATGAATACACGTAGTGCTTCTTTTGATAATGTGAACTTTGATAAGTCCGTTGCGGATTACTTCAACTCAATCCTTACAAACTCAACAACTAACTACGGTGATGATGGGTATAAAGAAGATAGAGTTGAAACTTTAATCTCTATCATCTTAACTGCTACTGAAAGAGAAATTAAAACTGATTGGGATAACAACGCAAAAGTTGCTAATACAATGATCGGTGCTCTACAGAAAGAATACAAGGCATCTTCAGCTGCTGGTAAGCTTAATGAAGAAGCAAAAGAAACATATAAAGTACTAGCTCAAGAACTAGAAGCTTTATATGACTCGACTTTTGGATACAAAGATTACATCAATCAATTAAAAGTATTCAACGGTGATCTTGAGACTCGTTCAAAGAAAGATCGTAAGAAAGACTAATTCATAGTCCATTAAATAAGAAAGGCCCGCATCTTGCGGGCCTCTTTATTTTCAATAATTTAATTTTTAATTATTGTGCTTCAACTACAGCTTGACCTGGTTTGAACCAACATAGTGGTCTTAGTCCAGTTGTGAAGTTTTCAGTTCTGTTACAAGTACCGATGTTTGCATCGTTTTGATCTACATCTGTGTAAGCGTCAACAGTACATAGAGCACCTTGGTAGTAAGTATCTAGACGACACTGTGGTGCTGGGTGGTTGTCATTAGTTTTAGAAACTACAGCTGGATCTGGAGTGTCAAACTTAAGCTCAGAAGTCATGCTTCTTAGTGCTCTGAAAAGGTTAGCTAGTGACATACCTGCCATTGAACCTCTTAGACACATTGCATATTCGTTTTCGTTAACAAAGTTTTTCTCACAGTTCTTAACTGCTACAGCTGGAACTTCAACTTCGCTCATGATTGAAGCGTTATCATCGTTTTCCATGAACTTTCTTAGACACTTAGAAGTAGCGAAGTAATCAGCTTGACCTTCGTTTGAAGCCCATGAAGATCCCCACCAGCTAGCTTTCTTAGGTGCTCCACCTAGGTGGTGACCAAGCTCGTGACATACAACAGTTGCAAATCCGTCTCTTGTGATTGTTTCGTGTCTTGCAAGACCACCAAACATACTAACACGCCAAGTGTTACCAATTTGCTGAGCGTATGCGTTAACAGTTCCATCTTCCCATTTTCTTTCGATTTCTAAAGTTTTACCTTTAGCAGCGATAATCGGTGCATAGATCGCTTCAATCTTATCAATGATTGAGTTGAACTCACCTTCTGAAATTGTGTTGATACTTTTAACATTTGAAGGAATCCATAGGTTGTTGTCTTCTACGATTCCTGTTGTTCCGTGCTCGTCACATGCGAAAGAAAAAGTCGATACACATGCAAGTAGTAGAGCTAAAATTCCTTTTTTCAAATCAGTCCTCCCTGAAAAGTATATTATTGATTTGCCAATTCTTTTTCTGGTTTAGCGTAGATATGATTTTTCTGAATTTTTTACACTATGTAAAAGTCTTTTTTTGATTTGGGCCTTAATGTAAGATTTTGTTGGTTTCTAGATGCTGTGCTGCATTGTGAATGTGTTAAAGTTTTTCACCACTCTTTGGTTAAGTCATTAAAATTATGATAAAGTTTTAGCATTATGAAGAAGATAATTTGTATCACTTTTTTTCTACTTTCAGTTGTAAGTTATGGCCAAACTAATGATCCACTGGTTGATCAAATCACACAAATGCGTGATGAGATGTTTAAGCAGATGCAAGCAGGGGATAGCTTTGATGCCGAGATTCAAAAGATGTTTGAGCGAATGCAGAAGTTAGGCCAGATCAAAGGACTTCCTGATCGCTTCAATCGTCATGTGAATATGGTGGAATACTTTTGGCAGGATGCTGACACTCTCGTTATCAAAATTTCTAAAGATGATGAAGTCAATGTCGAAGTGAAAGAAAACATCATAGTTATTAGTGGTCAAAAGGTCATTAAATCGCCAAATGGTATTTCAAAATCATCTTTTTCACAGAGTATCCCATTAAGAGCTAATCTTGACTCGACTTCAGTTAAGATGAGTATGAAGGATGGTAATATCGTCATGGACTTTAGGCCTTTAAAGAAATCTAAGCAGCTATAATTTCTCCATTTAAGTTTTCGAGAATTGCGTAGAGCTTATGATTGAAGTCCTGGGCGTTAAATGGCTTTGTCAGAACTTCTTCTACATTTATCTTTGAAGCATCATGAATCTTGTCGACATCGATATCTCCCGAAATGAGCATGATATGTGGATATTTCTCACGTTGCTTTTCTTCGAGGTGATAGAGTCGTTCAATATATTGTAATACTTCTTGGCCACCCATTTCTGGGAGATTTAAGTCGATCACAATGAGATCATAATTATCATTTTTAATCATCTGACAGGCATCGACTCCATTTGAGGCCATTGATACATTTGCAAAATAGCCACTGCTTGCAATTAGTGACTTAAGGGATTCTGATATTGTTCTTTTGTCGTCAATGATGAGAGCTTTCATAGGTGATTTCCTTATCAGTTACAAATGCAGCGTTGATTCAAAATTATAAACAATATGAGCTTATTTTAATTCGTCACATTATTTTTTATAACTAAATTAATCTATAATATTTGTTAATGTTACTAAACTACTGAAATAACGAGCAAAGTAGTCGGCTAAATTTGAGTAGACGACTAAAGTATCCACTATAAGATACCGATAAATAATTTATGAAAAGCTTCGTTGTGACGTTATTGACATTGATTATTACATCCTTTGCCTTTGGCATCCAGGAGACTTACTTTCATAAGAAAGAGGAATTTGAGATTCCTAAGAGAGATCTGTCGATTATCGCTACAGATAAAGGTTTTTTTCCTTCAAAGGTTACGGCCTTCGTTGGTGAGAAGTTAAACCTTTATGTTACATCAGCGACAAAGCAGCCTAGTTGTCTAATATTAAAAGAGCACGAAGTATATGTTGAGGCCAAGACTGGTGAAGTTAGGGAAGCTTCAGTTTTTCTTGATACGCCTGGACGCTTCAAATTTTACTGCCCGTCAGGACAAATCAGTGGAATTTTAACTGTTATTGAACATCCACGAGAGAAGGCAAAAAAAGACGAGCAAAAAAGAGAAATCGCATCTCGTGAAAGTGAGCGAGTGCGTGTTTGGCGTCCAAAAGACGACTGATTTATATTTAGAGTTTGATTGTGAGGGATTATGTCTTCGGTATTTAACGATGCGATTAAGAATTTACTTTATCCAATAGGCGACCTTTTGGAAGATGAAGGTGTTTCCGAAGTTATGATTAATGGGCCCCATGAAATTTTTGTTGAAAAGAAAGGTCTCGTTTTTAAAGTTCCAAATCAATTCGAAGACGAATCATCACTTATCTCTGCAATGCGTGCCATTGCTCAATCGGTAAATCGAACAATTGATGAAGATAACCCGCGCCTAGATGCGCGTCTGCCAGATGGTTCACGTATTCACGTGGTACTACCTCCAATGGCAAAGAATGGAACGACAGTGGCCATTCGTAAATTTTCTAAGGAAAGTCTAACTCTTAAGGACCTTATCTCATTTGGTTCTATGTCTGATGTGGCCGCAAGGTTTCTGGATATATGCGTTTATCTTGGAAAGAATGTTCTTGTATCTGGTGGTACGGGTTCTGGAAAGACGACGATGCTAAACGTTTTAGGGGGAAGAATTCCTAAAACACAACGTCTCATCATTATTGAAGATGCGGCAGAACTACAAGTTGATGCCGAACACGTCGTAAATTTTGAAACGAGAAAGGCGGATGAGTTAAAGGGGATTGAGGAAGTTTCAATTCGTGATCTCGTTATTTCTGCCATGAGGCTTCGCCCTGATAGAATTATTGTTGGGGAGGTTCGTGGAGATGAGGCCCTGGATCTTGTTCAAGTTATGAATACTGGTCACGATGGTTCAATGGGAACTGTTCACGCCAATAACCCAATTGATGCCTGTACTCGTCTTGAGACACTTTGCCTTATGGGTGATACAAAAATTCCACCAGATGCTGTTAGGAAAATGGTTGGGAGTGCTCTGCAAATTGTTGTTCAGTGTAGTCGTTATCATGATGGGGGACGTCGTACGTCGCATATTTCAGAAGTATTAGGTGTCGATAATAATGGGAATTATATTGTTCGCGATATCTTTCGCTGGGTTCAAACTGGCAAGGATCCGCAAACTGGTAAGTATATAGGAGAGATGGTGCCGTGTAATTATGTACCAACTTTCTTTGAAGATATCGTTGTCCATAAGCTACCATTTCCAAAATCTAATTTCCTTGCCCCAGATTGGGTGAAGGATATGGTTAAGAAAAAGGTCGCTTAATTATTAGATATCAACTTCGATACCATCCTCATAGATTTCAACGATAAATCGGTTCTGATCTAGCTCTTTAGTCTTGTCGACGATTTCCTTGATATCATCCACTTCAAGTTCTGGCTCAAGCTCCATATCAGCGCTAAAAACCTTGATGATAGCGATGCTCATCTTAAAATCACTTAAGTCATTGAATTCAGATAGGGGGAATGTTACCTTGTAACCCCCTGAAAACTTGTCAATATCCACGTCTATTTTCATATAATTAATTGTAATTACATTAGAGTAAAAAGCAATAAAATTTAAACTACGTAGATTCCTGTTGTGTTGTCTAAAATTTGGTGCATAGAAAATGAACATGGCATTACTATTTTTCAACTAGGCCCAATAAAGTCATTTCTGCTGATATTATTGAAGGCGTCAAATAGCTTAATTTTATTTTTGAGGGAAAAATTAAATGAGAAATAGAACTACTTCATTCATCAAATCAACTCTTGTGATGACAGCGATTGCTCTATCTGCAAATATTTTTGCACTAGAAACAATTCAAGATGATATTGATTCTATTCGCTTTCAGCTTAAGTCTGAGCAGATCTACACTCTTAAAAATTATGGGCAGGGACAATATAAAGAACTTGCTTTTACTCGAATTGAAAAACCAAATCTTAAAGTTGGCCTAAATAAGAAATCTGCAACAGAAACACTAGAAGTTGCAATTGATGAATCTCTTTTAGTTGAAAAGAATTCTCTTGTTCACATAAAGTTAGAAAAAAATAACTTAGTAAATATTGAATCTGCCAATGATAAGGCGGCGGTTTTAACAAAGCTTAAAAATAACGGACTTGGCCTTGATAAAAATCAGGCGGCAAAAATACTGAAGAAAGATATTATTGCAAATCTTAATCGTGTTATTGCAAAAATTGGATTTCGCGATAATACAAAAGTTAGTTATGAGATTAAAAACCTTGCATTTAACTGTCCTTCACTAAAAGGGCGTATCACAAATTGTCGTGGTAAATATGATGTTATTGCTACATTAAAGAATGAAAAGAAGAAGACTTCAAATCTTTCAGAGATCCTTATTAACTCTACTAAGAATTTGAAAAATTTTGGTTCTGAAATTGATATTAATGCATATATTGGGGAACTTCGTTCAATCAATAAGCAGCTTAATAAATTATCGGAAGGTAAGCCTAAGGGTGTTGATCTAAAGAAGCTTTACGCTCTTAAAAAAGATGTTCAATCAGAAATTCTTGATTCGTACCAGTACACTGCGATTGCAACATCAAGTGCAAGGGACTTCCTAACAAAGCTTAATTCAAAGCTTAACTAAAACTAGCTGACGCTTTGTTTTAAACTCACAAATAAATTAATTATTTCATTTAATACATCATTATGAAGCTGGCCAAAACTAGCTTCATATTTTTTTGCTTGAGAATCAAATTCAGCTCGATTCTCTTTATTTTTAACTTCTAGCTTTAACTGATCCTTATTGAAAATTAGCTTAATATCAAGATTGTAAATCATGACTCTAAGAATAGGGGATTGCTCCCATTGTCCAAAAAACACCTTGTAACTTAAAATTGTATTTCTATGATCAATACGGGCCAGTGACTTTTTTAGCGTTAGTAGAGTTACTTTTAGCCACTCAAGTGATTTGTCTTCGTTTAGTCCTGTCTTTGGTGGGATTGATTTTAAGTTCTCAATTGAACCATCGATCATGGCCTTAACGGCATATTGTTCAAATTTCTTTGCATCAAAATTTTCGACTTCGTTTTGATATTCGATAAATTCTTTATCCACTAAATTGAGAATGTTCATTTGATCAAAGTGCAAAAGTAAATTATGGTCATTGCTCTCAACGTGAAGATAGATATCATGAAGATTTTTTCGATCATCACGCAAAGGTGTCTTTTCAAAAACATTATGGGCCAAGCAAATTCTCACCGGACTTTGTAGCGACTCTTGCATAGACTTTAAGAGCTTGTCTCTGCTATCATCATTAGATAGACGGTTTTTATTAATTCTAGTGAAAAAGTTTACGAATTTATTTTTAATACCCATAAGGGATAAAATAACGACTTTTTTAGGGATGTCTAGCATTTAAGGTGAAATATTGAAGATAGGTATTTTTGATTCTGGCATTGGTGGACTTAGCGTGTTGCGTGAAGTCGCAAAACTTATGGATCGTTGCGAAATTTATTACTTTGCAGATCGCCTGAATGCACCATATGGCAATAAGACAAAAGAAGAAGTATTTACTTTTTGTCAGAGTATTGTCGAAGACTTTATCTCTCATGGAATTGATACCATTTTAATTGCATGTAACTCTGCTACGGCCATGGCCATTAATGAATTACGCACTAATTACCCAAGTATTCGCTTTTTTGGGATTGAACCATTTATTAATGTCATTAACCTGCGCCCAGAGCTTAAAAAGCAAAAGGGAGTGGTTTTAACAACTAAGATTACTGCAGACTCTATGCGTTTTCAGAGCTTGAAAGAGCGCTATGATCCAAAAGAACACTTGGTTTATCGCGTATCAAAGAATTTAGCTAAAATTATTGAAGACAGTTTTGATAGTGGAAGGCTCAATGAAGATGAGATTTCTAAAGAGATAGTTGATTCAATTTTTCCTTCAGGCCAGAAAGAGAGTTATGATTACATTATTTTAGGTTGTACTCACTATCCTTTCGTCAAAGAGCTATTTAAGGCCAATGTTGGGGCCCAAAGTATTTCTCCTTGTTATCATGTGGCCAAGCATATGGCAGATCAATGTGTCATAAACGAAGATGCTCAAATCGTCGATTTCTTCTATTATCGTGATAGTCGAAGCCCAGATTTATGGCGCAAAGTTAAAAAGCAAAATTTAGAAGGTTTTCCCTTTTTCTAAGTGACGATCCTTAAAAGCGTAAGTTAAAATATGGCAAATTTTAAACTAACGAAGGATTGGTATATGTCTAAAATTAAATCTATTACTCCACGTCAAATCTTAGACTCACGAGGAAACCCAACTGTTGAAGTTGATTTAGTAACTGAAAATGGTTTTATGGCCCGTGCAGCAGTTCCTTCTGGGGCATCAACTGGCTCTAAAGAAGCGCTTGAGTTAAGAGACGGTGACAAGTCTTACTACCTTGGAAAATCTGTTAGAAAGGCAATTTCAAATATCAATGAATATATCGCGCCAAAAATTATCGGAATGGATGTTTTTGACTTAAGAGCTGTTGATCAAGCAATGCTTGATGTTGATGGAACAGAAAATAAAGAAAAGTTAGGAGCTAATGCTATTCTTGCTGTTTCAATGTGTGTTGCTCGTGCAGGTGCTCTTGAAAAAGGAAAGTCTCTTTATGCTTATTTAAGAGAAGATCTAGGTGTTCCTGTGGCAAGTGATAAGTATCGCTTACCAACTCCTATGATGAATATTATCAATGGTGGGGAGCACGCTTCAAATAATCTTGATATTCAAGAATTTATGATTATTCCTCATATGGAAAAGTCATTTAGTGAAAACCTAAGAGCTGGTGTTGAAACTTTTCACGCTCTAAAAAGTGTTTTAACAGAAAAAGGATATTCAACAAATGTTGGTGATGAAGGTGGGTTTGCACCATCTCTTAAGTCACACGAAGAGGCCCTTGATCTTATTCTCAGCGCTATTGAGAAGGCCGGTTATAAACCAGGTCAAGATATCTCGATCAGCCTTGATGCAGCTGCTTCAGAGTTCTATAAAGATGGAAGCTACAAAATGCAAGGTAAGAGCTATTCAAGTGAGGATATGGTTGAATATTACTCAAATTTAGTTTCAAAATATCCGATATATTCAATTGAAGACGGGCTTGATGAAGCTGACTATTCTGGTTGGGTAAAGCTGACTGAAAAGTTAGGGGATAAATGCTTACTAGTTGGAGATGACTTATTTGTAACAAATAAGAAGATCCTAGCTGAAGGTATTGAGAAAAAGCAGGCAAACTCAATCTTAGTTAAGATTAATCAAATTGGTTCTCTAAGTGAAACATTTGATACGTTAAAGCTAGCTTTTGAAAATAACTTTAGAGCAATTATCTCTCACCGCTCAGGAGAAACAAGTGATGCCTTCATTGCTGATCTTGCTGTAGCAACTTCGAGTGGACTTATTAAAACAGGTTCTGCTTCAAGAAGTGATCGTCTTGCAAAATACAATCAACTACTAAGAATTGAAGAGGCCCTTGGTAGTGAAGCAAAGTACGACGGATTAATCTAAGTCAAAATATAAAGGCCTCGTTTTAAGAGGCCTTTTTTTATGTCTAAAAATATACCTAAGTCAGATAACGAAGCACTACATTTTCTCCATGATCTTCTCAATCACACACATGGCCTGAAGCTCTATTTAGAGTCTCGTCATGGTCAGATGGAGCAAGCAAGTCTTAATCTTATTTATAATGAAGTGCAGGCCTTAGAAAATCAAATATCATCCCAATTTAAGCGTTTAAAGGATACAGATTCATATAGTGTCGAAAGTCTTATTGATACTTGTAAGAGACAATTTGAAATTTATCAATTAAAGGTCGACTTAAAAGTTTCAATTTTTCAAAGTGATCTGGCCCCTATTGAATTTTCTTGTGATGGACAAATTTTTGAACGCCTAATAAAAAATATCTCAAAAAACTTATATCTTTGGTCGAGTCCCAAAAGTATGATTGAGTGTCACATCAGTGAAGTTGATGAGAAGATTCAACTAACTTTCTCAAATGAAATTAATGAGCACACAGACTTAGAACAACAATCAAATGGCATTGGCCTACTCTCAATGAAGCGTCTTGCTAGTGAAAATGGCATTACATTTCAAAGTTACTTAGAGAATGAGAAATGGATAACGATAATCCTGATTAATAAAATCGGACATATTAAACAAAATATCGCCTGCTAGGTAAAAGAATTCTATCTATATTAAAAAGTAATAAAGAAGGTTATTCTATATAACATATGGAATTTATAAAGATCTTTATTTCGTTAACGATTTTGTTTGCCTCTGGCCTACAGGCCTTAGCAAACCCTCGAATCTATCAATCAGACGCTACTGCACTAAATAAAGGTGCATCCAAAGTTAAGATTGAAGGCAGCTTTTCTTCGACACTTTCTCAAGTTGATAGTGAGGGTAATGAAGTGGTTTACAATGATGATGTAAGCTACAATTTACTTGATGCAAATATTGATTATCAATATGCCATCATGCCTAAGTTTCAACTTCTTGCTGGCCTTAAAGGACGATATGTAAGTAGTGGTGATACTCTTGAGACGCAAACGACAGCTGGGCTTGAGTCTTTTTATGTCGGAGCATTCTATGCTTTTGATAAAATGCATGGAAAAGATTTTGCTGTAAACGCACTTTATCGCTTCAGGCCTTATACTGTTGATACGTATTCTGGTTCAGCGCCAAGTGATGAATTAATCTTAGGTGACGGTGGAAATGATCTTGAGCTCAATTTCCTTGCTAAATTTGAATCAACAAAGTGGACATCATACGACTTCAAGGTTGGTTACCGTATTCCTGGGGCCCCTATTTCTTCAGAGATCATTTTTGATGCAAGACTTGTAAAGCATTATGTTGATTGGGCCTTTTGGCTTTCTGCAAATGGTGTCTACTCATTGGGTGGTGATGAATACACTGATAACCCGAACGCAAAGCCTGTTGTTGCTAGTGGTTACACTTCAAGGTGGAATTCGATTAATCGCCAATTCCTAAACTTAGACGTTAGTGCTCAAACTCTATTTGGAAAGAAGTATCTTGCTTATGCAACAGTTGGTGCAAAGGTTGTTGGAACTTCAACTGATAAAGACTTTTATACAACTCTAGGTCTTACTTGGACTACTGGTGGTGTAACTGCTCAGCAGAAATTTGAAGAGAGTTTTAAAGAGTACTCTGTCGAGGCCAATGTTATTAAGGTTTCTCCTAGGGGAGTTTTCATTAAGATTGATCATGGCTCTCTTGACGATATTCAAGTTGGAAATATTGTTGATATTTATAAAACAGACTACTTTGGCGGAAATATATTAGTTGCTCAAGGCAAGGTTTATGAAGTTTCAAGTGCTTCATCAATTATAAAAGTTGTGGCACGTTACCGTAAGGTGCCAATAGAAAAAGGCTTTGCTGCCAGGATTAAGTAGCTGAAATGAGGAAATATTTAGTAATTGATATAATTGTAAGTTAAGCTAAAATATTGAATATAAACATAAAAAGGATATTATCGATGATGAAGCAAATTCTAATTGCTTTCTACCTACTGGCCACATCAGCTGTAATTGCAAAACCTTATACTTCTAACTTTCTTGAGTTCGAACTACCAAATGGTTGGGAGTGTTCTATTGAGGGAAGTGAGTATGTTTGTCAGTCGACAAATGATAGAAGAAAGAAAGAGGCCATCATTATTTTCGCGGCCAAGCACCGTGGTAAACAAGATGACTTAATTCAATACAAGGCCTATTTAGAGCAGGCCAAAACATTTAAGCTACCTGGTGGAAAAACACAAATTTCAGAACCTTCATACACGAGAATGAAAAAGATTCAAGGTCAAGGTCATACTTGGGTTGATTCACTTCACTTATCAAGTGAGGTTCCTGGCTTTTATACTCGTTATCTTGCGACTGTAAAAGGAGAGTTAGGTGTAGCTGTAACGTTCTCAGTTGCAAAGGAACACTACCAAACTTATAAGCCAATTTTTGATAAGATCATTGAGACGATGCAGGTATTTTCTCGCATTAAGAATGATGCTGATGGGCTTAAGCTCGCTGGTAATAAAGGTGAAGCAGTTCCGGGTGCTTCAGGTGACTTCTTAGATAACGAAGCAGGTCTTAATGATATTGGCGTTGGTGGCCAAAGACAAAAAGGTAAAGGTGCCGGTGGTGATGATATGACTCTTTATCTGATCCTTGCGCTTGTTGTTGGTGCTGGAATCTTTATCGCTAAGAACCGCAAGAAGAAAGGTACTAAGAAAAAGAAAGGTAAGAAGAAAAAGAAATAAATTAAAAAAATAAAGCCTCTCTTATGAGAGGCTTTTTTTATTCTGAATCAAGACAAGCTTGAATCGCTTTATTGAATGATATATTTGTCGAAACGCTTGTTCCAAGATTTGTTGTATTACTATAGTGATTGATTGAGCAGCCACCATGTGAGTGAACACCTACAATTTTTCCCGATTTTAGATTAATAATACTTGAGCCAGAATTACCACCAGTCGTATCAACCTTATGGCGAATTAGGCCAGTTCTTCCAATACTCTCTATATAACCGATGCCGTTTTGTTGAGCAAAAGATCTTTCTGCTTCAGTATCGACTCCGTAGCCAGTAATACTTATAAGTGATTTACTTGCTGCAACAGAGTAATCTAATTCATAAAAGCCTTGAACATCTCCAGCATACTTTTGTGTCGTCTCATTTGGTAGTATTTTCATAACGGCCCAGTCATTTCCTGGTCCAGCATCACTAAGAGTAATTGAGCTTTGATCTACTTTATATGTGTCTTCTTTAGATGAGTAGTTTATGCCATTTTTGTCAGATTCAGGCGTATTGAATTCGATGATATTAAAGTACTTCTTGCAGTGGCCTACTGATAGAGCGCAACTTTTTGAAATCATCGTGACTGTACAGGCATCAGTTGCAGTTTCATTACGAAGAGCTCTACCTACCTTGGGTTCATTTGAAGGAATTCGATCATCATTACCACATATTGACTTTTCTAAGGCAAATATTGAAGGCGTGATAAGTAATATAAAAATAGGTAATAATCTATTCATGGAAATCCTTGTTGTTACGTGATGCGTTAATTTAAAGGATTTCTGAATTGTTATCAATGCTTAGTGTAGAGTTTATAGAGATAAAAAGGCCTCTGACTTAGCAGAGGCCTAATATTGTAGTCAATAGAATTAGTTTTTTTTATTCACTTGCTAGGCAGTTTTCAACGGCCGCTTTAAACTCTGCATGTAGTTGAAGAACAGTTCCAGCATTCGCATTTGATTCATCACTTCCGTAGCATCCACCGTGAGAGTGTACTCCAACGATTTCACCTGTTTCAAGATTAAGTACGCTTGAGCCAGAGTTTCCACCCATTGTATCAACTCTGTGGTTTAAAATTGCAGCACGATGCTGTCCATAATAGTCACCACCGATTTCAGTTAATGGGCCAATATTATTTTGTTGAGCAAACTTTCTTTCAAATTCGTTATCGTTTCCATAACCTGTGATTGAAAGAATTGTCCCAACTGCAGGAATATCTTTAGCGATAGGGTAGAAGCCTTGTGCTTGACCCGGTAGTAGACCTGTCGTTCTATGAGGCTTGATTTTGAAAACGGCCCAGTCATCTCCTTGGCCATTGCTCTTATATTTAATAGTCGCTTTATCAGCTTCGTAAATATCTTTAGGGTCTGGGTGTGCAATTCCTCTTCTTGTTGAAGCAGGAGTGTTGAATTCAATAACATTGAATGTAGCAGCACAGTGACCTACTGAGATAGCACATGAGTTTGATACAAGTGTTACTGTACAACCTGCTTTATCTCTTGCTCTTTCAAGTGAGCGACCAACTTTTGGATCACTTGAAGGTACTCGATCATCCATTCCGCAAATTGTCTTATCCGTGGCAAAAATTGAAAATGGTAAAATCGCTAGTAGAAATATTTTTTTCACTCTTCTCTCCTTAGTTCGTGAAGAAATATATTAGGTCGTCAAAAAGTAAACGACAAATATGTATTTGAGATAGTAAGAAGTTGTTAGAAAGTTAAGATTTGAATATTTTTTTAAGAAGATTTGAATAAGTCTCTTTATTCATAAAGTGTATATTATGAGAAGCATCATCTATTATATAGCTATGAAATTTCACGTGATCAGATTGTGTGTAGGCGTTAGAGTATGCCTTGTACTTTGTGTCTAGAGCGCCGCAGAGGTAATGATATGTGATGCCTTGTGGTAATTCGTTAAGATCTCTTAAGTCCCTTTGCATAGCAACAGAAAGTTGTGGTGATACCTTAGACCAGGCTTGAGCGTACTTTACATATTCTTTCTCTTTGCGAGTAAGCATTTCATCTATGCCAAGACAATCGTTCATTCCTTTAAAGACGCCTTGATCATACCAATTTCGGAAGAATGTTTTTTCATTCTTTCCATCAAAAAGGCCAGAGTCATGTGCGAGACGTTTTTGTCTTTCTTCTTCATTTCCTAGAAATCCTGGAGCGCCGCTTTCATTTATAAAATTCTTAATATTAGTAAGATCTGCTAATTCATTGTCTCGAAGAATCTCGTTAAAGATTCGCCCGGACATCGAATATGTAATGAAATGTACATTCTTATCTCTATCAATTTTCTTAAGAGAAGAAATTAATTGTTGCTTAAATGTTTTAAGAGAATTTAATTTGTAATTCTTTCCGTGTCCCGGTAGGTCGAGATAGATAAGTAGGTAGTCCTTTGCCAGGCCATTTGTGGCCTCTTCTAGCTCTAGTGCATTTCCCATAAAACCGTGAGAAATGAAAATAAGATCACTATTAGGGTTTCCTTGAACGCTGATTGCAATTTCTTCATCAAATTTTAAAAAGAGTTTATTAGTGAGCTCTTTTATTTTTTCTCGATTTATTTTCACCGCCACTTGCACGTCTTTGAGGTCCATGGCCTTAAATAGTAGGTGTGGTCTCTCAAAAGAGATAAGCTCTCGCTCAATAGTCTCTTGCGCATCTTTTAATGAAATGTCATCGCAATAAGTAATGGCAATAAGATTTTCATACCTTTCGTTTTTTAAGGGTGACACATAAATATTCTTGAAGAATTTAGAAAGTTTCTCTTCAATGATTTCAGGATTTATATTCTCTGCAGCTTTTTGGAAAACGAAATCACTTCGCCCTTTGATTGTGTAATTACCGTCTTGATCAACTTCGATCAGGTCATTAGTATAATACTTCTGATTGAAGTCTTGGCCGTGTAGGTAGCCAAGAGCGATGCTCTTTCCCTCTAGAACACATTTAGCATCGATAATGCTAATTTTGCCATCCATGGGTTTGCCACATGTGCTTAGAAGTTTTATGTCTCTTGTAAAGGGGGTTGCCAGAAACTGCGCACAAGACTCACTTGCCCCAAATGAGTTTGATAAATAAATCCCTTCTTGTGTTGCTTTATTTATCAATGCTGTTGCCACTTTTGATCCACCAAGAACGACACCCTTCATTTGACTCATTCTCGAAATCATTTGAGGATCATCGATTAATCTTGCTAGTTGAAGTTGAACCAGAGAGCAGATTGTAATTTGTGTATTGAGTATTAAATCATTTTCTAATTGTGCGGCGTTAACAATAGTAAGTGAGCTGGCCGCAATAAGGCTGCGCCAAGCAATCATGATTCCACCGATGTGAAAAAGTGGAAGTGATAAGGCCCAGTTGTCATTAGGGGTTATATGATAATGTTCTACGGTTGCTTGTGCACTATTTAAAAGTGACTCTAGACTTAGTCTTACACCTTTAGGACGGCCCGTGGAGCCAGAGGTGTAAATGACACTTGCGCATGATTTTTCGTTAAGAATTCCCTCAAGGTTTGCATTTATTAAACTATCAAGATCATAGTCTTTGGGTGAAGCTTCTAATCTTCTTGCATCAACTAGGATTGGAGTTATTCCATGCTCGATTAAGCGAAAGTATTCAATGAGGAAGGAAGTATTATTGTCTGGACGCCAGGATAAAACTTTGTAGCTTAAGTTTTTACCATCGGCCTTTGATGCTTCGTCTAGTTCTTGTATTTGAGATTTTAATTCCTCATAGCTAAGAACACACTTACCATCTTGATAGATAAATGGCCCTGAGGTATTAGCAATGAGTTTTGATATAAAACCAATTTTATTCATAACTTCGCATTAGACCAACAACAACACCTGCGATTCGAAAGTCATTTTCTGCTGTGATGACAAAAGGTGAGAGGCGATCATTTGCAGGATGCAACTCAACTGAGTTTTTCTTCTTAAAGAAGTTTTTAACTGTGGCCTCATTATCAACAAGAGCGATGACTGTTTGGCCTTGGTTAGCATTTTCTTGTGCACGACAAACGAGAATATCTCCCTCGTGAATACCGTCGTTAATCATAGAGTCACCTTGTACATTTAGTGCAAAGTATCTTCCTGGCCTTGAGACCATATGACTTGGTACGAGAGTGTGTTCACTTGGGTTTTCGATGGCCTCAATTGGATTTCCTGCTGCAACATCACCAAGAAGGGGAATCTCGCTAAATTGTGGACTCATATTTGTTAAGGACGCTAGTTGTTGATCAACATTAGATGTTGTTTGCTCCACATCCAGTAACTTAATTCCACGACGAGCATTCCAGTCAACTTCGATTTTTCCGGCCTCTTGCAAATAGTGCATATATTTATTTACGGAACCGAATGACTTAAGGCCAAAATGCTCTTTAATTTCTTTTTGCGTAGGAGCATAGCCCTCGGCCAGGTAGTAATTCTTTATATAGAGATAAACTTGGTTTTGTTTCTTTGTTAATGCCATAACAATATGTTATGCGTAAGATATGCGTAAGTCAACATAAGTTTTGTTCACATACTTTGTGAATATTTTTCACGGTTTTTGTGAAAAAAACTTACAATCAAAAATCATCTCTTTCTTGAATTGACGTAGGGCCTTGAAATAGCTACTTATAGGTCATCAAATTAAAGGGAGGGTCCATGAAATCGTTTACAAGTTTAAGTCGTTTGGCAGTTATCGCTACATTACTATTTAGTACGAATGCATTCTCTCTAGATGCTAGAGCGCTGAATAAAGCGAAGTTTGAAAAGCTCGATGCAAGAGATCAAGAACAGTATCTTGAGATTGTTGATCGTGAAGTAACTGAAGTTTATCCTCGTTATGGACTTGTTTATAACAAGTTAACAAATGAGAAGAGTGGCGCAGGACTTGGTGAAGTCTTTATGACAGTTGATAAGATTTTGGCCCTTGGGCAAAAGATTTGGAAGATTGTCGATGCAGGAAAACCTGTTAGTAGCACAAAGTTTACAAAGCCAATCAGTATCATCCCAAATATGGAAGATGTTAATGGAACATTCTCTTCAATGTCTCACTGGAGAGCTCCAATTGTTCGCTCATTCAAAGTTGCTTACCGCAATGGATTTGGCTCTGAGGTTATCTCATTCGTTTATACAGTTGTATTTCAATACGGTGGAAAGTTTGAAGGCAAGGGGTCTTATATTACTGGCCTTTTTGTAAGTGCAAGTAACGTAAGTGTTTCTTGGGGATTTAACTTCTCAGCTTCAAGTGAGATTATGTCAATTGCAAATCAGGGAAGCATGGATTCACCAGTTGCTTCAGCAGTAGTTAATATTAACTACAAGGCATCATCAGTTTTGAAATCGATTGATGAAACAGATATCTTCTACGTAAATGGAGATGGCCTACTACAAAGAATGAATTAAGAATTAAAATAGAAAAGGCTTCCGATGGAAGCCTTTTTTTATAGTTTGTTTGCCTCTTTTAAAGCATCTGTTAGCATTGATTTGAAACGATCCAGCCTTTCTTCTTGCTGGTTCTTATACTTCTTAGAAGATGCCCTTTCCGCGCTTAAATCACGCCCTTCAATCGCTGGTGCAATAATTTCCTTAATTATATATTCTCGAGCACGAGCACCAGTTCTTGTTTTAGTAATTTTATACCATTTGAAATCTTTCTTATCGATAATATTTAGGAGGTCTCCTGCGTTTATCGTAAACTCTCTAAAGAAACCTCTTAGGCCACGTGAGCGATTTCTCATGCGATTAAGCTCAGTTTGAACAAGAGCATACGAGAGTTGATCGCCAAATGATCCATCTTTTGTATCACTTGTAAGTGCTTGAGCAAGTAGCTTTCTAAGATTAGTATCCTCTGCAATATTATCAATTGCACCTTCTTCAACTTTTTTAAGAATATATTCTTTAAGCTTGCGCCCTTGTGGTGTTCTCATAATATCTGTTAGCAGACGATTGTTTGTAATATCTTCAATCTTTTCGATAACAAGATTATCTGGCCCATTATAAGAAGCTAGCTCTTTTTTAAAGACTTCATTTAAATTCATTCCCAATTGTGAAGTGATGAGGTTTTCAAGCAGTTCACTTTCCATGAGGGCCTGGGTATTTTGTGCTGTTGAAGACGAAGGATTATCAAGGCCATGCCTTTGCATTGCAATTGTTGTGTTGTGAATTGCCTGATCGCAGATAGCAGTATTATTTTCGCATGAATACTTAAGTGTAGATCCTACTAGCTCAAGAGTTGAAATAAGTTGTGCATTCGGCATTCCCTCAGAAGATGACGAATCTTGTTTGTGATCAGTTTCTTGAGCTTTTGCAGGAATGGTGAGGAGGATATCCATGACCTTTCCTAGTTGCTCTGGGTTTTGTCTTCCGTAGACTTGAATGAAACGATTCTTAACTTCATCTTTTGCTTGTGCTTCAAGTTTAGTAACACAAGAGTTCATATTTTGAGTGGCCTCTTCTAGATCAGGGTTTCTAGGCCCATCAATACAACGTTCAAATTCGCGGTATGCTTGTGATTTCGTGAAGTCCTGTAATGTTGCATTTGGATTTGCAAACTTATTAAGATCAGAAAGGAGAGTCTTAGCAATTGATTTGGCGATATTTCCAATTTCACTGCTAAGGCAATCTTTTGCGTTATCCTGTGCTTTTATATCATCACTTACCGAGTCAAGACACTTCATTAAATTTCTTGAAGATGTTTGAGTTAGAGATGCTACTTTGTTTGGTTCGTTGCTAAAAAGTGGTGCAATCGTTTCTTTTATAATCTTTGGAGCAAGTGAACGGTAAGCATCCTTAACAGTCACTGACATACAAATACTCGCTGCCGTTGTTGCGTTTATTTCACTGTTTCTTTCTTTATCTGCAAGTGTCTTATCAAGGCAATTGTTAAGTTGGGTGCTGATTTTCTCTTTTGCTGCTTCAAATTCAGCTTTTGTAAATTTCGACTTAAAATCCTCTAGAGTCTTTTCAATTGCTCCAGGAGCAACTCTTTTAATAAGTAGAGGAGTTAGGGTGTCGACGTTGCTATCAAGATTATCAGGAGTACTATTAGTTATGTGATTCTCGATAAATCTATTGAGGGAATTAACCTCGTTTGTTGGTAAGTTAAACTCTTTTACCTGAGCATGTGCCATTTCTTTTGCAATTAAACCAATGACACTTCTTTGGGTTTTAAATGTACAGGCCGAAATAATATTGTTCATTTCATCTTGATATGAGCCTAATGATGTGTGTTTAGAAAGATCGCTTTCTAGGCAACCTTTCATTGTATTCTTCACTCTTGATAGCTCTTGCTCTGATATTGCCGCTTCAACTACTGTGTCAGCAATACCTTTGTCACTTGTTGCTTTATAAATACTATCTTTTAGAATTGATCCTGAAAGGGAAGTGATTGCCCCTGTTAAGCACTGGTTAATAAGATTTTCATCAATGTTTTTTGTCAGGTCTCGATATATCTCTCTTTTTGCTCGTTCAATACAAATTTCATAATCTCCAATAATTCTTTGAGAAAGACGAACTCTTTGGGCCTCGTCGATATTAAGAGCATCAAATTGTTTATCAAACTCAAGTGCTAAAATTGACTTTGCAGCTTGTGCTGTTGCCATGGCCGTAATAAATGCTGAACATTCATTTCCGTCAGTTGTATTCTTTGCATTCATACAGGCCGGTAGATGCTTCGTTTTGATTTCTTCAATTAAAAGATTTTTTTCATTTTGAGATAGGCTTTCAGATATCTTTGGATTAGTTAAGATTGCAATTTCTACTACATCGTAAGTTGCACTCATCTTAAGACTATCAATACATTCACCAATTGTTTTTGTGAATTGTTCGGTACTCATTTTAGCAAGCACAAGATATTCTTGTGGTGTTTGACCCTTTTCATTAACAATAGGTGCATAACGACAGTTATTTGACTTTCTTAGTATATCTCCCACAATAGCGTTGTTTTGTGATTTTCCTGTGTAGCCTTTAATTGCATCATTAACACGTCCAGCACGAGTACGATGATAACTTTCTAGGATTCCTGTATAGACACAACCTTTAACGACTGATGTTGTGTCGATGATCTTTTCAAACTTATTAAAGTTTTCACTCACACACTTCATATATGCGTTTGTTGACTTTGATTTAAGTGTCGGTATGCCATCTTCTGGTGTGAAATTAAGGCCAATTTGTTTTTCTAATTCTTTCTCACCTATAGCTAGTGCAATATTATTTGTGAATATATTTGAACATTCGATGACTTGATCTTTTCTGACGGCCTTATTAAGACACTTATCTAAGTCTTTAAGGTAAGGTGTAACAAAGGCCATCTTTTCTTGTTCACTAGAAAAAGTCTTCATATCATCAAGTAGTAAATTGACAACTTCTTTTGAGTAAGCGCTTGCTAGCTCCCTTATTTTATCGAAATTACCAATATCCTTCTTGTTAACATCATCAAATATTTCTTTAATTCTTGCCTCTGTTAAGTTTTCAGAAATTGCACCAATATTCTTAAATGTTGTATACAGAAATTCTTCTTTATCAAATGGGTTAATGCTTCCAAAGAAGTTAAAGACACCAATAGCACCTCTTTCAATGACTCCCATTGTTTTGTCTCCAAAGTCAGGGGATTCCATATTTGAGTAGCTAAGTCTTGCTGTAAGTGACTTACGATGACACTCTTTTTCAAGATCACGAAATTCATTTGTAAGCTCTTGCCTTTCTTTTGCAATAGAAGTTTTTTCGTATCCATTTAGCTTAGAGATGATTTCGTTTAATTGATCATTTAATTCAATGGCAGGAGTAATAAGGTTTGCAATACACTCTGCTGCATTATTACAAACGATAACTGCCGATTCTTCACTATAAGTTGTGTCCTCGAGAGTAGCTAAAAAATCAGACTCAAGCTCATACTGTTCTTTCAGTTTACTCATAGGGATAAACTGTCCATCACTAGAGATTATCCCAGCAAGGATCTCTTCTTGATTCGTTTGATTTTGGCAAATAATAGGTGAAGCGCTATATGACTTCGAAAGTTTAAGCTTTTTAATATCACTTATAAGATGTGTTGATCTTACATCAACTTCTTTTGATGCTGCTTTAATTTTACAATTAGAAAGTTTTTCGTCGCTATGATGCTTTGTTGGAAAGTAGGCGATGGGTGTGTCTAGCTTTAGGGTTTTATGAGCAGCATCTCTTTGATTGTATCTGACAGCTGGAATTCGATAGCTAATGCTATCGTTATGACAAGATACATAATAGCGAGTTAATTGTAGGGCCCTTGGATTAGACGTACGTGTACAACTTTGTTCATATACTATCGTATTTCGATCGAGGATAGTTGCACTACATATCGGAGTTGCACTTTGTGCATCTGATTTAATATTGCCACGTTTTAAAACACAGGCCGACAGATCGTCTGAAGCATAGACTTGAAAGGTCGTAGATATAAATATGAATAAAATAACAATAAAACGATACATTTCATTGATCTTTTCGGAATGTTTAGATTAATACTTGAGGGAAATGTTGAGGTATTAAAAAAGACTTGGGCCAGAGATTGAGTCTAAGTAGCTGATAATCCCTTTTGCTGAGTATTTTGCATAGAGGTGATGAAACCAATCATCTAAAACAAGAGAGGCTTCAGTAGTGTTCGTAAGAAAGCCGGCCTCTAAGAGAATAGAAGGTCTTTTTGATAATGCTAGTACATAGAAAAGGCCCGGTTTTAGGCCTCGGTCTTTCATCTTATAATTCTTTGTTAGAAGCTTTCCTAATTCATCGTGAACTTTAGTCCCAAGCTTTTTAGATTCTGGTGCAACACGCTCAACGACAAGATCAGTTAGAATATTGTTGATGATGACCTGTTTTCCTTCAAGATCTCGGTTTTCTACCGCTTCAATTTTTGCGATCGCAGCATCTTGGTGATTGTTTAAGTAGTATGTTTCAAAGCCACTTGAGCTATTGTCTTCGGCTGCATTTAAGTGGATTGAAATAAAAATATCGGCCTTAATAATGTCGGCCATATCTGCTCTTTTTTGTAGAGAGACTGTTTTATCAATTGTTCTTGTTAAATAAGCGCGGTGCCTCTTTGTTTCATTGATATACTTTTTCAATTTAACAGCAATTTTTAGTGTGACATCTTTTTCACAAACAACGTTTAGCTTCTTTTTTCTCCACACTTTTGCCTTGGCCCCACAGTCTTCACCGCCATGACCAGGGTCAATCAGTACAGTCGCTGCAAACGTCTGTGATACGAGTAAGATGGAACAAATAAGAAGTAAGTTTTTAATCATGTATAGTTATTATATGGATATCCCTCTAGCAGTGCAAATGGATTTTATAAAGCTTATGAATCTTTTGATCATGAAAGTCCTCAGGGATGCTCCATCTTGTCATATCCTTGACTTCAAAGCTCTGTTGTACTTGCTCACTAAGTTTAAAGCTACGTAAGTTATTTGAAAAATAGAGGACGCCACTATCTTCAAGAAGTTTTGAACAGTGCTCAATTAAAAGCTCGTGGTCTTTTTGCACATCAAATACAACATCCATTTTTTTAGATTTTGACATTGATGGTGGATCAAGGATGATGACATCGTATTTCTTGTCCTGCTTTAAAGCTTCATCTTTTAGGTATTTTAAAACATCTTCTCTAATAAAAGTATGTTTATTGATATCTAATTCATTAAGTTTAAAGTTTTCTTTTGCCCAATCAAGATACGTATTAGACATATCAACACTTGTTACAGTTGCTCCAGCATATGCACTTGCAACAGATAAGCTTCCTGTATAGCAAAAAAGGTTTAATACTTTTTTATTTTGAAAATCTTCTTTTGCTAATAATTGCCTTAGTGGCCTATGATCGAGAAAGAGGCCTGTATCAATATACTTATTTAAAACTAGTTTAAATTTTAAATTACCTTCTTGAGAAATAAGGGGAGTTTCACCTTTAGATTTTTCATATTGAAAATCCTGTCCTTGTACCTTTCTTTCTTTTATGAAAATGGCATCATCGTTAAGTTCAGTGTGTTCCTTAATGGCCTCAACCAATAGGGGAAGATGGTTCTTATCAGCGTCAATCTTATCAATGCTTCTTTTATAAATAACACAGTAATTGGCGTGAATATCAACAATGAAAGGAAAGTCAGGAATGTCTCTGTCATAGAGGCGAAATGAATCAATATTATTTCTCTTGGCCCATTTCTTTTTATGTCGATAAAGTTTTTTGATGCGGCCATTGATTGCACTCATGATTTTTCCTTCTGTAAATTCAAGCAGCTGATATCACAAAGATTATGCTTAAATTTTAATATTTTGCAAGTACCTGACTAAAGTATGCGACTAAGGTTTCCGTTAAGTAAGACGATATTACGAAAGCTTATCAATTTTAACATATATACAATTGATTCACATTCTATTTCGTGAGGAGAGTTTAATGAAATTTATGGGTAGAAGTATGCTTGCGCTGTATGCGTTTGTAGCAATTTCTGGAAGTACTTATGCAAGTATCTTTACTTTTGGCGAGCTTTTATTGAAGCCGGTCTCAATCAAATCTAAAATTGTGAAAGAAGGGGTCTCTGGCGCTTCTGTTACAAGCCTCAAAGATTCGATTAATAATAGTGTCGCTTCGCTTTCGCATGGACATGCAAGTTTGAGTGATGCCCTTGTTGAGCTAAGGCCAAATACGACAAAAGAAGATGCTGCAAAAATAGGTCGTATTCTAGCTGCATTAAAAATGAATCACGATACCGTAACAGGGCAAGAGTTTAAGGATATTGTAAATGATCTTGCTTATATTGCATCTGTTTATGGTGAAGACTCTAGTAAGATTTTAAATTGTTCATATTGTAAATCGGATCAATTAGCTAGTCTTGGATTCAAGTCAAATATTACTGTTGTTGCTGATCCAGTTTTAAAAAAACAAGTTTCACGACTTCCAAAAAGTTCTACATCTATTTCTCGCTACATTAGCAAGATGTCTCGAAAGGGCAATGCTAAAGATGTCACTCGTTACCTCGATGCAGGTGAGCGTAAGACTCTAGCGTTATTCTTAAGTTTTAATGATCGTGGAGCAAAGAAAGAATACAAGCAGTTCTATGATGCTGTTTCAAAATACAATGCTGACAAGGCCGGAAATGTAACTCTTGCTGGACCTACTGCAAAGGCATCTTTCTGGAAAATTATTGATGGTAAGTTTTCGCCACAAAGAGCAGCGAAATTAGCTAAGGCCATTAATGAAGCAGCTAAGAAGCCAGTTTCTAAAAGAGAAGATGAGTTTTATAAGCAACTTTATAAAGTTAGCGATAAGACTCCTGAAACAGCAAATAGTATTGAAGAGCTAAAAGCTAAAAAGTGTTTTTTCAAATAATTAAATAAATAATAAAAAATGAAGGTATAGCGTATGAGTGATACTAATAGAAAATTTAAAGATCTTTATTTGCCAGTTGTTGGAACTGTTGCAATTGGGACAGCTGCTTTTTTTGGGGTATCCCAACTTAAGCATGGTGATTATCGAAATCCATCTTCTGATGGAAGTTTCAAAACTGCTTATGAAGCATGGGCCGATCTTCAGTATTCTGGAGCATCATATAGTGCCAAGGCGCTTTTAGTAGATGATAAAACTCTTCCAGGCATGCTTGGAGGGGTAACTTACGGTGCCGAAAAAGAAGCGTCTTCTTCTCTATTAACAAGAGTCATGTCTCCTTCGACGGCAATTATTAAAAAGAATATTGATACTCTTTCAGATGCAAATAAAGAGCTTTTCTTTCGCGATTTCTTAGAAAATTATGCAAAGGATTCTAATGGATATCGTACTTATAAAGACGTTACGACAGGTCGAAAGATTGATCTCGCAAGAGACGTTGTAGACGCCGAAGGAAACCCTAAGGTTATTGACTTAACTGAGCTTAAGGCAACTGATATCAAAACAGCTGACTTAGCAACTTTAGAAAAAGTTTTCTACAATCTATTTGAGCAGATGGAAGATCGATCAATGACTTTCATTAAGCCGACTGTTAGGCGTAAGTTTTTTACTGGAAACCTTCCTGGTCTTCCAAAGATTGTTCAACCAGAAGGTGGTGGTTGGTATAGCAAACCACATAAATTTCTTGGTAACAAGCAAGACTACCGCGAGTGGAAGCCTAACTTTGGTAAGGCCGAAAGATTTCTTACAGATGCCCATGGCCACGGTGGTGGTAATGGTGGTTGGGAGATTAACTTTAAGGCCCAAAATACTTATGGTGAATTCGAAGAAATGGTTGCATGGTTTAGGGAATCTCTTTCTCAAGTTGTGCGCGATCCTTTAACTGGTAAGAATAAAGTTCAACTCTTTCAAGCTCCTGGTCACCAGAGACTTGTTTTTAGAAAGCACCCTGATCTCGATGAAGCAAAGCTTTCAGAGTTCTACCGTACGATTCAGTCTTATATTGTATTAAATGGTATTAAAGGTAACTCTGGAATTGAATTTGCCAATTATAAGAATGTTCAAACAGAATCAAACCTTACTAATCTTTATCATGGTGGACGTGGTGTAATTAGGCCAGACGATCAGTGGAAGCCATGGATTGAAAAGACTGGTGGTTTAGGTATAGAGTTTAGGGCCGGAACAAAGAACCTTGCGCCTGCAAGATTTTATCAAACGACACTGGCCGCTCGTATTGGGGCCAATGACTTTAGTGGCATTGCAAGTATTTCAGACTATAACTTGAATAGCCCTGCATTTAGAGAGCCTGAAAGTATTGCAGCTCGATTTGGTATTGAACTGAGTGTTGTCGAACAGGCAATCGCTAATATGCAAAAGGCAGGAATTAAGGCCGACTACCGTGTGATGTTCTGGGGCTGGACAGAACCAGAGGTTGCATTCATTGGTGATACAAAGCGCGAGATCATTAAAAATCTTGTTAAAGATTATACACAGAAGGTCGCTCTACTTGATCCGAATATGTCTCAAGACAAATTAAAGCAAGAAATTCGTGAAATGAATCGTACATGGGTTTCAGCTTCTAAGTTAATTGATGATCTTGAAGCCTATATGCGTCCTAAGAAAATGGACTATAATGCATTAACAATGGACTTTAAGGCCAACGTCGATGCTCCTAATAGAGTTGCAAATCCAGTCGATGTTAATAAGATTGATCTTGGTATCGAGTACTCTGGTAAGTTCCCATTAAGACTTAAGTCGATTACTTCTAAAGATCGTCTTGAAGATGGTAAGCGCGCTTGGGTACAAACTGTTATTGATCTGTCATCACAAGAGCGTGAAGCAATTATTAAAAGAGTTGCTCAAGATCTTTATGAAGAAATTGGTGGTGAAGAAGGTGAGGCACCTGTTAAATTAGAAGTTGATGGACACGGGCACGGACTTGATGTTGCCTATGCAATTCGCGATTCTAAAGGCCGAAAATGGCAAGTTGAATGGGATGGTATTGGCCGCTCATATACTCCTTCTGGTGAGATCATTGCAGATTCTCCACGTGGGGGAACGATTGAGCTAATTACGCCAAAGTTTACTCCTACTATTGAAGAGGTATCGTCGGTATATAAAGCTTTTGAGAAGAATAATGTTCTTCCATCATTAATGGCCGGTGGTGGTCACGTCAATATTGACCTTGCTGCATTTGATGGTAACCCTAAGGCCCTTGCAAGATTCTTAACAATCTTCCACGAGCATAGAGGGATCATTTCATTAATGTTCCAGCATATTAATCGTACACACACTTCAGAGCCTGTCGTTGTAAGTGATACACTTAAGAATGCACTTAAGGACTTTAATGGATCTGAAGAAGAACTTAAAAAGCTTCTTTATAATGAAAGGTACTTTAATACTCGCTTCGGACGTAAGACTCGTTATATCCAACTTGATGTTTCAGCTTACTTTCAGGATGTTATCCCAGAAGAGTTTGTAACAGATGACTTTGATATCTCTAATCCTACAACAGATTGGAGAAGAACTTTTAGAGTCGATCCAAAAATTAGAAAAGGTGAGTTTAGAATGTTCAATGCTCCTCGTGATGCGGCCGAATCAGCAATGCAGATTCAGCTTGTAAGAGCAATGCTTGATAAGGCCATCAATAGTACGACTGCCTTATCTGGTGAAATTGATAATACGACTCACGTTGATTATGTTAAGAAACCAGATATGGTTGAAGATGATCTTAAAAAGTTATGTGATGATTTAGGACTTGATGTTAACCAATTCCGTACAGCTGCAATGGAAGGTTTATCTATTTCTCAACTAGAGTCAGATAAAATCTTCTTTAGAAGTATTGATGAGAAAATGGCAATCCATCCTCATCAACCTGGTTGGGGAAAAGCTGTTGATGCAAGAAGTAGCGATGAAGCTCTTAACTCTACTGGACGTCAGTGGACTCCAGGGCCAGCTGATGAGTTAAATACAATGGATAATGAGCACCGTATCCGTGCAGCTCTTGCTGCCCAAGAGATGAGACAAGATATTGTTCCAGCTCGTGAGCTACCAGGAGAGTTTGTGAGAACAAATAGTTGTGAAGAGTTATTAAACGAAATTTTATAGAAAAGAAAAGGGCCTCATCAGAGGCCCTTTTTTTATATTAATTTTTAAGCTTGTAAATCCTGAATATAATCCATAAAGACTTGATGGCGAATTGGCTTGTAAAGAATGTCATGTGCGCCTAATTCTTTTACTTCATCAAGAGACACTTCTTGGTGGGCCGTTACAAAAATAAATTTCTTGAAATCTAGTCCTTCTAAAATAAGGTTTTTTAAGAAGTCGATTCCATTCATTTTTGGCATGCGAATATCAGAGAAAATATAATCGAATTTTCCATTCTTAACTTTCTCAAGCGCCTCTTCACCGTTGTACGCAACTTCATAATCTAATCCGATGCGATCAAACATGTATTGATAGAGCTCTACTAATTCAACTTCATCTTCCACAAATAAAAACTTCAAATTAAAAATCCTGTTGTGCTGTGCTGTGTTGTCTTAAAGACACTTCATCATAGTTAATTTTTATTTGTTTATCAAGCAATTTAGTTTGATTAGCTTAACTATTTGAAATCATTTGTCTTGAAAAACTCTACATCAGCATACTTTTCCGTTGCAAGCTTAAGGTCCCATTCCGTGCGGTAAATAAAGCAAGGGCGGTCCTTAATATCAAAAGCGATATTTGCACTATAGCGGGAAATAAACTCGTCTTTAATTTTCTCGCTTGGAAATTTTATCCATCTAATACCGTTGTAAGGGAAGCCTTCGTATTCTCCCTTAACATTATATTCGTCTTCTAGGCGACGTTGGACAACTTCAAATTGCAGGGCACCAACTGCACCAAGAATTTTCTCTGTTGAGTTATGGCGTCTAAACAACTGAACAGAACCTTCTTCTGATAGTTGCTGTAGACCTTTATCAAGCTGCTTTCCTTTCATTGGGTCTTTTAAGAGAACTCTCTTAAATAGTTCCGGGGCAAAGCTTGGAATCCCTGTAAACTGCATGATTTCACCTTCTGTAAAAGTGTCTCCAATTTGCAGCTTTCCAGAATCGTGGATACCAATGATATCCCCAGGAATTGCATATTCAGTAATTTCTCGATCCTGCGCTTGAAAGATTAGCGGTGTTGCTATTTTTAATTCTTTTCCTGTTCTTGCTAATGTAACTTTTTGGCCACGTGTAAACTTTCCTGAACAAACGCGGATGAAAGCGACGCGATCACGGTGCTTTTTATCCATGTTTGCCTGAATCTTAAATACAAAACCACTAAATTTAGATTCACTTGGCTCTACAATACGTGTTTCACCTTTTTCTAGTGGTGCAGTGATTACTTCACGCTTTCCTGGACCTGGCGCAAATTTTGAGAATGTATCTAAAACTTCTTTTACACCAAAGTTATTAAGAGCAGATCCAAAGTACATTGGAGTCATGATACCTGCTAAAAACTCTTCTTCGTCGAATTCTGGCATTAGTTCATTAATCATTTCAAGATCGTTTTCTAACTTCTCTAATAATTCTTCGCCAACAAAGTCGACAATATGCTGAGCTCTTAAGTCGCTTGCATCAATGATATTTGGACTAAATGGATCTTGAGCATCTTTAAAACTCATAATTGTTTTCTTCTTAAGATCGTATACACCTTTGAAGTCAACACCTGAGCCAATTGGCCAAGTCATTGGCACACACTGAATAGAACAAGTCTTTTCAACATCATCAATTAGTTCAAATGGGTCAAGAGAATCGCGGTCAAATTTATTACAGAAAGACACAATTGGTGTATCTCGCATTCGACATACTTCCATTAGCTTCTTTGTTTGAGTCTCAACACCTTTGGCCGAGTCAATCATCATTAGAACACTCTCTACAGCAGTTAGCGTACGATAAGTATCCTCGGAGAAATCCTTGTGACCAGGAGTGTCGAGAAGGTGCATGGCACGTTCATTATATGGAAATGACATAACTGATGAAGTGATTGAGATACCACGTTCTTTTTCCATCTCCATCCAGTCTGATTTTGCGTAGTTACCTTGCTTACTCTTTACCATACCTACGCTGCGTACAACTTGACCAAACCATAAAAGTTTTTCCGTCATTGTTGTTTTCCCCGCATCTGGGTGAGAAATAATTGCAAAGGTCGCTCTTTTTAAATCTTCCATTTAATTCGTATCCTAATTTTATAATTTTATGATGCGACACTGTAACACAGTGTGAATAAATTGAATAGCTTACTTCAAATCTTATTTATTTTTTAAATTTACTTAATTGAGTGTCTTGGGCATACTCTTAGTCAATAATTTCTTTATAGAAAAGTTAACAAAATTAACAATTTAAGGAGAACTGATGAAAGGTTTTAAATCTTTAATTGGTCTTATTTGTGTTGGTGCTATTTCATTTAGTGCCCAGGCCGCAAAAAAGCCAAATTTTTTAATTATCTGGGGAGATGATATTGGTGTTGAAAATATCTCTGCCTACAGTCACGGTATTATGGGTTATAAAACTCCAAATATCGATCGAATTGCTAAAGAAGGGATGATGTTTACAGATTACTATGCTGAACAATCTTGTACAGCTGGTCGTTCAGCGTTCATCACAGGACAAGCAACTCTTAGAACAGGTCTTTCAAAAGTTGGGCTTCCTGGTGCTAAGGCTGGACTTCAAGATCGCGATATCACAATTGCAGAGGTATTAAAGACTCAAGGATATGTTACGGGTCAGTTCGGAAAGAACCACCTAGGTGATAGAGATGAGCATCTACCGACAAAACACGGTTTTGATGAATTCTATGGAAACCTATATCACTTAAATGCTGAGGAAGAGCCAGAAGATCCAGACTATCCAAAAGACAAGGCGTTTCATAAGAAATTTGGTCCTCGTGGAGTTCTTCACTCATTTGCCGATGGAAAAGTAAAAGATACTGGTCCACTGACAAAGAAGAGAATGGAAACAGTTGATGAAGATATTGTTAATCGTTCAATTAAATTCATGACTGATGCTGTTAAGAAAAAGAAGCCTTTCTTTGTATGGGTAAATACAACTGGAATGCACTACCGTACACACCCTCGTCCAGAGGCCAAAGGACTTTCAGGTCAAGGTGACTACAACGATGTATTCGTACAACACGATATGTATGTAGGTCGTCTTCTTGATTCTTTAGAGAAGAATAAGATCAAAGATAATACTTTTGTTATGTACTCAACTGACAATGGTGTTCACTTCAATACATGGCCAGATGCTGGTATTACAAAATTTAGATCTGAAAAGAATACGAACTGGGAAGGTGCTTACCGTGTTCCTGCTCTCGTTATGTTTCCTGGGAAGATTAAAGCTGGTCAAATCTCAAATGAAATTGTTTCTACACTTGATTGGATGCCGACGATCACAAAGTGGGCAGGATACTCTGATATCAATAAGAAATTTCTTAAGGGAACTCGTATTGGTAAAAAGAAGGTTAAACTTCACTTAGATGGGTTTGATCTTACCAAATATCTTGAAGGTAAGGAAAAGAAGTCTCCTCGTAATGAGTTCATTTACTTAGATGATCAAGGTGTTCCTGTTGCCGTTCGTATGGGAGATTGGAAAGTTGTTTTCTCTGAACAAAGAGCAAAGACAATGGCACTATGGGCCGAACCATTTGTTGATCTTCGTGTTTCAAAGGTATTCAATCTTCGTCGTGACCCTTATGAAAGAGCAGACCAAAACTCGAATACATACTGGGACTGGATGCAGTACAAAGCGGCTTACGTTTACATGGCCATGGATGTTACATCGAAGTTTCTTGAAACATTCAAGCAGTACCCACCAAGTCAAGCTGCTGACTCATGGAGTATGAAGGATATTACAAGAAATATTCTCCAGCAAAATAAAAAGAAATAACTTACTTTGATATGGCGGACCTAGTGTTCGCCATATTTATATTTGGAATGATTATGTCTGTTTTAAATGAAATTCAAAATATTCAAGAACAATTAAATAATCGAATCATTGGTCAAGAAGAGATCATTGAAAAGATCATTCTTGCAGTTCTATGTAATGGAAATGTTCTTCTTGAAGGTAATCCTGGAACAGGTAAAACGACAACGGTAAAATACCTGGCCGGACTGATTGGTGCCGATTTAGGTCGTATTCAATTTACTCCAGATTTACTCCCATCAGATGTTGTTGGTTCTGAGTTATATTTGACTGATGAAAGTGGTAAGGGCCGTATTGAATTTAGTAAAGGACCTGTTTTTAACAATCTTCTTTTGGCAGATGAAATTAACCGTGCCCCCTCAAAAGTACAATCAGCTCTTCTTGAGGCCATGGAAGAAAGGCAAGTTACAGTAAATGGTGTTACTCATAAATTACCTAAACTTTTTATGGTTTTAGCAACTCAAAACCCAATTGAACAAGATGGTACATATCCGCTTCCTGAAGCACAATTAGATCGCTTTATTTTTAAGTTAATTCTCAATTATCCTAATAAGGATAATGAAATGAAAATTATGCAATTAATTCGAGATAATTATAATGCTCCACAGATCAAGAGTGTCTCAAGTGAAGAGATCATTTTTGAGGCGAGAAATGAAATTCAAAAGATTACTTCTTCGGCCGCAATTGATCAGTATATTGTTGATATTGTCGATGCAACAAGAAGTAGCGATAAACTCCCTGATGATATACGTAAGTATATAACAATGGGACTTAGTACTCGTACGACCCTCTCGCTAGATATTGCTGCTAAGGCTAAGGCCTGGCTTTGTGGCAGCGAATTTGTTACTCCCGATCACGTGCGTTCAATAATGAAGCCAGTTCTAAGGCATCGATTATATATTAGTTATGAGGCCATCGCTGATGGAGTCTCGGCCGATAATATAATTGATCAAATAATAGACTCAGTAGCTGTATTGTAAAAACAATGATTCAAGAGAATAAGATTTACATATCTAAGAACTATCTAATGGAGCTTAAAGCTAAGATGGTTCATTTTCGTACATTCATTGATCGACCGATTAGGAATGAGTATGTAGGAAGGTTCGCATCTAAAGTAAAAGGCCAAGGCCTAATTTTTGAAGAGATGGATAATTATCGTCTAGGAGACGATATCAGAAATATGAACTGGAAACTTACACAGAAACTTTCTAGGCCTGTTGTTAAGAGATATACCGAAGATAAAGAAAGACCGGTCTACTTAGTTGTTGATCAAAGCTCAACCATGTTCTTTGGTTCAACAAGTAAAATGAAGTCTGTAGTGGCCTGTGAGTTAGCAAGTATCTCATATTGGAGCGTTGTAAATAATCAAGACCCAGTCGGGGCCTTTGTTATTTCTAATGATGGTCATAGCTTTATAAAAGCATCAAAGTCACAAGCAAGATCTGTTGCTATATTAAATGAGTTAGAGAGCGCAAATCGTAAACTCGATGTAAGTAGTTTGACTAATAAGATGGATGTGGTTGAAGAGGCCTTAAAGCGTCTTAGACATGAAGTTAGACAGAATTCTCTCATTATATTTATTTCCGATTTTTTGGATTTTAATGAAGGTGCTTTTACACAATTGAAGTTGTTGGCCAATAAGAATGAGTTAGTTTTAGCTCATATTGTTGATCAAAATGAAACAAGGCTTCCAGAGGTTAGTAATTTTGTCATATCAAATAGTATTGATGAACTAACTATTAACTCGAAAGGGGAGAAGTTACAAAATGCTTATAAAGAAAATTGGGATAAGCATATTGATAGACTTTATGGCCTATGTCGGAAATTATCGTTTCCTATATTTGAAATAAATACTCATGAGAATATTTTTACTCAGTTAAAACAGAGGCGTTTTCATGAGTAAGGCCCTCGAAACAATTAAGCATGAGTATTTTGGGAATCTATCGATTAAAGGAATTCAAGAAGTTTCTGTTGAAATTAGTAGTGTCTCATTGTTGCCACAAACTTGGGGATGGGCCCTACTGCTCATTATAATAATTAGTTTTGTTCTCTACTATATTTATCAACGTATTCTTTATCTAAAAAAGTATGGCCCCTATCTCAGAATCTATAAGGGCCTAACTAATAAGGATAAAGTTGAAGATATTTATCTCTTATATAAAAAAGTTTTCAAATTAAGGTTTAAAAAGCAAATTAATGATCGATTCTTAGTTGATAATGGACTTGGAGAGTATTCTCAACTTGAGCAAGATGAGCTTAATGAATATATCTATTCAGCTAAAAATATAGATGTTGAAGATGAGATCATTTTAAAAAAGAAAATGCTTTTAGATATTGGAGTTATTTTAGGGAGGTATCGTGATTAGTTTCGAGCATCCTATTTTCTTTCTGATTGTGCTATTGCCAATATTTGTTCATTTCCTTTTTAAGCCTTTTAGGATGCGACAAACTTCTATTAGAGCATCATTTTACAATATTGTTGCTGAAAGTATGCAAACAGCAGCAGGTGCTGAAAATATTAGAAAACGTAAACATATTCAAAACTCCTTATTAATAATTTCATGGGTTCTTTTTTGTGTCGCTCTTTCTAAGCCTGTCATGAGTGGTAAAGAAATAATTAAAAATATTTCTTCAAAGAGCTTCTATATCGCATTGGATTTGTCTGGCTCGATGAGCTATCAAGATACCCAAACTGGTGAGACAAGACTTGATGTTGCTAAGAAGAATATCACAAAATTTATTAATGAAAGAAGTGATGACTTTCTTGGACTTATTGTCTTTGGAGACTCTGCTTACCTTCAGGCCCCATTATCAAATGATAAAAAATCACTTGTGTCACTTGTTGAGCAATCTAGTGTCGGGATGGCCGGTCTTAGTACCAGGTTAGGAGACGCCATTGGACTCGGAATTAAGCGATTTCGAGATACTAAGGTTAAAGAACGTGTTTTCATCTTATTAACTGATGGCAATGATACGGGTAGTGAAGTTCGTCCTATTGATGCTGCTCAAATAGCTAAGAATGAGAATATTAGAATTTATGTTTTGGGGTATGGAGATCCTACTACTGTAGGTGAGAATAGCCTTGATACAAATACACTCAAACAGATCGCCACGTTAACTAATGGCCGATTTTACTTACCCAAGAATGAGAAAGAGCTTGAAGAGGCATTTAAAGAAATCAACTCTATTGAAGTTCAGCAAATGACAAGATTAACATATCGGCCAAAGTACGACCTCTTTTATTACCCAATTATTATAATTTTATTATTATACCTCTTTGCCATTGTAATCGTGATATCTAGTCGACACTTTAGACATAGGAGTGTGCAATGAGTGAAATCTTGGTGCTAGCTAAAGCATTTATTATACGCTTTTATACTAATATTGCTGCTTTCCACTTCATTAGGCCATGGTGGCTGCTTTTGCTTATTGTCGTAGTTCTATTTGCTGTACTCTATTTACGAAGTAAGAAGATGGGTGAGCTTGGACAATATTTTGGCCGTGATATTTTAAATGCTCTTGTTGTAAAACAACGAGGAGAATACCTTAAAGATCCACAGTTATGGGCGCTAGCATTAGCTTTTATGCTTATTCTTGCCGCTAGTGGACCTAGTTTTGAAAAGGTAAGGACATCCTTTGATGAGAATGAATCTAAAACAATGCTTGTCTTTAATCTTTCTGAATCAATGGAGTCAATTGATATATCACCTTCGCGTATTGAAAGAGCAAAATTAAAAATTATCGATCTATTAAAAATTACTCAAGGCTCTTATTACTCTCTTGTTGTTACATCTGGTAACTCATATCAAATTCTTCCCTTTACAAGAGATTTTAATATCTTAAACAATTTCATTACAGCACTTGATACCTCTCTTGTAACAGGTGAACTCTTGCGCTTATCAAGTCTTGAGAAAGTAGTGGCATCTTCCTTTACAAAAGATGGCCAGGGGCAAAACTTAATTTTTATCTCTGATCAAGTTGATGATGAATCGATTCCAATTATGGCCCGTGGTCTTGAATCCAATGATGTTAACTTAATTGTCTATGGTGTAGGCCGACCAGAAGTTGAATTAGATAGCAATACTTTCAATCCTACTTTACTGCAGAAGTTTGCTTCAGTAGGAAATGGTAATTATATAGAGTTCTCTAATGACAATAGTGATATTGCTCAAGTGAGTGCTTATTTAACAAAGTATTACCCCCTAGATAGCGATAGTGATCTTCCTTGGCATGATCTTGGTTATTATCTACTCTTTCTATGCATTGCCCCTTTTGTTATGTACTTTAGGCGTGGTTGGGTGGCCGTTATTCACTGTTTTATTATTTTTGTTTGCTTCTCTCCAAAGACTGTAAAAGCAAATATAATATTGGATCCATTCTTAACTTCAAATCAACAAGGCCATTTATTTTATAAGCTCGGTTATTTTAAGAAGGCCGCTAAAGAATATGATGATCAGTATAGTAAGGCCCTCTCTTATTATTTGGCTGAGGACTTTAAGAATGCTCAGCTATATTTTTCAAGCCTTGATTCTCCTGCTGCGAGATTTGCAAATGCAAATTGCATTGCACATATGGGTTATTACTTATCAGCACAATTAGAATACGAAAAGATTATTAAGAGTGGTGGCCCCTATGCAAAGAAGGCAATGCAAAATGTTGAGATTATGAAAAAACTTGTTGCTGAGATTGATGCAACTAGTTTGGCCCAAAGGGCCGAAGAGGACGAGAAGACAAAACTCTACCGTGAGAAATTTAAGATATCTCGCGGGGCCAAGGTATTAGAGACAAATACAAAAGATTCAAGGGAATCAAAAGATGCTCTAAATGTCGATTTATGGATGAATAAAGTTCATTCACCTCTGCGAGAGTTTTTGGCCCGTAAAATTCAAATCATAGATCAGCAAATAGAAACTAAAAAATCTGATAATGATGAGGTTGATAATGAATAGATCAATATTTTATTTCCTCTCATTTTTTATACTGGTTTTTCATCGTCATTCTTATGCATTAAATGGAATAAAAAGTTATTTGAACTCAGGCGAGATTGAGTTCTCGTTTGTAAGAGCAGGTGAAGGGAAGATTGTTCCAAAACAATTAGTTGTTTTCGATCTTTTTACAAAATATCAAAAAGGCTTAGAGGTTGATGTTAGAGTTCTCGATATCAACTTTTCTAAAGGACTAGCAACTCAGCAAAGCACTCGCGAGTACTTCCTTCAGTCTTCTGGCAATTTTTTATTGAAATCTCAAAGTATTCAAGTCTTTCCAAGTTATAGTGGTAACCTTCTTGTTGAAGGCGTTAGACTTGCCGTTACTGTTCGTAATAAATCGACAGGTGTAAAAGGCCGTGAAGAAATCTTTTTGCCTGGCCCATCTTTTGAGGTTGAAGATGTGGGAGCTAATTATGATTTTGTTGCCTCGGGAGTTGAGGAAAGCCTCACTCAAATTAGTGAACAAAAAGAAGACTCAGATGCTCTTGTTTTTGAATACAAAATTGAAGCGAGTCAGACAAGTGTGGCCCTTTTACCTCAAATGCGTTTTAAGAGGCAAGATGATGTCTCGTTTTATTATGAAGTACTTGAAAAGGATGATCGTTTTGATCGTGGAGAAGCGAAATCTATTATAAGAGAAAAGATAACTGTCGTCTTTAATCGTGCTGGTAGTGTTAAGCTTGAGCCCACAAGGATTCGTTATTTTGATATAGATAATGATGAAATTCAAAATAGTGAACTACAAAATATAATAATACACTTGGGAGGATTTTACTTCTCTACTAAGACTAAACTCTTAATCTGTGTCATCGCTTTAGTTCTTGTGTTTGTTTTTTATCTCTATCGACTAAATCGAGAATCACTCGCATATTTTTATAATAATTTAAAAGAAGAGTATAATAATCGACGTGTTTTCAAACAGATTATAAAAAAGCGAGATGCAGTTGGACTAATCAACTACTTATATCGATTTGCGCATGATGCCAATGAGCTTACTCTGATGTCATTTTTTGAAAATTATGGTATTGATGATTCTGCTATATCTAATATTTCTAATGAAGAGGCCATTGTCGGTATTGAAAAACTATTTGCCGATCTTTTTTTAGAATCTAAGCAGTCTGAGGATTATTGGCCACACTTCGAAAGATTATCGCTTAAGAGAGATCTCAAAATTGCATCACTTAAGTATGGTAATCACATAAGTGAGCTTAACTAGTGCAAATTATACTTAATATCATCTTCTTTGTTCTCGTTCTTATTGCTGCTCCTTCGTGTTTTAATAAAAAACTAGAAGTTACAAAATTTGATCCCACAAAAATTTCTTATGAACAATTAAAGAGTAATAATGATCCATCAACATGTTTTCAGTGTCACGAGGATGTCTCAACTCAGTGGAGCAGTTCAGATCATTTTCATTCAATGAATAAGGGGACTAAGGAATTTGTAAAAGGTGATTTTAATAATAAAGTTTTTGAAGCAAATAGAACAAAGTATCTATTTGTCGAGAAACAAGGTCAGTTTTATATTTCTATCAACGGCCTCGATTATAAAGTTCTTTATACATTTGGACATTATCCACTTCAGCAATATGTTGTTGATACTGGAAAAGATGGTAAATTCCAAGTACCTCCAATTGCTTGGGATATCGAAGCTAAGAGGTGGTTTAATACTTTAAGTGAAGTTCAAGTAAATCATCCACACCTTAGTGATTCACTAAAGTGGGATAATAGAGTTAATAATTGGAATAATCGCTGTGCAAGCTGCCACTCTTCAGGCCTAGATAAGTCTTATGATTTTAAAACTGATTCATATAAGACTAAGTCTTTAAGTGAAAATGTCTCATGCTTTTCTTGTCACGGTGATGCTAGTACACACCTTAAGTGGGCCAGTATGCCTTTAGAAGATAGAGACTCTAATCTGACAAACAAAGGCTTTTGGCGTAATTCAACAAATGGTTATAAAGAGATTATTCCTGCAAAAGATGGTGGTGTGCATACGTATATTACAGAACATGATGCAAACACGACTTGTCTTACTTGTCACAGTTTAAGAGAAGACATGAGTGATCATGCTGACTTTGCTGCTGACTTCTTTAATCAATTCTCTCTGACGATTGTAAATGATAATCAGTACCATATTGATGGCCAGCAGAAAGAAGAAGCTTTTGTAGGTGGCTCTTTTCTCCAATCAAAAATGTTCCATAATGGTGTCAAATGTATTAATTGCCACAATCCTCATAGTGGTAAACTTAAAAAAGAAGGAAGTGCTCTTTGTTTACAGTGTCACGATCTTTCTTATGATAAAAAGGCCCATCATGGACATGAAATCGCAAGTGCAAGTTGTGTCGACTGTCACATGCCTAAAAAGGCCTTTATGGGAATTGATATGAGGGCCGATCATAAATTTGTCATTCCTAGGCCTGATTATTCTCTTTCCTATGGTGTACCTAATAGTTGTACTTCTTGTCATAGCGATATTTCAAAAGAGAAGATGAACTCGATGTTCCAAACTAAGTTTCCAAATCTTAAAACAAGAGATGAGCTCCTTGAGATAATTGGTGAAATGAAGAAGGGGAATTTTAAAAATAAAAATCGACTACTGTCGTATATCAATAATGTTGACATGCCAGAGATGAAAAGGGCCGCGGCCATTGTTCTTCTAAGAGAGTTTCCTAGCATGAAGAAAGTCGATTACGAGAAGTTATTAAGTAGTGATTCAATTTTGATAAAAAAAGCGACATTGGAATTGTTGTTAAACTTTCCAGATATTTCACAGCTTCAGACGGCCATTATCGATTTGGCAAAAAAAGGACCTAAGCTTCTATCTTTCTCAGCGGTTTATGTTCTAGCAACTCATGGCCTTAATTTTGAAAAGGCTCCAGGCATTGAACTTAGGCCTCAGCTTGATTCTCTACTAACTATGTTAGAGCTTCATAGTGATGCTCCTGATAATATTCTTAAACTGGCAACTTTGTCTCGTTTTGGCCTATTTCCTAAAACACCTGCACAACTTCTTGAGGCTTCCATAAAGAAGTATCCATATTTTATTGCGGCCTATATCAATTTGGCCGATCTTCATCGCTCAATTGGTAATGAAGCACAGACGGTACAAATCTTAACGCAGGCATTGAATAAAAACCCACAGGATGGCAGTGTTTTAACTGCACTAGGTATGCATTACACGCGACTAGGAGATTATCCTAAGGCCCTTGATTATTTTAAATCTGCGAGTGACTTGAATAAAGATAATGCTTATTTTAATTACCTCTATATACTTACCTATAAGCAGGTTTTTGGTGCTGAGCAGGCGCTTGGTGAAGCTAAGAAATACGAATCTCGCTATGAGGCATCATTCCTTTTTAACCAATTACTTTTTGCTTTAAGTGTAGAGCTTCAGGATGTTGAGAATACGAAGTTCTATAGTAAGAAAATAAATCGTTTTAGACAGTGATTTTGAAACAAAAATTACTGTGAAAAGTCGTGATTCTCTTACATTTTTAAGAATTTTTAATGAAGGCCATTAGGTCAACAAACTACTGTTGTAATATTTACATGTGCAAAAATGATAGGTTGTAACATCTCAAATCACGTCGTATAAACCACTCATTAATGTAGCAGGGATTGATGAATAAACATATCGATAAAGTTGTGTTGTTGTTCTTTGTTCCCCAAATTCGTGTTAATTTTCGTGTTGTTGTTATTCTCGAATTATTCGTATGTTTTTCAATTTCTGCTACACCTAATATATATAAAGGCCTGCATTGCAGGCCTTTTTTTTTCTTATTGTTTTAATTCTTTGTGCTTGTCTTGAATCATTTTAACAATTTCTAGCGTGTCTTTCGTGCGTAACATCTTAGGTGAAATCTCGTCACTTGGAAGCTCCCAAAGTTTATCTAGGGTACGGTAGAACTTAAGGTTCTTATTTGCCCATACCTCATCAACTTTACTAACAGCAGTGAAGTGAGGTGCTGTGTGTAGTACTTCTGGAGAATCAGAAAGAACATTTTTGATTGCTACTAGAACATCAGTAAAATCATCTAGCTCTTTCTTTGTGAAAGATTCAGTTGGTTCAATCATAAGACCAAATACTTCTGGGAAAGCAACTGTTGGTGCGTGAAGCCCGAAGTCTAGGAATAACTTTCCAACTTTTGCAATAATCTGGTTCTTAAGAGTTCCTGACTTTTCGATATGAGCAAACATATCGTCACTTAGTGTAATAATAAATTCGTGCATACGTGGTGTTTCATCCGCTCCATGTGGTAGCATTGGATAAACATCCTTAAGCTTTTGGAAAAGATAGCGTGCACTTAATACTGCAATTTGTGACATTGTCACAACACCGTCTTGGCCTAGGGCCTTTAGATAAGTGTAGGCACGTACCTTGTGAGCAACGTTTCCATCGTGGCGGTGGAAGTCTCCAATACATTTTGGAGCACGTACTTTCTTGTATGAACCATCAGCTAACTTCTCAATTTGAGTTCCTGGAATATAGTCAATAAGTTTGCTACTTACAGCAACGATAGCATCTCCTGGTCCACCTCCACCGTGTGGTATAGTCCAAGTTTTATGAAGGTTGTTGTGGCAAGCATCCACTCCTAATTTCTCAAGAGAAACAATCCCTGCAATAGCGTTCATATTCGCACCGTCCATATAGACTAGGCCGTCAACAGAGTGAATAAGATCCGCTACTTCTTTAAAGTTCTCTTCAAAGATACCTGCTGTATTAGGATTTGTTACCATGATACCAGCAATGCGCTCGCCATCTGTTTTGATAATCTCTTTTAGTTGCTCAAGATCAATTTGACCTCTTTCATTAGCATCTAAAGTAATGATACCAACTTGTTTCCCGTCAACTTTAGCTGGGACAAAACCAGCTACTGCGGCAGTCGCTGGATTAGTTCCGTGGGCAGAGCGTGGGATAAGAATTACATTCTTAGTTTCAGCGTTACCTCTATCTGCATGATAGGCCTGGAGCATCTTGATACCAACAAGTTCTCCCTGTGCACCGGCCACTGCTTGAGTAACAAGTCCTGGAAGTCCTGTTATCGCTTTAAAATCTTCTTGGATATTGTAAAGAAGCTCAAGTGTTCCTTGAGTATACTTATCATCTAGGTCTGGGTGTGCCATTGTAAAGCCAGCAAGCCCTGCTGCCCAGTCATTCACATATGGATTGTATTTCATTGTACATGAACCAAGAGGGTAGATGGCATCATCTGGAGAAACGTTTAAGCTTCCACACTTGTCGTAAAATGCTTTTACTTCTTCTGTTGTGAAAGTTGCAATCCCTGGCGCATCTTCTCTTATATATGTTTGAGGGATTTCCGGCATGAAGAATTCTGATTCACTTTGCGCTGAAAAATTTGCATTAAAAGCAGCAATTAATTTATCGAGATCTTCTTGAGTGTGCTGGTCACCAAAAGAGACTTTTAATAGGTTTCCTTCTAGATTGTGGCGGCCACTAATATCTTTACCTGCAACTAGATCTTCAGTTGAGGCAAGCATGTCACTTACTTTCTTATCTAACTTTAGAACAACTTCATTAAAGTAAGGAGCATCAAAGGCAAGCTCCACACCATCTAGGTGTAGAATATTTGAAAGGAAGTATTGAGTGTTTTGTCTTGAAGTTGCAAGCTTATCTGATAAACCTTCATCACCAAGTGCTAAAAGTGCAGCACCTGCAATTGTTGCTACAAATGACTGGTTTGAGCAGATATTACTTGTGGCCTTCTCACGACGGATATGTTGTTCACGAGTTGATAGTACCATCGCAAGACATTCTTGATTATTCATATCAACTGCATTGCCTACGTAGCGTCCAGCAGTTTGGCGAATTTGATTCTTATTTGCGTCGTTAAAACGAATTCCAAAGATACCTAAACCTGGTCCACCATAGTTTGCGTCTAGGCAAAGGTGTTGACCTTCACCAACGATCATTGTTGCACCGGCCTTGTCACTACCGTATGCACTTGGCTTCTTTAAACCACCCTTAGCAAGTAGCATTGGGTCGATAATAGCAATTGAGAATACTTCGTTGTCACGACATAGGTCAGTTAAGGCATCAACATCTTCTAGTAGACCAAGTGAGTTTACTTGGCCAAATGCAAATGCAGCAATTTCTTTATTTGTTTCAAGTAACTCTTTTACTTTATCGAAGTCTGTTAGACCGCTTTCTTTATTAATTGGTGCCCATAGGATTTCCAGATCAGTATGTGCAGCATTTGTTTCAAGTACACTTCTATCTTGAGGATAGATTGCTTCACTTACTAATACTTTTGTTCTCTTGCGTGCAAGACGTACTCCTGTCTTTAGTGCTTCAAATAAACAAGTTGATCTTTCGTATAAAGACGCATTAATCGCTTCATAACCAGTTAGTGCTGTAATTGCACTTGAGTAGATCCAAAGAGTGTTTAGTGTTCCTTGTGATCTTTCAGGTTGGTAAGGAGTGTATGCTGTTGTTAGACCTCTAATATTACAAACATATGGAACGATCTCATGAATTTTAAACTGTGGAAGTCCATCACCTAAGAAGTTTGTAGGGATTTTATTCTTCTTTGATAGTTCATCAAGATTAGTAACGAGATCATCATAAGATAGTCCTTCTTTTAAAGGGATTTTTGATGAGAATTTTACATCGTCTTTAATATGAGAGAATAATTCTTCTAGTGTCGTTAGACCTAGTTCGTTTAACATCTGTTTAATTTCTTCATCACTTGCACTGATATAATTCTTTGCAAGTTCACGATTAAGATCACCAGAGTTTACTTTTAAATTTCTTGGGTCAAAACCAAGTTTCTCAATAGTTGAGTTTGATACGTCTTGTGTGTGTGACATCTGTTCTCCGTGTGTGTTATATCTAGATAAATTAATTCTAAAGTATGTATTTACGAAAAGTATATATAGCATAGAAAAAACTGGCCATCTACTTGATTTTAATATGAATGAGACTTCACTAAAGACTAATATTGATATTGTAATTGACTGCGCGCAAGAAGAAGATTTAAAAACAGAATCTCTGAATCAAGCGCTGCGCAACTATTTGCAGAAGCTCTCTTCTCATAAATTGACTTATCAATTGCACATGACAGGTGAATCCTTACAAGGGGTTTATTTAGTTTGGAAAGATAATGAATTGTGCTTATTTGATCCGGCCCGAGATTCTTCATTGAAGCTTGATTGGGCAACAGACTTACAAACTCATTTAAAAAGGAATTATGCTGTAACAAAAGAGCCGCTTTTTCGTGCCCTAAAACTGAAAGGTGGTGACATCGAGCATAATAAAGTTGTTGATGCAACCCTAGGTACAGGTAAAGACGCTTGCTTACTTTTAAGCTTTGGCTGTCATCTCGATTGTTTTGAAAGAAATCCCTATGTTTTTGGACTTGCTCTTTGGGCGTATGAGAAGGCCATAAGTTTTGAAAATGAAAAGATTTCTAATATTTTCAAAAAATATATGAGCATCAGCTATGGTCAAGCAACTTTGGCCGATACGGGAAGTGATTTTAAGCGATGCTTTTACGATCCCATGTATGAAATGACAAAATCCAAGGCCAAGAGTGCGCTTAGTCGCAAGGAAATGGAAGTCTTTAAGGACTTAGTAGGTAAAGATACTGATCAGGATCTATACCTATGGTCTTTGTGTACCAAATTTCCTTTAGTTTGCTTAAAGAGGCCAATTAAAGCAAATGAGGTACAAATTCCTACTGATTGTAAGCATCAAAGAGTCGTCTACAGCGGTAAATCGACACGTTATGAGCGCTACTTTCTTCCTTAATATTCTTAAGAAAACATAGTCTTTTAATAAAGTTATTGTTATTATTTCAAGCGTTTAGTAACTCAAACTCAAATTAAAGGAATTTCATGGATATCGTTATTTCTCCAGCGAAGAAACTTAATTTTGATCACTCAGATATCACTGTTGCTCAAGATGTAAATCTAGAGAAACCTACGTTCATAAAAGAGGCCACTGAGCTTGCTACTAAGATGGCAAATTTTGAAAGTGAAGATTTATCTAAAATGATGAAGCTTTCAAAGGCCTTGGCCGATTTGAATGTTGATCGTTTTAATAATTTTAAGAAAACAAATGATCTTGGCGCTGCAATTTTTAGTTTTGCAGGAGATACATATCAAGGCCTAAATGCGGGTGAGCTTAAAAAGAGTGAGTTAAACTATGCTCAAAAACACTTAAAGATTCTTTCTGGCCTCTATGGTGTTCTTGCTCCATTTGATGAGTTACGTGCTTATCGTTTAGAGATGGGAACTCGTATTAATGGCCAAGGTCTAACAAATCTTTATAATTTTTGGGGCGAAAAAATTGTTGAAAAAATTAATGAAGATGCAAAAGCGAATAAGTCTAAGTATCTTGTTAACCTCGCTTCAGAGGAATACTTCAAGAGTGTTAAAAAAGACAAACTCGTTCCTGAACTTGTTAATGTGCGCTTCTTAGATTTTAAGAATGGCCAATATAAGGTTATTTCTTTCAATGCTAAAAGAGCACGCGGTATGATGGCACGCTTTATTATTGAAAATAAAATTAAGGATATTGAAGGCCTTAAAAACTTTGATGTTGCTGGTTACAAGTATGCTGACTTTGATGAAGTAAATAATGAACTTATTTTTAAAAGAAAAGAGTCTTAAATATAAAGGATTAAGTATGAAGAAGTATGATGTGTACGGAATGGGAAATGCCCTTGTTGATATGGAATTTAAAGTTTCTGATGAATTCCTAAACGACCACCTAATTGAAAAAGGCCTAATGACTCTTGTTGAAAAAGAAAGACAAGATCACCTTCTTAACTCTCTTAGAGGAAGTAATGTTGGTCATTCTCGTGCTTGTGGGGGATCTGCTGCAAATACGATTATTGGTGCTACTCAACTTGGTGCTAAAACTTTCTACTCATGTAAAGTTGCACAAGATGAAACAGGAGAGTTCTATAAGAATGACCTGCTTGCAAATGGTGTTAAGTCTAATATTGAACAAGGTCTATATGATGGTGAAACAGGTAAGTGTCTTGTCATGATCTCTGAAGATGCAGAAAGAACTATGAATACTTTTCTTGGAACGACTGCAACATATTCAGATGAACAACTTGATCTTGCCGCTCTAGGCGACAGTAAGTGGCTTTATATGGAAGGTTATCTTGTAACTGGTGCGGCGGGAATTGCTGCCTGTCAAACGGCCAGAGATTTTGCAAGAAAGAATGATGTTAAAGTTGCATTAACATTTTCTGATCCTGGTATTGTAGGCTTCTTTAAAGATGGCTTCAAGCAAATGATTGGTGATGATAAGTTGGATCTTCTTTTCTGTAACGAGGAAGAAGCAAAATCATTTACTGGAATGGATTCAGTTGAGAAAGCATTTGAAGCGCTAAAGAATATTTCACATTCTTTTGCAATTACTGCTGGCTCAAAAGGAGCTTTCCTTTATAATGGTTCAGAGCAAATTAATGTTTCAGCTCCAAAGGTTTCTGCTGTTGATACTAACGGTGCAGGAGACTTATTTGCAGGTGCATTCCTTTACGGGATTACTAATGGACTAGACTTTAGCGCTGCAGGAACACTTGCATGTGCGTGTTCTGCAAAGCTTGTAACACAATACGGGCCAAGATTAGAAAAAGAACAAACTCATTCTATTTTAAAAGAAGTTTTATAAGAAGGTATTTAAATGACACAATTAAAGCGCATCGAACTTAAGCAATTATTTGATCAGGCATCTGACTTTATCGGCTCTGTTGTAACTGTTAAAGGATGGGTACGTTCGGTAAGAAAATCAAAAGCATTTTCTTTTATTGTTTTAAATGACGGATCTTCTCAGGATCTACTACAAATTGTAGCTGATGGTGGTATCGAAAATTATGAGGCCCTTTCGACTATGTTAACTGGTACTTGTGTATCAATTACTGGAAAGGTTGTTGAGTCTCAAGGTAAGGGGCAGACAATTGAGATGCAGGCGACAACTGGTACTGTAATTGGTGCAGTTGATGATTCTTATCCTCTACAAAAGAAAGGTACTTCACTTGAACACTTAAGAGATATTGCTCACTTAAGAGTTAGAACAAATCTATTTGGAGCAGTTTTTCGTGTTCGTCACGCACTTGCTATGGCAACTCACAAGTTCTTTGATGATAAAGGTTTCTTCTACCTAAACTCACCAATTATCACTGCAGTTGACGGTGAAGGTGCTGGAGAAATGTTTAATGTTTCTACGCTTGATAAGCACAATCCTCCAAAAACGGATAAGGGTGAAGTTGACTTCGCTAAAGATTACTTTGGTAAAGATGTTTCACTATGTGTAACTGGACAACTAGAAGGCGAGTGTCACGCATTAGGGCTTGGAAAGGTTTATACTTTTGGTCCAACGTTTAGATCTGAAAATTCAAATACTAAGCGCCACCTTGCGGAATTCTGGATGATTGAGCCAGAAGTTGCATTTGCTGACCTTGAGGATGTGGCCGAACTTGCTGCTGATTATATTAAGTATATGATCGAGTATGCCTTTACACATTGTCGTAAAGAACTTGAATTCCTTTATTCAATGCCATTTACTGATGTTGATAAGAATCATTTTGAAACACTAGCGGCAGTTCGCGATAGTGAGTTTAAGAAAATTACTTATACTGAAGCAATTGAAATTCTATCTGCTTCAGGTGCAAAATTTGAATTCCCGACAAATTGGGGAGAAGAGCTTCAAACTGAGCACGAGAAATATTTAACAGATGTACACTTTAAATCACCTGTTATTGTTACGGATTACCCAAAAGATTGTAAGGCCTTCTATATGAAGCAAAACGATGATGGGAAAACAGTTCGTGCGATGGACGTTTTAGTTCCAGGTATTGGTGAGCTTATTGGTGGATCTCAACGTGAGGAAGATCTTGATAAACTTACAAAGCGTATGGATGAGATGGGAATGGAGAAAGAAGGTTACTGGTGGTACCTAGAGCTTCGTAAATTTGGCTCAGCTCCTCACTCTGGATTTGGACTTGGTTTCGAGCGTGCAATTATGTACATCACAGGTATGAGCAATATCCGTGACGTTATTGCATTTCCAAGAACTCCAGGAAATTGTGACTTCTAAGAATCGCGAAACGATTATATTTTTTCCGGGGCTTAATCAGGCCCCGGCATCTTTCATCTTTTCAAACCCAAATGTTAAATTTATCTCACTTTCTTTCAACAAGAATTCTCGTCCTGATATTGAAAAAGATTTAGAGCGAATTAGAAAAGTATTTAAGGAAAACGGGCGATCTAGTATCGTTGCTCATTCTTTGGCGGCCTTACTTATTGAGTGGTTAATTCAAAATGAGAATCTTGATATAAGAAATTGTAAAATTACTTACGTCGCCCCTGCGTTTTACCCACACAATTTACTTACTAAATTTGTTAAGGCATCAGCAAGGGGAGCGCTATCTCGTCTTCCTATTCCATCACTTGCGCCACTCAAGACTCGAGTTCGTTCCTATGTCGAACTTGGGGTTTACGCAGAGATTTTGGCCTTAAATGAGGGAGTTCTACTAAAGAAGATTAACGCTTCTGTTATAGTGGATAAGAGAGATGAGATGCTTAATGTAAAATACTTGAAAGCTATCTCTGGGCTTGAAATAGTGAGGGAAAATCATTTCCCTCACCATCGTTGTTATACATCTTTAAAAAGAATTATTGATTAGATTTTGTTTCCGTATTCTTTGGTTTATCACCTGAAGGCTTACGGAAGTTTCCGCTTTTTGATTTATTGCGGTTTCTATTGCGATTGCGATTCTTGTTTTGTGACTTATTTTGGCCATCTTCAGATTGCGCATTTTTATCCTGAGGCCTTCTGTTTCTAGGCCTATCGTCACTATCTTTGTCACCTTTTTCATTTCTATTTGTTGGGCGACGCTTTGGACGATTGTTATTATGGCGCTTTTTTTCAATTTTTTGCTTTGGAATATTGTCCGATTCATCTTCAGTTGAATCTAATGGAATCTTCTCAATGTCCTCGTCGTCACTATTATTTGATTCTTCTTCATCATCAAATAACTCGTGCGCATCTTCTTCAATATCATCGCTATCACTATCGTTATTTAGGCTCTTAAGGAAGGCCTGCTTTCTTAGACGTAGCTCTTCTTCTAACTCCTCAATTCCAATAATTGTCGAAGTTTCTTTTGTGATTGATCTAAATTCAGTAGGGAAGCTCCATTCTTTAGGTGGACGACAACGTTTTTTATCAAATTGATTCTTATAATAGCGACGGATATAGCCTCTATCAGTTAACATTTCAAATTGTTCTAATAGAATATGAAGCTTTAAAACCTTTCCGATATCACCATTCTTAGTGCGGATATAAGATCCTTCTCCTGGAAGGAATTCTCTCTTATTTGTGTAAACATCATCTTCGTATTTGATACAACACTTAACTTGTCCACAAACACCATTAATTTTTGAAGGAATTAGGGCAAGGTTTTGATTCTTTGCCATTTTTATGGATACGTTTCCGTAGTTTGTTAAGAAGTACGAACAACAAGTTTGAAGTCCACAAGCTCCTGTTGCTCCAAGTGCCGCGGCACGATCTCTTACTGAGATTTGGCGAAGCTCGATCCTCATCTTAATCTCTGACACAAGGTCTTTTACAAGATTTCTAAAGTCTACACGCTCTGGAGCAGTGAAGTAGAATACGGCCTTTTTTCCAAACTGAATAAACTCAACGTGTGTTAAGTTCATATTTAGATTGTACTTTTCAATGAGGCGAAGGCAGATGATTTCGGCCTCGTTCTCTTTTTTCAAATAACTCTTTTGTTCGTCGATATCTTCCTGAGTTGCAACTTTCGAAATTGAACGAATAGGGAGCATCGACTTGTCGAATGTGACTTCGTATGGGAAAGAGTTGATATAACCAACAGTCATTCCTCTGTCACTCATCGCTATTACTTTTTGTCCGTAAGTGAATTTTCTCTTACCTAGTAAGAAAGGCTGACTTTTAGCATTTCCTGGGAAGCGAACTCTTACCATTGTAAGTGTTTGACCTTCTTCGAATTTACCATCTTGCTCTTTAGCAAGTTTATCATCATGCTTGTTGAATTTATTTACTTTCTTCTTACCACCTGACTTATCATTGTCATGTGATTCAGATATATCTTGCTGATCTTGGTTCGTCATTTTGTCCCATCAATTTTTTTTGAGTAGCTTCAATTGTCGTATTATTGGTAGCTTATGTCTAGCCAAATTGCATTAAATCACAAGTTGAAGTAGACGTGCTAGTCGTGATTTAGATGAACCATTAAATGGAATTTCAAAAGTTGAGGCCTTTGTCGCATCTAGACAGCTTTGAGCATCATCGAAGCTATAGTTATTGCTCTGATTCATATGTGAGGCCACTAAGTGATGTATATTTGCTTCTCTGCTTGGTTCTTCTTTAATTAGGTCTCTTAACTCATCTAGTTGAAGGTTATTTGGCCTGATCGTTGATAGAGTTTTGGCCAACGCTTCATCCTCACATTCTTTTGTGATGAAATCAGAAAAGCTCATATTCGTTCTACGCTCAATACTACTATGATCGTGAGAGACAATGTTGATTTTGATTGTTCTTGAATCAATTGTAGCAAGAGTCTTTTCGTCATTTGATTTGATAAAGACGAAAATATGACCTTCTGGTGGCTCTTCAAGTGTTTTGAGTAGCTTATTTGCTAATATTTGAGTGATCTTTTGCGATTGTTTAAAAATCGTAAATGAATATTTAAGTTTCGAAGGTTTGAAACGGATGAAATTGAAGAATTCCTCAATACTGTCATCGCTAACTTTATAGGACTTCTGGTCTGTTGAGACAAAGAGAATATCCTCATGTCCACGCTCGAGAACTTCTTTGGCGTGAGCTGGCTCCCAACCATTCTCATAGCAAAGAATATTTATTAGAAATTTATTGGCCCATTCTTGCAGAATTTCGTCTTTGGACGAAACTTCACGGTGGCCACCTGTATGAAGAGTGTAGAAGTGGGCCAATTTTTGCTCTTTGTAACGAGCAAAAAGCGCTTCAAATGGAATATCTTTAACTTTTGAAGAATTATCCATTAATAATTGTTTCAATCTCTTCAATTAGTTTCTGTGTGACTGATTCAAGCTGTGCACTACCATCGATTGTTGCAATACGATTAGGAAAGATCTGTGCACAATAATCATATCCTTCAATCAGGTCTTGATGAAAACTATTGTCACGTGACTCAAAGTAGTCCTTTGGCATATTTCTTAAACGTTGTCTCTCTAGTGATTTTTCTAAATCAATTCTTAGGTAGAATGTTTTATGAGGGACAATATTTAATGGAAAGCTTGAGTGAATATTTAAGATATACTCTGGCCCTAGTTTTCTTGCCACTCCTTGATACGCAATCGAGCTATCTAGGAATCTGTCACAAATTACTACTGTATTTGGTGAATCGAGCTCTTTCAAAATCAGTGCATGTAGATTTTGTGCACGAGCACTCGCAAATAAATGTGCTTCTGCTGCAGGGTGAATATCTGTATTAGAAGTTAAAATGGCCTGTCTTAATTTTTCACCGAAAGCAGTTCCGCCTGGTTCGCGAATAACGATAACGTTAAAGCCTTTATCTTCAAGGTAATCCTTGATTTTTACAATTTGTGTCGATTTTCCTGAGCCTTCAATTCCTTCAAAGCTGAAGAAGAATGATCCAGGGAAGGCCGCTTGGCGAAATACATTAGTTAGTTGCGTGATATCTTTAGTGTGTTCCATAACTTAAAAGTAACATAAACAATCAATTATTGACTACTTATTCTTTCAATTTTTATGGAGACAACCTATTAGAATTGTTCACCTTCTATAGCATCTTCAGGTGTGAATTCATCACTAAGTCCTGGTGATTCATCTGGGTTTGCACCGGCCGCAGGCGAGCGATCTAGATACTCATCAACGATTTCTCGTGCCGCATCAAGTTCGTCATAATTATTTAGCTCTTGCTCTGGTGGATCAAATGTCTCTTTTGAGATTCTCTCTCGTACAGGATCTAACTCTAGTGCCTCATTGGCATCATCGAAGATAACCTCTGGTGGAAGATCAGCAGGGTCCATTACTGCATCATTCATCTGCCTTGATTCAGATAGAAAGTCAGCGTTTCCAATTGAATCGTTACCTTTTGTAATTTGACGCCTATTTTGCGCTCTCTTCTTAAAGGCGCTCGGAGCTTCTCTTCTTTTTGAAGTTTTAGTCACTGTCTTTGCTGAAGGCTTCTTTTGCACCTGTGCTGCAGGAGTTCTCTTTGTTTGTGTTCTGGCCGTTTTCTTCGTTTTTGCAACAGGAACATCAGGCGTTCCAGACATCTTGCTAAATACAAAGAAGATAGCAAATACAAATACAAAACTTGCAGCAAATGCTCCTAAACGAAACATTGTCGCTGGGTCTGATTTTTCTTTTTGTTCAAAATCGTCAATTGATGCTTTATTTGGGTTTAGCTTTTGATTTCCAATATAAGCAAGATCGTAAATGAATTCACGATCTTCAGAGTCTTGCTTAGATAGCTCAATTGCTTTGTCTGCGTCTAAGATTGAGTTTTTAAAAATATGACCTTGAGGCGATTCTGGTAAACTTTCGTTTGAGCGGCTGCGACGATCAAATACTTCAAATTCATGAATTGTTCCCCAACTTTGTCCGTTATCGACAGAAATAAAGTCAGTGTAGAGTAGTTCTAGAGAATCAAGCATTGCCATAATTTCACTACTCTTATATGGCCCGTCTTTCTTATTGCTTCTTAGTATAAAGAATTGGTCGTCTTCATCAACTTGAAACTCTTTAATGATCTCTGGCCTTCTTCTTTGAAATAGAGGATGGGCCGTAATGACAGACCATTGTTCTTCCAACATGCTTTTTACGAAGACCTTTTGGTTAAATAATGAGTATTCTTCAATAAATTCCTTTAGATCTTCTTGCCAAAATGGCCCAAGTTCCTTGCCACCATCTTTGATAAAGTAGACTTCATTAGGCTCATAGAGTCCTCCTGAAATTTGTTCTTTCGTAAGTAGGTATTCAGTAACTTTTTTCTTTGTACTAGTGGCCATAAATCCTCAAACCCTGATTAGATTAATCACTTTCTATTAGGTTTATCGGAAATTTTTGCCTGTAGTTTAATAAAGACTTAAAAAAACAAAGCCGACTATTAAAGTCGGCTTCGTAAGTATTTAAAATGGAGTAGTTAATTAAAAAACTGGGAAAAATGCTGATACGATTAAAGAAGCATTCTTTAGTGTACCATCAACGAAATCTGGGTCTTCACCTCTGAAGTCAACTGGCTCAAGAGCAAGTGCTGCAGATAGAGAACAGATTGGGAATGAGTAACCAATTTCTGGTGAAAGTGATAGAGTTTCAGACTCTGTAGCACCAGTTTTTCTCTTTGTACGGTAGTACTCAATCGATAGAGCTGTATACCACTTATCATTGATATAATAAGTTGGAGCTACGGCAGCATAGTAGTTCTCTAGAAACTTAGATGAACCAGTATTTCTGATATAATTTTCATAGAACGCATATGTTCCAATCTTGAAGTTATCAGTGATTTTCTTACCACCAATTAGGTAAAGTCTATTCTTTACATCGTACCCTGAACCATTTCTAGTTGCTGCTGGGTAGTAGTAAATTCTGTTTTGTAGGTATAGATCAAAACCGTTCTTTTCATCAGTTAGGATATTCTTAACGTAAAGACGTGCTTGAGTTGCACCGTATTGTTGGTGAACTGTACGGCTTCCGTCTGCATTTTCTTGTCTCTTAGTAAAGTCTGTTTGCCAGTATGGAACAAGCTTAACTGCGAATGTCTTATTGATATTGTAACCAAGGTATAAGTAGTTGTAGAAACTGTAACCATTGATCGATTGTTTAAAGTTGTTAGAACCTTCAACTAGGTATTGCATATTAAAAGGTGAGTCTTTTAATTTTTGGTACCATGAAGTTCCTGTTGAAGCTTCTGAAGTTGTTGCAGAATCTGTTGAAGATGCTGCTGTTGAAGTTGATGAGCTTGACGATGGCACAGATACTGATGACGTTGATGTCGCCGCCATAGAACTTACTGCCACGAATGCAATGATTGCTCCCTTTAAAATTCCCATTTTTTCTCCCTCTTTCTTTTATAGACTGTAGATATTGGAATTTTTTTTATTGAATTGCAACAAATGATTGTAATTTAGTGAATTAATATTTCAGTTTGTAAGAACATGTCAGAAAAATATGTTGATTTAATTACTTTGGTGTCAAATGGACCTTATTTTGGCTTCTATATTAGAAAAAACCTCATTATAATATACCTATGTTATTGATTTTTCTTATTCAGGCAATTGTAAGAATTGCGCTCTATCCATTATTTTTTGTGCTTTATCTATTAAAAGTGGGACCTTTCTATGCTCGAGTCTCCTTTGAAAGAAAGAATTATCGAGATGAAGGTTGTAGGCCTTTTGCTCGATTTGGAAAAAAAGCACACTGTGTCTTTCACTTCTCAAGTGAAGGAGAGTTTGAGCAGATTAGACCTTTGGCCGACGAGCTTATCTCTTTGGGCAAGAATGTTGAGCTAATTTTCACATCTCCAAGTGTCGAGCATAAGGTTATTGATTACTATCAGGCCAATAGAGAAAATATTCGTTATTTACGTTTGCCTCTAATGATTTATTTCCCGCTTCTTTCACGCCAGAATATCATTGCTTGGTCGAGCGCAAAGAAAATGATGATGGTTCGTTATGACTTCTTTCCAGAGCTACTTTATCTTGGCTCTAAAATGAAAGAATTTATTCTTTTTTCAGCAACTGTTAAAAGCTCACGTATAAAGACCACAGATATAAGTGAATTACGCTTACCTGGCCTTAAGAAGTATATCTATTCAATGTTTAGTAAGATTATTTGTGCAACTAATGAAGACTATATGATTATCGGTAAAGATATTAGTGCTGATAAACTAGAGCACCCAATTGAGCTTAGAATGTTGCAAATTGATTTTCGTCAGCACTTCTTTAGAAGACATTCTTTATATGAGGACTTGAATAAGCTCTTATCTTTGGCCGAATATGAAAAGAGAATTTGCTTGGCCCAGACTTGGCCTGTTGAAATGGATGCTTTTTCTGATCAAGAATTTTGCAAGCTGATAGGAGCAGGTGAGTTATTTGTGTTTATGGCCCCGCATGTACTCAAAGACGATAATATTGAAAATTTAAAAGTGCTTATATTAAAGCATTGTCCCGATTTATCAATTCATATGCTGACAAAAGAAATCATTGAAAATAATCAAATAGACTCATTTATTTCAAATTATAAGCAAAGACCTGGACTCATTATATCCACTCTTAGAGGCATATTATGTGAGATCTATCCTTATTTCCGAACTGTCTTTGTAGGCGGAGGACATGGGAAGGGGATTCATTCTGTACTAGAACCCTTTGTTGCTGGGGCAAATATATTTTGTGGGCCAAATGTAAAGCGCTCGACAGAGTACGATACTATTGTAAAGTCCGGGGTTGGCGTTGGTGTGATTGATAATATGAATGATGCCTATTCAATTATAAAAAGCACTAGCACCAATAAGATGGCCAATGAGTTGATTTCTGATATGATTAAAGAAAGTGAAATGGCCAAACGCAAGCTTATCGCATTATTAACGAATTAAAAAAATATAATATATGAATAAAAAAATAGATACTCTCATCATTGGAAATAATATTGCTAGTTTTTTAACAGCAACTCAAATTCTTAAAAGTGGATTTGGTGCAATCTATTTGAGGGATAAAAGAATTAAGGCAAGTGATCCTTATTTTAAGTTCTTTGGGCCTTTAGATTTAGCATTTATTGAAGCTTGGGCCAGTGATCTCGAATTAGATTCGACAATCTTTGATAAGGATTCATTTGTTCACGCTCCTTTTTATTTAAAATATAAGAGTGAGCAAACGCTTTGTGCAGGACTTAGTCCTTATTTAAACTTCTCTCAGATTTGTCGTCATTTTCCTGAGCTTTATAATGAGTTTATCAATCGTTTAAGAATTGAAGAAATTGATCAAGAGAAGTTTGACCAAGATTTCATGTCTTCTGTTAAGCGCCTTGGAGAGTCTTTATGTCGTTATAAAACATTCCATCAGGTGACAGTTAATACTCTAAGATCAGCTCTTCCAAATTATATTCATGATATTTATGAAATTTTCAAAAAACATTTAAGACTTAATAAAGACCTTCAACGATTTGCTAGTTGCTTTCGCTGTGTTTATACAAAGACATTAGAGCTAACATTTTCAGATCTTGAAACAATATACTTCTTTATCCTTATGTTATCTCCTCGCTTTAGGTTTCAGTGGCAACTTGAAAAAGAAGAGCAGGCCACAAAGACTATTGAATGTTTAGGAGGAAGTAGCTTTGAGGATATCGTTGAAGAATTTAGTTTTTCTAGCAGAAGACCTTGGGCGGCTCAATTGTCGTCTTTTTCAGGGGTCGTCGCGCCTCAAAAGATCGCAATTTTTAGCTCTAATTTAGACAAATTAAATATCGCTCATAATATCACTGACCTCTATCGCTGTGTGAAGCTAGATTATGCCTTGGCCGATAAGCTAATCAGTGCTGATTACTACTACTTTAATGAAAGTTCATTTGGTGGTGATATCGTCTTTATCAGGAAAGAAATAAGCTTGGATGGTACTTGTCAGATTAAAATGTTTAAACAATTTGATGACTGCTTAAAGTATGATTTCTGCGAAAAAGAACTTCATCAATTTCTTTTAGATAACCAGATAATTGATAGAAATGACACTCTTTTAAAAGGTAAACTGACAAATGAAACTTGCATGCTTCGTAATCACAGTGTGATTAATTCTGGCTCAAGGATTAATCTTAAGTTCAGAATGGGTCAAGCTGGTAAGTTCGAGTCTGTAAAAGGCGTCTTCTACCATGGGCCACTAAAGAAGAATAATTTAGGCATCACGCAAACATTATTAGAGGCACGTGACTTTAAAACCTTTATTTAAGTATAGGTATAATGAAGAGAAGCTACACTACAACCATTCTAAAATCACAAAGCGGTCAAACCGCAGTTGAGTATCTTCTACTTCTAGTGGCCGTCGTCTCTATTCTCTTTGCGGTCTTTCAAACTCTTGATGCTCGCTTCAAGGCCGACCCTGAAGCATGCCAACAAGGTAGTATAAATCCTCTTTGTTTTCTTAAAACTATCGGAATTGATGGCTCCAATGAGGTCGATCCTAAGAAATTTCGTACATTCAGGCTTCGTTAGACAGTTCTAACTATCTAATTTTAAAGAACTTTTTCCGTTTTCATGAAATTATTTCATCAGCGTTCGCTTTTGAACAGATTAATCTCGCAATGTGTTATAAGAAACTGTAACTCTATTTAAAAGAGACAGGGAGAACATCATGAAAACAACAATGATTAACTCGGCCGTATTGGCCGCACTTCTAATTTCAAGTGCAGCCTCATATGGACAACAAGACGATCCATTATTAAGTGAAACAGATCAAGTTGTTCATACTGACGAAATCAATATCGACGGGTTCTACAAAAAGAAAAAGAAACCATCACAAGCTGACAAAATCCAAAAGCTACGTCGTGAGCTAGAGGAGAAACACGAGCAGATGATGAGAAAGAATGTTGAGGATATGCGTCTACAAGAAGAAAAGCGTATCGCTGACAAGATCCAAAAGGCACTTGAGGGACAACTTAAGGCAATGGATGAAATAAATAATCAACAAGCAGCACCTGCTAGAGTACAAGCGGTCGCTCCTGTTGTAGCAGAACCAGTACTTCCAGAACTTAGTAATAAACTAACAATTGAGACTGGATATAAGAGTATTACTGGTGAGCAAAAAGAATGGACAGCAGGGATCAATTTCCAAGCTTCTGTTGAAACTGTTATTTCTGAAAGAGTTTCAATCGGAATTAGCGCTGGATTTATGAACCTTACTATTCAAGGTAATGAGCTTAGTAACTACAACAACTATGGTTACTACAATTATAATAACTATAATGCTTATAACTCTTATTCTCAAAATGATGAGATTTCATATAATGAGTTTAACTTTGGTGGATATGGTAAATTTTATTTCTCACGTTCAGCTAAGATTAAACCATACTTAAGTGTTGGAACTGGAATTCACTTTGGATCTTTTGAAATCCAAAACCCAGTTGATACTTTTAACGAGACTAAGCAATCGATGAAGTATGTATCAGGTAGTGCATCTCTTGGAGCAGAAGTTAATTTTGCTAAAGAATTTAGCGCACAAGTTGGCCTATCTTACGAAAAGAATATTTTTAGACTTGGTGAAGAAGCACAATACAATGGTTCAACTAACCAGAAGGCATTAGTTGACCAAGCTAGAAATATTGAAAATGCTGACACATTTACTTTAGGTGTTGGACTTTCATACCTATTCTAAACAATTGTTTAAAAAACCCATGTTCTCATAAAAAGGCTCCGCTCAGGGGCCTTTTTACTTTTCATTGCCACTGATTATCCTTACAATATTAAGCAAGTAAAATAATTTGAAGAAAGGAATCATCAATGAAACCAGTCTACATTGTCGAGGCAGTGAGAACTCCTCATGCAAAAGCCGGAACTATAATTAAAGATATTCAAGCCCCTTATTTAGGTGCTTACCTTGTTCGCCATATTATGGATGGAACTTCAATCGGTGACGATGAAGTTGATGAGGTTATTTTTGGAAACACAGGTACTCCTGCAAAGTATCCAAACGTAGGACGTGTTATTGCACTAGAGGCAGGCCTTCATAAGAAGACTTCTGGTTACTCTGTTCACAGAAATTGTGCTTCAGGACTTGAGGCCGCTTCTCAAGCTTTCATTAAAGTAGCAAGTGGACGTTGTGATGTCGTTGTTGCTGGTGGTGTAGAGTCAATGTCAAATATGCCACTTATTTATGGTAAGCAAATGACTGAGCTTTTTGCTTCACTTATGAAAGCAAAAACAACTGGTGATAAATTAAAAGTTCTTTCAACTTTTAAACCTGCATACCTTTCTCCAATTATTGCAATTGAACAAGGTTTAACGGATCCTTTTTGTGGCCTAAATATGGGACAAACTGCAGAGCTTCTTGCACGTGAACTTGGGATCACTCGTGAAGAGCAAGATATCTATGCAAATGAGTCTCACCATAAAGCTATTAAGGCCATTGAAGAAGGTCGTTTTGCTGATGAGATCGTGCCACTGATCTATGGTTCAAAATTAGATAAATTACTTATGAATGATCATGGGCCACGTAAAGAATCTTCTGTTGAAGGTCTTGCAAAAATGAAGCCTTACTTTGATCGTAAGTCAGGAACTGTTACAGTTGGAAATAGCTGTCCAATTACAGATGGTGGATCAGCGATTCTTTTCTGTTCTGAAGAGGCCGTTAAAAAATATAACCTAGAGCCACTTGCAAGAGTTGTTGATTATCACTTCCATGGACTAGAGCCTGAGCGTATGGGAATGGGACCACTTCATGCAATGGATGGTGTCTTTAGAAGATCTAATATGACTCTTGAGCAAATGGATCTAATTGAAATTAACGAAGCCTTTGCTGCACAAATTATTGCTGTTAAGAAGGCATTTACTGATAAGAAAGTTGCTGACTTCTTTGGTATTGATAAATTATGGGGTGAAATTCCTGCTGAGAAACTAAATGTTAACGGTGGTGCTATCGCTCTTGGACACCCAGTAGGATCAACTGGATCACGCTTAATTGTAACTCTTGCTCATGAGCTAAAGAAGAGAAAAGCAGGATTTGGTGTTGCTTCACTTTGTATCGGTGGTGGTCAAGGTGGTGCCATGATTATCGAGAACTTACAAAAGTAATTAATTTAGAAAATATAGGATATAGCAATGACATATAAGAGAATCAGTTTTGAAATCAAGGACAAGAAAGCATATATCGGCTTTGGTTATAATGACAAAGCTTCGATGACTGTTTTCGATGAAGAAACATTAAAAGAGCTTCAAGATATCGTTGAAGATCTTCATACAAAAGAAAAAGAGCTAGATGGAGCAATCTTCTTTTCACACAAAGACAGATGTTTCATGGCAGGCGCAGATATTAAATTATTCGATACCATGCATACTGCAGCAGATGGACAAGCAGGAGCTGAAGCAGGTCAGACAATCTTTAATCGCATTGAAGACTTGAAGATGCCTACTGTTGCTTGTATCCACGGTGTGTGTCTTGGTGGCGGACTTGAATTTGCTCTTTCTTGTAAATCAAGAATTGTAAGTGATGACAAGGCAACAGGTCTTGGCCTTCCTGAAGTTAAGCTTGGCCTAATTCCTGGATTTGGTGGAACTTTCCGTCTACCAAAAGCAGTAGGGCTTCCAACTGCTCTTGATATGATCCTTTCGGGGAAAACTCTTAATGCTAAAAAAGCAAAGAGGTCTGGACTTGTTGACGAGGTATACGCAAAAGAGCGTCTTGTTGATCTTGCACCAAACCATTTCAAGAAGAAAGTTGATAAGCGTGGATTCATGGATAAAATGCAAGACGCTGCAACTGATAATGTATTCACAAAGAAGATTATTTTTCAAAAGGCACGTGAATCAGTTTTAAAGAAAACTAAAGGTTTCTACCAAGCTCCTCTAAAAATTCTTGATGTGATGGAAGCTGGAGTAATGAAAGGTCGCACATCTTACTTAACTTCTGAAGCTCAGGCTTTTGGAGAGTTATGTATTGGTGAACAATCAAAGAACCTTCGCCATATCTTCTTCCTAATGGAAGGGTCTAAGAAAATGGACGATGCCAAGGGCGTTGGAAGAAAGCTTCGTCGTGGTGCTTGTCTTGGTGCTGGAACAATGGGTGGTGGTATCGCTTGGCTTATGGCAAAGAATGATATGTTTCCAATCATGAAAGACCTGAATCAGGTAGGACTTGAGCTCGGTCTTAAACAAGCTTCAAGTAACTTTGCTGGTGCAGTAAAAAGAAAGCGTATGTCTCACGATGATTTTGAGCGCAAAATGAGATCAATTAGCGCTCAAACAGATTACCGTGGATTTGAACACACAGACCTTGTAATTGAGGCCGTTGTTGAAAATATGGATATTAAAAAGAAGGTCTTTGCTGAAACTGAAACTAAAGTTCGTAAAGACACGATCCTTACTTCAAACACTTCATCTCTTTCAGTTCAAGAGATGGCAAGTGCGCTTGAAGATAACTCAAGATTTGCAGGTCTACACTTCTTTAACCCTGTTCACATGATGCCACTTGTAGAAATTATTAAACACGATGGTGTCTCTGATGAAACGATTGAGTCTCTTTATGATTGGGTAGTAAAAGTTAAGAAGACTCCAGTTGTTGTTAACGATGGCCCAGGATTCCTTGTTAACCGAATTCTTATGCCATATATGAATGAAGCAGGATTCTTATTAGAAGAAGGTGTTTCAATCAAAGATATCGATGATGCTTGTCTAAACTTTGGTATGCCAATGGGCCCATTTAGACTTCTTGATGAAGTTGGAATTGATGTTGGTGATAAAGTTTCTAAAATTATTTATGACGGACTAGGGGAGCGTCAAGCTTCAAATGGTATTGGAAAGCAAATGCTTGAAAAAGAATTCTTTGGAAAGAAAAATGCTAAGGGATTCTATCTATACGATGAAAAAGGTAAGCCAACTGGTCCTAACCAGGAAGCTTGGAATATGCTTCCAAAAGCGTCTAAGAAGCTGAGTGAAACAGAGATTCAAATGAGAATCTTTCTTCCAATGATTAATGAAGCTGCTACAACACTTGAAGATAAAATCGTTGCAAAAGCAAAAGACGTTGATTTAGGTCTAATCTTTGGTATCGGTTTCCCTCCGTTTAGAGGAGGTCTTCTAAGATATGCAGACACTCAAGGGATCGCTCGTTTAAGAGATGAAATGCTTAAGTTTTCTGAAAGTGTAAGTAAGGCCAGGTTCACTCCATGCGCACTTATTAATAAGCTTGCTGATGAAAACTCAACTTTTTACGAGTTATAGATTAAATGTTTCTAAGTTTTTTTAGATTTTTTCTAAATTACTTATTTAAAGCTAAGACTCGCCAAAGGCTACTTATTATGGCCTTGGCGAGTCTTATCATATCAAGCTTTTCACTCCTAAGTGTTCAGTCAGTTCTTAAAGGACTTCAAACCAATCGCATCGAGCGTGGAAAGCAAACTCTTGGCCGATACATTATTGATCTTCCAAAAGATCTCGACTTTGAAAAAACACAGTCTTACTTAGATGATAATAAATTAAGATATTCATTTGAGTATGAAATAGAGGGCCTTATTCGTCTTGAAGGCTACTTAGCACCTGTTATTTTTCATGGTGTTGCAAGTGAAACTTCTACGATTTTACCTAAGGCCATTGATCATTGGCCTGCAAGAGAAGAAATCCTCTTATCACCTTATTTAGGTCGAAAGATTTATGCAGGACTTGATGATAAGATTCAATTTATTTCTCCGGCCCATACTGATGTGTTCTTTGGTGAACTGCCACGCTTTAAGTCTCTCATGATTGAAAATTTCACTGATTCAATGGACCCAGATATCGACGAACTTCACGCCTGGGGACATGCTTATAGTGCATTTTCAATCGCAAAGTCACGTCGTTATAATAAACTGAGGGTTTATAGTGTTTTGGGTGCCGCTGAAGTAGGAGAGCTCAAGCAGTATTTAACTTCAAAAGGTGCAAGCTTTAAAACATGGGAACAGTTAAATCAGAATCTTGTTTATGCTCTGGCGCTAGAAAATAATGTGGTTCTCTTTTTATTTTTAGCAACGATTGTTCTTGTTACATTTTCGATTATCTCAGGGCTGTCAATTTTCTATGCAAGAGTTAGAAATGACTTTGCTTCTTTTTGGATCCTTGGAATGAGTATGGATCAGATTAAGAAGTATGGGGGACTTAATATTGCCATTATTACAGTTTGTGCAATTGCTTTAGGTAATCTTCTGAGTTTTATTGTATTAAAGCTATTAGCGCAGTTTTCTCCTGTTATCATGCCGGCCATGTTTGTTGATCGTTCACTTCCAGTACGCTTTACTGGATCGTCGTTCGTCTTCTCATTTCTAGTGCCTGTGATTATTACAGTAATCTTCACTCTTTTTTCCAATTGGAGATTTTTCAAGGATAATGGGAATTTCATTAGTTTTGTTAAAAAAGTAGGAACTTAATGTTTAAACATTTTCTTCTATTATTTATTTTATTAAGTTTTTCTGGATGTACAGGTATGAGTAAAGTTGCCTCTGTGTTTATGTCTTCACTCGGGGCCCACCCGAATAAGAATGAGTTAAGAAGCTTTGAAAAGTCGGAAAACTTTGATGCCTCTAAGCAAATCTTTATAAACCGCAGACCTAATATTACAAAAGAGCAACCCATTCAAAAAGATGGTTTTGGTTTTTCTAAGTTTATTGAATTCTTAGGAAAGGGCGGAGGGCGCTATCCTGAAAAAACTTTGCCTTCTATAAAGCCTGATATGAAGAAATTCTTAGAAAAGTCAGATCACGTTAAATCGATTTGGTTTGGTCACTCAACGATTCTTTTAAATATCGATTCAAAGATTGTTCTAATTGATCCGATCTTTTCGGGCTCTTCTTCTCCTGTTCCTTTATTCGTAAAGCGCTTTGCACCTCCTGTTCTTAGCTTAGAAGAACTTCCGGAAGTTGATTATATTATTATCTCTCATGATCACTACGATCATCTTGATATGACGACGATGAAATTCTTTGCCAAAAAGAAAGACGTCAAAATTATTACGCCTCTTGGAGTCGGTTCACATCTTAAAAGATGGGGAATAGATGACTCTCGTATTACTGAACTTGATTGGTGGCAAGATGTGGATTTTGAAGGCATCAAATTTACTGCAACTCCCGCTCAGCATTTCTCTGGGCGTGACCAGGCCCATGAGAATACGACTCTGTGGGCATCGTGGGTTGTAAAGACTCAAAATAATAATCTCTACTTTAGTGGTGATACTGGCTACGATATTCATTTTAAAGAAATTGGAGCTCGTCTAGGGCCATTTGATGTAGCGTTTATGGAATCAGGTCAATATAACCCAGATTGGTTTGCGGTTCACTTGCTTCCAGAAGAATGGCCAAAGGCCTATGCTGATATCAACGCTAAGTACTATTTCCCAATTCATTGGGGTGCATTTTCACTTTCATTTCATACATGGGATGATCCGATCTTAAAGTTAGATGAATATGCTCAGCAAGGTGTTCTTAAGCTAATGGCACCAAAGTTAGGAGAAATTGTCTCTTTTGATGAACAAGAATATGTTACAAAGAAGTGGTGGTAATCCAAATAGTAGGAGGCCTTTTGAAGTTTCTTATCTTAATCGTATCTTTCTTTCTCTTAAGTTGTAGCTCGACTACTTATCATAAAACAGTGGACTATGTTGATATTGATCGCTTCATAGGGGATTGGTTCGTACTAGCGGCAAGAGGCACATTTCTAGAAGAAGGCCAGCACAACTCTGTTGAGACTTATACGTGGAATGAAAAAGAGAAGCGTATCGACGTTAACTTTGTTTTTAATAAAGACTCTCTAGATGGAGAACAAAAGGTCCTCACACAAAAGGCCTGGATCGAGGATACAAAAACCAATGCCCATTGGAAGATTCAGCTTTTTTGGCCCCTTAAATTTGATTACCTTGTCGTTGCTCTTGATCCAAAGTACGAGTGGGTGGCCATCGGCGTCCCTGATGAAAAGTACTTGTGGATCATGTCGCGCAAATACTCTAAGGACTACGCCTCCAAAATCGTCGCGAGGGCCATCAGAGAGCTAGATTCCCTAGGCTACAACACTCGTGATTTAATTCTTATACCTCACCACTAAAAGGGGCGCGGGTACGAATCGAGATTCCCAGTAGTTAGCGTTGTTCACTTTTTATCCATAGTGATAAATATTTCAACTTTTCACAAATCGACTCCAATTGCTGTATTTTAAATTTGTTTAGTAACGAAAATCTAAGTTCAATAAAATATAGTAATGGAGGTTACGAATGAAAAAATTATTACTCGTTCTACTATCACTAACAGCACTTTCAGCTCATTCAGCAACATATAAGGGTGTAAATGAAATGGACCAAGCATTAGTTGGTAATGAGAATGTTGAAGTTACAGAAATCGTAGCTGGTGAGAAATACAATCTTAAGATGAATTATGCTGGTCAGCTTGCTGTTGATACAACTTGTGAAAAAGATCGTGTTTCAAATGGCTCTATTGTTTTCAGCTGTATGATCTATGAAGAAGAAAACCACAAAGTTGATCTAGTTTTTTGGAAGCAAATGGGTATTCAGGATATGATCACAATCGATCTTAACACTGGAATGGGATTAAGAGTAAATTTAGAAAGAATTGATTAATAACAGAGAGGTCAGAAAATGAAGAATATTTTAAAACTAGTTTTTGCTTTAATGGTTATTTCTAACATTAATGCAAGTTCGAATGATTGCCATTATTTCTTAGTTCTTTCAGATGTTGATGGACGAACTGATGTAACACAGAAAGTTATGAAAGTTTATGAAGATAAAGGTTATACTTTCACAAAAATCAGTAACTTAAATGAATTACCACAAGAAGGTAGTGTGAGTTATATGACAATTTTCTCTGATGTACATCACTACAGAGGAGCTTATACAAGTGTTAAGCTAAAGGATCTTGTTATAAATGATGGAGAGATTGTTCAAGAGGTAGAGTCTTCTTACAAGCTTACTAAAAAGCCACTATTTGGTTCTTGGACAAAGAGTCTTTTAAGATCTGTTAAGAGAAAAGTTTCTTCGTGTAAATAATTTTTAAAAGTTATATATCTGATTATAAAAGGGCCCATACCGGGCCCTTTTGTTTTTATTAAGTTAGTTTTTTATTGCTTCAGATACAATTATAGTTGCCTCCAATAGTCTGGCCTATGAGCAGACAATGGCGCACCTACTTTACTTTAAATCCTGCAAGCGCCGCAAATGCATTATTCTTTAAAGGTGCATCGTTTTGCTTTGGCATCTTAGGCTTTCCACCACCGCGTGGTTTACTCTGGCGAGGTCCACCTGAAGGGCGCTCATAAGTTTTTGCTTCTTCTGCACCATCTGATTTTAGAGATAGGGCAATACGCTTTCTATCCATATCAACATCAAGAACAACTGCTGAAACCTCTTGTCCAACTTTAAGAACATCAAGAGCATTATCAACAAAGTGGTCTGCCATTTGTGAAACGTGGACAAGGCCGTTTTCTTTGATACCGATATCAACGAAGGCACCAAATTGAGTGATGTTTTTTACGATACCTGGGTATCGCTCACCAATTTTAATATCTTTAATTTCACGTGCATCTTTTCTAAATTCCGTCGTCTTGAATTCTGTACGTGGATCTTGAGAAGGAGCTGTTAGTGATTTGTAGATATCATTAACTGTGAACTCGCCAAGCTTTGCAATTAGGTCCTTATCTGATTTAAGTTGGTTTGCAACAGCATTATCTGTTGTTAACTGCTCTAGTGTGAAGCCTTTCGACTGCGCCCAGTTCTCTAGCATATCGTAGTTTTCTGGGTGGATAAATGTTGCATCTAGCGGGTTTGCACCATTGTAGACACGTAGGAATCCTGCGGCCTGTTGGAATACCTTATCTGTAAAACGTGAAACTTTTAAGATTTCACTTCTATCTGAGAATAGACCGTTCTTATCTCTGTGCTTAACAATATTGCCCGCAACAGTCGGTCCAATACCAGAGATAAAAGAAAGTAGAGGAGCTGAAGCAGTGTTAATATCAACACCAACAAAGTTTACACAGCTTTCTACGACACCATCTAGTGACTTCTTAAGTCTGATTTGGTTTACATCGTGTTGATACTGGCCAACACCGATTGATTTAGGGTCTATCTTTACAAGTTCAGCAAGTGGATCTTGGAAACGACGTCCGATTGAAATTGCACCTCTTACAGTTGCATCTTTATCAGGGAATTCTTTCTTTGCAATTGCAGATGCGGAATAAATTGAAGCACCATCTTCTGAGATCATTGTTGCTTTAACTTTTCCATCTTTAACTGCTGTGACGTTATCTTCAACAAATTGAAGAGTCTCACGTCCAAAAGTCCCGTTTCCAATAGCGATATACTCAACATTGAACTGTTCAATCATTGCATTAAGAATTGTTGCTGACTCACGAACCTGATTTCTTGGTGGGTGAGGGTAAACAACAGTATCAACAACAAACTTACCTGTGTTATCGACAACAACTGTCTTACATCCCGTTACAACACCTGGGTCAAGTGCAAGAACCGTCTTAGGCCCTAGGTATGGTTGAAGAAGTAGGTTTTTAAGGTTTACACCAAAAACGTCAATTGCAGATTCATCTGAAAGCTTCTTAAGCTCACCCTTGATTTCTAAATCAAGTGAAGAGTGAATATAGTTTTTGTAGGCCTTTGAAGCACAGTCAACTAGTGCTTTGTAGCTTGTAACACCAGTGTCAGCAAAGTGTTTTGAAAGAATCATATTATTTGCGTATTCTTCATCAAATACGATTTCTACTTTTAGAATTTTTTCTGTTTGTGCACGACGGATTGCTAGGAATCTGTGGGCCGCTTTTGGATCACGAAGATCCGCTACTTTTTGTTCATACTCAAAATAGTCTTTGTATTTTTGCCAGTCTTTGATTTCCTCATAACCTTTTCTTGGTGATGACTTAATCATTGCCTGTGCCCAGTAATCATTTCGAAGAGTCTCTTTCAGCTCTGTATCGTGTGCGATTTCCTCAATGATGATATCGCATGCTCCTTTTAATACATCTTCAAAAGTTGCAACTTTCTTATCTTTATTAATGAATTTTAAGGCCTCTTTTGCAAGCTCTGGCATAGGAAGCTTCGAAGTCTTCATTAGGATTGCAAATGGCTCAAGCCCAGCTTCTTTAGCAATTTGTGCTTTTGTTTTTCTCTTTGACTTAAATGGCGCGTAGATATCTTCAAGTTGGTTGATATTTGTCGCTGCTTTAATCTTCTTTTCAATCTCAGGTGTCATCATCTCTTGTTTTGTGATGGCCTCAAGGATGAAAGCACGGCGTTTTTCACGCTCAATATATTCGTCGTATTTTTCTTGGATTAGACGGATTTGTTCTTCATCTAAACCACCTGTTTTATCTTTACGGTAACGTGTGATGAATGGGACAGTACAGTCTTCAACAAGTAACATGGCAAGTACGGCCATGATTTGTTTCGCTGTGATATCTGTGTTGTCTACACAAAATAGGACGGCATTTTGATCGATGATATCCATTGGGTTTTTTGCTGCTTTTTCTGTCGTCTCTGACATAATTCATACTCCATTAACTAAATTTGAATTAAAATTGTATAGTTATTGAATTTGGAATGACAATGGAAAACTTGAGTAAATTCGACTGGTTAACTTAAAAATATTGATGTAAGAAGTTATTATGACAAATGAATTCGATTATTTAGTAGTTGGTGATGGCATTGCTGGCCGCGCCATTTTATATTTCTTAACAAAAAAATATCCAACGGCAAGAATCGCTCAAGTATATGATGACGAGGCGTTTCCAGCTTGTTCGAGACGCACGACAAGCGTTGTATCATTCGGATTATTTGAAGAAGGGATTTCGAAGCTTGGAAATATTCTCTTTCATGCTCATGAATTCTTAAAAGACTTCGTTGAAATAAATAGGCCATCTGGAGTTTATAGCTGTAAACAATTCTATCTTCCTCCAAATATTAAAGAGGATCCTCTAAAGTTTAAGCAATTTGAGGCCCGTTATGGTGCAGACTTTATTGAGTTTAAGAATCAGCAGACTGTTGCTAAAGATGCATATGTTATCAATCCTGACGAATTCCTTAATTTCTTTAAAACTGATGTCGAACAAATTAGGGCAAGAGTTAGTGGCGTTAATAAGGGCAAGGTTAAGACTAATATTGGAAGCTTCAATGCTCAAAAAATTATATTAGCAACAAGTGCCTACACGTCATTAATCTTTAAAGATAAGAGTTTACCAGAGGGGAAGCCTGTTAAAGGCACTTACTTTACTTGGGATATCGATTTAAACGAAGAATCCTTTGTGATTTCTCGTGGTCACTTTAATCTTATTTATCGTGCTCAGGATAATCTTCTACTATTTGGTGCAAATTCAATTGAGGGACTTTCTCATCTTCATTCTCCTAAAGAAGTGTATGAGAAACTAGAAATCTTTCAAGGCTTATTTCCTGAATTTAAAAATCTTGAAAAACCAATGATTCACACAGGAATTCGTCATAAAGGTAAGAGACGCACACCTTTTTGTGGTGAGGTTTGTGAAGGTGTCTACGCTCTAAACGCTCTATATAAGAACGGTTGGAGCGCTGGAGTTTCTCTAGCAAAAGAATTAGTGGATAGGCTCTAAGTTTTCTGAACGGTTTGCTCTAATTTCTTCTAGAACATAATCCCACATCTGTGCTCTAAGTTTAAGTGAATCAAGTGCTACTTGCGTTGCTTGTTCTTCTTTTTCAGCAGTGTCACAAAGCTGTGAAAGAAGTTTTCCCGCAAGGTCACCATGCTCGTCACCATCAAGTTCAATATGACGAACAAGGTAGTGTTTAAAATATGGAGCATCAATATTCTTTTCTTCTAAAACATTCACAAATGGTTGAAACAGATCAGGGATCAGGTTTTCTCTTCCATAAAAGAATGCTGAAGCAACGGCACTTGGATGGGCGTTAGTGACAAGGTTTAGGTTAAATGCCGTAAATTTTGCGATCTCCTGAGGGAGCTCATCAAATGAGAAATCACTAAAGAAGTTTTCAATTGGCGTTGTATCAGCACCAACTTCCTTCATCGCATTTAAATACATTGTGAAGTGATCAATATGGCCACCGTTTAGATCTTCATCACTTTCTTCACCTAAAACAATCTCGTTAATGAAACGAACGCACTCTTTGTCATACTTTGAAGGCATCCATGGCGTTGACACACATGTCACTTCACGTTGAAGGCCTTTTAATAGAGACATGAAATCCCATACTGCAAAGACGTGCCACTTCATAAGAATTTTCACATCATCAATATCGTTGATATTTGAATAAAGTGGGTGAGCGCATAGCTCGTTGTGGGCGTTTTGAATTGCTATATTGACCGTTTTCATATGCGGCCAATATAGCGTAATTTACTTAACTCTTAAAGTGCGAATTAACCCTTTAGCTTTAGTTGTGAAATAAGTGGTGGAAATCAGGCCTACTTAATGAGCGGCGTCTTCTTGGGCCATTGCGTCGACCACCTTGCATTTGAAGCTTTTGATTATACTTCTTGTCTTCAATATATTTTATGTACTTATCTAGGTCTTCTTTTCGGTAACTCTCAAGTTCTTGAAACATTTCATTAAAAGAGAGGATTCCTCCTGCTTCTTTCTCCGCCTTTGCAATCCTTTCGTAGAGCTTCTCACCAACTTGGTCTAGAACAACAAAGAGATCAATCTGTTTTGAACCTAGATTGAGTGGAAATTTCTCTTCTAAGTTTACACCTGCTACAAATTTAATAATACCGCGACTGATAACTGAACGACGTGCAAGCCAAGCAAAATCATTACCTAGTTTTGTTCCAAAGCTAGGATCAAATTCATATCTTTCCTTTTCCATCCATTCAAAAATCTTTGAAAGAATTGCGTCTTTGTAACGTGTATCCTTAAGTTTATCTGGATTTCTCCATTCGGCAACGAGATCAAAGCGTGAATCAAATTGAATTTCGCCAGGGCCGAATGTTTTAAACTTTGCGATATTTTCACTTGTCACTTGGAGACCAAAGTCTTGTAGAAATGAAAGTAGGGCCGGGTTAAAGCTCGTTTTAAACTCTGGGATATCCATAGCTGTTCCAGAAAGTTTTTCACTGGCAACTTTGTAACCATGATAAATAACTTCAGAGCAAAAGATTTGCGAGTCATCGTTATAGTCCATGGCAAAGTCGTATGGGATATTTTTATCGTGTTTCTTAGTAAATTTAGAGAAACGCTCATGCATCTCTTTGGCCGCTAAATGCGCTAATTTAGCGTCTTTGTGACGAAAGACAACAGTTCTAGAATTTGCCTGATCAAGGTGTACTTGAAAGGGAGCAACAACATTACCCACTTCGATATGGGCCTCTGACGTGAAAAGCTCGCCTGTCTTCTTGTCTTTATATACTAATGTTAAGTGTGAAAATTGATGGTCATCATCGCCGATTCGAGCAATAGCGGCACTTGAGTAGGCATTCCCGCGTGATAGAATAATATCTCCTGATTTGAGATCTCTCGGGCCTGAAAAACTATATTCAGGATTAACCATAAAGTGAATAGGAGAGTCGCCATCAAAATTTAATGTGCTAAATTTGCGCGGTACTTTTCCCTTAGGCCTTGAGGCATAGTAGGACTCAATAAAGTAGTCCTCAAGATAGCGTAGGGCCCTAAAAATATCTTTTACACCCTTAAGACATTGCTTTTCATCTTGATCAAGTTCCTTAGTACTATTGAGATCTTTTAATTTCTCCTTGAGATCAAGGCGAATATTAAAGGATGCATTCACGAAATCTTGCATTTGATACTGCGAGAATTCAGAAAAATCGATATCTGTTGATTTAATGGAAAAGAGGCGATTGTAGTAATGTTGAGTCTTTGTCGCACATTCTGCAGGAGATTTTACGCCCTTGGATACCTGTTCGTGCATCTCGTGCATGAGGGATTCAAACTTTGAGCTCTTTAATGAACTTGGCATTCGATAAGACTTCTGATTACAAGATACTAGCAAGGTAGAGACGATAATGGCTCCGGCGATCCCTGTAAGTTTCTGATTTTTCATTGTTTTCCCCCACAATTCTGAAAAATATAAATAGCTAAATAATCAAAATTGAACATGACTCAATAAATTTTTATCGGATTTTACCTTTTAAAACTTAAGTATTATTATCGGGTATAGAGAGATTTATTTATGACAAGCAATAAAAGTGAAGAAGTACATTATCGAATTTTAAATGCAGTAACCAAATTAGAAGTTGCTAAGGGACACCTTAACTGGAAAATCGCCGAGGTGGCCAAAGAGGCCGATGTTACTCGCTCACTCATCTATTATTATTTAGGTAAGGAAAAGGATGTAATCCTTAAGGAAGCGGTTAAGTATATGATTGCTCGTATCTTTAACCTATCTCAGGAAAACTCTGTTGGAATTCGTGAGCGTATTAAAATAGTTAGAAAGCAAATCATTCAAATGCCATATCTGTTAGCACTTTATATGATCAATAAGGGTGCTGGTAATGAATTGTCTGATATTATTGTGGAAGCCGAGGCCGAGTTATTTGAACTTCTAAAGAAGAAATATCCTAACGTTGATCCTCGTGAGCACTTAAAAATTTATCTTATGGAATTAGGGGTATGTCTTTACCGCGATGTGGATGATGATACTCTTGATTATATCTTTTCCAAATATGACAGCTTTGAAGCAAAGTAATTAAAATAGAAAAAGGCCTCTTAAGAGGCCTTTTTTATTTCTAGCAAAAATCAATTGATGCGTGATTGTACTGATCTGGTGGAAGTTCACACTTGTCTTCTGAGAAGTTGTGGTCTCCGCCGTTTTTAATTGGGTCATACTTCTCAACCGTACCTGGAATTGCTTGGTCATCGATTAAGTCATGGTTGCTATCAAATGCTTCTTTATAACTCTTGTACACATCTAGCATATAAACATCTGGTGACTGAGTCTTTCTTTCTTTGATGTTAAACATCGAGCTTGAAGCTTTTGCTAGGAAGTCAGTAAACTTATAAAGTGTCTTTCTTCCTCTAAACATCATTGTGTATTGGTTTTCAGTCATTCCAAGTCTATCTCTTAAGATTGAGTTGAATTGGAAACCTTCACCTGTAAAGTACCATGTTTCTTCTAGTCTTTCTTTTCCTGCACTTGGTTTACATACTTTGTAACGAATCGGATTGTTAACAGTGTTGTAAACTAATCTACCACCAAGTCCGTGATTTGATGGATACTTATCAGAGATCCATTCTGCTTTAAACTTTGATGTTCCTTCGATCATAAAACACTGGTGTGTTCTTGCTTCAAAGTTTAGTGTAATTGCTTCAGCGTATAGATCAATTGATTGTCCGCTGTCACTTCTATTGTTATCACCATTTGAACGATCTAGTGACCATGCCGTTGACCAGTCGTATCCTGCTGATACACCAACTCCACCGCTTACTGGTAACTTTTCTCCAAATGGAAGTTTGAAGTCAAGTTTTGCACCAACACCTGTTTTATATCCGTGAGAGAATCCAACTCTTCTGTTTTCAGTAAAGTAAGTTCCGCTACCAGTTGATTTTGAGATTCTAATAGTATTCGAGTGGCTAACTCTTGGTTTTGAAAGAATCTCTTGTACGTGACTTACTGGTGTAATCATCATGAATTCCCATGGAGACTCAATACACTTTTTCATATTGTAGTCTGAGTAAGATTTCCAGATTAGACCTGTTTTTTCTTGGCTAAAGAATGTCCCACATAGCTTAGCAAGTGTTGCTGAGTCGTATTGGTCTTCGTATAGCTTAGAGATTTCAGTCGTCGTAAGCTTATTTTCTTCAATAAGTTTTTTGTTCAGTCCAGTGTGATCAACTTTAATTGTCTCATCAAAAAGCTCGTGCTTCTTAAGTTCGTCAGAGAAGATCGCCTCAGAACTTTTGTTGTAACGAGGAGCTAGTTTAGCTGCAATGATATCTTTCTTTGTCACACCTTTTACATCGTTTGATAGCTTCTCTAGGTAGTTCTCAAGTTGTACCATTTCATTCATTTTCTTATCAATTTTTGTATTTGTGAAATCTTGCTCTTCAAACTTATCCGTCACTTGAAGTTGAGTGTGAAGGATTGAGTGAAAAGACTTTGATGATGCGTGGAATGTACCTGCTGCCCAAGCTGGACGAGGTGCATTTCTTGGATCATCTCCTTCTCTTAAGATCGGTGAAAGTTTAATTGCCGCATAAGTTCTCGTGTGGATATATGGCATGTCCACAAACTTGATTGGCATATCAATTCTTGCCTTTAGTAAGTTGTTTTCTACTTCTACTTCACGTGAAGCAACTGAGATAAGTTTAAACTTGTGCTTGTTCTCATTTGTTAAATCAATATCACCCTGTAGTGGCGCTAGGAAGTATACTTCTAGCTTAAGCTTTCCTTGGTAGAAAGGCTCAATTGGGTTCATGTGGTGTACGTAGTTACCGTAGTTAACTTTTGGGTACATCTTAACAATGAATGACTTCTCAATTACTAGATCAAGGTTCTTGTTAAGGTGGAAACCATTATTATTATCGTGTCCAAGGAAGCTATAGTTAACTTCATCAACAAATAGCCTTGCTCTTTGGTTGTTATTATCTTTTTCACACTTTCCAGTTCTTGAAACCTCAGCAAAAATCCAACCGTTATTTGACCATGGGTAAAGACATAGTCCACGTGTTACTTTTGCATTTTGAAGTGTTTCATTTTGAACTTCAATTTCTAGGTTAAATGGAATACGACGAGTGTTTGTGTATCTTTCGTGCTCAAGGTAGAACTTGATTTCACCACAACCTGACTCATCTAATTGACCGTCAGTAATGTCATACATTTCAGTTACTGCATGCTCTTCACCGTTTTCTTGTTTTTCAAGGTTGATTAGTCTTGCTTTAACAAATTCGTTTGATAGTGAGCTACCATTTGCCTTAAGGTTTAAACATCCATTTACAACAACTTTTTGATCAATAATTAAATTATCATTTCTTGGATCAACTTGACCAAAACCTTTAGGAGTGATTTTAACGTTCTTAACATTGATGATCTCGTCTGCACTTAGACGGTTCTTGTTAAGAGAAGTTTTCATCACATAGTTATTTCTGTGAATAATGCTATTTGTATACTGATTCATCGACAGTTTTAGGTCGTATGAAATATTAGCACTTGTTGCAAGAGTTACTACTCTTTCACCCATTGGTAGGTAAGTGTTTGGAAGAGAGTAGTCCATAGTGATTGGCTCATCCCAAAAGATACAGCTATTGTCATCAGCAGTTCTTTCTACAGTTTGAAAGTTTTCACCAGATACGTAGAAAGTTTGGTACTGTAAGCTCTTTCCAAGTTTTGAACTTAGACATGCTTTTACATGAAACGTCTTACCATAAGCGATTCTTGACTTCATTGATGCCTTATCTTCTGTTACTCCTTCTACTGTGAAGCGTGAAACAGACACAAGAGCACTTTCATTTGCAGAAGCCTTAAGCTGTCTTGCAAGTTGCTGTCTTTCGTCGTTGGAAGTGTCACTTCCACAACTAACAAGCGTTGTTAGTGCAAGCATTGAGATGCTTAGGAGAGTGATGTTCTTCATGTTCTTACAAAATGTCATATTCTTTCCTTAGGGAGATTGTATAAACTTGTTCGTCACTGTAACCATCAATTAAGTACGCTGAGTCAAGGTTTCCAAGTACAGTGCGATTAATATAATTAAATTCTGTGCTAAATCCTTTTTGTGTTTCTAATTCAAATCCTACGGCATATCCTTTGTAGTCATTTGAAAAGATTCCACCACGGTAGAAAGCTGGAGCAGTATCTGCTTGGTTTTCAAATGCTAGGGCAGAAAGAGTAATTTTCTTGTCACCCATATTTGTTTTGAAATCTGCTCTGTATGAGTAACCAGTGTTCTTATCATCTGGAACTACTGATTCAGTGTTTTTAATATATGAGCCTGAAAGCTTAAGAGAGTTATCTCCTAAAGCAATTTCAATTCCTGCATTAGCAAAGATTCCTGTAAAGTCATAAAGGTATAGACTTTGATCAATTGGTGTACCGATGCTTACAGAGTTCCCCCAGTAGTAGTCTTTGTTAGCAAGATCACCTGAAAGTTTCTTGTAGCGGTAACTACCTACAGCACCACCAATGCGTAAAGCTTTTGTAAGGTAGCTAATGTCTGCTGACTCAGAGAAGAATTGTGGATCACCTGAATCATCAATATTAAAAGTTTCTCTTAAAATTGCATTTTGTGGCTTAGCTTGTGTTGCTTGAAGACGAAGGTAGAAGTTTCCAACCTTAGTTGCAATCACTTCTCTTGCACCAATAAACGATGTTCCACCGTTAATGAATGGAGAGATATATTGACGCTTAGTTGAGTTATCAAGAGCACCTGCACTGATCTTTACAAAACTAAGTGGCCTAAAATCAAAATAACCATAGTCATAAGTGAACTTTGGCTTGTAAGTTTTAACTCTTTCTGCTTCTTGTGAAGAAGAGTTACCTGATTGATAGCTAAAACCACCACTGAAGTTAAAGTCGATATTTTCAACAACCTCTGCTTCAAGCTCTAGGTTCATCTTTGTCTGATAAACACTTCCTTTATCAGTTCTTGAATCAAGAGCACCATAATCCGCCCCAAGCTCTAGCCCTACATTTTTGAATCCTGCTGTCTTTAGAGTAGAGCTAAGCCCTTCTGTAAAGATTTTTGCCGATTCGTTCTGTGCGAAAGCTTGTGCCTGGCTTAGTAAGGCCAGTAAAATTAAATGTTTAGTTACGTTTTTCGCTTTAATCATGTCATTCCTATTTGTTTTGATACTAGAATAGATGCATGAATGATGCCATGTGTAATGAAACAAGTTCACAGGTGTAAAAAGTTTAAACTGCTGAAATGTGGTGTAAGTATCGAAATTTAGTTTAGGAAGTTAGTGTTAACGAGCTGAACACTGTATAATAAATGAACAAACACTGATTTGTTATGTCTAAGAAGTAATTTGTAATTTATTGGAATTAGATAAGAGGAGAATGGTGCGAAAGGGCAGATTTGAACTGCCGACCTACGGGATATGAATCCGTCGCTCTAACCAACTGAGCTACATTCGCACATTTCGATTGATTAGGATATTAATGACTTGCGCCTCGTATGTCAATATTATAATTTATCAAAAAGTTAAATTTTGTGAAAATAATGGCGATGAATCTAAAACCTAAACAAAAAAAATCACATTCGCTTGAAGCTAAGATGATTTCTCATTTTAAGAAATTCAACGTTGATATGGGCCTTGATCTATCTCGACCTATGGCCGTTGCCTGTAGTGGTGGCGTTGATTCTATGGTTTTAGCGCATCTACTGGTTCAAGCAGGGGCCAAGAAACTTAGACTTCTACATATTGATCATGGCACAAGAAAAGAGATTGAAGACGAAGTTGAGCTGATATCAAGTTTTGCTAACAGACATGGCCTCGAATTTAAGACATATAAGGTTGAACACTTATCTTTAAAGACAAGGAATTTCGAATCTATTGCACGCCAAAAAAGGTATCAACTATTATTGTCGAATCTAGCAGCGGGAGAGTTACTTCTTACTGGTCATCATCTTGATGACTGCTTTGAATGGTCACTTATGCAGCAGTTTAAATCTTCGGCAAAGCAGATTGATTTAGGTATGCCGTATCGTAATGGCTATATTTATAGGCCACTTTTTGCATTCTCTAAGAAACAGATTCTCATGTATGCTAAATTGGCCAGGCTAGAGTGGCTTGAAGATGCCTCTAATAAAGACCTACGCTACGAACGCAACTTTATAAGAAGTCTTGTTGCAAATCAGATTGCTCCACGCTTTCCTGGACACCTTAAACACTATTGTAATCGCATGAATAAGCTGAAAATGATTAAAAAAGAGCTTAGTCGTGCACAAGACTTCAAGGTTATTCAGCGTCAGTGGGGGATCGTGATTTCATATAATGGTGAAATTAGTGAGGGCATTGAGCAGGCGATTCTTTCACAATCTCATTCATCAAAAGGGCGAACTCATTCACAGTTTGATAAGCTACGCTCTCTTGTAAAGTCTTCGAGTATTGGGCCATTAAGCTTTAGCGGTGGGCTACGAGTATTTAATTTTAAAAATCATTTGGCCGTGGTCAAGAAAGGTCATAAGATTAATTTTAGCATTAATCATTCGCAGATTCCTGAAGGCGTTCCATTTCTATCAAATAACACTAATACTAAGCATTCGCTTAAGATTTGTCCGATAGCTGATAGGGATGGGAACCTAAACAAGTTCTTTTCTGAAATTAGTCTTCCAGTTCATTATTCATGGCGTAAAAGCGGTAAAGTTTTAGTTTGGCTTTAAATTACTAGGCTTGACACTCACTAAAATGATACCATTTTAATAACTATAAGGTTACAATATAGCTTTATATTTTATTAAGAATTGTAATTAGTTAGTGAATATTTGATTAATAGTTAATTTGAAAATTAATTAAAAAGGATTTTAATGAAAGGACAAAACAAAACACTCCTCCTATGGATTATCTTAATCCTTATGTTTGCGGCCATCGCTAAAATTTCTTCTGAAAGCCGCCAGGCATACAAGCCTGTGACATACCCGGACTTTGTTAGTGCAATTAAAGGCAAACATGTTGATAAAGTTGTTCTAAAGGGTAAGGACAAGATCTTAGGAAAGTTTAAGGACGGCTATGAGAATGGAGCTTGGTTTGAAGCGACAGGAACGACAGGTGCCGAAACTTTTAAAATTTTAGAAACTCACGGAATCTATCCAGAGTACGAAGCGGAAGAGAAACAAAACGTTATCACAACTTTCTTGCTACACTGGGGACCGATGATTTTCCTATTCCTCATTGTTATTTTCTTCCTTCGCCAACTTCAATCAGGTGGTGGCAAGGCAATGAGTTTTGGAAAGTCTAAAGCACGTATGCTTTCTCCACACGATAAGAAAGTTACATTTTCTGATGTATCAGGTGTAGAAGAAGCAAAAGAAGAACTAGAAGAGGTTGTAGACTTTCTTAAGGATCCAAAGAAATACACTAATCTTGGTGGTAAGATCCCTAAAGGTGTAATCCTAGTAGGTCCTCCTGGTACAGGTAAAACTCTTCTTGCAAGAGCTGTTGCTGGTGAAGCAGGTGTTCCATTCTTTTCTATTTCAGGTTCAGACTTCGTTGAAATGTTTGTCGGTGTTGGTGCATCTCGTGTACGTGACCTATTTGAACAAGGTAAGAAGAATGCTCCTTGTATTATCTTTATTGATGAGATCGATGCTGTTGGACGCCACCGTGGACACGGTATGGGTGGTGGACACGATGAGCGTGAACAAACACTAAACCAACTTCTTGTTGAAATGGATGGTTTTGAATCAAATGAAGGTGTTATTCTTATTGCTGCAACAAACAGAATTGACGTACTTGATAAGGCCCTTCTTAGACCTGGTCGTTTTGATAGACGTGTAACTGTTGGACCTCCAGATGTTCGCGGACGTCTTGGAATCCTAAAGGTTCATACAAAGAAAACTCCACTTGATACAGCTGTTGATCTTGAGGTAATTGCAAAGGGGACTCCTGGATTCACAGGTGCAGACCTTGCAAACCTTGTTAACGAAGCTGCTCTATTTGCTGCTCGTTACGGTAAGAAGGTTCTTCAAATGATCGATTTCGAACAAGCAAAAGATAAGGTTCTAATGGGGCCTGAAAGAAAGTCGATGGTACTTTCTGATCTAGAAAAGAAAGTAACTGCATACCACGAAGCAGGACACACTCTTGTTGGTATGAATCTTCCAAAGACTGATCCTATCCATAAGGTTTCTATTATGCCTCGTGGAGGAGCTTTAGGTGTGACGCAAACTCTTCCAAACGAAGACATGCACAACTTAACACTTGAGAAAGCTGAAAACTTCATTGCTTTCCTAATGGGTGGACGTGTTGCTGAAGAAATCGTTTTTAACGAAATCTCAAATGGTGCTTCAAATGATATCGAAAGAGCAACTCAACTTGCTTCTAGTATGGTTTGTTCATGGGGGATGAGTTCTAAAATGGGACCTCGTAACTTCCATCAACCAGGTAATTCTCCATTTGGTTCAACTGCACCAAGTGAAGGTGTAGGGTACTCTGAAGAGACAGCACGTGAAATCGATACAGAAATCACACGTTTCTTAGATGAGAACTATAAAGTTGCTAAAAAGATTTTAACTGATCACCGTGATGCACTTGATAGAATTGCTGAAGGACTAATTGTTTGGGAAACTCTTGATTCAAAACAAATTCAGTCTTTAATCGATGGTGAAGATATTGGTGTTCCTTTAGTTGAAGAGGTTAATAACCAACAAGCACCTTCTCAAAAAGCAGCAGGTGAGTCGACAATTTCTAAACCAATTGACGATCCAAAATTAGCATAATCGAAAATGACTAAAATATCTTTTTTAGGGGTAGTTAACACTACCCCTAATTCATTCTCTGATGGCCACTTAAATCTCGATCAAGACTATCAAATCAAACAATTAGAAAAGTTTAAAAACGCCAATTACGGTATCGATATTGGTGCTGAAAGTAGCGCTCCATTTAATGATCCTGTCTCCTTACAAGAAGAATGGGCCAGGCTTGATTCGTATTTGTTCCAGCACCTTAAGTATCTAAATGAATTTAAAACGATTTCAATTGATACCTATAAGCCTGAAACAATGAGGCTGTTCTTAGACAAGTACGCTAAAGAGTTTGAACGTATTATCTGGAATGATGTTTCTGGTGTTATCGACGATAAATGTATAAAGCTTTTAAATGATTATCCAACGATTGAGTACGTCCTTTGTCACACTCTCGTTCCTGGCCGCGATAAGACTCTTGAGCATATGAATTACTTGGATCCTAAGCTCAATGCTAACTCTCTAAAGACTTTTTTCAAGCAGGCAATGGATAAGCTTCAAAGCTCAGGCATAGCTTCTGAACGAATCATTTTAGATCCTTGTTTTGGCTTTTCAAAAACCACAGATCAAAATCTAAATCTATTAGATGAATTACATGAGATTCAAACAATATCTAAGCGTTGGCTCATTGGTATTTCTAAGAAGTCTTTCTTGCGTCATCTTATTAGCTTAGAGCGCCCAGAGATTCGAGATGATAAACAGGCCTTACTGGCCGCGAGTGAAGGTCCGCACTGGATGTATCTTGGCCAGTTTGCACGTGATTTCAACGAGGTAGATGATCTTATTTTCCGTGTTCACGAGGTTGGAAAAATTACAAAAATTACGTAAATACTCGTGTTTATCAGCTTTTTGGCCTATATATATGAACATTATTTTATAAAGGGCCAAAATGAACAAATTAAAAGTATTATTTTCTATTACTTCACTTTTTATTTCATTCAATGCTTTTGCATATCTTACGCCAAGTATTTCAGATTTAATTGATAATATTGATAAGGCCATTTATGGTGATCTTGATATCGTTGATGTCAATGCAGGAACGTTAATGCATTCTCCTGCAGCAAAGATAAATGCTCACTCGAGTGCTATTGTTGTTAATCGTTGGAGTTTAAACGAAGTAATTAGCGGTAGGCTATTTTCTATAACCGGTTCTGATTTCACAAAGAATGCACGTCTTTGTGAGGGGGAAGAGAAGTTTCTTGACCAGAAAGCGTATGGAAAGTGTAGTGCTGTTCTTGTTGGGCCAAAGCAGGTTCTAACGGCCGCACATTGCATTCAAAATGTTCAAATCGCTTGTGATCGTAAAAGCTTTATCTTTGATGCACGTGAGGATCTTGGAAGTAGTAATGCAACTCAATACTTTGTGAAATCTCAGGTATATAACTGCAAGAAGATTCTTGCCTATAACCAAAGTCGCGATAAGACATTTGATTACGCACTAATTGAGCTAGATCGTACAGTTGAAGGTGGTAGAAAGCCTGTGGAAGTAGAAGAAATTAACCTAGAAGTTTCTGATGAAGTCTATATGATTGGTCATCCAAACGGTTTCTTATCAAAGTATTCTTATAATGGTTTTGTCAGAGATATTGATCCTTTATTTTATATCACTAATCTAGACGCTTTTGGCGGCAATAGCGGTGGGCCAGTATTTTCAAAAGAAAGTAATAAGATGGTTGGCCTTCTTATTCGTGGCCATGATGATTTTGAGTGGGATACTAAAGCTAAATGTAACCGCGTTGTTCACTGCCAAGAAGATGGTTGTGATGGGGAATACGTATTAAAAATCAATGCCATTATTGACGATATCGAAAAGGCCCGTAATAATTAAGAGATGAAATTAGGTCACATCGTTTTATTTAGCTCAAATGCTCATTTAACTTCCACTTTTTTAAGTGAAGTTTTTGATCTTGAAGTTGAAGGAGCGTCTGACTCGGTTGTTGTCTTTAACGATGAGTTACGTTTTCTCGTGGTTGAACGTCCTAAACTTGCCCAAGTTGGTAATAATATCGTTTTTGATTTTGTTGTTGATAATTACGATGAGTTAATTGAGCTACAAAAGAAGGTTGAGTTCGTAAACTATCGACTAGAAAGCTCTGGTGAAAACCTTAATATTCTCTCTAATGAAAAGATACCTGAAATACTTGTGCATGAAGGTGTGCAATTCTTCTTTATAACTGATCCAGACAATCGTCGCTGGAAAGTTACCTTAATTGAGTCCAATTAAATTAAGCCTAATTTTTTTAAGCTAATTTAAATTTTATTTAAGTCACAATTCTGACACCTTTTTCTTCGCAATTTGGCCCTAGCGTGTGTCATTTTGACAGGTAAATGCTGGGATGTAGCTGATATCGTAAGATGAACAATTGGCACGGTTTGTGCTTAGTATATAGTAGTTGCCTCAGGCAGGATGCCACAGGCCTTTCTTTATATAAGATATATAAGATCAAAGAACTCAAGGATTGAGTATGCGACTTTTAGTACTTGCTTTGGCCGCCTTCAGTGCGGCCAATATTTCGGCCGATTTTATCATTAAATACAAAGATGGAAGTGTCGAAAAATCAAAAATTAATCCAAGCTCACAATTTTCTTCATTCGCTTTAAGTGACGACGTTGAATACGTGGAAGAAGATTTAAGGCTCTTTGCTAATGGTGGAGAGTACAACGACACTTACTATCCTAGTCAGTGGCACTTCACAAATTACCTCGACAATACTTTCTATCATGCACGAGAGTATGCAACTTCTGAAACAGATACGAGAGTTAATGTAGCAGTTATTGATACGGGGATAACAGACCATTTTGATCTAAATACAAATGTGGTAGGTGGTTATGATTTTATATCCGACTCTGATAATTCAAGAGATGGAGATGGCCGTGATGCAAATCCAAATGATGAAGGGGATTATGGCTCTGCTACTACTGCATGTAATTCTGGAACAAATGCATCAACGTGGCACGGTACACACGTAGCAGGAATTATTGGAGCAAGCTCTAATAATAGTTATGGTGTCGTTGGGGCCGCCAAAAACGTTAATTTAGTGCCACTTCGAGTTTTAGGAGCATGTGGTGGTCTTACTTCAGATATTGCTGATGCTCTGAGATGGGCCGCTGGCGGTAGTGTTTCCGGAGTCCCGGCCAATCCTTATCCTGCCCGTGTTGTAAATATGTCTTTAGGTGCACGTGGTAGTTGTAGTCGTTACATGCAAGAATCAATTGATTTTGCGCGCTCTAAAGGTGTTGTGGTTGTGGTTGCAACTGGAAATTCAAATGCAGACGCTTCTTTTTATACACCATCAAATTGCCGTGGAGTTTTAAGAGTAGGTGCCGTTGCAACAACACGTGCTCGCTCTTCCTATTCAAATTATGGCCGTATTGTCGATATTGCTGCTCCAGGGGATAGTATTCTATCGACTGTTAACAGTGGACAATCAACGCAAGGAACTGCTGTCTTTTCAAGAATGAATGGAACTTCAATGGCCGCTGGCTTTATATCAGCAACTGCCGCAATGATCTTTCAAGCAAATCCTTCTTTATATCCAGATCAGGTTAGAGATATCATCACAAGAACAGCTGTTGATTATTATTGCGATCGCAGCTCTTGTGCAAAAGGTGCTGTCGATGCATACGAGGCAGTATCTCTAGCATTTTCGACAACTCCTAATGCAAGTTTTCGTTATAACGATCCCGTTCTAGTAGGTGGAACAGCTGCTTTAAACGATAGCTATAGTAGTGGCAAAAGTGGTGGAGGAGCCTGCGGAACGATTGAAGATGTTAATAATAGTGGCAGCGGTGGAAATATGCTAGCTGGACTTCTTTTGATTATGGCAATTGTCGTAGCTCATCGTATTAAACTTATGAGGCCTTAACGGGACTGCATTCGACTTCAATATTATTGTCGACTATTTTACAACTATCAACTTTATAAATTTGAGCTCTCGAAGAGTGACCATCTAATTTAATAATGGCATTCCTTGGAATCTCTTCCTTTGTTAAAAGCTTTAAGTGTTTATGATCTTTTTCAACGACACGATAACCTTGAACAACATCACTTATTTCAAATACCTCTATAATATCTCGACCGAGTCTATTTTCATCATTGATTATTTTATTAATCTGGTTAATCACGACATCAAAGCCTTGTTGTTTGAGTACAAAGAGATCGATACCTTTGCGTGCGGCCTCCTCTATTACTTGGCTGTCATTTTCATTTGTTACTAAGATAAAACTCATTTCTTTATCGAGTAATGAGATCTCATCGTACAATTCAATTCCATCCATCTGTGGCATCATATAGTCGCAAATAATATAAAGCTTCTCTCCGCGATTAAGCTTAATTGTTTGTATATCTTCAATGGCCTTAAATGGATTAGTGTGAAAACGAACATGTGAGTTAAATGTGTTTTCGAGGCTAGTGGCAAGGAGCTTGGCAGTTTCGTAGCAGTCGTCAATAACCATGATATGCTTTTTCATAGGAACAGTATAATTGACTTAAGTGCTACCATAGGGATAAGTCGTCTAAATTTAGCTTAATTTAGATTAAGTAAGACGTTATTTAAACAGTCTGTAGGCCTATTAAGACCTACAGTGATACCTCTTGAATTTTGTAACCTTCACCGTAAACACTTCTGATGATAAAGTTAGAATTTTTGATCTTCTTTCTAATTGAACTTATATAAGTATCAATCATGCGATCGTTAACCTTATGATTATCAGGAGCGATATGATTGAGAATTTTCTCTCTCGCCAAAACATTTTGCTCATTTTTTAGAAGTAGATGAATTATTTTGAACTCTGAAGATGTAAAATGAATTCTTTCTCCACGTATTTTAACTTCTTGAGATGGGATATTAAGAGCAATGTCGCGGTAATTAATCACTTCAAGTGCATTCTCATTGTTAACAGACTTAAGAGTTGTGCTAATAATGCTTTTAACTTCTGAAGGCTCAAATGGTTTACTGATAAAGTTTATGCCACCAAGTTGATAACCAGTTACTCTTGTATTCACATTATTCTTTGAAGAAATGAAAACAATTGGTGTATCTTTAAGTTCATCATTCATTTTTAATTGCGAGCAAATTTCAAATCCTGATTCATTTTGTAATAGTATATCTAAGAGGATTAGGTCTGGCTTTTCTTGCCAGGCCGTCGCAATGGCCTCATCCTGATTACTTGCTTCAACGATATTATAATTACTTTCTAGTAGCGCCCTAAGCAGGTCTCTGATTTCTTGATCGTCATCGATTATTAATATTTTTTTCATGAATAACTCCTTTATATTCATGAATATAATGTATAAATATATCAAAAAATCTTCAGCTTAATTTAGGTAAACCTTATATAAAAATCTTAAACACTTGTTTTTAAATCTTCGTTATTTGCAAAGCTTTGAATATTATCAAAAATGAGCTTGGCCATATCAGAACGTGCAACATCATTTGCTGAACCAATATGTGGAAGAATGAAGATATTGGATAGTTCTCTTAAAGGAGAGTTACTACTTAGTGGCTCGTTACAAACAACGTCAAGTCCTGCCTGTGCTTCTTCATTATTTTTAAAGAAGTCATACATTGCATTTTCATTTATAATTTCACCTCTTGCCGTATTAATTAGAATTAAATCTTTCTTCATTAATTTAAAGGCATCGTGACTTAAAAGCTCATGTGTTGACTGAGTATATGGACAATGAATAGAGATGATATCACTTTCTTTTAAAAGTGTTTGAAGATCAACATAAGTTGCATTGCACTCATTTTCAATTTGATCTTTCTTGCTTGGGCCAGTGTAGAGAATCTTTTGGTTAAATGCGCCCTTACACATTTTTGCAAATTGAGTCCCAATTCTTCCTGCACCAATAATTCCATGTTTTAAATCAAATAAAGATTTTCCAATAAAGCCTGCTGGCTCCCATGTTTGCCATTCTTTATTAATTACATTTTGTCTTGCTGCTTCAACTTTTCGTGCACTACAAAGCATCAGTGCCATCGCAAGCTCTGCCGTGGCCTTTGTGAGAACATTTGGCGTGTTTGTGACAGCAATATTATTTTTTCTACAGTAATCAATATCTATATTATTAAAACCAACTGCATATTGAGAGATGAGTTTAAGTTTTGGAAGTTTTTCTAAAGTTTGTGCATCAAATTTATTGCTCAGCATTGAGATAATAACATCACAATCCTTTGCATTTTCGACTATGTCATCTTGAGTGATTGTTCCATGTTTTAAACGATCCCAAATTTTAACTTTATGGCCTTGTTCTTTTAAATCTTGGAATAGGGGACCTTTGATGACATCTGTCGCAAATATCGTTAAATGACGCATAACTTCCTCTGCTGTATTTGAGTTCTTTATACTATATAGTATTTGTTCTATGTAAGACGTTGTAAGCTATCTTCATTTTACATATGCAATCTACATTTTAAAATAGATAATAGAGCTTAAATTTAATCAAAATATATTTCATTGGAGGAAATTTTGAAAATATTAGCAAATATATTAGCAGTAGCACTTTTATCAAGTGCGACAAGTGCTGCAACAATCGCAATTATTGATTCTGGTACAGATATGATGCATGAGCAGATTGCTCCAAAAGCATGGATTAATGAATTAGAAATTCCTGGTAACGATCGAGATGAGGACCGTAATGGTTATCAAGATGATGTCTACGGTTGGAACTTTGCAGAAAGTAATAATCAAGTTATCGACTATAAGTACCTTGGTACTTTAAATGATGACATGGTTAAGTTCTTTGAGCTTCAAGAGAAGTCAATGAGAGGAACAATTACTGAAGAAGAGGTTACTTGGATAAGAACGATTGTAAAAGACGAAGACTTCATTAAGAGAATGACTGTGTATGGAAACTTTATGCACGGAACACACGTCGCTGGTATCTCTGCTGAAAAATCTGATGATGCTAAAATTCTTGCAGTTAAGCTTATTCCAACAGAGGTTAAGCTTCCTGGTCAAAAAATTGCTGTTAATTCATTCTTAGGTGGATTTGTTGAAAAACTAATTAAGGCAGGAATTGATCAACTTGCAAAAGCACAGACTTCAACATTTAACGAAATTGCTTATTATATCGCAGACCATGGAGCACGTGTTGCAAATGGCTCTTTTGGTACAGGTTACCCACAAGCAAAAATGATTGTTGAAACTGTAATGAAGACTTTTTCAAAGAAAGAACCAAATCCAGAAACGGTTGATATGTATGCGAAGTACTTTCTAAGTGCTCTTGTTAAAAACTCTCAATCAATGCTTCAGGCTGCTCCAAATACATTATTCGTTTTTGCAGCAGGTAATGATGGCCTTGATAATGATGTTTTCCCAACTTCACCAACAAATATTCAAGGTGATAATGAAATCTCTGTCGCTGCAACAATTGATTACGATCAACTAGCTCCATTTTCTAACTACGGTGCGAAGATGGTTGATGTTGCTGCTCCTGGTGTAGGAATTCTTTCTAGTGCTCCAGGAAATAAATACATTAAAGTATCAGGAACATCTCAAGCAGCTCCATATGTTGCTGGTGTTGCAGGTAAGGTATTTGATATTAATCCTGAACTGACGCCGCTACAAGTAAAGAGAATTATTCTTGAAACAGTTGATGTAAAAGGCTTCCTTGCTGGAAAGGTAAAAACATCAGGTGTTGTGAACTCTGAGCGTGCACATCGTGCTGCTGTTTTATCTCTAACAGTTTCAGTTGATAATGCAATTGCATCAGCGAAAAATGAAGTTTTAGATATGGAGTCACCTCGTCTTGAAAAAGGTGTAAAGAAGCCTATTTATATTAAAGGCTCAATTCTTCCACTTCCATCTAACTTTGTTATGTCAAAGTAAATTAATAAAAAGGCCGCTTTAAGCGGCCTTTCTTTTTCTTATAATGTTTCTTTTAATTCTTGTATTGTGCCTCTTTTGGCCGTTCCAAAATCCGGAGTCTTTCCCTTTTGCTCAAGCTCTTTTTTCTTAAGTCCTTTCATGTAGACGACAAGACTTAATTGATTTTTACGAGTAGGGTCTTCTATTTGATTGATGAATGTTTGTACTAAATCAAAGCCATACATTGCAGGCTTGCCCATCACAAGGTTTACATCCCATTCAATTCCTTGCTTGTCTTCATTAGGATTTGTTTCATAAGAGTATTGAATAAGTTCCGTACAAACGAAACGAGAATACGAATTTCCATTGAATGAATAATCATACTTCTTTCCAATACTTTTAAATGTACGCTCTAGTGCAAGCGCCTTATCTTTCTTTGTTAGGTTAGGTCGAAGAATAACCAAATTATCCCAGGCCATTGATGGACCTAGTTCCATAAAAACAACACCTGGCTTGAGTCCTTCAAGTGTTACATATGGCCTACCCTGTTTTTCACTATCTTCATATTCTTTCATAGACTCAGGATATTTCTCTTTTAAATACGACATATAGTCCTGGCATTTCATGAATTCGCTAACGCACCTTTTTGCAAAAACTTCATTTGTTTCTATATCGTCTTTAAAGTAATTATTAAATTTAGAATACTTTCCAATAAACATTAGGCCATGGGTCCAGTTACCTTTAAATACAAGATTAGATAACTTTCCATATCGTTGGATTGCACCAACGTCTCCTGGTTCAAATTCTGCCTCAGAAATTTTCTTGAGCTCATCGACTTTTATTGCATGCTTAATAGGCAGGGCAATATAGCTAAAACTTTTTAAAATAAATTCTTTAATATTGTAGAAAATTGTATAGCGGCCAGCATTCCAACTTGTTTCTCTAAGTAAGCTTTTAAATGAAGTTAGCTCTTGGCGAGATTCTTCAATATCATTTTCAATATCTTCAACAAGAAGCTTTAGGCCCTTATCGTTACCTGCAAGCTTTAACACTTCATCGTCGAGATTGTGAAAATCTGTGATTGTCGCAGCTTTAATGTATCTCAGTTGATAGCGATTATAAGGAGCTGAGATATGATTTCTGCCTGTCTGATTATTTACACGATTGGAGTCGCTTAATTGACGTTTTGTTTCTTTGAAATCTGCTTCAAAATGTTTCGACTCGTAATTTATATCTTCAAAGTCATCTGAAAAGACTGAGATAAAGTTTTCACCTGACATCATCATGTAGTTCATAAGTGACAGCATTGCTTTGTACTTGGAAGTACGAATTCTTATAAGCTCTAGTGCCTTGGCGTTATTTTTCTTTCTTATATGATGAGTGATTTTTTCTACTGCTTCATCATGTACATGTAGTAAGTAGTCGAGTTGTTCGTAGGCCGCTATTAATTCCAGTCTCTCGTGGTAGCGAACAATATAACGTGGAGTAAAAGTCGTTTGATAGGCAATGTCTTTTGTCTCATAAACGAAGTCCATCAAAGCAGCTTGAAGCTGCTTATCATATGAGGCCGCAGACTTTTGAAAGTCTAAACTATTATATTCTTTTGCCTTAATTGTTAAAGGCAGTGACGAGGCAATTAGTAGCGATATAAATAGAGTTTTCATTCTCTCTTTATAGCAAATTTATTTGAATAGCAGCTTTGGCCTGTAAAGCTTACAGACCAAGTATTAATAGGTTAGTCACTTACCATTCGTGATGACATTGTGGCGGTAAAGCCCATTAATCCAGTTACTTACATCACTTTTGTAGTTATTTGAGAACCTGCGATCACTTAGGCCTCCTGGTAAGACTGTGTAGACGTCTGCTTGATTGTGGTCAGTAACCATTTTCCATGAAGGTACAAAAGAAGTCGTCCTACCATGGGCCTCATAGACTGCCCCTTGGGTAATGGTCGATCGGTTGCCTGGTATTTCAACATTATCAATATCAAAGCCTAGGAAAGCAGGGAGTTTTCCATCAAATAAAATATGCTTCATCTTATAACGATTCTTATCTCCCCAGCGCATATTCTTTGGTGCTTGGAGTTGACTTTTTTCTAGTGCTTTTTGAATATAGTGTTCTTTTTCTTTTTTATCTTTAAACCAAATATGGTCAATATCATTTGTTAGGAAAATACGATCAAATAAACCGTAGAAGTCAGCGATAATTGACGTTTCATCCATACAATAAGTTGTGACTTGTTCTCCTAGAAGGTGATCACTAAAGAAGTCTTTAAGTAGGGTGCGATAGAAATCTTCAAATAAAGTTGCTTCACAATTGTCGACATCATAGTTGCGCTTCCAATTTATTAGGCGTTGGCCTATCTCATTCTTTTCAAAGACTGAATGAAAAACGTTAATATAAAGATCTGCTTGTCTTGAGAATGTGTCAGATTGCATCTTTTTAAACATTTCAACGTTATGATCTTTGTTGCCAATCAATAGCTCTTCAATTCTATCTTTTCGATAAGATGCCATCGGCGCATTGATGGCCGTAGGGAATTGTTCATGCTGAATTCGATTATTAGCAGTTGCAATTATTTTAATATCAGGGTTTTTGTAATGATATAGTTGATTGCCTTCATGATAACCTTGCCAGATATTTTGCTTAAAATAACCTTCAACAGGGTATAGGCCAGAATGGGCCCTCTTTGGAAGTACTCCAGATTGATGGTAACCAATATTTCCGCTTGAATCTGATAATAGCCAATTACAGCTAATGGCCACATTAGAAACACATGCGAATAAATCATCGACATTTTTTGCGTAGAGAAGATCTATGATGGCCTTTAGTGTTTTTGCGCCACCTCTTTTTCGACATGACCACGCCATCGATAAGTAGTGTCCATCAGTTATGCTCTCTAGCTCACTATTGACTTCAAGAAAGCCAGCATGAGTTTCACGCATATATATTTCAACATCTTCTTTCTTCTTTCTTTTAATGAGATCTCTTCTTATTTTGAAATCAAATAGGTTTGATTCAAAACGATACTTATTGTCACGGACCTCTTCAATGAAGTGATCTACCATATCCATGAAGCCGTATGTGAAAGAAAAGGCCGTATCATCACTTCTTCCCATAACAAATCCTGGTACACCAGGCATAGAAATACCAAAAAAGTTACCAACATTTTTTATATTGGCCTTCATTTCATACCAAATTGCAGGAAGTCGATTACATTCTAAATGCGGGTCACAGGCATGTATTGCATGTCCCTGCATATTTGAAACCCAGTTATTTGAAGCTTGAATCTTTGGAATGTTTTTTAAAAATTTATAACTTTCAGGAATAAGTGGATTGTAGATTCTAACTTTATTAACAAGATTAACTTCACTATCTGTAATTGTATCAAGAGCACCTTTGGCCAGTGACTTAATTCTTTCGACCTGTGTTTGTTGATCGTTTTTGTCGTCTAATTTTTGCGCGTTCTGTAGTAATTGAATAATTAATTTCTCTAGATCCTGTTGCCCTTGGGCCAGTCCTAGAAAGCTCATTGCTTTAATTGTTAGGATTGTATCACTTATTGTCCACGCACTTGGTTTATGGCCAAGAATTTTGAATTCAAAGGGATAAGCTTCGTGAATGGCCTTATTTATCCCATCTACATAGTGTGTTAATAAGCTATTTGTTTCTTCATCAATATTTTGTACTTCTTCTTTAGCATAGTGATTAATACCCAACTCACGCATATACTTATCAATTGCAAAAGTTTCCTCACTATCTTTAATGCACTCACACAAACGACCTTGTGCGATTAGACGCAACATCTCCATTTGCATTAAACGATCTTTGCCGTGATAGTAACCTTGAGCGAAGAGAAAAGAGTTGACGCTCTCGCATGAAATCTGTCTAGTGACATTATCTAAAACATCTGAGGTATAATCTAAATTAGGTTTTTCCATATATTAATAATGACACGTTTAGCGTTTCCTAAAAAGGAATTTTTTAGGATATAATATGTAAAATTACATTCAAGGATTATTTTATGACGACAATTGATCAAGGCGTAGATCACTCGAAGATTCCAGATTTAGAACACAGAAATTTTAGAAATGATGACTTTTGGAAACAAATTCCTGCTTGGGAAAATGTTACTAGAGGTGAGTTCTCAGATCATATGTGGCAACTTAAGAATTCGATTCGAAAAATTGACCAAGTTAAAAAAGTTCTTGGTGATAAAATTTCAGATGAGTTTTTTGAAGACCTAAAGCAAGGTCAACATATAACTCCAATGAATATTCGTATCACTCCATATGTATTTGCATTAATTGATTGGGATGACCCTGTAAACTGTCCTTTAAGAAAGCAATTCCTTCCTATTGGATCTCAATTCCTAGAAGATCACCCAATGCATATGGCCGACTCTTTAAGTGAAGATGTCGACTCACCAGTTCCAATGCTAACTCACCGCTATCCAGATAAGGTCCTTTTTCTACCACTAACAATTTGTCCAGTTTACTGTGCTTATTGTACACGCTCTCGTGTTATTGGTGGCTCTACTGAGACAGTTGAAAAAGAATCATATGGTGCAAATCAGAAGCATTGGGATAATGTATTTGCATACCTTGCAGCTCACCCAAAAGTTGAGGATGTTGTTATCTCTGGAGGGGATGCATTCATGCTTAACCCTAAGCAGATTCAATACATTGGTGAAAACTTATTAAAGATCCCTCATATTCGTCGTATTCGTTATGCTACGAAAGGGATTGCAATTTTTCCACAAAAGATCTTAACAGATGATGCGTGGATGGAAGCGCTTATTAAGGTTAATAACCTTGCCAAGGGTTTTGGAAAACAAATGATGATTCATACTCACTTTTCTTCTCCACTTGAAATTACGAAATGGTCTCAAATGGCCATGGAACGTCTTTTTAGCGAAGGCATCCTTGTTCGTAACCAGGCCGTACTTCAAGAGGGCGTAAATAATCATGTTGATACGATGGTTCTATTAACTCGTAAGCTTGGTTATATGAATATTCAGCCGTATTATGTTTATATGCACGATATGGTACCTGGTTGTGAGCACTTCAGAACAACTCTTGCTGAAGGTGAAGAGCTAGAAAAGGCCGTTCGTGGTACGACTGCTGGTTTCAATACTCCTACTTTTGTATGTGACCTTCCTGGAGGTGGTGGAAAACGCCATGTTGCTTCTTATGAGTACTATGATCAAGAAAATGGAATCTCTGTTTGGCGAGCACCTTATGTTAAGCCAGATAAGTTATTCACTTATTTTGATCCGATTCATAAATTAGCACCAGATGCTAGGGATCGATGGAAAGATGCGGCCACACGTAAGGCCATGATTGACGAAGCAATCGCTAAAGTTAAGTAAAAGTTAAGTAAAAGCTAAGTATCTAATATTACACTTGTGTGTGGCATTAAGTTGGCACACGCAAGTTATTGATTTTCCGAATTTTGTACCTAAAATTAAAGATTTATATTCTGCTTGAGTAAATTACTCATTATTCCGATAAAATATATATAAATTTAATCTTAAGGGAATTAAGAGGGAAATATGTTTCGTCTCATAATATTATTCACATTCACTACCTTGTTCAACTTTCATACCTATGCTTCAAATGATATGGCCAAGCTTGCTACTGAAGAAGCGAAAAAGCTAGAGACAATTGTTGGCAAGGGAAAAGAAATCGATAAGAAAGCTTTAAAAGCTTATATGAAAGAAAACCTTGATGGCACTAGTGATGAATATATTCAATTTCTCATTGATAAAGTAAAGAAAAAGCCCGTAAACACTCGTGCTAGAGAATTATCTCTTCTAATTTATACAGAAGCAAAATTTATTCCAAAAGGTGGCCCATGTTATTCACCAACTAATCAATGTGTGAAAGGTACAGTATGTGGACTTCCTCTTTATTCAAATTCAAAACATGTTTATGAGAAGTGTCTGGTTTCAAAAAAAGAAAATCAAGCTTGTTCTCCTTTAGAAGACTTTTGTGAGTCTGGCTCATGCAAGAAGATGAAGCGTCTTACAAATATCAATACTTGTAGTATTGAAAAAGACTCTTGTTCAAAAGATAGCGAATGTTGTTCAAATTCATGTGATAAGACTAGAAAAGTATGTCGTGCAAATTATAAGTGTTCAAGTTGTTTCAGTGTTGGTCAACGACCTGATAAAGGCGGTGAGTGTTGTGAGTCTCTATTTAAAAACTCAAATGGAGTTTGTGCTCCAATTCTACCAACATTCTCAAAGCTGATGAATTTATTAATTCCTAGCGCCCATGCCTTTGGTAATGCAGGTGATTCATCAGAGATTCAATCTAAGGTCTCTACTCTTAAGTCAAAATTGAGTGCTTTACTATCAAATAATCAGGTCACAAGCTCTAGAGCTAGTACATATATGGCAACTGTTGATAGTGAGTACAATTCATGTTTATCAAAACCTGAAAGAGTATATGATAATGATGCTCCAACTCGTTACCCTCGTAAGGAATGTTTTGAGCAGCTATACGTTGGTGTCTCAACAGAGTACTCTCATCAACAACAAGTTGCTGCAAAAACAAGTGAGGCCACTAAATTACTAGATCACTTTAAAGAAGAGACGCAGGCAAATCCAAAGCATCCTCAAAACTCAAGTGATGCCTTTAATAAATTTGCGGCCCCATATCAAAATGCTATTGTTTCTTGTGCCAATAAGGGTACTCCTCTCGGTTCAGACCATAGCACTCGTATGAAACTTGTTAATCAATGTATTGATAACGCTAAGATTACTATTAATGATGGAGTCGTAGAGGCAAATTATATTTCAATGATGACAGGGAAGGAGACAACTGACCCTGACTACACTCTTTATAATGGACATCAAAATGCTTCACCTCTATTTGAAGATGTTTACGTCTCAGATATGAAGTCTTGTCGTGTAAATCTATTTGGTGACTTTTTATCTGCTCAGTCAAATGACTACTTTGAAGTTATGATGATGATGTATGCAATGGACTATACTACTGGTGGTAAGGACGAAGGTGACTTCTTTCATATTAAGTCTCAGTACAATACATATCGTCCTGCTAGTGGAAGTTATACTGGAACAGACAACCAACCGTATAATTGGAATATTCAAACGAATTCAATGCGTGGATTTAATTTTTCTCGCTTCGATCCCTCTATCGTAGGACGTGGTAAACCGCTGTGGGATGAATTTGATTACACTGTGGGTGAAGAGGCCTTAAAAGAGATCACAAATTATATTGAAGATTTACCAAAGAATGAAAAGAAAATATTCCTTCACTTATTCTATAACGGAAAGCTTACACCAGAAGCACGTAATAATATTGTAAATTACTACATGAAAGACGATGCAAAGTTTCTTGAAACTTTTGATGGCAATGATCCTAAGTCTGGTGCTGGACGCTATAATATTCGCGATGTGGTTCGTTTTGAGGCCATTAAGTATAAGCACTCTCAATTTAAGCTCTATTCTGTTTTAAAGAAAAGATCTCTTGAGATGATGTGTCGTTGTGTTGATACTGTAGGGCCGATGAGTCCAGAAGACTGGCTTCAGCCAGATGTTGAGGCCAATTACCTTGCTAATTGTAATGGGTTAGGAAAGTATGACACTTACGTTTTAAATAATGAAAAAGAAGTTTGTGATGAGACTGGTGGAAACTGTAAGAAGGTTTCTGATAAAGACTATATGCAAACAATCACAGAAAAAGAAAAGCAAGGTGTTGAGGCCCTTGGTGGTGAGTCCGCTGTTGAAGAAAACTCTCTAGGAAATGCTGTTGTTAAAAATGATGGATATTCTCTTAGAGATAGAGAACAAGACTATTTTGTGCAAACCCTAGATCAAGTAACTGCTTGTATTGGAAGTGGTGAGTGTACAAAATCTTCTCGTTACGGAGAGTTTGTTCAAAATGGTAAGGTTACTTTTACAGATGCAAGAAAAGAGACAGCAAAAGGCCATGGTATGGACTTTACTCTCTTTTTACGTGATATGGCCCTGATGAAGATTAAGGCCATTGAAGATGCAACTCTACAAAATATTAGCGCTGGTACGGCCCTTTTTGAATACACTGTGCAGTGGCTTAAGGAATACAATTGGAATTACATCAAATACAATGGAAAGAGGTACACTCTTGGTAAGAAGTGTCTCTATCCTGTATGTTGGATTATGAAGCTAATGAAGTTCTTTGGACTCCATAAGAATAGTCTTATTGGAAATCTCGTAAATATCACAACAGGTGGGATACTATTTGGTAGTGACTACGATGTTGATCTTGACCCTGAAAGAGGGCCAGAAAATATTTGTGGACCAAGAACCAGCTCGACTTGGAAGATTGCACGCGTTCCAGTCGGCCGAAAATACAAGATTAAATGTATGAGTTTTCACTCCCAGAATAATGATGTCTGTAATAAGGAACTTGCTGCAGGTGCTTGTACGAGAAATACTTATGCTAAAAAAGAGGGAAGTGTTGCACTTAAACTACTAGATCCGTTCTTACCAGATATGTCGAGCCTGTATTCGACAAATTATACTTCACGCACAAAGATTCCATTTAATGCTGGAAAGAATGATATCCACAATTACTATGTGTTTAATGATCGAATCACAAATTTCTATCGTGACCATGCAAGAGGCTATTTCTTATCGACTCTTGTTTCAGAAGATAATGGTGATGAAAAAGAAACTGAAGACCGTAGAAGAATGGCCGATGAATTTGCCCAATATGCTTATCGTTACCATTTTTATGCGCCAAAGGTGAGTCGTCTTGACTACTATATAACACCTGGTCTTATTCCGTACTTTGAAATGTTAATTGCAAAACTTAATAATTTCATGGGACAAACACTAGCAAACCTTTCTGGAACGGCAGCATATGCTTTAAAAATGCATAATTACTATCATACTGTTAACGACGGTATTAATGCTTCCACTAATGTTGAGCGCAAGCAAACACACCGTGGTATTCCAGATGTTCAATTAAATAATGGATTTGGCCAGTTTACAAATTGGTTAGGTGGTTTTAGTACTGCAGGCGTTAAATTTGCTGATGCACTTAAGGGTGAAAAAACTCTTGATTCGACAGTTAGTGGAAAACTTCAAACAGGTGGAAATTCAACTAACTCAGCTATTTCTCGTTTAAGTAATGGTATTAGAAAGCAGCTTGATCGCAATGCTAAGAGACGTAAAGATACACAACTAATGAAAGACACCCTTGCAAAACGTGGTAAGAGTGGTGAATTTGCTTCTCTTCAAAGAATTGCAGATAAAAGAAGTGCTGAGCATAACTCAAACCTTTCTTCACTTACAGATTCTTTCCTTAATTCAACTCTAGGACGTTCAGCGGCATCTCGTATTAAAAATCGTATGGCCAATCAGGGCCGTGGTGATGGAAGTCTATCTGGTGAAGGTTATACTCAAGGGGAAATCAATCCAGATGCACTCTCTTCAAACTCTAAGAACGCACGCGCAGCAAAAGGATATGGAGCTGGAAGTGGTGGCGATGGCCTAAATGGTTCAGGTGGCGCTGGTACGGATGGTATCGGAGCTGATGGATCAATTGCTGCAATTTCATTTGATAACCTTGATGAGACTGACGGACTTTTTGATATGGATGATGGTGCGATGGTTATGCTTGGTGATCAAAAGATGACTGCAGGCCAACTTAAAAATTATATTTCAAATATTAAAGATAAGCGCCAGCGCCAAAACCTTTTTCAAAGAGATGATAAGGAGTGGGAGCGTGAAGGTGTAACCCTATTTGAACTGATTTCTCAACGCTATCAAGAATCTGCATTTCCAAAAATGCTCAAATAAAAAAGGCCGCGATAAGCGGCCTTCTTTTTTAATCTTTCAGTATTATGATCCTGCAATCATTAAATCTTTGAAAAGAATTTTTGGTGTAAAGAATGAGTGGTCACTCGATTCTTCAAGCTTGTCACCAATTAGCTCAATTTCACTTAGCATTTTAAAGAAGTTACCACTAACTGTTACATCTTTAAAATAACCTTCAATTTCACCGTTATTCCATACACGCCCACTTACACCTAGTGAGAATTCACCACTAATTGGTCTAATCCCACTGTGAAGGCCCTGAGCTGTTAGGATTTCGACATAACGTCTAGAATTAAATTCGTCTTTTGTATTTGTACCAGCTTCAATGATGAAGTTTGAAGTCGTTGCTCCTAGTGCAGACTTCGCTCCACGAGTGGCACAGAAGTTATTGGCAAGACCTAGCTCTTTTGCTGTGGCACTATTGTGTAGAAACTGGGCAAGTTTACCATTTTCTAAAAGAGTATTTACTTGTTTCTTTTTTCCCTCTCCATCAAATGGACAAACACTATAACCACCAACGTAGAAAGGGTCGTCTTTAAATGTTAGGCGAGAGTCAGCAACTAATTCTCCTAGCTTGTCACGCCATGGATTTGACTTATCGATGGCCGCACGTGCACTAAATAGAAGCATAAAGCTTGAAAGAATATTATCAAATAAATCAATTTCAAAATTTACGTCATAGTCACCAGTTTTAATTTGTTTAGCATCGATGAAATTATTTGCTACTTCTAGCGAGCTATTGATGACCTTATCATAGTCAAGATCCCTAAAGTCTCTCTTGGTATCTGCTAGGTAGTGCATAGCATTTTTATCTCCCTTTTTAACAAGGGCCGAAGTATATGCTGTGTATGCCTTTGATTGATGAGTACAAAGAACACCTTTTGAGTTACCAATGGCAAAGTTTGAAACACCTTCTGCAATCCCGTTATAAGGAGCACTTTGGCAATTTTCATCACGACGCCTTACTTCTGATTCTAGATAGAGAGACTTTTCAATCATCTCATTTGCATCTGGTGTGTGAGCGATATTCACACTAGGATTAGCGTCATCGAGAGAGATTCCTTCTTCGATTATTTGGTGCTCATCTATCTTTGAGAACTTTGAGTTTTGAGAAGCATTGTATAAGGTTGTGCGAATCGCTTCGTCACTTAAGTCCTCTGTAAAACTTAGTCCGATTCTTTGATCCTTTACAACTCGTACTCCAAGAGCTCCAGTATTTGACTTCTTATATTCACTTAATTCACCTTGTTCGGCCTTAAGTGAAAATGACTCAGATCCTGAGATGATAACGTCAACGTTATCGATTCCCATATCCTTTGCCATATTAAGGGTGCGGTTAATATAGTCTTTTTGTAGCTCTGTTTTATTCTTACTCATTATTTACCTCCACCCACAAGAATTTCATCAACTTTAAGGGCAGGTTGTCCAACTGTTGTGTTTACTCCACCTGAAATTGAACCACAAACACCGGCCGCAAAATCAAGGTTATCTGAAACCATTGATATTTGCTTTAAAGCATCTGGGCCTGTTCCAATTAGAGTGGCCCCTTTTACAGGATCTCCAATTTTTCCATTCTTAATTTCGTAACCTTCGATAACAGAGAAGTTAAATTCACCTGTACCAGGACTTACTGAACCACCACCCATTTGAGCACAGTAGATACCGTGATCAATTGAAGCGATCATGTCCTCAAACTTATCCTTTCCTGCCTCAATATATGTATTTCTCATACGAGAAGTAGGAGCGTATTTATAGTTTTCACGACGGCCAGAACCAGTACGTTCATAACCAGTCTTCATAGAACCCATTTTATCAACCATAAAGCTTGTAAGCTTACCGTCTTTAATAAGTTGAGTCTTTTGTGTCTTCATTCCTTCATCATCGATATTGATTGAACCCCAGTAGTTTTGATTAGTACCATCATCAACGGCACTAACTACACTAGAGGCAATCATTTGATCCATCTTATCCCAGAAAACAGAAGCTTTTTTAGCAACTGAAGTAGTTTCTAGTAAGTGACCACAAGCTTCGTGGAAGATAACGCCACCAAAACCATTATCAATAACTACTGGCATTTTCCCAGCTGGACATGGCTTTGCCTTAAGCTTAGTTAAAACTTCTTTTGCCAGTTTTTCCGAAATATACTTAGGGTCTTGACCTTGAATGAACTCCCACCCAAGCATCGCTCCTGGAGAGTATCCTGCACTATCTTGAATCGTTCCGTCAGATGCAATACAAGACGCTCTAAGGCGTACATAGTTTCTCTCATCTGTTACGTGAAGTCCTTCGGAGTTGAAAATTTCAACCTCTTGGAAGCGTTGACTCGTTCCAATTGGAACCTGTGTGATCTTATCTGTTGTCCCTCTCGTCATACGATCGATCTCTAGAAGCAGAGGAATCTTTTGGTCAAGGGAGATGTTATTTTTTAGCCCTGTTTGAACGAAGTGATTTTGAATTGGCTTTTCAAAATTAAAGCTCGTTGAAGTGACAATCGGATCACGAAGATCTTTTGCACTTAAAGAAGAGACAATATCGAGTAATTCTTCTTTATTTGTTGAATTTGTATAACCGTAGAGAACTTTTGTTCCATAAAATAAACGGATACCAATTCCGAAGTTAATTCCGTTTTCAATATTTTCAACATTCGAACTCTTAATGCTGATTGATTCAAACGTTTGGCGATCGACAAAAATTTCTGCAAAGTCAGCGCCGCGAAGAAGTGCGTAGTCGATAACTTCCTTTGCAATTGTACTATCTAACATCATTGTGTTTCCTCCAAAATATTAGAATATCTTAACAAAGAATGGGGGTGATTAAAAGGCAACAAGCGTTTTTGATTTGAATTTAAGCTGCTTCTGGTTCGTTTTTTTCCTGATCCTTAAGCTTTTGTTGAACACGTTTCACGCTTGGGCTGTGACGCTCTGAACGATCTGTGGAACGGCGAGTTGTTAAACTTGTGATACTAACGAGTAGGTCATTATGACGAGTTGTGATTTCATCAAATTGATCTTTATCTAGTCTATAAAGCTCACAATAACCAATTGCGCGAACATTAGCGTTTCGCTTGGTGTCGTGTAAAAGAGCACTCTCTCCAAAGAACTGGCCTTCGTGAAGAGTTGCAACAACATTTCCATCACTCAGGATAACCTCAACACTTCCGTGACCAATAAGGTACATTTCGTGTCCAGTTTCACCAATATTGATTATTGTTTGGCCTGGGCCATAGTATTTTTGCTCAAGGGCCGCGGCCACTTCTTTTAAGCAACTTGAACTTAGTGTTTTAAAGATAGGTAGATTACGAATAAGTTTTATATTCATATAAACTGTAAGCTCTCCTTGAAGTGCTTGAGGCAGTTCATTAATAATCTTATTATCATTTTCAGTTAATCTTTTTGTGACAAGGTGATTGTAGTAGCTATAAACATTTTGCTGAAGACGTTCAGGAACGTTGTAATGCTTCATAAAACTAACTAGATCATGCATTTTTTCACGGTTTTGCTGCTTATAGCGCTCACCATCTTGGACCATCTTGTTGACTGTACCAATAACAAAACCGTAGACACCAACGCCTAAGATCATAATAACCATGGTAAAGAGGCGTCCTTCATTAGTTGTTGGCGTAATATCTCCATACCCAATCGTTGTCAGTGTCGTTACTGTCCAATACATGGCAGTGATATAGTGAGTTGCACGATCTTGTACAAGAGACTGGTCAATAGGAGTGATCATAATCCAGCACAGACTAATCCAGTGTACAGCAACCATAAAGAGTGTAAGTACAGCTGTGAATTTAATCATCTTAGGAACAAAGGCCAGATTTGAAACCATCTCAAAGAGACGTGCAATTCGCACTAGGCGAAAGAGCCTAAAATAAGTAAAGGCATGAAAGCCAAATGCGTAACTTAAAATATCATAGGGTATAGAGGCGATTAAATCGATCCCTATTAGTGCATACCACTTATTCTTATGGGCCTTAGACGTAAAGCTCATATTCTGCGATCTCTTCTTACGAATTCTAATAATCAAGTCACAAACAAATAGCGAGGATACTGCAAAGTCACAAAAGAGTTGCCACTGTTGAATTTTAGTTTGAAAGATAAATGAAAACGGCGCTTCGATGGCCGTAAAGATAACTGCTGCAAAAATGATCGCATTCCATAAAATTTCTTTTCTTGTAATGTGTTTATTGTTGATCATTTTGCTCTTTTTAAATGAAAATCGTTAACAGTTCCTTATTAAATAGTCGGTTATTTATTATATTTCTTTAGGCCTTTCTGGTTTATTACTTTGAATTGTTAATTTTTTGTAAACAATAATTCGTCTTATTGACCAAATTTACGATTAATCTCTATCATATTGAGAATATTATTTTTTAGGAGTTAATCTAAAATGCTAAGATCTGGTTTATTTTTACTTACAAACATATTGGTCGTTGCCACAATCGGTATCGTTCTTAATTTACTTGGTATTCGCGGCTATATGGCCGAAGCGGGAATGAATTATAATTCTCTTATCATCATCTGTGCTATTTGGGGGCTTGGAGGCTCATTTATTTCTTTGGCCATGTCAAAGTTTATGGCGAAGATGGCCTATCGTATGACTGAGATTTCTCCTAATGATCCAAATTATGGTTGGGTTGCTCAGGCAGTTCATCAATATGCTCGTGCAAGTGGAATTAAAAACCCAGATGTATATATTTACAACTCAAATGAAGTTAATGCCTTTGCTACTGGCCCAAGTCGTAATAATTCAATGGTTGCCGTTTCTGCGGGACTCCTACATACGATGAGCCGCGATGAGGCAGAAGGTGTCATTGGTCACGAAGTCGCTCACATTGCAAATGGTGATATGGTGACAATGGCACTTGTTCAAGGTGTGGTAAACGCTTTTGTCATGATCTTATCGCGAATTGGGGCCATGGTTATCTCAAATGCACTTCGCTCTGATGACGAAGAGGGACCAGGACTTGGGCCTTTTGCCCATATGGCGCTTGTCTTTGTTCTCGATATTATTTTTGGCCTACTTGCTATGCCTATTACGATGTGGTTTTCACGCTTTCGTGAATATAGAGCAGATGCAGGAAGCGCGAAATTAGCTGGCCGTGAGAAAATGGTTGCAGCTCTTCAAAAACTTCAGCAGAGTACAAAAATGGTTGATAACTCAGATCCAAATCTTACAGCATTTAAGATTTCAAGTGGGCCATCATTTGCAGAACTTTTTAGCTCACATCCAAGTCTTGATAAGCGTATTCGTGCGCTTCAATCAGGCCTTTAAGATTGATTTGTCGTAAATTGCGTAAAAGCTTCAAGTATACTCATGCCCCTTTTCACATTTGAACTTGGGGCATGATTAATGACAATACCATCACATGGTGCAATGATAGGGGAGATAACCTCTTCTAAGCTTTCAAGTTTATCAAAGTGATAGACACTCATGATCTTTTCACCCTTCTTAAACTTTTCTCCAGGAGCTTTGTGATACTCAATAAAGCCTGCACTTGGTGAAAAGAAGCCCTTGTAATTCTTTAATTCGCAGAAGTATTGTGTATTCTCTTTTGTGTTGATTTGGTCAGAAGCAATAACACCTCTCTTTACAAGGTAATTGTAAATATTGATCGCATCTATTTGGCCGGCCTTAGAATCTATAACTTCCTCACTGCCTAACTCTAGTGTGTAGGATTCAAAAGCATTTTGACTTTGATGAACCTCATGAAACTTTACCCATGGAAAAAAGCACGCCTCATCCATTGCTCCTCCAAACTCAGGAGGTATAACGAGATGGAAAGGGAAATTAAAGTCGGCCATTTTCTCTTTAAGATAATCTGGCCCGTAGATATAGCGACAACCTACACCTGCTGTGTGAAGATCGAGGACTATATCCGCATCACTTGCTAATTCTTGAAGAGTAATAAAGAGCTGCTTATTTTCATCGATACCATAGGCCTTGTGGTAACTTCTATATTCAGAAAATTTATTTTTAAGAAGTTCCTTATAAGCCTGCTTATTTTCACAGGCCTTAATTTCTTCTTCACTTATGAATCCTTGTCCCTCTTTTTGAGCAAAGAGGTTTAGATACATTCGATTCCAATTATCTCCTGTAATAGGGTTAAAGCGTCCATAAGTATAGGTTCCCATCTTTACTGATGTCGCATATGGGTTTGCATTAGGAATCATCCTAATTCTTGCATTTATCTCTTCGTCTTCTAAAAGGTTTAAGAGTTTGAATATTGCCATATTCCCTTGTAGCTCAGCTCCATGAACATTTGCTTGGATATAGATTGTTGGCACATTCTCATCAATTTTATCAGGTATTAAATCGTAGATATGAATTTGGTACTGGGCGTGGTTTGTTTCATCAATTGCAATTGTGCTTTTTTCTAGTTTCCAATTAGACATACTCAACTCCCTAGTGCCTCATTTATAAGTCACTAAATTTTCGAAATTTGACAGATAACCATCTAATTATACATGAAAACCCGTAAGTTGTTTGAATTAATCAAAATTTAAATAATAATTAAGTAATTTCTGATGGCCAGACGATAAGGTAGCGATGATAAAAATAAGTCGACTTTTATATTCAGCTTTTCTAGTTCTAGCAGTAGTTCTATCAACAACTGCAAGTGCTAAGGTAGGTCAACGTATTTATACGCTTGATTTAACTAAACCAGAGTATAAGAACTTTATCACGCTTCAGTACTATCATAATTCAATTGTTGATTTTCATGAAAAAATTGAAAATGCAAGAAAGTATAAAAATCGTTATACATTCCAATTCTTAATTGAAGAAGCATACGCCGCTTCAAGTGAGTGCTTCCTTGCGGGACACAAGTCTACACTAGTAAATGGTAAGTGTCAGATCCCAAAAAGTATCTCATGTGAGACCAGTTTCTTTGGTAATAAAATTTTAAAGCTTAGATGTAATCCTCTACTATTTGGCCCAGGTCAAGATGGGCGTGGCGCTTGTGTTAATGCTCGTCAAAAGGGAAGTAGTAGCTCTAACTTTGGTACAAGCGCATGTAAGAATTCTGCAAGCGAATATACCACTCCTCAAATTGTGAAAGAATTATTAGACGATGAAAAGAAGATGCAGGCCTTTGATGATCTTGCTTCACAAGTTGAAGAGTTTTGTCGTGATAATATGGCCGATGCTTCTTGTTTAGAACAAAAAGATAGAATTGCTAAGATTAAAGAAAGTGTTGCTAAGGCAAAAGAGAATCAAGAAGGTATTGAAAAGGGTGTTGGCCTAGGGCTTTCTAAAGGCGTCGGTATCCTTTCACGTTGTGAAAAAGATTACCGTGCACAAGCTGAAGATAATACTCTTGGAACTTTCTTTATGAGTTCAAGAAATATTGGTGATACTCTTGTTCAAGTTGCTTGTAGTAATGACCAAGTAGTACAAAGTGTGAGTAGTTCTGAATTAAATACTCTTTCTGAGGATTTTGGACGAATTAAGAGACACTCTTCTATTAAATCTCTTCTAGATGATAGTTTAAAAATTGGAAGTGAACTTTCAATGAAGAATTATATTCTTCATAAACTTAAGTCTGATGGTGCTAGTGAGAATAATCTTGATCGTGCAATTGATAAAATTTTAAAGGAATCTCCAAGTTTCGCACAGGAGCCTTTTTTAGGTATTCTAAATAGTGCAAAAGATGAATTTAAAAAGGCCATCGCTGATGGAAAAATCAAAAAGACTAATAAGGGAGAGTTAAGATCAAAAGTTAATGATCTACTTGATGGAATCAATAATCAATGTGATAAAATTAAGACAAAATTTCCATGTGTAACTTCATCTCAGGTAGGAAACTACTACATGGGTGATACACCATATTGTACAACTGTAAGAAGTTCTCGAGCGTATAAAGACTTTATCGCGACGGAACAGAATAATTATGTTTCTAATTTAATGAGTTTTTCTAATGAAAATCCTGATTTTAGAAAGTATTACGCAACAAATGAATTTCGTTCGAAATTTCATGCACCATCAAATGACTTTGCAAAGGACTGTGCGGAGAAAACTTCTTTATTTGGGACAAGTAAGCCAGCAAGTGCAATTTCTACAAGTGATTTTGCAGATCTAGATAAGACTGTAAGTGAAAATATGCTTGAAGACTTAGAAGATCTTGAAGACAAGATTCCATCTTCGTCAAAAGATATTAACGATATGGATGACGATTTAAAGGATCTACTAAAGTATAGGCCATATCTTGTTGCGCAAGCATTCAAGAACAATCGTGCAATTCCAGGCCTACAAGATATGCAAGCATCATTCCTATGCAGTCAGATGCGCGATATTTATGCCAATGATGAAACTTGGAAGCTAGCAAATATCACAATGGCCGGGGCAGGGATGGCGCTATCTGGCGCCCTTGTCATGACAGGAATCGGAAGCCCAGTGGGGATTGCACTTGCTTCAGCGAGTTCTGCACTAATTGTTGGTGAGGCGGCCGTAGGTGTAAGAGAAATTAATGATGCTAATAAACAGCTTGATACAACTGATACAAAACACTCTCTTGGCCTTTCTTCAACTGAAGAAAATATTGAGGCCATTGCAGCTGCTGAGTCTCAAAAACTTAGTGGTCAGATTGCCGTTGGTTTATCACTTGTTAGTGTTGCAACCGATGGTGTAGCTGTAGCAAGATATGGTGCTGAGGCCCTGAGCGCAACAAGAGCTGGCCGAAGTGCAGGTTCTACGACTGGTGCAGCTGTCGCTAAAACAGCTAAAGGTACACAGGTCGCGACAACAACGATAAATGTATCGCCTGCACCAATTGGAATCTTAAATACTAAAACATTGCTGAACGCACCAAAGTCTCAATCTGTTATAGCACTACCTCCACCTAAGGTTCTTGGACTTCCGGCACCAACGACGACGAGTAAGGCCGTTGCTGTTGTTGATGATCAGTCACAAGTTCCAGCGATGCTAAGAAGACTTGAAAACCAATCTGGTGGTAAATTAACTAATGCAAGATTCTTATCTGATAAGCTTATTCCAGAGGTGAGAAGCTATATTAATGGATTTGATGAAGCCGCTAACCCAAATGTTGTTTTCTATACGCGTTTAGGAAAGCGTATGGAAACATTAAAAGAAGGAAAGCTACTTGAGGATGGAAGTGGTCTAATTATCAATAAAGGTTCTGATAATTATCAGGCCATCATTGATTCAGGACTAGGAACAGTAACTGATAAAGGTGTTGTCCTTAAGTTTGGTATTGATATTGATAATATTAAAATTCTTTCTGATGCTAAGACTGCTCAAGGTCAGGCAATGAGAGCAGAGAGACACTTTGTTTTTAAAGAAACTCAGCTTCCGCAAATGAATGGAGCTGTTCGTAGTCTTGATGATGTTAAGGATAGAATCTATGATTTTTCTGGTTTAAGTGACCTTCAAAAGGCCACGACTTACCAAAATATTGAAAGTAAAATTACTCGAGGCGAGCGCCTAAGTGATATGGACTTACTTGCTTTGGCCTATCGTAAAGATGTTGCTAAAGGTGGTGAGCAAAGAGCACAGGGGATTCTTGACCTTGTTACATCAAGAGATCCATCTATCATTGATAAGTTAATTAGTGGCCCAAGTGCTGCTTCAACTGCTCGTCGTGAAGTTCTAAGACAGGCGGTAAGCTCAGGTAAGCCTACGACGCCGCAAATAGCATCAACTACCTCAAATGCTCTTATTACAAGACCAGCTCGCGCTCCACATGGGACTCCGCAAGGAGCAATTGCTGGAGAGAAGGCCCTCGGACTTCCTGCTCCGACTCAAGCTAGTCTTCCTGTTCCAACAAGTCCGGGAAGCCTAATAAAGGAAACAGGACAACGTATTGTTGATAAGGCCAGACAATTGGCCCATACAATTGCCAGAACAGATGATAAGATAGAGCTAATTAAGGCCGCTAATAAAAAAGCAAGTGATGCAAAGACAGCTAGTGACACTAAGACAGCTGTTAATGATGGAATTACAATTGAGGGTGAGTTTACAGATATTACGAATCAGGTAAATGCACCTAGATTAACTTCCGGTTCTAATGGATCAGTGAGACCTGGGTTACTTGCAAACCCAGGTGTTAGACTGGCCGGTGTTCACGCTGCTCAAGGCTCAAGTGCGATTGAAGCGACTATTGCTACAGTAGTTGAGGAATATTTAGGTGGCGGTGAGGATACTCAGCACGAGCTAGATATTACTGAGCCAGATCCACCAGCAGCAACAGAGCCTACTGATGAAGCTCAACCTGAACCTCCAGCAGCACCGGCAAGTACAGATGCAGATATTAATATTGATTTCAATGGTTCGAAACCTGCTATTTCTGTAACTTTTGAAGCGACAAAGGTTAGTGCTTGTAAGCTTAAAAAGACATATTTTGAAGAAGATGAAGATGGTAATCGCAAAGAGAAAGTTAGCACACTTAATTCTTCACTAGAGAATGGTAAAGAATATGAGTTATCGTCTTATGACTATGCCTATATTGTCTCTGTTGAGTGTAAGGCCACAGAAGGTGACTTTAAATTAGTTACAACTGAAAACTTCAGTGATCCAAAACTATTTATTACAGGGTTAAATGAAGGTAAGGCAGAGTATGTCGTAAATGAGTGTGATGGCGAAAGTTGTGCTTCTGAAAGCTCTAATGGCCCAGGTAGAGGAGTTCCAAGACTTACTCCTGCGCAGCTTAGACAAATGGCCCCGCCTAATATTCAACTGCAAAATATTCCAATTTTAAATACTTTATAATTTGGTAGATTATTCAACCCAATCGGCACTTGTTTTAATTGTTCTAGGAATCATAACGTCTCCTTTGTATGAAACAACTTCCGCCGGTAGATTATGACAAAGAAAAAATGGCATACTCTCAGTAAAGCCATAAGCGCCACATTGAGTGAAAACTAGCCAATCTCCGTAGTCACAATCTTGTGGTAATTCAAAGACCCCAAGCTTGTCCAGAGATGTGCACAAAGGACCGTGAACGTGAAATTCCTTAGTTTCTTTGGCCTTTTTATCTTCATTTAAAACACGGCAAGGAAAGGCCTGATCCGTAAGGGCCGGTCGTGCGATATGATTGATTCCGCCGTCAAGTACAAGAATCTCTTGGCCACGTACATTTTTTCGATCAATGACTTGGCTTAAATATAACCCGCATTCACCAACGGCAAAGCGTCCTAGTTCCATCCAAATTTTCTTAAGATTATGTTTCGCTTTCAAGCGCATAAGGGCAGCATTAATATCTTTAAAATCTATTCGCGCGTCTTGATTTTGATATGGAATACCAAGGCCACCACCAAGATCAATGACCTCTGGAGTGATATTCATCTTGCTAGCAAGAGTATTGATGCGCTCACAGGTTTTATCCCAAACCTCTTCAAGTCTTTTGGGATCAAGAATATTTCCCCATTGAAAAACATGAAAGCCAATGGCCTCTATATTTTCGTATTCATTTAAATCGATTGATGACCACGTGTCCTCATCAAGTCCAAAGGCCGTAATTTCATCTCCACCAAGAACAGACTTTTCTTGAGTGTCCCATTCAAGTTGTACCCTTAAAAGGGCACGGGCCTTAATCCCTAGCTCCTTAGCTTGTTCATTTAACCACTTTAGTTGATAGATACTTTCAACAACGACACAGTTAATTTCATGCTCGAGTAGAGTTCTAATATAGCCACGAGACTTACTTGGGCCAGTAGAGATAATGTCACAAGACTTCACACCACTGGCCACAACTTGGGTAAGCTCTCCCTTTGAAGCAACATCGACGCCGATTCCAAGGTTTCTGATAAGTTTTAAAATCGAAGACAGGGGATTGGCCTTACAAGCATAGTAAAGCTTTATACTTTCATCCTTATTGTCTGTGATATAGCGCAGATGCTCTTCAAGGGCATCTAAATCATAGAAATAAAATGATGAATCTAATCTCTTTGTTAACTTCGTTAAAACTTTTTCCATTAAAAATTTGCCTTATCTTAAAAATGCTTCTAGCTCAAGTGAGGCATCTGATTTTTCATCACGGTATTTAACAATCATGGCACAGTTCATTGAAAGGCCCATATCTCTTGCCCATGAAAGCTTCTCGTTAACAGGTCTTGTTCCTGGAACGACAATTGCGCCTTCTGGAATTGGCTCACCTGGTTCAAGTCTTCTTTCATTAACACAATCATATACGGGAACACCTTTTGATAAGATAACCCCTGGAGCAATAACAGCACGTTTTAAAACTTGAATTCCTTCAACGATAACTGCACCGGCACCGATAAAAGCATCATCTTCAATGATTACAGGAGCAAGGCCAATTGGCTCAAGAACGCCACCAATTTGTACTCCTGCACTTAGGTGAACATTTTTACCAATCTGTGCACATGAGCCGACAAGAGCGTGAGAATCGACCATTGTTCCTTCATCAACATAAGCTCCGATATTTATATATGCAGGAGGCATGATAATAACACCACTAGAAACATACGCTCCACGACGTACACTTGATCCACCTGGAACCATGCGAACACCACGGTCTACACTAAATTTTTGTGCTGGAATATTGTGTTTGTCGACAAAGCCTGGCCAGCCAAATTCTGATTGTTCAACATTTTTTCCAGCTTTAAAAACCTCAAGGATCATTTGTTTTACTTCAGTATTTGCAACCCACTTACCATCAACTTTAGAAGCTGATCTTAAAGTTCCACTCTCAAGTCCTAAAAGGATTTCATCTACAGTCATTGTCATTATGCTTTTCTCCATTCATTAATTTTCTTATTTGCATTTAAAACATTAGCTTCTAATTTCATATCTTTGATTGAAAGTGGCGGTCGAAGACTTGCATCTTTAATTTGCCCATTCTCTTTCATAAGCCATTTTGCAGGAACTGGATTCGAAGCAACAAACATTGCGTTGCTCGATTCGACCCACATTTTAGTTTCTTCTTCACTTAATTCGCCACCTAAGCAAGCAACCGTGTATGCATGAGTTTGGGCCGGCCATGGATTTGAAGCGACTGAAACGAGACCTTTGGCCCCTAGAGGTGCAAACTCTGGAAGCATTCCATCATCACCACTATAGACTCGACCTAACTCACCAGCTGCTTCGACATATTTTGCAAATTTCTCAGGGCTTCCACTTGCTTCTTTTATTGCCCAAAATTGCTTATGCTTATTAAGGCGTTTTACGGCCTCAAATGAGAGCTCAATTCCAGCACGAGAAGGAACATTGTAAAGCATTACAGGTTTGTTTGAAACATCCATTAGGGCCTTAAACCATTCATATTGTCCTTCTGCTCCTGGCTTTGCATATAAAGGAGTAACCATCAAATAAGCATCGATTGCTAGGCCATCAAGGTATGATACCCATTCACATGTTTCAGTTAAGTTGATACCGCCAACCCCACACATTAATGGAACTTTTAAACCAAGATCAATAACGAAGTTTAGAATATTTTTTCTTTCTTCAAGATTTAGATTTAAGGCCTCACCTGTAGAGCCTAAGATTAGAATCCCATTTCCTGCTTTTTCTTGTTCTCTTAAAATAGACTCAAGTGAGTCCAGATCAATCGTTAAATCAGCGTTAAGGGGAGTGATTACTGCCGTCCAAAGGGGCGTTGAATTTATATAGTCGTGATTTGCCATTTATATAGCTCCTTAAATTAGTTTCTTTCTTAGCTATTTCTAATTACTTGTAATGCAATATCGCTAAAGTCGTGTAAACCAGGCGCAAGATTACTTACGCGTTCACAGGCCCAAAGAGCACCTGCTGCAAAAATTTTTCGATCCTTAGCTTCGTGTTTAATTGTAATATATTCATTCGGAGTATCAATCTTTAATTCATGAATTCCAATAACATCTCCAATGCGCTCACTTGTAATAGTTGAGTCTTTTTCTAACCATTCTTGCCATGAAAGGGCAGTGCCACTTGGAGCGTCCATTTTTTTTGTATGATGAACTTCATGGATTTCATATTTTAGATCACTGGCAGGAAAGAGTGCTTGGGCCTTGGCCGCAATACGGATCATTTCTTTTGCTAGATTCATCCCAAGACTAAAATTAGTTGCTTTAATCCATGGTGACTTAATTTGACTAATTAATTGCGCAGTCCAAGTGAAACCAGTAGAGCCAGTTACTACGCAGATTCCTGACTCGCTTAATAATTCGAAATAGTGCTCTAAAAATACATCACCATTCAAAAAAGAAAGGACTATATCAAATCTATTAAGATCATCTTTCTTTAAAGGATTTTTTGAATCAAAAACTTCTAATTGAATATGTGAATATTCTGGTGATTCACAAAGCTCAATTACTTTTGAGCCAGTTTTTCCTTTTCCTAAAAGTGCAATTTTCATTAAATGAATTCCTTATGTAATCTTTGAATCGTTTGATCAGCATCATTCTTACCTACTAAGAAACAAAAATTATGCTTACTTGCACCCAAGCAAATCATACGAACATTAATTCCTTCAACAGCATTAAAAATTCGTGCTGCTAAATTTGGTGTGTGATTGATTTCATTTCCAATTAGACTTACTAATGTTAAGTCCTTTTCCACTTTTACGCTACAAAGCTCAGATAAACGATCAATAATCTTCTTATTTAATAAAGCACTATCATCTAAAGTCAGTGCGACTGAAATCTCTGATGTCGTAATGGAATCAATACTGACTTTAAATTCATTAAAGATCTTAAAAATTTCAAATAGAAATCCGTGTGCTTGAAGCATTTTAGGTGTTGATAATGTGACAAGGCTTTGTTCACGTCTTAGCGCCATCGCACGAATTAGTGGCGCTGACTCAGTATCATTCTTAATCCACGTTCCAGGCTCATTTGGCTCATAGCTTGATCCAACAAAGACCTTAATCCCAGCACGTAATGCCGGAGTTAAGGTCGTTGGATGAAGTATTTTTGCACCAAAAGTTGCCAACTCGGCCGCTTCAGAAAACGTTATTTCATTAAGAAGCTTTGCTTCTTTCACTATTCTTGGATCTGTTGTGGCAATACCAGCAACATCTGTCCAGATCTGTAATGTGTCAGCACCCATGGCCTCAGCAACAAGGGCCGCTGAATAATCAGAACCACCACGACCTAAAGTTGTCGTAAGCCCATCACTCGTTGCACCAATGAATCCTTGCGATACATAGACAATATCGCCATATTTTGCATTCACAAGAAACTGGTCAGCACGAGCTTTTGTCGCTTCAATATCCGGAGCTGCCTTTGTAAAATTATCATCCGTTACAAGAACTTGTCTGATATCGAATAATTCAACTTTCTTATTTGATGCTAACTGTTCATTGATGCGTGCTAGAACTTCACTGAAGACAAGGGAAGAAAGTCGCTCACCAAGGCTTACAAGTGAATCATAGGCGCGATCCGAACACTCTCTTAGCAGTAGCATTCCTTTGGCAATCATCGTTACTTCAGATAGAAGTACTGTTACATCATCTTTTAAACTTTCAGAAGCCTGCATTTCTTGAAGGATTTGGCGGTGCTTGTCTTCGATTTCATGAATAAGCTCATTAACTCGTTCTTCGTCACCAGCAGGTGCCTTTTTAGAAATTTCGACAAGTAGGTTTGTGACACCATAGACAGCTGAGACAACGACCATATTAGCGCCTTTATTAACACTAATTTGAGCACTACGAGTCATGGCCTCGAGATTTGCCATCGACGAGCCACCAAATTTCGCTACAATAACTTCATTTGTTTGAGTTGACATAAGTCTCCAAAGTAAAAACGTTTAAAGTTTTAAAATTAAGTTAATTGTATGTAGGAGAATAAAGAAATGCAAAAAAACATCTAGCCAAAAGAATAAGCTAACATTTGCATTTGAAGCTCTCCACATAACTAAATCCTAATTTCGTTAATTAAAATTTACTATATGACAGTCCTAAGGCTTCTCCCTTAGTAACCAATAAGATAAGTTGCACACTCTGATCTTATTTCGGCAATGAACCCATTGTGTTGACTGATAACGGACTAATATAGTTGTGCATCCTTATCAACACGCTCTGAACACTGCGCCTCTTCAATTGAAATTAATTGTAGTGGATAGACACATTGATGTCTATACTTTTATAATTTTAGGCGTAATTATATGAAAAGGCCTTTGCCTGTGGAGATCAAAATGAAAAAAGTTGGAATTATTGGTTGGCGTGGAATGGTAGGATCTGTTCTTTTAGAGAGAATGGAAAGCGAAGGTGACTTTGCTAAGATCGATCCGTACTTCTTTTCAACTTCTCAAGCAGGACAAAGTGGTCCACTTATTTACAATGCGACTCATACTTTAAAAGATGCAAATAATATTTCAGAACTTGCAGATATGGATATCATCATTTCTTGCCAAGGTGGAGACTACACAAAGCAAGTGCGCCCAGAGCTTGAAAAAGTTAATTGGCCAGGATTTTGGATTGATGCTGCTTCAGCAAAGAGAATGGATGATGATTCTTTAATTATTCTTGATCCAGTAAATCGCGACATTATTGATAAGGCCCTGAATGATGGGATTAAAAATTTCGTAGGTGGTAACTGTACAGTAAGTCTAATGCTTATGGGAATTGGTAGCCTTTTTCAAGAAGGTCTTGTTGAGTGGATGAGTACAATGTCTTATCAAGCGGCTTCTGGTGGTGGTGCTCGTCATATGAAAGAACTTTTAAAACAGATGGGAGTTATCGGAAATATGGCAACGCCATTGATGGATGGGCCGATTCTACAACTTGATCAAGATATCTCAAATCTTTTGAAAAGTAATGAGCTTGATAGTGACTGCTTTGGTGTTCCATTAGCGCTAAATCTAATCCCTTGGATTGATAGCGCTGTTGAAGATGGCCAAACACGTGAAGAATGGAAAGCATTTAGTGAAACAAATAAAATTTTAGGTCGTACACAAAACCCTATACCAATTGATGGAACGTGTGTAAGAGTTGGAGCTCTCCGCTCACACTCTCAAGCATTAACTGTAAAATTAAATAAGTCTGTTGATCTTAAAACGATTGAAGAAATGATTAAAAACTTTTCTGAATACACTGAGTTTGTTGAAAATACACCTGAAGCAACACGTGAAAAACTAAATCCACGCTATGTTTCAGGAACTCTTAAAACAACAGTAGGACGTGTACGTAAGATGAAAATGGGTGATGATTACTTGAATATTTTTACAAGTGGTGATCAACTTCTTTGGGGAGCAGCAGAGCCATTAAGAAGAATGCTTAATATCGTGCTATAGTAATTATATGGAATTAGATTTTGATAAATTAGTTAATGATTTTTATGAAAATGGTTTTTGCATTGTTGAAGGCCTTTTTGACTATAAAGAAATAAAACGCATCAAACGCTCATTTGATAACCTTTATGAGGCGTCACAAACGATCAATGAGACGCAAATGCTAAAGCTTGCTCAATTTGTTTTTGATAAGAGCGCTCTTAATCGCATTGTCTGGTGTGGTGGATATGATGAGCACTTACTTGATATTGGTGCTGATAAAAGAATTTTAAATATTGTTAGTAAGATTCTAGAATCAAATGAAATGGTTCAACTCATTAATCAGGCCCACTTCAAGTTACCAGGACAAATTGTAGAGTTTAAGTGGCATCAAGATAGTGAACACCGTCGCTACGGCACTGAACTCTGGGAAGATGTTGATGGGCGAGGAAGTTATGTACAAACTGTAATGGCCATTGATGATATGAATTCTTTAAATGGACCACTTAAGTTTATTCCTAAGTCACACTTACAAGGTCATCTTAATTACAAAGAAGATCCAAGTATTATCGACGAATTGCTAGATAAGCTTCCGTCTATCGACTTACAGCTTAAAGCTGGAGATGTTGCCTTCTTTGGCCCGTATACTTTTCACTCGTCATCTCTTAATAAAACAGATTCACCAAGAAGAGTTCTCATCAACGGATATGCACAGCCGGGAGCTAATAAGAGAGAGTATCCAGGTGCTGGATACGGCAGACATTTGACTCTTTAAATATTTAACTTTAATTCACGATTCTTAAGTCCATTGCTATTTTCCTTGCGCTATATTGTGACTAAGCACACAATAAAACAAGGAAATAGCTATGAGCAAATCAAGTTATAAGAAGTATCTTCTTCCTAGTTTAGGGGTGACTCTTGCCATTACATGGATTTTCACCGTTACCTATCTTATTCAATCTAATACTCCTGAGAGTTCTCAAACACATTTAACGCGATCAGAACTTGATAAGATTTATTATGGGCAATCAACAGAAGCAGAGCGCTCGATTGCATCAGTTCCAGTTAAAGATGATCCGTTATTAAAAGAGGCCTATTCCTTAGGACTAAATGCTTACCTTTGGGGATCAACTCTTGTAAGAATGGAGAATATTGCTCGTACATATACTGATGTCGTCCAAAAACAATCTGAGACAAGTTATCGCGCACCCTTAAATGAATTTGGTCACTCAAGACGCTTACCTGGCCCTACTGATACTGATATGCCAACGGCCAATCAAGACACTCTTTATTCCAGCGCAATTTTGGACCTTAATCAATCAGCGATAGTCCTATCGACACCTGAAGTAAAAGATCGATACTATGTTATTGATGTTTTCGATATGTGGCACAACCTTATCAAATATGTTGGAACTAGGCAGACAGGTACGAGTGCTCAAAAGTATTTAATCGTCCCACCAAACTCTAAAGAAATGTACCAGAAGCAAAAAGGAGTGGAAGGTCTAACAATTATTGAATCTCCAACTTCTAAGGTTTGGTTATGGGGAAGAACCCAGATACTGAAGTCAGATGATATGGAAAAAGAATTAAATGATGTACACAAAATCCAAGACCAATACAAACTAACAGAATTAGATGAATATCTTGGTAAGAAAAATCGTGTCCGCATTTATCCTCTGTCAAAACGTGTTGGAAGTGATAGTGACCCTTTACGTTTTTTTGAAGAATTAGGAGAGTATTTAAAAACTAATCCTGTTAGTGAAAAGGAGAAGGCATTATTTGGGCAATTTAAGAAAATTGGTCTAACTAAAGAAGGATTTAAAAAAGAGATGCTCTCTCAGCAAGTACAAGATGTTCTAATACAAGCTTTAAATGATGGGCCCCAAGTGGTTGCTGCGCAAATAAGAAATCCAGCAAATACAAAATTCATTAATGGATGGAGCTATGTCTTTGATCTAGATAATTTTGGTGATGACTATGCTTTAAGATCAATGGTCTCTCATCCGTACCTAGGCGGGCAAGGGGCCAAGGAAGCTCTATACCCTTTGGCCGAAGTAGACTCTAAAGGAAATAAGCTAAGCGGTTCTAAGATGTATCGTATTCGTTTTGATCGTGAGCCAAAGGTTGGAGCATTTTGGTCTGTCACTGTTTACGATAGTGTAAGTAAAATGCTTATCGAAAATGATCTCAAACGCTACTCATTAAACAATAGTAATAATTTAACAAAGAATTCTGATGGTAGTTTTGAGCTATACTTTTCTAACCAAGTTCCAAAAGATGAAAAGAAGAAAGCGAACTGGCTGGCCACACCGAAAGGAAACTTCTACGTTATTATGCGTTTATATATTCCGTCTCAAGAGATTTTAGACTTAAAGTGGAAGGTTCCAGGGATCGAGCAAATTGAGCCGAAGGTAATTTCAATGAAATAGGTGAAAATGTGGCAAAAAATGATTTTTCCAAATTTCGAAATATAATTCTCTCAGTCATGGCCGTCATTTTATGGGTGGCCATGATTTCATATCTTTATATTGAGCATGAAAATCGTAGCCGTATTCCTGCTTCAATGAAAGATAATGACTCAAAACAAAGACCTCATCGGCTCTATCGCAATTAGCTGACTTAGTTTTTGACACCTATGTAGATTTTTTGAAGACAATGAAAATAGGGCCATGCTTTTGCTATATTTTAGCTATGCGATTCCTATTACTTCTCATTCTTTTTTCAATTTTCAGTGTGAATTATTCATATTCTCAGGACTATGGACTTCTTGATGTAAAAGGATCAATTTATTCAAAAAGAAATGTCGACAATTATTTAAGGCCATTTCAAACAGATGGCTGCTCATCGATCTCCCCACAAGGTACTTTTAATGCTCCTAAATTATGGCAACATTGCTGTATTGAACACGATATAAGCTATTGGATGGGTGGCCCATTAATGGATAAAATTAAGGCCGATGAAGATTTAAAAAGCTGTGTATCTGATGTATTTTCAAGTATTTTTGGCAAGGCGATGCAAGTTGCTGTCTATATTGGTGGGAACCCAACTTTTCATACAGGTTATGCTTGGGGCTATGGTTGGAATCATATTCGAGGCTATCATGAATTATCGAGTTCTGATCGCTACGAGATTTCTAAAAAAATGCCACAAGATCCTTTAAATCAAGAAATCGTCGAGCTAGGTTTTGATAAAGAAACAATTCCTTTAAAGAATGACAATATCTGCTTAGAAGAAATTAATGACTTTCTTGAGAAACGCATTAAAGCAAAAGTCGATATTAAAGTTATCGAAGAAATTGATACATTCTTTTCGAAAGGATTCTTCATTGAAGCAAATAACTGTAAAGGTACCTTAAGAGCAATTATGAGACATGGTGTTGATCATAATGACTGTCGAGATATTCCTTATGAAAACAAATGGGAAAGAACGGTTCGTTCACTTGAGGCAACTGGAGAGTGTGCTGAGATTTATGGAACCCAGCACTCTTTAAGAAATTAATAGTATCGAATTATGCTTTCTTAACAATATACTTTGCGAAATACTCATCTAATTTATGCTTAACTTTTGGTGCCAACCAAATTGTCGCAACCATATTTGGAATGGCCATTAGAGCAAAACCAATATCCATCGCATTTACCATATCATCAGGTGCCGAGATCGCTCCCATAAGAACCGTTGATGAATAGAAAAGTGCAAAAGTTAATCTTGCCCCAAGAATGGGGATACCCCCAAAAAGAAAATCCCAACATTTCTCACAATAGTTTGATGCACCTATTACTGTTGAAAGTGAAAAGAGAATGATTGAAAGTCCTAGTAAATGTGATCCTGCAACTCCAAAGTTTTTAACAAAGGCCATTTGAGTCATTAGAACTCCATTGGACTCTTGAAGCTCTTGTGGTGTCAGAGAGCTTAGAATTACAATTGAAGTCATCGTACATACAATGATTGTATCAATAAAAGGGCCAATCATCGCAACAAGACCTTCCGCAACGGGCTCACTTGTCTTAGCATTTCCGTGGGCCATTGGAGCAGAGCCGACACCTGCCTCATTAGAGTAAGTCGCTCTTTTAATTCCAGTCTTAAAAATGTGAACAACGGCCAGTCCAGATGCTCCACCAACTGCAGCTCGTCCATTAATGGCCTCATTAAAAATAAGAACAAAAACATCAAGAACACTTGATAGATTCATAAAAATAATAGCAATGGCACAACCAACATATAAAAGGCACATTGTTGGAACAATTTTTGAAGTTGCTTCTCCAATTCTTCTAACTCCACCCATGAGAATATAAACCATCAAGGATGCAGTGATAAAACCAGAAATGTATGTAGGTATACTGTAATTTGATTCGATGAAGGTTGCCATTTGATTTGTATTGAATACACCGAGTGAACCGATTAAGCCTGCTACAGCAAAGAAATAAGCTAGGAAGTGCATATACTTAGGTAGGGCCTCTAAGATTGTATACATTGGGCCCCCTTGAATTTCTCCATGGTGGTCATTCTTTCGATACATAACCGCAAGAGTACATTCAAAGAATTTTGTATTCATCCCAATTAGAGCACCAACCCACATCCAAAAAATAGCACCTGGGCCACCTTGCGAAATAGCAACGGCAACACCAGCAACATTTCCCATTCCAACAGTTGAGGCCAAAGCATTTGTTAGTGCCTTAAAATGAGAAATTTGCCCCTTACTCTCATCATCGTGTTCATGGTGAAATTTACCTACGATAAGCTTTATGGCGTGAAAGAAACCTGCTAGCATTTTGAAACGTGAAACGGCCACAAGATAGAGACCTCCGCCAACGAGTAAGATTACCAAAGGTAGTCCCCAGACAATATCGACGGTTTGCGCAAGAAATGCAGAAATATTCATAAAGGTCCTTTAAAATGCGGGTAATAAAACTTATTTAAAATTTTTCCACACAATAACGTAAATGGCCAATTTGTTTACGGCCTATAACGAGTTTACAAATTTAACTATGAATGAGCTTCTAAATTCTATAATCGTTGTGTGATGAAATTACTTTTGGCCCTTACAATATTAGCAATCCTCTTATCTTGCCATGGGCAAGAAGCTAACATTGTTGTTAGCTCTCATAAAATGATTTACGGACAAGATAATCGCCAAGAGCTTGACTCTAAGAGTTTTCATTCAGTCTCAGATGCAACTGCCGCAATTATACACAAAAACAACTTGAAACAATTTGTGAGCATACAAGAACGCTCAAACTTGTGTTCTAATGAACGATTTTCCAAGCAAAATTCTATTGGTGAATGTAGTGCATTTCTAATTTCAAAGAATAAAATGATGACGGCAGGTCACTGTGTATTTTTAAACGATAAAGATCAATATAATTTTTGTGAAGATTTTGTCTTTGTCTTTGATTACACAAATGACAATTCAAACTTTAAGAAAGTATACGAGTGCAAAAAGGTATCTCATGTACTCTTTGACGAGGAAGAAGAGGCCGATGTGGCAATTATTGAACTGAAAGAAATTGTAAAAGATATTAAGCCTTTAAAATTATCGACAAATTTTAAAGAAGGCGAAGAGCTTTTAACTGTTGGAAGTCCTCTTGGAGCACCTTTAAAAATTGTAGATCATGCCAAGGTTGAATACGATAATGGCCAGACAATGGAATACAACCTCGATGTATTTGGAGGCAATTCAGGATCGGCGATTTATAGTATTGAGCAACAAGCTGTTATTGGTATCCATACATTTGGATCTGCTTGGTCGCTAATTGAAGATACGCATAAGGGTTGTATGCGCCACAATAGCTGCGAGCAAAGTCCACAAGATCCCTCATGTACTGGCACAGGTGGCCTTGCAGGAGGGATGCCTATTCGTGAAATACCATCTTATTTTCTTAATGATCTAAATTAATAAAGTTGGCACTCTAGTTGCATCATATATCTCTAAGAAATCATTGAGAGAGGTATATGGTGTTAAAATCTAAGTTTTTACTAGTTATTCTTTTGACAGTGACTATTTTTTCGACACAAGTGCAGGCCAAGCCTATGCACAGTGGTCCAATTAATTCTCGCGCCGATGAAGAATGGGGTAATGAAGAAGCATTAGTTTCACTTAAATGGCCTCTTAAATTTCTTCGCTATGATCTTCAGGACTTACTCGTTGGAGATGGTAAAGGTAGCTTTAAAGAGATCTCCAAGATTGACCTTGATCCAATCAATAGAACTTTTCACCTTGATGCCACCGTAAATATTCCAGACTCGATGCTTTTATCGATGGAAGATAAAGCCGGCGATAAGCTCTTAAATGAACACTCAATCTCTCTTGTTCTTGGCTTTCCTCCATATGTGCGTGGACAATATGTTGAGTTAACAATAGAGAAATTTGTCTTAGATGACGTTGATTATACAAATGGTATGCATATTGTAACTAATGTAACTGCGGCGCTTTTAAGAAATCGAAGCTTACTCAATTACTTCATGGCCGATGATAAGGCCCCTACAGATTATTCTGATGAAGACCTTTCTAAAACAATTAAAGATTTATTTGATAATGAAGATATCGTTTTAAAGGACAACCGAGTTCGTCTGCGTTTCAACTTTATGAAACTCTCCGGCCTAACACGTTACCGTGATCTCGAAAATCTTCAAGTTTGGTATATTGGCCCAAAGAAATTAAAAGGAACAAAGCAAGGAGCTTCATTTCTAATTGAAGGTGGAATTGGAAATCCTTCTCTTAGTTATATCAAAGGAATGAAAGAAGAAGGAAAGGTTGCTGCTGATGAGCTTAAAAAACTTCGTGAAGCAGAATATAAGACATATGGTTTTAGCGCTGATACTGAGCTAAGACTCTCCAAAATGCACTCAAGACTCCTAGAAGAGACAGGTATTTATAATTGGAATGATCGCGAAAGAATGATTATTAACGAAATTCTAAAAACGTCTATTACAAAAGCAAGAAAGGCCCTAAGCCTAAAAGACCTATATTTTATTGATGAGCCACAACTGGCAAATATCAAATTCTTTGAGCAAGCAGGTGAGTTTTTAAGAGTCTCTATTGCTGATTTAAAGCTTAGACATGCAGTTGATTGGGAAACTCGAAATGGAGGCCGAAAAGGCTCAGAGATGCCTTTTGTAAGCTCTCGCATCTCACAAAATGCGGTTTCACAATTCACAAATTTCTTTCGTGACTTCAAACTAATTGATAAGGAGCCACTATTTAAAGAATTGAATGTTGTGCTAGCTCCACATCTTCCTGGAATCATCTTAAGAGGACGTGTAAATCTTGAGCTAAACTCGCTATTTGAGATGGGCCTTGAAGGTGAAGGAATTGATTTTAACAATCCAGATATTCGCCTTGATAGTAAGACTTATGGTAACTCTGTTCCATTTGAAATTTCTTTATATACATATATGAGAGATAAGGGTGTTTTAGAGCTAGATATTAAAGATGCGACACTTGGTAGTGGAAAAAATAGCGTTCTTCTAACTCCTAAAACTGACAAGGGATACTTTCTTGAAGAGTTCACAAAGCTTGCAACAGCAAATATTTTAAAGACGTACCTAATTAGTGATCCTCTTGCGACAAAAGAAGATGAAGTTGTAGTTGATGAGGCAGAAGTAAAAAGAAAGCTTATCGAAAAACTTGAAAACTTCAAAAATAACTTTCAACTTGCACAAACTGTTAAGACAGAAGAAGAAATCATAGCGGTTAAAAAGCTTGATCTTCAAAGTCCATTTAATTCGATCCCTGAAGAGATGACAGAAGAAAACTTAGTTGAGTTCTTCAATAATATCCTTGGAATTGATCGCCGTACAGGTAGACTTCAGATCAATCTTGATCCGACTATTTTAAGTGAAAAGATTCTCTATGCTCAAAATAATGTACAAGTTTGGAATATAGAGCCAATCTTCGATAAATTAATGGATAAGACCTATATCGATCTAGCAATTGGTCACGGTGTAAGAACAAAAGACTTCTTATCAAATATTTATAATCGTCCAGAAAAGAAAGATAGCCTAAATTTTGTAGGTACTTCTGGTGATTTTAATAACGAAGGACCTACTGATTACTCATTTAAGATAAATCTTAGAGAATTCGAATCAATGGTAAACTCGATTCTTACGGCCTCAATTGCTCCACAAGTAAAAGAGGCCAAGGCCCAGCTTGCATCTCTTGAAGAAGGAAGTGTTAATATCCTTGAGGATCTTACTGTAAGGTCACAAGGTGATAATCAGCTATACTTATCAATTGCCCTAAATCAAGTTGAAAAGAAGAAGCGCTGGTTTGGAGCAAGAATTGTTAACAATATCTTTGGTAACGAAGACAAGAATTATGTTATTGAGAATAATCGCTCATCAATAAGTGCAAGAATTAAGCTGCATGCTGTGCCTTTAAAAGACTATAAGAGTGATCTAATTGCAAAGAATCAGGATGAAATCTTTTTAGGAAATACTCTTCTAAAGATTGAATTAGAATCAATTGGTCGCACGGCAAAGAATCCTGGACTATTCGGATCGGTTTTAAACGCCATGATAGGGGATGTTAACCTTAAAAATGGCATCGTAGGCTCTAACCTTAAAAAGCTAGTCCTTAAGATTGCAGGGCCAATGCTAAACCCTACAGATGAGAGAAATGGTAATGCAACTCTAGCGGGATTTGCACTCAATAATTACTTAAAAGTATTTACGACTAAAAAAGATATCTTATTACAGCTTAATCCACGTCTTGCAGGCCCAGTATGGGATCTACTACTTGTCCAAGACCAGGACTTTAAGGGACGCAAGATTGGAATTGGTGTGGATTATCCAAGTGAGACAATTAACTTTGACTTTAAGATGGTCTTTAACCCATCGACAGTTGATAAGCATGAGCTTTATTTAATTATGAAGGAAGCAAGTGAGATTTCCCAATCAGTAAAAGATGGTAAGATTAAATCGACTGCAGACTTCTTAAAAGTTTATGATCGTCTTTTCTATAATAGTGACATCACAAAGCTTTCACTTAAGCATCGACTGATTAAAGTAATTGATAGCTACAATGCGCTTTCTGTTTTAAATGAAGAAGAGACTCATGCTGATAATTACTCAACAACTGGAGCAGAGCTTATGCAAATTGCCACAGCGGCAAAGGTTTTAAGAGATGCCTTAACAAGAGTAAGTGATCTTAAGCAACCAAAAGGTATTAGCACATATGCTAATAATGCACATAGAGTTTTAGCTGAGCTTGATGAAAGATTTATTGGGCCTTATTATCGACTTTATAATAAGCGCTACAAAGAGAACAATCTTAAGATCATAAATGCACAGATTACGGATTGGACGCTTTACATCCTTCCTGATGCACTCTTTGCACAGAAGGCCTTTGAGTTTCTTGACTAGATTTCACAAAAATCTAGCGAGTTGACTCTCCAAGAATGTAATTTAGACCTAGAAAAATACTTTCGCGATAGCCTCTTTTAGTTAAGGGGCTATCTTCTACCGCTCCGGAATACTTCGTATACGAATAGAAGCTATTTAAAACGTATTTCTTTCCAATAGGGTAATTAACAATAAGCCTAGCACTTAGCTGATGAGAGGCCCCTGGAGTGTATTCAGGACGATCTGCACGAGCTTCAGCACTTGAGACACCAAAATAGTAGCGACTCCAATTGTCGCTATACTGAGAGTATGTGATACCTGGAATAAGAACGATCTTTTCACCCTTCCAAGGCTCAATTGGGAATGCCTTAGAGACTGAAACATAGTATTTGCTAGCTTCAGAGCGGCCACTAATATCGTGCGTATAACTAAATCTCGTCATAAACCACTTAGATGGCAGAATAAAGGTTAGTCCTAAATCAAGGGAGCGATCTCGCTCACGAAGTCCGTCATTATATGTACCAGCTTCGGCCTCGACTTTGTTAAAGTCTGGAGTAAGAGTTAGGCTTGTGAGAGGAAACAAGCGAAAGCTTGCTGCAATCCCACGAAATGAAAATCTCTTATAATTGTAGTTAATTGAGGGAACAACTGGGATATCGAATTGATCCCCAACTTTATAGAGAGAAGACGAGAAACTTGTTCCTAAACCAACTTGATTTGTTGGCGGCGGTCTCTTATCTCTTTGTCTTTCTAACTCGTTGATCCTCTCGGTTCTACCATTAGAAAAAACAGGGGCCGAAATAATAACGGCCCCTAATGTGATTATTTTGAAAAATAATTTTTTACGACTTGGCAAACGTACTCGCATTCTTCTTCCGTGATATAGGCGAAACATGGCAGGTTTAAAACTGCTTTACTAATATAATCAGCATTTCCGTGATCAATTGATCCAACACTATGGGCAGGAGCACCTTCTTGCTTGCTCATTGCACCTGGATAAATTGTTCCGTAACCTACATTTGCTTCTTTTAAAGCAGCTGATAGCCCATCTCTAAGCTCTGGCTCAATTAAAGCAACACTACAGTATCCATTTTCTCCTACGTGAGCTGGAACATCTTGAATCTTAAGAGGAAGACCCTGAAGATTCTTGCGGTAGTATTCAACAGCCGCGCGACGAGAATCAAGTCTTGCATCGATATGCTCAAGAGATAGGTTTAGAAATAGTGATTCATAAGCACCAATTCTTGAGTTCCAACCAATTAGGCCGTGGCTATAGTGACTTGTACGTCCGTGGTTAATTAGAGTCTTACAAGTGTTAATTAGCGTTTCATCGTTTGAGAAGATTGCACCTGCATCCCCAGAAGCTCCAAGAACTTTTGCTGGGTAAAAGCTTGTCGTTGAGATCTTAGCTGTTCCTAGAATCGACTCTCCATTGATTGTCGTTCCAAAACACTGAGCACCGTCTTCAATAAGCATTACGCCATTATCTTCAGCGATCTTTCTGATTTCCATTGTATCTGGACATGCCCAACCATATAGGTGAACAAGAATAGCTGCCTTAGGATTGAATTTTTCAACGGCCTCTTTAAAAGTATCTTTATCCCAGTGTAGAGTTTCACGGCTAACATCAACAGTTGCAGGGTTTGCACCTACGTTAACAACTGCCTCAAAAGTCGCCCAGAAAGTCATATCTGGAACTAATACAACGTCGTTTTTTTCAACGCCACTTGCTCTTAGAGCAATCTGGATTGCATCCGTACCGTTGGCACAACCAACTGCGTATTTTGCACCAGTCTTAGCTGCTAGCTTCTCCTCAAGCATATTAACCTGAGGTCCACCAATAAATTGTGTGTTATCAAAAAGTGTTTCAACGCCTGAAAGGAATTCATCACGAAACCCGTCTTCAAAGCGATTTAATGTAATAAATGGTACGCCGTTAACTGACATATTTCCTCGCATTTTTAAGTAATTACAAACATTATAGGGGAAAGAATATGACTTAGGAATAGCGAATATTGTTAAATTTGGGTCAAAAATAGGGGATTTTAAAGGCGATTTCAAGCTGAATTTTCAAGGCCTTACGGCCCAACTTTAATCAACAAAATCTATACACCACTATATATAGATTTCAACATCACTCATTGCGTTCAGATTATCTGTTATATAAATAAAATGAAAACAATCTCATTAGCTATTATTTCTCTAATATCAACTAATATCATGGCCTCTAGTGTGATCACGACGGAAAGTGAGTTTCGTGAAGTCATTGAGAGCGTCCTAAGTATCTACGACCAGAAGTTACCACAAGGCAATCAGCGCCAAGTTGATATTAACTGGGAATCTAAGACATTAAATGCGTCAGTTGGTTACAAGAGAAATTCAGAATCTGTGCGCTTTAGCTTTCACGGAGAGTTTGTTCGAAAAAACCAATTAACAAAAGATGCCTTTGCTCTTGTTGCTTGTCATGAAGTTGGCCATATCATTGGTGGTTATCCGAAGGTTATGCCGACCCAAAAGTATTCAAGTGAGGCGCAGTCTGATTACTTTGCTACTAATGAATGTTTGAAGAAATACTTTGCTTTAAATAACTCTGATAGCTTTGAGCTAAATGGTATTAGCGCTGAGAATCTTTTAGAGTGCAAGCAAGATAAATCATGCCTAAGAGGCCTGGGTGCCATTAGAGATGCTTCAGTCATTTATCCTGGAAGTAATATCAATGAGAAGTCAGATCATGTCTCAAAAGTGACAATCTTTAATGATTACCCACAAAGTCAGTGTCGTGTGGACACGCTAAAGGCAGGCCTTTTAAATCAGCCAAGACCAACTTGTTGGTTTAAGTCTTATCAAGCTGAGCGCTATGAATATCAGTATGACTATGAATATGAAGAGGCCCAAGGTGTCGCAGAGATTACTGAAGTAACAGCAACAGATTTCGGTTGTCATATTCGTACGAAATACCCCGATGTATGGATGGGAAGTTACTTAAACCCGCTGTCAGAAAGCGAATTATTACTTAGAGGCGTGCGCTACGTAGGTACTAATTGCAAGTATCAAGTAGGGGATACACTTAGTGGTGCCATGACCCTATTTCGTGGGAATTTATACCTAAATCTAAATCCAACGGATAAGTAAATCTTAAGTTTTCTTAACTATTAAGATCGCCCCCATTTGCATAATAATTGTTAAATATTATTTACAGTTGGGGGACAAATGAAGATTTTAACTAAAATCTCTATTGCATTAACATTAATTTCAGCAGTATCAACAATCGCAGCAACCGTAGACTTTGGGACAACGAATCACATTGCATTCCGTTGCCAAGTAGATATCTTTGAGAAGGTTGTTAATCCAGTCTCATACCGTGCATATGCCGGAAGACTTATTAATTCAGTATTTCACGAACAGTACAATAATATCACAGGCCCAGACCTAAAAATGCTTATGGATTATGGCAATGGGCGCGCACTTTTTTCTAATGTAATTATTGGTGGAAATGGCTATTTCAAATGGTCTGTTGTGGAAACCGATGATCATGCAATTGATATATTAGATGCAAAATGGCCTATTTCGGCCCGTGTTCTATACAGTCCGAGACACTTTGATCGTGCCAAAAATGGAAAAGCAATAGGAGAGTCAAACGACCATCTCTATCGCGTTGAATGTTTTGAAGTAAAACAAGCACCTGGTGACGACGATATCGTTATTGGTGTCTAAAATAGTGATTGAAAAATCCCCTTCTTTTATGAAATAATTTTTGCTTACTTATTGTTTTATAAAAGAAGGATTTTTCATGAAACTTTCCCTGGTCATTTTATCAGCTATTTTTAGCTGTTACTCATACGGCTTAAATTTTCAAAATACACAGCAAAATACCTATGAAGCTGCGACTTTAATTGGTGGTGTTGGCATCAAATGCGACAACGGCTCAAATCAGGCCGTAAAGGCGTTTGGATGTAAAACGCGACATCTATATCCCGTAAGATTTGAAGACTTCATTGTGGGGCAAAATTTAGAGGCCGATAAAATCGTCGTGTCATACACGGACGAAAAAGGCCGAAATAAATCGAAAACTCTCCGTTACGATATGACTAGTCAGCGCACGAAAACTTCAGTCAATCTATGGGCCAAAAACCTTCGAAAAAAACCTGTGCTACACACGGGCAAAAATATCATAAAAATGAGTGCATATTTCAAAGGCCGTTTAGTTGAAGAAAAAACACACGAAATCTTTGTTGAGGACCTAGGTCAAATTTCATGTGGATCACAGATGTTTATCTCACGTGATATGTCAGATTGTTTCTCAGCGGCCAGAGCATGTGAGAAGCTATATCAACTGACAAATTACTGTCGTTAAAGCTTGTTAAAATTTGCCTAGATGTATGAGGCGATATTTCAAGATATAATCATTATCATAAGTTATAATATGGTCTTACCCCATATAACTGATATTATATGATATAAAATATTTTCCCCTATAACACTTAAGCCCGTCTGAAAAAGTCACTCTCTAAATGCTTTATATCCATAAATTATTCTATGTAATTCATTATATTTTTTATCTGCGTCTTTTTGTTTCTTAAAAGAGCCTCCATGTATTTGTAAACAAGCCTTCCACTTTTTTTGTTTTGTACAAAAATTACTTCCAAAAGTATCGCCAGAATTTCGCTGACTTCTTTTTAAATGATTTTGCTTATGTGATACCCATTCTAGATTCTCGTAGAAATTATTGGCCCTGTTACCATCAATGTGATTTACACTATCAAAGTAACCAGAGTTTTCTACATGAAATAAAGCAACTAGTCGATGTACATACATGGTCTTACTTTGATTATTTGTTAGACTTAGGGAACACTGCTCATATCCAGCTCTTGTTATCCACGAGCTCAAGAGCTTAGACCTTCTTTTACTAAATATAGTCCCATCTCTATTTACAATATATTTAGAGGAAATTTCTTCTTTTAAATTATTTAAATTTTCAGTAGCAGCTGAGTAATTTTTCTTTTGTTTTCTTAATCTAAGAATATATTCGGCTACACTGAAAATTTCAGCACAGAAGTCTTTCTCATCTGTAAACATAAGTTTATGTTCTTCGTATAAGCATGTTAGTTTTTTGTATAGGATGTCCTTTGAGTCATCCATATCACCTCTCTTGATTGTATGAATAATGAAAGAATACCAACGCTTTTTAAGAGATTCAAAAACTAAGAGTATAATTTAGTTTATATTTCGCCTTGAAAATTTGCTTTAGGGGCGCACCCTAAATAAGCAGATTGAATACAACAACCCATACCACAGAATCTCTATAACTGAACTCATTGGCCTTGCCTATGTTGTTTGCTTGACTTCTTATTTTGCATAATTGTTATAACTATAAATGTTAGCCCAACCAAAATGCTAAATATCATTTCAATGTACTCACCTGTTTTTGGATTAGATGGCCTTATTAGATAAATACCTGAGACCGTATTGTTTATTCCGTGTAAAACAGCACAAACCCAAGTTGAATTAGACTTTATTTTAAACCACCCCAGGGCAAAGCTCATAAAAACAACAATTAAAGGGAAAGTAATAAAGGTAGTGAGAAAGACATTCTCTGAACCATTTACACCTCCTAGGTTTGCAGGAATATGCCAATATGCCCAAATCAATCCAACGAGAAGCGTTCCCTTTAAAAAGCCGTACTTAGTAGTTAAAGTATCTTGTAAATACCCTCTCCATCCAATCTCTTCTCCAAGAGTGGCCATAATTGTTGTTGGAATAGTTCCAATTAGAATTGTTATAAATAGATTCAAAGCAAGGAATGAATATGACTGCTCACCTGTCCCTAGCATTAAACCAATCTTTTTAACTTCAGCTATTCTGGAAAAATCGGGACTCAAAACAAAGCTTTCGCTATTCCATGCCCCTAAATCAAGCATATAAAAACTTAGCTGTGACAGGATGTATGGCGTCAGTGCAACGATAGGCGTGAGTGCCATATATTTAAAAGAAAAAACTCTTAGATTTTTAATAACGTCTTTAGCTTCTTCACCAAGTCCCAGTAGGCCAATCGCAGGAGTCCACATCGCAATAATTAGGAATAAACTATTCTTGTAATAAAGAAATAATCCCTGACAAAGAAAACCACTAATAAAAGTAATTAACAAAAATTTAAAAAGCTTCTTATCTTTAATCATAAAGCCTTAGTAACCATATTGCATTGAACAAACCCTTTCTTCAGATTCTCTTTCAATCTTGTTGTACTAATTAAATCTGTTACTGAAGAATTATCTTCAGCATATTTAACTGCACAGCGGGTAACTTTCTCACCTTGTGATTTACAAAGAGCTGCAGTATCAAAAAATTGAGTAATAAGTTTTCCAAATGATGATTCATTAGAGATATTTCCGACACACTTCACTGTTTCATAATCATACTCATGGCATAACATTAGATTGTAATTAAAACCGTAAGTCGAAAGAAGTGAGCTCGTACCAACGGCGCACTCAATTGTTTCACCTGAATACTTCTTACAAGTCGTTAAGTTGTCCTTAAATGAATTAGGTATCCACATTGAGTTATTATCAGATAAATCTAATGAGCAGTTTATATCTTTTTGGCTCTCGCTTGCACAGTAGCTTACAGCTTCTTTGATATTTAAACTTGAAACTTTTTTATTCAGGTCTTTCCCGCACTCTAGTTGATCGCGTGTGTAGCTTATACATAACTCAATACCCGCTTTAATATCTCGTGGTGATAGATCTACCCCACACATTATATTTTCAATACCTAGTGAATATTCTCGGCAAAGATTAAGCGCCTTTACTTGGGAAAGTTTCGTGTTACTTGCTGTGTTTTTAAGGATTTCAATTGAGCAATCAAATTGTTCCTGTGTTACCTCGTTTACACTTGAACAACTGTCTTGTGCCACGATACGCATCGAAAATAGTAATGAAATTGTAACTACAGAAAATTGCATAATTTTCATGAAACACTCTCCTAATGATAAACATTTAGAGAGTGATACTATTTTTATTGAAGTAGATAAATACGACCTATAATAATTACTGAATTCAATCTTGCTATATAGATATATTATATAATAAACATAATTATCATTCTTAATATGAATAATAGGAAATCTTATGGAATTAGGTCACTTAAAACATTTCTACTATGTCGCCAAGTACGGAGGCTTCACAAAGGCATCTAAGAAGCTCTACGTCCAGCAACCATCGATTAGTAAAACAGTGGCCCTATTAGAAGATCAGCTTGGTGTGAAACTCTTAAATCGTGAAAAGAGGAAGACGACTCTCACTGATATTGGCCAAGAGATCTATGCCAAATGTGAACTTATTTTTAAAACAGTTGAAGATATCGAAAATATCGTAAGTGACGGAAAATTTGAATGCTCAGGCCCTTTAAAGTTTTGTGCTAGTGAGCCGATTTCTGCATACTTTGTTCCTCGAATCTTAAAAGAATTCCTTAGTGAATATCCGCAAGTACAACCAGCGTGTTTTACAAGTTTCTCATCTGACTTATTTAATAGGATCGAAGATGGAGAGTTTGAATTTGGTCTCTTCTTTCATACGCCAGAGATGGCCAAATACGCCCACAAACTTGATCTAGAAGAAGTTGCATCTATCCCCTATGATTTAGTCATTAAGGCCTCTGAGCATAAGAATTTGGACGTTATACGATCATTCATTGGCTCACGCGAGGTTGATGATGTGACAACGAAAAAATATCCGACAATTTCTAAGATGAATAAGGATTATAAGAACGTTAAGATTACAATCTCATCAAACAGCTTAACGTCACACAAGGAAATGGTCTTACAAGGCCTCGGGGTTTCAATCCTTCCGTCAATTATGGTTGAAAAAGGAATCAAGGCAAAAGAGCTTAAAAGATTATATCCAAAGGGGACGTTTCACTTCCCTCTTAAGCTTGTCACAAAGAAGAATCACTTTCTTTCACGAAATGCACAGGCGTGGATTAAGTGCTTAAAAGAGCAATTATCAATCATTTAAACAGCTTGAAATAACTTGGTAGCCAGCAAGAATGATATCAAGTCTCCAGGCCGATGCTCTGACAATTTTTATAACCTGCTTCTTATCTTCTTTGCTAAGCTCACAGTAGCCTGCACTCAGATAACAAGGAACGTGGTGAGAGATGGCAGTTTTCTTAAACTCTCGACAACTAGTCTCAGCAGAAATGTCATTCATACCAGAAATTAGACATGCCTTAACATCCTGAATCCATTTCTTACCGTCTTCAGAAAACTTCTCAACTCTAGAATCGAATTTATTACAGTATTTTTGCCCAAAGGCCAAGGGATAACCACGCTTTCCACATACTCGCTCTTTTTCTATACAGCTGTAATATGCACAGTCGTCACTTAGATCAGCACAATCATTTGCAGCAAACGAATGCGTGGCCAAAAGAATGGATAAAAAGGTGAAAATGATAGATTTCATAAGCAATAAGTAGCAAACTTCTCGTTGCTTAGTAAACTTAATGAAAAGTTTATAAAGGTAATACTAATCAAGCGCCTTCCTTTATTGCTAGGCAGACAGGAATATAATTCCGCAGCATTTATAATTATCTAACAATACTTGTCTATAGGATATTAAGAGATTCATTAACTTTGGCCCATAACTAATCGTAATTTCACCTATCGCTTAAAATCCAATACTTCTAACGCATTTATTGTGAGTTATCTTCTTAAACCACCTCTTAAAAAATACATTATTTGAGATAAGATATAAGAAATTTTATTGTTTTCAATGGAGATTATAATGAGCGAATCGCTTACAATTTCACTTTATTTAACTACTGCTGTTACAGTTTTTTTGCTCCTATTCATGTCTGTCTCTGTCTACAACAACCTAATTGAAGTTTCTAAAGAGGTTAAGAAGTCCTGGGCAAATATTGATGTCATTTTAAAGCAGCGATACGATGAGATCCCAAAGCTTATCGAAATTTGTAATCAGTATATAGAGCATGAAGTTGCAATGATAGACAGGATTATGGAATCTCGAGAGAAGTTGGTGGGAGCAGAAAATAGTCGCAAAGAAAAGATGAAGGCATCTGAAGAGGTTTCAAAGTCATTAAAAGGCCTTCTGGCCTTGAGTGAGGGCTATCCTGAAATTAAAGCAAATAATAATTTCATACAAATTCAAAACAAAATCTCAAAACTTGAAGATACACTTGCAGACAGACGTGAATACTACAATAGTTCTGTAACTATATATAATACACGAATTGAGCAAATTCCTTATGTATTCTTCACGCCAATACTAGGCTACAAAGAAGAGGTTCTTTTTAAAGTCAGTGAAGAAGAAAAGGCTTATCCAGAACTAAAGATTGATACACTTAAAAGGAATGCTTAATGTCTAAACCAGATAAGTATTCGACCTCTCTGATAGCATTCATGATGGGAGGAAAGCTAATATATGATTCTTTAAAAAGCTTTAATGAATATTTAAAAATTAAAAGTATCCCTACCTCGAAAATTCGATCAGCAGCGATCGGTGAAAACGTTGAAATCCAAGGTAAAGTATATGGACAAAATTCATTAATTTCACCCATAAATGGCATCGAGTGCGTAGCATATTACATAATAGTTGAAGAATATATTTCATATGGAAGATACGGACATTGGAAAGAAAGAGCACACATAAGCTCTAGTGCATTTTTACAGATAAAGAATGATGGGGAAGAAGATCTCGCCCTAATTGATCTATACAGAAGTAATGGGCTTAAACATATCAATACCGACCATCTTTTTGTTAAAAGCGGAAATCTAGAATTATGTGAAAGGCAAAGGATTGTAGACCATCTTGATAATTTGAATCTTATTAATACAAAAAATCTCTACTTCAAAGAAGTTGTCTTTCTAAGTGGACAAAAGGTTTATGCGATTGGTTCATGTCAACCTCCCACTAGTTACAACTTACCATATGCTGAGCATTCACTACTTTGTACAAAAGTTTGGCCATCATCTGACAACCCCAAGCTTTTTGAGTATCGAAATCTAATTAATGACATATCGGAAGAATACCTACAGGAACAAATAAAAGAGAGTACTATATTACTAACTAAAGCAAAAGGCGGTAATCAAGTATTTGACATCGGTTATGTTATTGTAGCAAAAGATCAAGAAGAGAATTTTGCCAAAAGGGTCAACCGTAGTTTTTACTTGAAAAATATTGGCGCTATTGCTTGCATAATCGTTGGTATTTATATCCTCTTTTCATAAGAACAACTGTTTTACACAAAAAAGATGGCCAGAGCAAAGACTGCTAGCAAACTAATGACGATTGCTTCAAAGAAGTAGTTCTTCTTTGTCTCCGGTGCCTTAAACTCACCTGTTAAGCGAAAGTGTGAATCATTGATATTATTTATCACGTACTGAATCTTTCCTAGGGGTGTAAGCCCTGTGAAGTCATAAAGAACTTCCCTATTTTCACAAATGGCCGTATATGGAACGCCACGCACTCCAAATTGATCTGCAATCTCAGGACTCTCCATGGTATTTACTTCATAAACATTTACTTCTGGGTTATTTTCATTTAGGGCCTCAAAGACAGGTGCCATTGATTTACATGGGCCACAGGTATCAGAATAAAACTTAATAACGAAAACGCCTCTTTCACTAGATACGACAGATTCAAAGTTTTCATTATTTATTCTTTTTATATTCATAAAAGCACCACCCTGATAAATTCAATCTTACTATAACCATTCACATTAAAATTTACAACAAACTTAATTGGATATAACAATTTGTATTCAGGTGGCGTCTACCTTCTATTTACAGTAGAATAGTATTTTTAACCTACATAAAGAAAAGGCATATATTATGAGAGGGACTTTCTTCTTAAAACCATTAGAGTTGAATTTAGAACTTGCTGGCGAGAGCTGGCCCCAGGGCGAGCAGATAAACGGAGATCTTACGATTAAGGCCCATGGTGAAGCCGATCTATCAAAAATAGGCATCCACCTGTGTGAAGTGAATATAAAGAAGTTTAAGGCCAAGGACGAAGCGGCATTTAAAGTTATTGAAACAGTTGAAGCAAGCGGTGAGCAGACAAGCTTTAGTTTTAAACTAGCTGATAACTGCCTAATTACTGAGAAGGCCACTTCCCTTTATGTTATCTGTGGAGATATTGATACACCATATGAGTGTGGACATCTTCAGCTTGATATCCTTCCAAATAAGAATATTTTGAGCTTCATTGAAATCTTTGAAAATTTTCTTAAATTCAAATTTAAGCCTCTTAAAAATAAGGCCGGAATGATTCAAGCAAAAATCACTCCACCTGACATCAAAGACTGGACAAGTATTCAGGCCATGAATCTTGGAATGTCTTGTGTTGATAATATTCTTTCACTCGATTTCGCTTTTAAAGTGAAGAAGATGTCATACGAAGGCGGCGCTGTGGAGACGAAAGAAGTTAAGATTAACAATAAAGTTGAATTTAAACCTAAGGATTACATCCTTTTTGAAAGTACACTAAATCAAGATTTCATTACTGGAGAGTTAAACAAAGTTCTTGATGAGGTAAGGTTTAAGCCGGTTATTTAATAAATGAAATATGGCCACTGACGTGGCCCTTTTTTATTTCGAAGAAACCTTCATACAGTTCTTACTTTCATAATTCTTTTTAACGGCTATAATCTGACCTCTAACACTAGCAAGTTCAAAGGCTTCAACGCCATCGCCTTTTCCTATGCCTCCAAACATGAGTGCTTGGCTATAGCTATCATCAACCCTTCTTCGTTGAGCATCAACAAGAACCTTCTCATGCTGCTTTAATCCGCCATACTCACTTACAAGCATCTTGCAATCAAAGTTTGCGTATTTTTGTGGTGAAACATAACTTGCTTTTACATGCTCTGGTTCAGTCGACATATTTGCACAGCTTGTAAGCAGAAAAAATAGAACGATCTTTTTCATAACTCTCCCTATTGAATTCTTTTGTTTTATATCGGTGTAAAGTCACCAATTAGTGAACGATTTCAAAACCTTAAGAATTATTCGAGAATTACTTGGTAAGCATACGAATTTATTATTTTGTGATTTGTACCCTTGCTTACTCTTTACATAGTTCAACTAACTATAGAGAATTAGAACAACACAATTACACAAGATTTATGAGACAATTACTATTACCTATTTTAATATCACTACTTATTCAGCAAGCTCTTTACGCATGTGAAATAAGTGTAGAAAACTTTAGCTTCGACTATGTCGAAGATATTTCACTTACTAGTGATGAATGTCGCCTTATTAATAATAGAGTCATTCAGCTAAAGCAGGAATTTCAAATAACAAATAAAGCCCAAAAACAAAATCAAGAAAAGTATATCAGTAACACTGAAACCATCAGCCTTCAGATTCAACAACTTCGAATTAATGGCCAGGTTTACGGACAAGTCTTGATCGGTAAGTTTTTACTCTAGGGCGCCCCTTTTAACTAAATAAGCTTCTTATCATACGCAACCTTTAGACTGCGCTCGACTAGATTGTTCACAACCTCACCAGACGGGTTAATTTGAAACGGCATAGCGAAAGCGAAGAACAGCTGAAAATAAGTTTCGAGTCCGTCGGCAACACTAAAGCGATCAATTTCATTTCCCTTAGCATCTTCAACGATTGTAGTGGCCCTAAGCCATGTGGTTTCCTTAGCCGGTATAACTGTTAAAGTCATAGCAGATAAGAATGAAGCAGGACCGGCTTCTTGATAGACCTCTATTGTGATCTTAAGCCTGCGACTTTCCTTTCTATTCTTACAACTTTTTAAACTACAGATTTCAAAGTCCTTAAGCTCGACCGGATTAAGTCCTAGCGAAACACCAAGAGGCATCGAACTACGTTTCCCATCAGCATTGCCATTATAATAGCGTGGGATGACCAAAATCTTTGCATAGCGACTCTTATCGCGTTTATAGCGGGCCTCATTTTCAGCGCTCAGCTTCTTTGTTGCACAAGATAGTGATGAAAATAATATGATTAAAAGTAGCAGCTTAGACTTCATTTCTTTGTCCCTTTTTCTTATATTCATCCATGTCAGTTATGATCGTATCAATTAAAACCTTCTTGTAGAGTTTAAACTCTGGACCTTCATAGATTTTGATAATTTTCTCTATGTCTTCATCTTTGATATTTTTGATGACAAGAAAGTAATATGGTAACGAAATTTCTCTTGAAACCTTCATCATGCTAGAGAAGTTGATCTTTAGAAATGTTTTTGTTTCGTATTTAGGAATTTTGTCGGTCATTCTTTTTAAAACTTCATCGGCAACACTAAAAGAAAGCTCTAGTTCAAGAATTTTTTTGGCATATGCAATTTTCTTCTTGTTTGCTTTTTGGTCATATTTCTTGAAGCTGTTAACAATCTCATTCGTATTCACGCTATTATAGAAGTTTCGTTTATGATCATAATTCTTCCAAGCGGGGTAATCACTTAGCTTATAAGCGAAACTATAAGTCTCATCCCTTTTCGTTTTTGACTTGAGATTTTGCTTATACTTTGCATATAATTTATCGGCATCCAAAGTACTATAATATAAATAGGCCGGATTATTTTTAAGCTCGGGGTATTTTGATACAGGGATTTGAGAATACTGATATTTCACATTGGCCAACATTCTAAAATATTCAATAGAAAAAGATCGATAAGCTGTTACATTGATAAGTCTTTCGTGATCTAAAACTTCAAGTGGCCTACGAGACGGATTTGAGCATGAGCTAAGTCCTAAGATAATAATCGCAACAAATACAAATAATCTTGTATATTTCAAGAACTCCCCCTTAAGAAAACAATAACTTAATCTTAACCTCGTTTAGAGCTCTAGAGTATCAATTCATAATGATAATAGGACTGCTTTAGCTTCTTTTAAAGTTACCAAGCTAAGTAACTGGAATATTTTATTGGCCTTAAATCTTGTAATACAGGAGAGTTATCTTTGATTGCTTCTAAAGCGGAAAAAGGTGCCAATTTTCTAAGTTTCGCTCATGGGATAAGCCCAATCTTTCGCTCTAGACTTCTGTCATGTTGAAAAAACTTAACTTGGCTACGATAGAAGTCCACCACAGTTTTCTCCATTTCTGGATACACACTCTCCGCTAAGAAGCTTTCTAACTCTTGGGACTTGATCTGCATATCAGGCTTGTCTTGCACATACTTAAAGAGAATTGCGTCTTTGCCTTTCTTGTAGCTAAAATCAAACTTAATATTTTCTGCTGGCTGCAAACTCTTATTACCATCCATGTGAAGTCTAAGTAGGATTGAAAAAATCCAATAACCATTTTCAGCAAGCTTTACGGCCCCGTGAGGTGTATAGGAGACGTCCTCATCAATAGGTGAAAAATATTCTCCTTCATCTTCTTCACTAAACTGAATGGTTGGAACGAGCTTAATAAGATCGTACTCACTCTCTGCAATACCCAAATGACTTTTAAAACCTTTAAACAAAGTTGCTGCAAAATTTGAGGCATCATCATGGGTTTTAAAGAAGAGCTCTCGAGATTTCTTATATTCGCTACATAGATCCAAGTATGACATGAAGGGTTTATCGGGATCGTTTAAACATCTAAGTACTTAAATATTCTTAAAAAAGTGTAAAGCTTACACACTTTTTGAAAACGTCACCTGATGTAAATGAGAGAAATTCAGCTATCGATTATCTTGTCCTCACAGAAAAACAATCAAACAAAACATGATTATAAAAACGAGGAGAAAAACATGAGAAAATTATTATTAGCACTTGCACTAGTATCAACACTTTCAGCATCTGTTTCAGCTAATTGTGTAGGAATTTATGAAAATACAACAATCCAGCACAATGAGAAAGCTTCTAAGAATGTCTTAGCAGTTATGGGCAGTGAGTATAAAGATATGTTCGAATTTCTATTGGCAAGTGGAGATGCATACTCAATTATTGTATCGCCACTTGCTGCAGTATTGGTATCACCAATTGTTCTTTACAAGTCGATTCATTACAAAGGAACTTATAAGTTCTATAAGAGATTTGTATCAACAATGAATGAAAATAGTGAAGATCATAAGAAAGATTTTAAAAAGTTTAAACGCTCAGTTGCAAAACGTTTTAAAATTTCGAATGAAGAATTCCTTGATGTATTAAAGGATCTAAATGACAGCAGGTCACTTTGTGAAGGGTATAAGAGAAATACAGTTTTAACAGAAGAAGGTATCGCTTACTTAGAGTCAAGAGGCTATAAGACATTTCTTCAAGCAGCTTTAAACGGAAAAAGAGATCCTGTAACATTTAGAGAGTTACAATCAAATCCAAGATACTTCACAGTTGTTTATGGCGGAGTAATTGATGCATATGATTTTAAAAAGATCGTAAGAGCAGAAATTGAAGCTCGCGGTTACGAAAAATAATTAATAAATTAAAGGCCTCGACTTCAGTTCGAGGCTTCTTCGTCTTCTTGTTTATCTAGATAATTCACAATATTTGCAATTTCATTAATCTTTTCTTTACGACGCTTATTATACAAAAAAGTCATACGCGGGTCTGAGTGCCTCGCATACGTTGCCTGATCCTCAAGGCTTGCTCCGCAAAAGAAAAACAACCTAACCTACTAATTTTACGTCCATCTTAAATTAAGTTTGTTTCACTTAATCTTTTACCATATTATGGAATTGTTAACACAATAGCTGACCGAGAAGGGACATTATTTATACAATGAGAAACAAAAATATTACAGAGAAATCATTCTTAACAAATTACTACAACATAAAAATCACTAATCTATCTCTCCTTAATGATTTTAAACTACATTTAAAATTTGAAGATCAAGTGAAGGTAGTAAACAAATTAAGAACTAATGACTTTAGATTCTTACTAAGTGAAATATCACTGTTGACAAACAATAAACCAAGAACTCTTCTTACTCTCCCTGTCACGACGCCTGTAACATCAACCTCTACTAGACAGCTGGCCTACCTTATTCATGGTATATTGCACCAAAGTGAAACGATCAAGAAGTTCAATAAAAGTAGACTCAAAATTGAAAGCGACATTAGCTTTGGAGAGTTTGAAGAAGCATTTAAAGAGTGCGAGAAAGTTGTAAAAAAATTTGGATTAAGTTTTTGGGTAATTGAAAAATTATACTTAATTTCAAAGCACTGCAGAGAATCAAAGAGACTATATAAGCAAATAGAAAAAAGTGTTAGCTCACAACAAATACTTCTGCTAGATGTTGCACTTGTTATCATGAGAACAACTAAACAAAAGAAAAGTAACTACAAGGCTCTAATAGAAGACTTTGAGAGCAGCATAGAAATAATAGGGCAAAAAACTAGCAAGCAGAACCAAGCGCTTGCACACAGCGTGCTACAATTATACTTCTTTCCTTATCGATTTTCTTCTGAAGTAGACCTCAATCAGGCACTTCACATGTCAGAAGCATTAACACTGATAGATAGATTTGTAATTACGCAAAAAGTTTACAAACAGATCCTAACAAGCAAGGAAAGGAACTTTCTAAGTTCTTTGATTAACAATGAAACATTCAAAGAAACATACAGTGCTTCATCTCCAAACCTTCTCGCTACACAGCATGATCTGAATAAATTTACTTCAATAATAGACTCTAATATGGAAGTAGAAATAATAAAAAATGCATTAAATAAAATATCCAAAAAGAACAATAGCTTGTCTTTTATAGAATACGAAGCTCTTCTGCTAAACTGGAACCTTTTGAAAGAAAAAGAAAGAGGCGTAGCGTCAAGCTTGTTTTTTTTCCAACAGCTAGACAAGCTTCTTGAAAGAGAATCCAAAAGATTAACATTATTCCTTCGTCTTGATCAACTGTACTTCATGTTCAATAATTTTGAACAATCTCATATTGTAAACTCTTTAATTGAGTCTATTATATTTCCAGACAACTCTGATAACATCTACAATATTATCATCTCAAATGAGGAAACTCTGTTCCTTGAAAATTTTTATGGTGTATCTAACTACTACCTGCATCCTATCTTGCTAAAACAACTACAAGCAAAAACAACAGATAGAGATTCTCCATGGTCAAACTACAAAAGGAATGAACTTCTATACTCTACAAAAGATTACTCACGAATAATATTACAATGGAAAGAAAATATTCTAAACCATACACAAAACACTATTTACCTTGAAAAGCTGCACAGTATTTATTTCTGGTCACTTCTTGCTGCAGAAGAAATGAGAGGTCTAGTCATTTTCATACTTAGCCTTTATGCAAAATACAATGATAGATTCGACTATTACCCAATTGACAAAGTAATAAACATATTTATTGAAAAAGGACTAAAGTATAAGCACGAAGATATATCAGTCATGATTCTGTATTATATAGTATGTGAAGAAGGTAACATTAACTTTAACAGTTACACAATGTATACATTCTGGGATAATTTTATGAATGTAAATCACCTACCTTCCCCGGAAGAAATAGTTAAGACACCACTCCTCTACCTCGACAACAAAGATTACCTGAAAATATATTTTAAAAAGATCTGTATCTTTGATGTGATAAACAGGTCTTTATTATACAATAGCGACGAGGAAGTTTTTGATCTGAGAACAAGAATTCTTCAAATACTATTTAAAATAGACCCCGATGATCTAGACAGTCACAAAGAAGAAATTTCTATCCTCGCACTATCAAAAGTTCGCTCTAAATTAAAAAGAGAAATAAATGACGGAAGAATTTATGCCGACATTAAAAACTTGTCCAGAGAGCTTGAGACTTATATTAATTACAATTATTCTTCATTTGTAGACCCACATTCTCCAACAATGTCAGCATCAATTCTGTTTCTTACTGAGTTTGAGCACTCCAGGTCAAAAGGAACCTTTATGAAGGAGATATATGCTGAACTGGATAGGTACTTTATATTTTCATTAATCTTTGACCACATCAGAAGCGTCTACATAAATAGCGAGATGTCAGGTTTGAATAACTACATAGGAACCAGAATAAGACATAATATATTAAGTGGTGAAGTTCGGGCCCCTCTAAAAAAACACAAAGTAATAATAGATAAGGTAGATGGACATTACCCGACACAAGAGAATATCGATAAGGCCCTTGTAAAAATGTCAAAATCAAACAAGAGCTTATTTTATAAAACTCTTCATAACCTTTACGATCAGATACAATTAACGATAGATAATTTTACTGACAAGATACTACGTGTCCAAACAGCAAAGAATAAATCAGGTTTAGTTCGCCTCAACTTTACCGATACAGAAAAAAAAGAATTAATGGAAGATCTTGTACAAAACACAAATGATCAAAACTCTTTTCTAAAAAAGTCGTTAAGCTATCTAGTAAAAAAAACAGAAGAAGACTTACAGGATATAAGAAATTACTATTCAGAAGAGTTCGTAAAATCATTAACCCAGATATACAAGCAGATAATGAATCATGTCACAAAGCATTTAGCAATTGAGTACAGTAATCAAATCGAAACAATTTTTCTACATGCTGAAACAAGTTTTAAACAAAGACTTGAGGACATAGAAAGCTGGTTTTACTTTCAAGGCAACAATCCTGCATCAATTTACAAACTAGATGAAATTGTAGAATACGTGATAACAGAAGAAATAATGATTAATCCAGATTTGAAAATTGAATTAATAAAAAATTACGTTACGCCTATTAATAATGTATCACTAAACAGTGAAGAAGCTAAAGCGGTAAATTACATATTTGAGAACTTAATAAGTAACTTTATTAGACACGGACAGACTGAGGATGGTGTTAAAAGAGCGATTTTCTCTACAAGAAGATCTGGTAATTCAATAATATTTGAATTCTCAAACAAGAGTAACGAATCGGAAGACAAAAAAGAAATAATATGCAAAGTAAAGAGTGATATTGCTAACAATAATTTTGACACCGAAAATAAAAACACAGGAATAAAGCGAATTATAAGAATTCTAATTGGGACATTTAACATAGATATAAAAAACATAAATTTTGGTTTAAGTGAAAATTGTTTTACATTTTCCTTAGCTGTAAACGAGGAGCGTCTTTATGAATATTTTAGTAATCGAAGATGATGGGAAAAAAGGTGCCGATATTTATAGTTTTTTAAAAAATCTAAAGTACATAAAAAACATTAATATAAAGAAGTCAGTAAAAGAAGGTTTACGTGAGGTAGTTAAAAACGATAGCAAAATTGATTTCATGATTCTAGATATGACATTGCCAATGAATGATATTAAGAAGCACAACAAGAATGTTGATCTATTACACTTTGCTGGTGAAGAAGTATTGAAAGAGTTAAAGAGGTATGACAAAGAGTTGCCATTTATCATCTTCACTGCTTTTAAATATTTTGGCGAAGAGAGTAATGAGATGACGACTCTGGAAAACCTAATTCTTCGCATTAAAAAACAAAATACACATACATTTCAAGATGTAATTCACTATAAAAGCGGGAATGAAGACTGGAAAAAGAAAATAAGTAAAACGTTGAGCAGATGGAGAAAAAATAATGAAAACAAAAGTATTAATAATTGATGATAGTTTAGATAAAATTGAAACAGTTGAGACTTCTATCATTGCGTCTTATGGTGATAAGGTTACTATTGATAAAGCAAGATCATCTAATGCAGCTAGAGAGAAACTTAGAAAAAATAAATACAGTATGGCAATAATAGATTTATGCATTCCCGTAAGAGACAGTGGAGCTCCCATTAATAATGAAGGAGTAAACTTACTTCATGAAATCCTAAGAGACAACTGTATACACAAGCCTGATCATATCTTTGGATTAACATCGTTCACTGATCTCTTTGAGCAATATACTGCCGAGTTTGATAGAAACTTAATTACACTACTTGAGTATTCAAATTCAAATCAAGAATGGATCAGTAAAATACGTTTAAAACTTGATGAAATTATTGATAACTCTCTACCATTATGGAAGAAGCACTGGGGAAAAGCGGTAGCAACAATCGGACTTGTCAGCTCAATTTTAGGAATCATTGATTATTTCAATAAAAGCTAAACTTCTTACAATGGTAAAATACCATTATGAAAATATATATTTAAAAATGCGAATAACTGATGAAACAAATATCAACGTAGATATGCTAAGAACCCAACAGGATACTTTAATAATGTACAAGTTTTAAGAATTTCTCTTCTAGGGTCATGTACGAAAGAATAATTTATACAGCAATACCTAATGCGTTAGATATATATTTCTATCTCTACTCGCAAGAGCGTTCTTCATTAGCAATATCTGCCTCACCTATGTAATTCACAATATTTGCAATTTCATTAATCTTTTCTTTTCGACGCTTATTATACAAAAAAGTCATACGCGGGTCTGAGTGCCTCGCATACGTTGCCTGATCCTCAAGGCTTGCTCCGTTCTCATAGAGATTACCAATGCCTGTAGCACGTGATGAGTGCGGAGATATCTTATGCTTAATCCCAGCAAGCTTTGCGTATTTTTGAAAGATCTGATCGATGGTATTTCGATTAAGAGGTTTAAGTTCCTGAGACTTACGGCCAGAGGTAAATAAAGGCTCATTTTCAAGAAATTCACGGCGAGCGCTAAAGACTTCCATATAGTGTTTAATGTCACTGAAGGTTTCATCAGAGATGTAGACCTTTTGTTTCTTGCCACCCTTACTTCGTACATGAAGGTAATTGCCAATATTATCACTAGCAAAGTCCCCTACTTTAAGCGCAATTAATTCCGACTTTCTCAGTAAAGTATAGAACATCACACGTAGAATCGTATAGTGAAGGACACCACTTAGATTATAGCTACCATCGCGGTTGTTTTGATTAACACTCTCAAAGAGGTCCATAACTTCAGGTGCACTAAGATCATTGGTTTTAACTTCCATGACAACTTTAGGGCGAAAGACTCCAGTTGCTGGATTCTTATAGCAAAGCTCTTTTTCAACTAAGAAGTCAAAGAAGCGCTTTATGGACGACAGATGTCTTGCCACCGTGGCATCTTTTAGTTCTTCGTTTTTTAGAAGATGGTCTCGGTAGGCCGAGATATGCCTCTGGGAAACATCAGATAGGCTTGAAAAGGTCTCAAATCCTTTTAGAAACGTTAGAAACTTCTTAAGGTCTCGTCTATAGGCATCTCTAGTATGAGCAGAATTAGACTTGGTTAGGAAGTCCTCAAAGATATCGTTAATTTTTGCATTCGATCTAGCAGGCCTTATGGCCCTTGACCTAGAATAGCTTACTCCAACCATTACTGAAACGATCCTTCAACAACTGTATGCTTATAACTCTTAGACCATGACTCGAGTGCTTCTAGAAGGTTTTCCTTAGGCGAGATAACCCATGTATTAATTTGGGCCAATTCTTTCTTTGTAAAGGCCTCTAAAAGGTCATCTTCATCAAACATATATTCGAAGTGAAGTCTCTTAAAAATATGGCGTCCTTTAAGCACACGCTCTTGGTAGTGCTGGGCCTGTGAGATACGGCCATGTTTCTTATTAGAGATTAAAAGCTCTGTATCATCAATGATAAGATCAAAAAGGTTTCTAAGCTTTGTAAGGAGTCTCTTCTTACGAATAAGCTCCTTATCATATTGCTCAACTAATGCCTTTAGAATTGTCCCAAGTCCTGGTTTCTTTCTTGTAATCTTTGAGGCCACAAGATCGTAGGCCCAAGAAATATACTTAGACTTAATCATGAGAGTCTTATGGATAACTTCATCATTATTATGCTTTTGGGCACATTCACTCTGATTGCTTCCACTAGATAGAACAATCATATCGTATTCATCATATGTCGGTTTTGTATTATCGATTAAAGGTGTCGATGCTTGAGACGTCCTTCCAGACAGAGATCTAAGCTGTTTCATAAGCGCTCCTTGCTTATTTTAATTTTATCATTCACATGGGTCATATATCAATTTTTCCCCACGTCGATTTTTATTTTTTTATATCTAGGCATAACTCCAATTATGCCTAGATATATTACATGTTACTTTAAACCAAGAAACATGTCATGTTTTTGAGATCAAAATTTGTCACGGTAAATATTTTTAAGCGACATTAAAATTATAGCAATAGACACTATTGTTACGATGCAATCTTGTCTTTAGTCGATTTAGTTAGTGCTTTTCTTTTTTTCTTCCTTCTTTTTCTACGCCTTTCTTTTTCGGCCATGATCCTTTTGTGTCTTTTATGTAACACTAGAATTAAAAGTAAAACGCAAATCAAAGAAAATTCTTTTTTGTAATGTAAAATAATATTTATTACCAAATTTAGATTTTGATTATCACCATCACCGAGAACTGATGCGATATTTCGTCTTTGCTTTTCTTGCTCTATACGTTCTGGAGTAAACATAGCAAATCGATCACGATATTGTTGTGTAAGACTTTTTTGCGCATCAGATTTTGATAGCTTTGATAGTGTACCTAGTACATTATTTCCATATTGAATTGCGGCTTTATCAAAGCTCATGAAGGCATAGTTATAAACAACACTTAGAATAAAGTTTACTGACTCGTAATCCTCCTTAACTTCCTTAACTTTAAAGAGCATTTTCATTTTTTTGTAGAAAACCGAGATTTCTTCTTTTTGATTATTTTTAGCGAAGTAATGAGCAGCAGTGGCCATCAAATATGTTTGATAAACAGGATCATTCTCTTCTGGATTCATCTCTTGTGAAAACTCTAATAACTCCTTATCCTTCTTTAGAGCTATTAAAGTATCTACCATCTGTTTATTAAAAGCATTTACATAGTAAGTATATTCAGGGTTCTTGAAAGCGAGGTTTAAATTCTCATATGCCTCATTATATCTTTTAAGTTTATTTAATGACTTGATCAGGCCAAGGTATGCTTTACCAGTTTGCCTAATTTTCAAGCTTTTTTTGTACTGAGTAATTGCCAATTCATACTTCTTCTCTCTTCTTAGATGCGCTCCATAGTCAATGTGAGCATAAGTATACGCATCAACTCCATATCCGTTCTGTTTTATCTCATAGGCCTTCTTTCCCCACTTTATAGCATTTTCAAAGTCCTTTTCATCAGCATAGCTATACTTCATACTTATAGCGCATCTCTGGTAGTTGGGTCTTAGGCTTAAACATTGTTTAAGCTTCTCTCTAGCAAGTTCAAACTTTTTCAAGTAAACGTAATTAATACCAATATCACTATAGGCTTTATAAAGCTTTTCATATCGAACTTCATCGACAATGCTCTTTTCGAAGTAGTCAATCGACTTCTGATAATCCTTCTTATCCTTATAAATCTTTCCGATGAGTGCATAGAACTTATTCCTATCTTTCGGATACTTTTCAATCATCTGTTTAGCAACAGGTATCATATCTGCTTTTGGTGTTAAACGATGTGTTAACCAAATCTTCTCAACAATTGCATCAGTATAATCAGGATCAATCTTAATGGCCTTGCTAATAAGGGCGTCGGCATATCTAATTTTTGCTACATCAGCTGGCCCTCGAACAACAGAAAATGATTCATTTATTTTAGCTGCATGATAAAAGGCCTCCTTATTATTTGGATCATCATTTATGATACCCATTAACAATTCTAATTCCTTAAACCCACCACCATCTTTTTCAGCTATTTTACTTTTAACGTATTTTAAACGTTCATCGACATTCATTTTTGCAACTTCAACGAGATCACTTTTTTTAATTTCTCTATTCATTGATGTAAACTTGGCAATATCTCCAAAGAAGCAATTATCTATTTCAGTATTAAGCTTATTGTGTTCTTCACTTTTAATATCAGCTCTGCTGATCACATTTTTTTTAACTGTATAACTTTCAAAAAGACTAAGAGTATTGTTTTTATAATTAATCTTGCTTTCGTAATCGATCCATTTCGATCTAATTAAACAGTTAGACTTGTTGAATTCTCCGAGTTTTGCATTATTTATTGTAATATTTCTTTCAAATGAAATTTTTGGCCCAAGATACCGTGCAAAACTATGCTTACTCCAAAATGCCTTAGATAATGTCGTCAGTGGCTTCGCTTCCTTAGTGCTAACAGGGACACCATCCTTATCACTATCAGTTAACACATCTTTATATGAAAAACTTGCTTCTACATCTTTATTGAAACTATACTTATCGACATCTAGGCCTTTAAAATCAATCTCATTTACTGTATCGATATCACGCATAATACCGACAAGAAATTTATTCACCAAAGTGTCTCCACCTTGTTTTTTTATCTCACTAAGTAGAAGTTTATTTGAACCAGTAAACTTAACTTTTCCATTTACAGCAAAGTTTAGGTCATCAAAAAGGTCGTAGTTCTTATCAATACTAATAAGATTATCCTTGCCATTAATCTCAGGAATACTGTGAATAACATCTTTTTTGTCCCAAAGAACTAGTGCTTTTCTATCTGCGATATCATCACGAATAGATAGGCCGAAAGAGCTAGGGTTAGTTGGATCAACCCAATAAGATTGACCTTTATGCTTTATGTGAACTATTGCATGGTTAAATGCACTACTTCTTGGAAGAGTCATGTCTATATATTCACTGTGACCGCTGGCACCACGCTTTACAAAAGCTGTATGTGCTTCGTAACCTAATTCTCGTAATATTTTAATGACACTAATTGAGAAGTCTTTACAGTCACCGTAGCCAGAAGAAGCGATATCTTTGAGTGATCGTGGTACATATCCACTCCCAATAGCACGCCAATCACCAATGTAATTGAATTTCTTAGCAATTTCGGCAAGAATATAATCAACTTGTTTTTCCAGTCCATTAATCTTACTTGCGTTATCCTTTATTAATTTTAGATTTTTTGGTAACTCATCTTTTAAACGATCCTCATACTTTTTATAATAAATTTGAGAATACTTAGACCAATTATCAATAGAGCTTAAGACCACCCAATGAACATCCTTATATTCCATTATTGCACCATACTCGTTAACTGGAACTGTAAGTAATGGTTTCAACTGAACAATCTTTACTTTGTAGATCCCGTCTAATTCAGTCGTTTCAACTAATACAGAGTCTGAAGGATCATTTTCTTTAATGTGAATGGGAACCTGTGAGCTTATTTCAACAACTGAGTTTTGTTCTAATATATTCATTCCATAGGTAAATACATTATCGAAAAAGTTACGAGGAATTTTTGTTTGTTTTGTATAAACAACCTTTAGCTTTGAATTCACCTGAAGATTAGGAATAGGAATAGCATAGTAGAAATTAGAATTTAGGCCATCATTTGATTGTGATGCAGGTGTTCTTTGTGCCTTAGAGAGGTCTACTGAAACCTCTTTGCCCTTGTTCGTAACAGTTATAGAATGAACATCAAGATTTACACTTAGTTTATTATATGGAAGTTTAAATATTTTAAAATTTTCGATCCCATGAGTATTTAAGATCTCATAAACAAGAGTATGTTTCTCTTTTTGATGACCTGAGCTTTTAATATTGTAATCTGAGTGACTATCAAGGATCTGATAACTTAAATCTTTTTTTATGGCATATCTAGCAAATGAGCTAAACCCAAAACATGATATAAATACAATAATAATTATATAAACCCTGAATTTCAAACCGTCACCTCTCTGTAATTACTACTACTTATCGGTGAAACAACAATAATTATTAAAAATATTTTATATTTAGGGAAACAATAGAATAACTAGATAAGTTCATGATTTTAGCGACACTCACCATAAATAAGATACTTGCTAAAGGCCGCATACTTTTCTCCCATAGCTAAGCAGCGATCAACTGCAACTGGACAAGACATGGGTATTTGGTCCATGGCCTTCTTGATATTTTTACGCATAAATTTCGATGTATAGGAATTACAATTTATCCCTTCATCCATTCCTTCATCAACAAAATCGGCCATATCGATATCACGAGTTGCTTTAAATTTCCCGTCTATACATTTTATCACACCGGTTCCAGTGAGGTCTTCATTAGTAAGAGGATCAATTCCTTTACCAAAGAGTTTCTGATAAAAGCGCATCCCTTGAAAGTTAGCGACAAGATCACCATTTGAAACAATACCATTAAAGAATCCTCCCCACATGATATTTTCTGCATTCTTACCATAGTGAATTATCTCTTTAATTGATAGGCCATGTTCTAACTTTCGATAATAGAGGTAGCCGACATTAAATAGATGGCTAAATTTGTCACTTCCAACTAGAGCATCATTTACTTTTAGTAATGGAGAGTAAGGAGTTAGATTCAAAATTGGTTTATAGATAAGTGGAATATAGCGAAAGATGGACTCACTCTTTTTTGTCTTTACCAGATATTCTTTTCCAATTCTTCCCTTGTCGATATAGCGTTGAAGTGGAGCGCTGACAAAGAAACCTTTAAAACTTGCAACTAATTTCTTTTTAACTTTTCGACGTATTGTATATTCGCTACATGATTGTCCAAATATCTCATCCGCATGATTTGCTTCAGCAACCGCCGATCTAATTTTTCCAGTAACGTACTTATTAACTTCATCTAAAGCATCATCCTTAACAAGGGCCTTATCACGATGTGTGAAGCTATCAACTTCCAAGGCATACGAACTAAAATTGAAACAAATAATTACAATAAGAAATTTCATGAAACGATGCTAGCCCACTGGTAACAATCAAAATATTTAAAAAATCTTAATTTTCTAACTGCGTATATTATTAAATGTCCTTGCCCTCTGTCGTAACTGAAAGTACTCCTGACTCAAAAGGATCATTTATATTAATAAAGTAATAGCATTTTGAATTATCTATCATAAAACCATTAGGTGTTTTAGAAGACATTTGCATACGCCAACCTCTAGCAAGAATTGGTACATCCACCTTTATCAGCGCACCTTTAGTGTCATAGTAGAAATTAACCATAGTCATTTTTAAAAAAGATGGGTCATCTCTAAGCTCACTACCGTGTAAGATATTAAATGTATAAACCATACCAGAAGATTGCTTGGCCTTTAGCACATAGGCATGCTCAGGTATTGCAAAGTAATAAAAAGCTCGCTCAAAATCCTTGATACACATATCTTGTTGGCCAAAACGATTTTCAATCATACCAAGGTTATCTCGGGCCTCAATTCCCCTATCACGCCAATTCTGATCGAGGCGTTCATAATCACTTAGTTCCTCTGAACTAGGCTTTCGCTCATCATCTTTCTTATTACTAGAACAAGAGAAAGCCGAGACTAAGATAAAGCAAATTATAAATATAAGGAGAGTGAGATACTTAATCATAAGAAGCTCATCGGGCATAAGTGTATTTAAACAACCATCAAAGTACTTTTTTAAGAATATTTAACTTATGAAATAGGCCCTTAAAGCTATCGGTATTCCTACTAGGTTCCGCTCGTTGCTTAGAAGCTAGGCCTTGTTCAAAACAAAACTGATTATTGATCTTTGCCGCAACACCAATTTTTCCAATCTTCTTTTGTAAGAAAGTCTTTGAGGTATTTTTTGGATATTGAATTTCATCCCAAGATTTCTTTAACGGCATAAGTTTGTAAATATCTAACTGAAATTCTTTTTGCGTGTACATTAACTCTCTATAGAAACAGCGTAAAATCTTGACTGACATGATATTACTTTGCTTATCATCGCTAGTGTATAGGTTCTCAATTGCGGCAACAACTTTATGAAGTGAATCGGTCATCGTTTTCTTAGCTTCAGCAGAAATTTGTAATGTTGATATGGCCTTATTAAGATCAGCAATTGGCCTTAGTGCATATCCGTCAAAGAGACTCTTATCAAGTAATTGAGAATCAACATATTCTTTATACTTTCCAAAGCCAATGGCCGCGATAATTGTCGTGACAAATATTAGTATTAAAATTACCAGAATCTTCTTTTGTGACATTAGTAAAAATCATCCTCTTTTAAGCTATTTCGTATTTCCTGTAGCTCAAGAGTGTGTCCTGTCCCGAGACCGAGGTGATCATTTAAGTAGAGATCATCAATCACAATACTTAACGAATCTTTAACACTAGATGCATAATAGTCGTTATACATATCAGTATCTTTCATTCTCTTGTTTAAATTATCCTTTATCGCAGATATATTATTTTTAAGTAGCTCTAAGGTTTTTACAGGATCTTGCTTAATATAGGCTTCATGAAATACTGAAGCAACAATTCGAGCTGAAGGGTAGGCCGCATAATCAGCAGAACTCTCTGCTTCAATTTTATCAATCAGTTCATTGGCCATTTCATTATCATACATTTTTGGCCCCCAATCAGAGACAATTAAAGTCGATAAGTGCAATCCTATCGGATTAAAATATTCACCTTGAGCACGAGCAAGAAGCGCTTGTGCTTCAATGCTTCCTGGATTTTCCTTTATATAGTTTATAGTGGCACGCATTCCATTACTTGATAGATAAGCATGTTTTGAATAATCTAAGAAATCTCTTACATAACGAACATCACCTTCATTATTATAATCTCCCCGACATACTCGACAAGCAGCTTCAACTCGTGCCTTTTCATCGTCACTATTATAAGACAAGCAACAGTCCTCACAAGCGTAAGAAAACTCAAATCCCTCGCCATGAGAATAGCCTAGGTTATGAAGTTGCTCATGGAAGAGAGTTTTTCTAAGTTCATTTCTTTCTGCATCACCTTCAGGAGTAAACTCTAGAGATGTGGGTTGACCAGGATTGATGGCCATATAAGGGTGTTTAACTTTCCCACCATATGCGTCCTGTGTTTTGTCTGAAACAGAAGCATAGGCCAGAGTTCCTTCCCAGTACTTCATGTCATCGGCACGATCTGTACACATTACAGTAACTTCATTTTTACTTAGAAGTTGTTCTAAATCATATGCAAGGCGAGTTGAACCCACGGGATTTTTAATATCTTTTCCTAGCTCCTTTAAACATGCAATACCGTCATGAATAGAGCTCTTTAAGAAGTTTGGAAAATCCTGTCCCCATTTAGAAAGACAAGCATTTTCAATGCGATAACCAAAATCAGTAGGTAGGAATCCATCATCAAAGCTTGCACTGACTTTATTAACAAGAGCAGATAGCTCGCCAATTACAGACTTCGATTGTGGTAAATGGCATTCTTGTTTCTGAATTAAGCTTTGGGTGTTTTTGTATTTTATTTCAAAGACGCCATCAAAATCCTTATCAACCTCAATTGTTGCCTGAAATTGAGAATCATTTAGTTTTCGATAACTAACCCTACGATCAATTTTCCCATCACCGTTGGTATCTTGTAATGTTTGTTTGTATATCTCTTTTAGGTTGAACTTCGTGATAAACTCAAATTTTCCATCGCCATTTCGATCTTCTTGAATTTCAACAATTTTCTTTCCAAGACTTATTTCGATGCGATCGATCTTACCATCTTTATTGATATCAATTTTCTTATGGCGTAATTTTTGAGCTGCATAAGTATTAAAAAATAAGGAAAGGACTATAATAAATCTCATTCCTAAATTTTAACATAAATTGGATTTATCGACGTATAAATTCTAAAGAAATTTCACGATCACTACTGAAAACAAATTTTTGCTTTGGTTTTACTTGCGCTAAATCACATGCTGGCCAGATATGATAACTTCTTAATATATGGGCAAGAATGAGCTTTACTTCAATACTTGCCATTTCACGCCCTAGACAAGTACGTGTTCCTGTTGAGTAAGGAATATATGCTTTCTTCTGCTCACTTGTTAAATGATTAAAACGCTTTGGATTAAATTTATCGTGATCTTCACCCCAAATTTCTTGATTATTGAGGATTTTACCCAGAAGTGAAAAGACGATTGTCCCCTTCTTAACTTTGAATGTAATATCTTCGCTTGTTAACTCTTCATCTTCTGCTGCTTCTCTAAACAAGATAGGGAAGGCCGGCCTTAAGCGAAGGGTTTCTGCAACATAATTTTCCAATAATTCATTTTTAATTATTGAATTTGAATCGTTAAGATCTAGTGTAGCTAACTCTTGATATAATTCATTTTGTAATTCTTGATTTTGAGCTAGAAAGTAAAGGGCCCATGTTAAAGAGACCGCTGTTGATTCAAAAGAAGCTCCTACTAGGCCATATATTTGACCAATAATTGCTTCAGTATCTAGGCCTTGATTTTTTAAGTGAGTAATTAATGTATAACTAGTTGTTCCTTTCTCAACTTTTTCACGAACAAATTGTTTTCCTTCCTTAATAAATTTAGAAAATCGTAGGTTGCTAAGCGTTGGTAAGTATTTCCACATTGGGCCATAGTTCATTCGCTTAGTAAGTTCAGCAATAAGAAATTTTTGAAAGTAATAGAAACTATCGCTATCTGCATTTGAATTTGTAATTTCCTCTTTATTAATTTGAAAATTATGTTCAATAAAGAACTCACTTGTGATGGCCAAAGCAATTTTTCCCATCAATACTTCAACATCATCAACAATTGAATGATCATCAAATAGTGGAAGTGACTTTTCAAGTCGCTTGCTTGTAATATCATATAGGTTTTCTAATACTTTAGGTGTAAAGAAATGGACTAACTCCCCTCTTAAATCCTGCCACGTTTTACCATCGGCATCTAGAATTGAGGGCCTCCCTTTATTGATGTGTTTAATCTCATTAAGGGTACTTCCTTTTAAAAAAGTATTTCTTTTTTTAACAATTACTTCTTTATAGAGATCATAATTTCCGATTACCACAATATCTTTATGAAAAATTTTAAAACGATATGAATCTCCAAGCACCTTGCTTTTCTCATTAAGCTGATCAAATAGACACTTTTTGAAGTCTAACTCTCCAATACTGCCGATTACAGGTAATGTTTTTAAGCTTGGAATTGTACTCATATTAACCTTCTTTTATAGTCCTAAAATATCGCCAATTCGATCAAAGATTCCTCTTGCTGTATCAGCAACAGGCTTCTTTAGGCCGTATTCAACTGTTCTTGGCGAAGTAACAAATCCAAGTGCCTCATATTCTCTTGCATCTAGTTCAACTAGAGAGTCTTTAATACAAGATTTTTCAACTTCATCTATTTTAAGTGTGCCTGTTTTTAAGTAATTCTCAACACAATTTTTCTCTTCTTTCGTATTAATTGCAGCAGTAAGAAGAACAGCTGAAACTGTTGGTGCAGGATATTTCATATCAAGCTCACCTTTTCCAACATAGTTTCTAAGAACAGATAATCCGTAATTGGCCCCCTCTTCATCATTTGACTCATAAGCAGAACAGGCAGCAATACTAGCAACCTTAAAAGACGAATAACTTGTTGAGTAGCTAACACAAGTAAACTGTTGCTTTGAAGAAATTTGATTACAATATTCAACGACTTTATCATCAATATTAAAGTCTTCTTTTAAGTAATCCACACAAGCAGGCGAAGCATCAAGTAGTCCGGCCTTTACTTTTTGAATAATAAGTTCCTTTTTGTTGACGCCTATACACTCAACATCTGCATCAACAGAACAATAGGCCATATCACCTGCGATATAACAGTCTGAATTACTAAAATCTATTTTTTCATTATTGTCACAAATTCTTTTTATACTAAAAGTAGCATTGGCCTTTGCTTGTTTCGTTGCCGCCAGTTTTGCCTTAGTTTCAGCAAAAAACTTTCCTTCAACTTTTGATTCACCTTGTGAGCGAAGACTTAGATCTGCACGATCACCATATTCATGCAGGCGAATCTCTTGGTACTCAACACTATCCATTGCCTGATCAGCAATTGAGATCGCTCCATGGGCCATAGAATTTAGCAAGAAGAATGCAAGTAGTGATAGTGTTTTTTTCATAAGTCATTACCTTTAAAAATTGTACACCTATAGGCCAGCTGTCCAAAAATGAAACAGGCATAGTCCTCTAAAGTGCTAAATTCTTTAACAAATTAAGTATTCAAGGTAATAAGTTGCAAGGGATGGGCCAATTTAGAAATTTGTTTCGTAACCGCTTTCTTTAAACTCTAATTCACGCCATACACTTTTCCAGTCATCCTTAAGTAGAGTTGACGGCGTAAGTCTTGCTTGATTAGGTGTATCTTCTTTGAGCTCGATTTTCTCAAGGCCAGAGATGAGAAACATTCTATCTTTATCGAATTCAATATAAAAATCAGATTGGAACAAATGTCCCTTTAATGTCTTTCCCTTTAGGAGTACGAGGAGATAATCACTTGTTTTACATTTCTTATCAAGACGATATAGAAGCTCGCTTTTTGCGTTGTAATAGGTTTTGCGCAAGTCACCCAAGTTTAAGCGCTTCTTACCAATCATAGGAAAAGCGATATTCTCTTTAAGTAAATAAGAAACTGTAGTCGGGGTATCTGGATAGTTAGAATAATATTCTTTGAAGCATTCTTTGTTAAAGAAGCTACCTCTGGTTGTAGCAGCAAGTTGAGACCTTACTTCATAGACCTGGTCAACAATGTGATCGTTGGAATAAGTTGAATATTCATAGAAATCGACAACGACTTCGCCTGCTATTACAGGAGTCGAAATAGTTATCAAAATAAATATTAACTTAGCAAAATATCTCACAATACTGTTTGTTTACCATAAAAATATAGTGTTTCAATAAACACTTAAGGTTTTTGTAAAATATCTAAGACCATGGCCTTGATTATACGCATTTGTTGGCCATCTTTCAGGTGATAATTTGCTCCTGAATGTCCCCACCAGTCCCAACAACCGTGTGGATTTCTTCCAGGAATTACTGATTTCTTTGCTTGAGGAAAAAGAACAACAACATCAAGCTTATCAGCAGCTTCTTTTATTCCAGTATCATTAATATAACTCATGCCAATATGATCTACAGTTTGCTTACAGCCATGAAAAGCTACATGCAGGTCACACTTTCTGTCACCTTTACAACGCGAAGGAATATAGAGATATGCCTTGTCTTGTAATAGTGGCGTGAATGCTCCAACATCAAAAGCTGTAAAATGCTTGGCCTGATCAACTTCAACTGTTTTTCCTTTGAAAGTAAAACGTCTTTGCTTCTTTTCAGGATAGAGCGCACTAAGCGACTTCAAAGCACCATTGTAATTACAATTTCCAATATAAGGAACTTCTGAAAGCTCACACTCAACTCCTTTATTTTCAGTAGGATAAGTATGGCCAGCTGCTAATGTACCCTCGTACTCGAGATTTTTAACACCAAAGAAAGCATACAAGTCTCTAAGTTCTTCACTTACGCTAGAAACGACTGTTTTATCGTTTTGCCCAGAGAAAATATAAACCTTATCATCCTTTAAATTTGTCGTAGGATCAATAAGGCCCATCATGGCCAATCCACTGGCAAATACATACGACTGATAAGCACTGCCCCAGGCACCATTTCCCTTCATACATGTATTTGTCGCCAAGGCCACAGAGCCCTTTGCGCAGTAATAAGGGCCTGCTGCAAATATAGCTGCACCTTCTACTAGGTTGCTATTGGCAATGTGAAACTGATGAGCAAAGAAGCCTCCTGAGGAGATCCCTGATACAGTAATTTTCTCACTCAGGTTAAGAGCGAATACATTTGAAACTAAGATTATATAAATAGCTAAGATTATTTTCATTTTTGCTTTATAGAACAAAATCTATCGAATTTAAATGAGCGTGAAATAAGTAAAGGGGGGCCTCCTCACAAAGCCCCCAATTATGCTAGAACAATCAGCAAACCCCTAAGAATTCTTGATTATTCGACAACAATAAAGTTGAATTCACATACGTATTTTCCGCCACCGAACATACCTTTTTTGTAGAAATCAACATCTCCAAAAACATATCCGATAGTTGTATTGATGATTCTGTTTCTCATTTTCATACACTCAGTATATGACTTATCGTAGTTATTAGTGATTTTCTGTTTAATTTGCTTCTTAGATAGTACTTGCTCGTAACTATCAAGAGTTGTTCTGATTTCACAAATGTGATGGCTACCACTTTTTCTAGTGATAAATTCAAATTCAATACCTTCAACTTTGATATCTTTGATTTCATCATACTCAACTTCTGCGTCAAGACATGCTTTCTTGGCCTGCTCCTCTGTGTCATAACGATCTATTTCGATGCTTGATGATTGAAGCTTTGCAAAAGATGATAAAGAAAATACTGCACATAAAATTAAAAGTAGGTGTTTCATAAGTTTCCCCTCTGTTTTTCAATTGTTAAAAAATAATGTTTTTTCTTGAGAAACTTATAGCCAATGAGACTACTCAGGTCAGTTTAAGAAAGGTAAAGTTAAAAGTGAAAATGTATAAACTCTCTTAACTTTACATTATCTCTGGAATTTTGTTGGTAATTTCGGATATTTAGCTAATTCGTCGTTGAAAACCTAGTACAACAAGGGAAAAACCGAAGATGACAAGCCCCATAACTTTATAAATACGAGTTGGATCAAAAGAGATATTTAACTTAACCTTCTTCGGTGTATATGGACTTAATGGATCTAGAGAAATTAACCAGCCACTTATATTAGCTTTTGAATTCTTCGAGTTTAAAATGTATTTTTGATCTGAAATTGAAAGTTCATAACTACTTTCATTATTTTGTTTTGAGATTTTGTCTAAACGAATATCAAAAGGAAGTTTAAATTCCTTATTATGAAATTTAAGATCATAGAATCTTCCTTCACTATCAATAATCTCTCTCGTTTCACCTAATTTCATTTGATAAATTTTTTGAGTATTTCCCTTCTCATAAAACTTAAGAATGTCACTATCATGCTTTTTAAAATTACTGCTATAGCGATATTCTAGTTTTAGGCCAGTATCCTCTAGAAAGTTATTTAAGCGGTACTTATAACTATCACCAACAACTTCTAACTTAACTTTTTGCATTTTACATTCATTACCTAAAGAATAAAAACCATCTTCTTTAAGAGCATATTTATTAGTTAAACAGTATTCTTTTTTGAGCAATGATATTGACTTTCTTCTTGTGTACACTGAACAAGCAGGGTTCACATTTGATAAATTTTCCAAGCAATTGAGCATTGATTGATTAAAGAGAACAATCTCCAAATTACCATCCTTTATACTAGTTGGATGATCAAGACGACTTGAAGAAAGATAAATCAACTCACTATTAACTCCCGAAAGGTAGCGAGACTCCTTCAAAACGACAGCACTATTATCTCCTGTACTTTTAAAATTTGCGTGAAATTTTTCGCTATAAGGTAGGTATGAAATTAGATAAACCGGACCAAAATCGAGATTAAGGCCTTGAGGTCTTACTGAAAAATTTAGATCAATATATAAAGTTTTTCCGCTAGATCGCTCTCTTAATTGAGCTTGATACTGATCGAGCATAGCAGTTTCAACTTCCGACTTCTCTAAGAGTTCTATATGACCCTTAATTGATGTGAAAGTTGAGACTATCGTCGAGACACAAATAGTAATTAAACCAATATGTGTTAAATGAATACCTAGTAACCTAGTTCTTATTGGAAACTTTTTAAGAAAACTTACGACTAATGATAATGTTACAAGTGAAAGTAAGAAGATAAAAAATGGGCCATTAAAAATTAGGGAATTTGAAATCTTCGGGCCATATAAATAATCGACTACCGCACCTATGACCAAATAAAGGACAAAAATGATGACTAAAGTGATAGCACTATAAACACTACTAAAAGAATGATTTAGTTTTGATAAGACTTGTCTCATGACAATAGAATAACTTGGGTCAAAATATCTGTCTACGTGCTAAAAAAGCGCTAAAAGACGTAAAGCACTTCATTAACCAACCGATAATATAAGGTATGAGAAGAGCTATTATAATTACACTTTTACTACTATTTAATTTCACGGGCCAAGCTAATAAAAATCAAGATTTAGAATGGGAACATGACTTCAGTTTTGACAACATTCAGGTCTGGAAGAATTCTCATAAGAGACTAACAGTCGAGGATAAGAATTCATCGAATAAAATTGAGAATTATAATAAAGAAAAAATAAGAAAATACTTAGATCAAAGAAACAAAATACTCAAGTATAGCAATTTCTCACAATTTAAAACAGAGTCCTTAGACTTCACGAAAAAGAAAAACTATATTCAAGTCTATAAGCTTGGTAGCTATAAAAACTCAAGATCCAAAACAATCTACTTAGCTGAGATACATCGTCTTTATAAAAATCGCACGATTATCACAATGCTAAGCTCTGAAAAAAAGATATCAAAATCAGATATAAAAGACTTAAATGAAAAATTCAAATTTGTTACGGAGCAAAGATAATGAGAAAACTTTGTACCGTACTTACTCTAATTATAAATATGTCAATTCATGCATTTGTCCCAATGAGTAATTATGAATTGGATCTTAGTGTTGCACAGACTCAATGCTTAGAAATTGGAAACCTTAATATTCTTGATGAGGCAAATTCACTACAATTATGTGAAATTGTTGTAAACTCACCTGCCTGCGAAGATGTTGAAGCAATAGATAAAAGAAAATGTGATCCGGGCCTTATAGTCGAAAGCAATGTTGCTGTTGATTTTATCTCTTGCCTACAGGGTCTTTGGGGTTCTGCGGTTGAGTTTATGAAGTTCATTGGTTCAGTCGTCGATTATATTATTGATGATGAGTATCGTGGAGAAAAGAATGAAGAGCTCCTTAATACCCTTCAAAGCGCCAAACACATGCTCGCTATGGAATGGTCGCGCTCACTAAGTGAAACTGATGGTATAGGGCCTTTGCATTATATCAATGCAGCAAAGCACTTCTCAAAAACAATGGGAACAATTATTTTTAATATGCTCCAAGATGCTTATTATTCGACGCAAGCAAACTACGCTTGTCTTTCACCAGCCGCAAGAACAAAAGCAATATGTCAATTTGCGGGTTCTTATGTTATTCCACCAACAATTGTGATAGCAAAAGTTGCGAAATTTCTATTAAAGTCAAAAACTGGTATAAGTCGCTATACTCGCGAAGACTTTGCAAAAGAAGAACTCGAAAATAATATTCACGAGAAAAAAGATATTGATGATGAAGATGTCGTTGAAACAAAAGGGCCTTATTCAGAAGAATCAAGCTTTTTAGCAAGACTCGATTTATCACTGGCCAAAAGAGCGTTTGAAAAACCTGAGCAGATCACAGAGATTTCAAATGCGCAGACAGAAGGAATATTAAAGGTAATCAATAAAATTGAGCTTCCACATCGAATAGATATTATTGAAATTCAAGGAAAGAAAACAAAACGAATTGTTCTTTATGAAGGTGATCTTGTAGCAGCAAAATCAGATGCGGCCAAAGAACTACTTGCATACATGAAACAAACGGGAAGAAGTCAGATCGTTATCTCACCTCAAGAGATGTATCAAAGAAGTAGTGCTCTTCTTGCATCAGATAAAACAACATTCGTCTCAGGTACTGGTCTTGCAAATATCCTACGCCTTAATGAGAAGAATAGTCTGAATCAGAACAGGGCCTCTGCAGCAATTGAGGCAACGATGATTGATTCATCAGATGAAAACATAATTAGACTTGCAAAAGAGTTAAATGATCAAGGCTTCTCAGTTCGTGTTATAGAAAGAAAGGCCGTTAATAAAGAGACGAATCAGAATGTAACTAAAAAGGCCCTACAATTTAATAAATTTGCTGCAGATCAAGACAACCCAGCAGTAATTAGACTAAATAGATTCAGAAATGAAGATTTCAGACAAAAGATAGTCTTTTATCCAGATGACCTAAAGAAAGCGCAAGGCTCTTCAAATAGAGGAACTAGAACTGTCTCATTTAATTTTTCAAACTTAAGAGAGCTAATTAATGGAGGCCATGCTAATACTCTACCTCATGAGTTTAGACATGCTAAGTTTGAATATAATCGCTCAATCGGAAAAGAATCAGCTTACGATCTACGTGTTCAACACTTAAAACCAGACGGCAAGCTTCATGATGGAAGAACTTATACAAATTATTTTTCAATGGAAGAGCTTTATAACCACGCACAAGATATTCAAAGTGTGACAAGAAAGATTCAGAAAGACCCTCAAATAGGTTTCACACTAGAAAAGGTTGCTGCAAAGGCAGATACGATAATCAATATTGCGAAAGGATTCAAAGTACAAAACGACTCTCTTAACTTGAACTTAATGTCGAGAATTCTTCCCTCGCAACTTAGTAGGCCTATTAGAGATCAGGGCACGTATAAGATAAATGTTGGGAGTGATAGTTATGTTAAAATAATAAAAGATAATAATAACTATTTCTCGATTGTTTTAAAAGATGATGATGTCGAACACACGGTACCAATGACATCAGAAAACTCAAAAAATGTGCTTAGAAACTTCATCAGAAATGCAGATAATGCAGCTCAAACAAATGATATGAATACTATTGCGAGTGAGTTAAAAACTGTTCTAAGAGATGTGGTTGCTAAAAACAATGAAAGGAGAAATCTCATTCGTTCAATTGAGCCAAGAGCAAAGGCATTAAAAGAAGCAGTTAAAAATACTGATTACTCTAACAAAAGCTTAGAAGAAATTAGAGAGCTGTCACGCCAGCTCTCGCAAGCTACAAAAGGTCGTGTTAATTAGACTTTGTTTTTAACACGGCCTTGTAAAAGGCTTCAGGATCAACGATCCCACCACTTTCACATGGAAGCCTTCCGCTTTTTGGAATATAGGCAGTTGATAGAAGCAGCTCTTTTAATTTTAAAGGAGAAAGCTCTGGATTAATTTTGTGTCCTTTTAACAGTACGTTTGTCACAAAAGGAGCGGCCATAGAAGTTCCATTTAATGGAATTGTTCCACCACCTGACTGAGCAGAGACAACACCTTGCCCCGGGGCGAAGATTTGTACTTTTTTGTTTCCAAACTTTGAAAAGCTAGCAGGTTTATATGTGTCCATCTTCTCCTTTTCAAGTGTTGCCGTATTTAGTGCTCCAACTTTAATCATATTATTGTAATCATAGCTTGCTGGGTAATTGTCGTTTCCTTTTAAATCGAGATCAAGATTTCCACGAGCGTTCCCTGCTGCCACAACAAAGATAGTCTCTGGATTTTCAACGAATGTATTTTCTAGATAATAGAATGATTCACGTGGTGCCGACATTGGCGCACCAGGATAACCAATAGCAAAGCTCATATTAACAAATTTAACATTCTTCTCTTTAATATATTCTGCAGCTTTCTCTAAGTGATCAGAGATGGCCACATCTCCAGCAAAACCAACAAGGCCGTACATATCTAAATCTTTTAAAGCAAGGGCCGCTACGTGGGTTCCATGAGAAACAGGATATGGAGTATGAATAAGGGAATGCGTTTCACGAATATTGTTATTGTCTAACAGGAGGCTTAGGCCAGCATCATCTTGTCTTTGCCAACCCCAAGAATCATCGACTCTCCCATTTCCATCATTATCAATACCATCACCTACTAAATCAAATGGCGAGTTATATAATTTATGAGTTAATGAAGGGTGCATAATATCAAAGCCTGTATCAATAATAACAACAGGCTCACGAGTCTTGTCTTCAAAGATACTTAATCTACGCTCGTATTCTTCATTTGAAAGATTAAATTTTTTAAGCTGATCACTAACATTAAAAGGTGCAACTTCATTATACTGGCCGATCAATTCCCCAGATGGTGTGAATGCCTTAAACTCTGAAACGAGATTAGCAAGAGGCGCTTTCATATTATAAACAACTTCGTAGTATTTTGAGACCTCGCCATCTTTACCAAGAACATCAATTCGATAAGGCTTTACAACAAAGAAGTCATCATCATTAGTTTCATCGTAACGGTAATGTTTAATTCCAATTTGCTTATATGAGCTTTGTGAGATTACCCATTGTTTTAAAATTGTAGGATCTTCGGCATCACCTTTCATAAGAATCTTTTCTTTTATTTTGTCTGAGACAATGCCATTTTCATCAATAACGTAAACACTTTTTAAGCGCTCTCCATTGTCAAAATATTCAAACTCAGCATGATATGTATAGATACCATCAGAACTCCAGGAGTCATTTGTTAGCATACGCCCTTGTTCATCGTATGTGCTAGCTCCCGTTTTTGAGCCCGTCTTTAAATATGTTTCAAAAGAAGACGTCAGTTTATTATTTTCACATTGGTAGGTCGTTTTCCAATTTCCATCGATTACGATTTTATTCGTTGGACAAGGAGCGGCCATAAGTGAAAGTTGAGATAAAAAAAGAGTTGTTGCTGTTGTGATATATTTCATGCCACGGTTTTTACCACACATAGACACACCGCAAACAATGCTTGAATAGATTACATGAAAAATTTTTAAGACCATATAGTTTCAATGAGTTAAATGTCTTTTTAATACCCCATCACCTATATTTCTGATCACTTTATATGGACGGATTCTGGCCTCTTCGCTAGTATGGCGCTCATGAACGAAATAGAGTTAGAGAAATTTATCAATACACCAGGGGCAGATCACCGCTCGCACCTTAATCGTCTTAAAAGAATTCAGGGACAACTTGAATCCCTCATAAATCTGGTTGAAGATGGAAAGTATTGTATCAATATCGTTCACCGCTCAAAAACAATTCGCGGCGCCCTTCGAGGTTTTGAAAGTTCAGTCATGGAAAATCACTTAAGAGGTTGTGTTGCAAAAGCGATCCAATCACAAGATACGAAACTGATTGATGAAAAGATTGATCAACTTTGTACAATTATCAGAAAGGACTAACCAATCTGAAATTCTGTAAAATTTGAGACTGGCAGCTCTTCAATAATTGTCACATTCGTAACCTTGGCCGTCTCTGGGCCGACCTTTAAAAATTCTTCGAGATTGGTTATATCGTCTAATTCGCCACTGGCCATAACCTCAACGCTTCCATCTTTGAGATTTTTTACATAACCAGTAATTGTAGGGGTATGTTTAAGAACATACTCGTATGTACTTCTTCGAAACCAAACACCCTGTACGACGCCTTCAACGCGGTATCTTCTGTTAATCATAAATCCATCCTAGCATGTTCATACATCTTGAAGATGTAATTTTTCTTAATTTATATGTTAAGATATTACCATGTGTTTTTCGATACAAGCGCAAACAAACTTGAAAGTGCTTTCACAAAAGCTTAATACTCCTTTAAACACGAAGGCTTATGAGTCATTTCGTCTGTTGCAAGAATTAGAAGCTTCTCTTGATCCGCAAGAATTAAAGAAAATACTGGGCCTAAAGAGAAAACCAAGTAGTGATATCTTTAAGTCAGCTGATAAAGAAGGGCGAATTTTTCCAAATTATTTTGCAAATGTTATGACGCAAGAATACGAAGAGAGAAGCATTTCACCAATGCGCTACCGTGTTCGCCCAAGAGGATCGCAAGAAGAAATTCCGACCAAATTCAATGTCTTTAATGCCAGACTTGATTCACTCGAAAAGAGACAAACATGGGCACCACTTTTTATGAAAAACCATGGAGTCATTGCCTTTGAAGCATTTTACGAATGGGTTGAAAGAAACGGCAAGAAAACTCTTATTAAATTTCTTCCACAAGATGGAAAGCTCATTCTTGCACCTTGTTTGTGGGATGAGTGGACATCAAATGATAAGCAAATAAGCTTTAAATCATTTGCTATCATAACAACTGATCCACCAAAGGAAATTGAAGAGATGGGACATGATCGCTGCCCTATCTTTTTAAAAGAAGAGTATTTAAACGACTGGCTTAACCCAAAAGGCTTAAGCAAAAATGATACATATGAGATTCTTACCCATCCGTACCAAGAGCATTATGATTACGAATGGGCCTAATGATTTTATTTTAAGAAATTGAAATAACTTCGTATTCACGAGTAATATCACCCGTTTCAACATCAAAGAAATCTCCAACTTCCATCCCTAAGGCTTCATTTCCAATGGGAGAGAAAACTGAAATAACAAGAAGTGGTGTTCCATCAAGATTTAGCATTGTTCCACCTGCAGTTGGTGTGATGAAGTAATGCCTTGTCTGATCATTGAATTTAAGTTCAACAAGTGAGCCTAGTGCGATTTTATCTCCCTTGGGAAGATCTTCAGAAAGCTCTTTAATCATGTTGATATCGATTTCTAGCTCATCAACACGCTTCTTTTGGGCCCCTGCAAGATAGCCTGCCTCAATAGCGCGAGTATCGTACTTACCTTCTTGGGCCATATCAGGCTCTTGAGACATCACTCGAGTCGTCTCAAATGCAGCTTTGGCCTTTGTCAGTTCTGTTTCTAAATTTTCAATAAGTGTAGAGATGATAGATTCTTTATTCATAATAAATAATTTCGCTAGATTACCTTTAAGAAATGGTTGTATTATTTTCAACAATATACCTCAAAATCCCCTTTTGTACTATAAATTGGGCATATGAAAATCTTGCTTACCTTGCTATGTGCACTATTAACTTTTTCGGCCCTTGCTACAACTAGTGAGAGAAATCCTCATGAGTATCAGATTCTTGCTCATGAAGACCTTGGTTCAGAAGTAAAAGAACAAGATTTTTACTTTGTCGTTGTTGAAGCCTTGAGGCTGTATCAAGACGAAGCGATAAAACAAAAGCGTGGTATTTCAGTGAAAACCCTCGACTGGCAAACTCCGTATTTTAGTGCTTGGGCCTTATACGATGACAAGGCAGATCACTTTAATATTAATTTCTGGGGAGGCTTTGCTCGCATGCCTAATATGACAAAAAGAGCATACGCCTTTACTGCCTGTCATGAGATAGGACATGTTCTTGGAAAAGCACCGCGTATGGAAAATAAGCATTTTTCACAAATGAGTACAGAAGGACAATCGGACTTCTTTGCAGCAGCAAGTTGTTATAAGAAATTTGTCATTAATAATCCAAACTACTTTGACTCTCCAATAGAGCTTGACCCATATGCGGCCTCACTGTGTCTAGAGAAGTTCTCTTCTGATAATTTTAACCAAGAGCTTTGTTTTGAGACAATGCAGGTTGCTCAAGACTTCCCTAAGGCCATTGCTCATATGAGTTCTGACCCAAATAAGCACGCTAAAATAACGAACTCAGATCCTACGACTGTTACCAAGACCCTGGATAGCTATCCAACATTACAGTGCCGTATGGATATCATCAAAAACGGGGCACTTCTTGAATTTAGCGGGGACGAAATATCAATAAAAAACCTCGAATCGCGCTTGCCATGCTGGTTTGCAAATTCAGCTACTTCCCATATCCATTGACATAAAATAGCTCTAACGAGTTAAGAGAAAGTTTGCCGTATCTATATAATTTCTTAACTTCTGATATAATTTCAATATGCACGAACGTAACGGCGAACTCTATTCTAAGTTTGAAGAAATCATCAACTCAACAACACACAGCTTGGGTATTATCCTAGGAATAGTTGGAACAATTATGATGGTTTTGAAGGCCAAGTCTGGCATTCACACTTTCGCCTATACTGTATTTGGACTTTCAATCACTTTCCTTTATACAATGTCCACTCTCTATCATGGGACGGCCCATAAGAAGCTTAAGAATATTTTTCGTAAAATGGATCATATTGGCATCTATCTTTTGATTGCCGGCTCATATACGCCATTTCTTATGCTGGCCATTAAAGGTGAAACAGGAATGTGGATGATGATCAATATTTGGGCCTTGGCCTTTATTGGGATTCTGATTAAGCTTTTTGCCTTTAATCGTTCTGAAGTTCTTACGATAATTCTGTGTCTGATTATGGGTTGGATGGTTCTTGCTATTCGCACAGAAATGATCGCAAATCTAAGCTTTGATTGCCTCAAATGGATTGTCATTGGTGGCGCCTGCTATATGACAGGAGTTCTCTTCTACCTGCGTGAAAGTCTATACTTGGGTCATGCAATTTGGCATATTTGTGTCCTTTTAGGCACTACTTCTCACTTTTACGCAGTGTATGCATACGTCTAATCTTTCATAAACTTCAATAGATTTTTACTATGAGCTGACATAGATTCTTTATTGGATTCGTATAATTATTATTGTTATACTTTAGAAAATAAAGGAGAACGTATGAACACGATTAACCAATTAAAACTAATTCAAGCTGATGCACAAGTATACTTTATGAAACTTCACAACATTCACTGGAATGTAACAGGAATGATGTTTCAACCAATTCACGCGCTAACTGAAGCTCTATACAACGAATTTGCGATCGTTTTTGATGACCTTGCAGAAAGACAATTACAACTTCATCAGAAACCTGTTTTAACGATGTCAGGCGCACTCGAAATAAGCCGCATAAAAGAGACGAATGAGTCATCTTTTACAAGTACGCAAGCACTAGAGCTAATACTAAAAGACAATCAATACTTCCTAGAAGCCTTCAAAGAGTTATCGGCAACAGCTGATGATGAAAACGATGCTACAACAGTCGCTTATGCAGACGAAAAAGTTGCTTGGCTAGAAAAAGAAAATTGGCAATTAAGAGCAATGCTAGAATAGTCAAAATATCATTTAAAGCCGAAAGTCACCCTTTCGGCTTTTTTTTATTCTTTCCACTATCACCTTAAAAGCTTCAATCATATGATCCTTAACCGCAGATCCCTCTAGAACCTCTAGAGCGTGTGCAATGGCCTCATATGTACACAGAAAATTCTCACCAGGAGACTTTCTTAATTCGTAGATACTGTGTCCCACATCGATTAAGTGATATTTAGGCATACGCCCAAGCACTTCTTCACGCTTGTGAAATTTCTTGGCCTTTGACCAAGAACCGTCAGGCACAACAAGACAAGTCTGCTTACCTTCTTCGGCCTTATAATCCTGCAAAGGAAGTGAGTCTTGTGTTGGAAAAAGATAGATATAATCAAATGTATCAAAGTCGAAAAGCTGGGGCCCAAAAGGCTCATGAACATTTCCTCTTTCGAAAATTTCACATTTCTTAAGTACCTTGGTCGCGAAATAGGCCGTATTACTCGTCAGCCATCTCTCAGTATAATGCATAGGGATGATGACTTTAGTTTGGTTAGCAAACGGTTTAAGCACGTCACAAAAGCACCAATGAGTATTGATGCGACAATTTGGACAGCGGGAATCTCTTGTATCTCGGCGTGACTTTGACATAGGTTTGATTTATCATAATTAGTGCATTTATTCGATTTTAAAATAAAGGAAAGGTAAAAAATGAATTATTTTAGTGATGAAAGTGAATGGAAGTGGATGCTTAGAAACGCAATTGATTGGAAAACTATTATTCCAATGTACTATCCTAACTTCCCTACTGAAGACGGCTTTAATAATGAAGAAGAAATCCTAAGCTTTATGGAAGAGCTTCTTACTCAAACAGGTAGCTGGGCAGCTGATGCAGTCTATGCCAGAGCAGAGGCCATTGATCAAAATGGTGCTGGAGAAGTTAAAGATGGTAGAACGATTCCTGGCCCAGAATTAAATGCATTCTATCAAGAGGCAACTGAGCTGGGAGCATTTGGAGTAAGTCTTCCTACTGATTTTGGAGGAATGGGACTTCCTGCTGTTGCACTAATGGTTTTACTAGAACAACTATCACGAGCGTGTAACTCTCAATGTACACAGCTTGCTTTCTTTACTTCAATCGCAGATATGGTTCACCGTTTTTGTGACCACGAAACAGCACAAAGAATTGTTCCTAAAATTATCTCAGGAGAACTTTCAGGATCAATGAATTTAACAGAACCTGGCTGTGGTTCAGATCTTGGTATGATTAAAACTTCCGCAACTCCAGTTGGAGATGGCACATATAAGCTAAATGGTTCGAAGATATTTATCACTAATGGTGGTGGCGGTATTGGCTTTGTATTGGCCAGAGTAAAAGGTGCACCAGAAGGACTTTCAGGTTTATCACTCTTTCTATGTGAGCAAGATGAGCCAGGTGTTGAAGGCCCTAATTTTATCGTTGCCAAAAACGAACATAAGATGGGAATGCATGGATCATTTACTTGTGAAATCGTTTATGAAAATTCTATTGCTCGCCTAATTGGTGAAGAAGGCCAAGGATTCAAGTATATGCTTCACCTCATGAATGAAGCACGTATCGCTGTAGGTATGCAGGCACTTGGTGGAATTGAAGGCTGTATTGGCTATGCTAGAAAATATGCTGATGAGCGTATGCAATTTGATAAGCCGATTTCAGAACTACCACTTATGAAAAGAAATCTTGAAGACTTTGAAACTGAAAGAGATGCAATTAGAGCACTACTTGTTGATACGATTTCTTCATATGATATTTTTCAAAAGTTAGATCTAAAAAAGAAAATAACAGGAGAGCTTACAAGCGAAGAAGAAGCTCAATTTAAGAATGCTTCAATTTGGACAAGAAAACGCACTCCTCTTGTTAAGTACTATTCATGTGAAGCTTATACATACCTCTCAACTAAGGCCATTCAAGTTCTTGGTGGTTATGGATTTATGGAAGAGTATCCTATGAGTCGCTATCACCGTGATTCGTTTGGTCCACTTCTATACGAAGGAACAAGTCAAATTCAAGCGCTCATGGCCCTTAAAGACATGATTAAATATATTGCAAAGAACCCTGACAAATACTTTAAGAATCTCTTTATTAAGCACCCTGCATTTAGTTGGGTTAGTGCGGAAAGCAAAGAACAAAAAGAGCTTACTTCAACACAATATACTTTTAAGAAAAGTCTTGTGAAATTAATCATCAAATGTCTCAAGCCAGATAGCCTTTCAGATCTTGCAAACCCAAAGGCATGGATGAATGAAGAAAATGTCGACAAACTAATGATCCACGCTGAAACGATCTGCCAAGGACTTTCATATCTTGAAACATTAAGAGTTCTTGCAAATCACGCTTCAATCGATAAACAGAGATATGATTTATTCTCTCGCTACTTAAGACTTGTTACACCAAGACTAACAGCAATTTATAATGATTGGGATTTAAGATAATGAATGAAGCCTCTTATTAAAAGTGAGAGGCTTCTTATTTTAAATTATATTCTTCAATATTTTGATAATCATACTTAACATTGTTATTTGAGCATTGTGTTTCATATTCAATTTTTTCGATCATTGCATTTCGAGAAGCAGCTGAATTGGCTTCAATTGTATAAGTATACTTTTGCGACAAGACCTTTTCGTTTGCAGATCGATCAGTAACGATACTTCTTACAAAGATATTTGAATTTGGAAATGAATAAACAATTCCAATTCCTGCAAAATTTGCGTAAACTTGATTAGGATTTCCATTATTGAAGAAGGCCTGACAAAATAATTGCATAAATCCATCTTCATCTGTTTGCACTTGAGTCTCTAAGAGCTCACCAGGTACATCGAAGGCACCAGATACAACTTGTAGGCTTATTTTATTATTATAAACAGCATCAATACTTGCCCTTACATTTCTAACACTCGGGTTAGCACTACAAGAACCTTTTCTAACTTCAAACTTAACAGTCTCGATATCATCAGTACTTGCTAAATTCATACGCATTGCTCTTAAACGAGAACAAGCAGAGCGAGCATTAGATAAAGAAAGTTCATCTAAAGACGGCTGAACTTCAACTATACTACCAACTTGAGAACTAGAAATAGGTGCAGGACCACCACCGTACTCACCACATGACGACATCACAAATGTGCCGGTGATGGCCAATAAAATATGAAAGAATTTAGATTTTAAAACCGTATTCATCAACTAACTATTCGGATTCGGTTAACTAAACTTAAATTTCCATGGCCGTGAAATAGCTCAAGTGTTAAATTTTACCTATGAAATTCAAAACAAAATTAGGCGAATACCAAGCAGTAGAAACCGCTGATGGACATCTAACACTACACAGTGGCCTCTACGATGAGAATTGTCATTCAACTGCTGGTGCCTATGAAGAGACCCTTCATAACTACGTCTATGGCTGCAGCGTCATTGACCGAGTAAACAACTCACCTATAACAATTTTAGAGATTGGCCTTGGGGTAGGCCTAGGAGTTCTTGCAACATTCAATGAAGCAAAAAACTGTCAAAATAAAATCAAATTTATCTCAACAGAAATTGACCCTGAACTAGCTCAATGGGTTTGTCGACAACATGGTTTTTCAAATGGCGAAATTTCAAATGATAAAATCAAGTTTAATATAGACGATAAATTTGAAGTTGAAATTCTAATTGGTGATGCCAGAGAAACTATAAAGAAACTTATTCTAGAAGAAATTAAAGTGGATTGTATTTTTCAAGATGCTTTTTCGCCTACAAAAAATCCTTCTTTATGGACAAAAGAATGGTTCAGGAATCTGCGTAGCTTATGTAATAATAATTCCGTAATGACAACGTATAGCGCATCAGTCAAAATTAGAAAGGCCATGCTCGAAGCAGATTTTCACGTTACCAATATGAAAGGTTTTGGCAATAAACGAACGGCCACTCGTGCTTTTACTGACGGCCTATTCAAAGACGAGAAATTAGAGGGAGAGCTCAGTCGATCAAAGACTCCCCCTTTTTCAGATAAGGATTTAAATGAAATTTGATATGTTTAACTTAAAAGATAATGTGATTTGTAAGCTCTTCAACATTGAATACCCTATCATTCAAGGTGGGATGGTTTGGGTCTCTGGCTCAAAATTAGCGGCAGCAGTAAGCAATGCCGGAGGCTTAGGCCTTATTGGTGCAGGTTCAATGAAACCGGATCTTTTAAGGGAGCATTTAAGAAAAGCTAAATCACTTTTAGATGATGGTAAGCATATTGGAGTCAATGTCCCTCTTCTCTATCGTCTTGCAGAGGAACAAATCCAAACTTGTCTTGATGAAGGCATTAAAATCTTTTTTACATCAGCAGGCTCACCTAAGAAATATACAAAGTTTTTAAAAGATCAGGGATGTACAGTTGTCCATGTCACTTCAAGTCCTGCCCTTGCAAAAAAATGTGAAGATGCGGGCGTTGATGCAGTTGTCGCAGAAGGCTTTGAGGCCGGTGGCCACAATGGACGAGACGAAATTACAACAATGTGTCTTATCCCACAAGTTTGTGACACAGTTAATATTCCTGTTATTGCGGCCGGTGGCATCTTTGATGAACGCACAATTGCCGCAGGCCTTTGTCTTGGAGCAAGCGGTGTCCAACTTGGAACTCGCTTTCTTATGACCAAAGAAAGTAGCGCCCACCAAAATTATAAAGATCTTATTTTAAAAGCAGGCCCTGGAGACACTCGCCTTCAGATGAAACCATACGTTCCCGTAAGACTTTTAAAAAATAAATTTGCCATGGAGTCACTTAAACTAGAACTCGAATGTGCATCAGTTGAAAAGCTCGTTGAACATTTAGGAAAAGGCCGCGCCAAGCTTGGAATGCTTGATGGCGATATTGATGAAGGTGAATTAGAAGTTGGCCAGGCCTCGGGGGCCATTGACGATCTTCCAAGTGTTAGTGAAGTTATGAAAAAACTTATCACAGTTTTTTCATAATTTTGTGGCGCCGCTCTGATCCTGACTATTTTTAACAGTTACTTTGTGTCACCTGTTCAATCTTTTTTTTAGATAATAACCATCTAATATTGTTATGTTTTTTGGCATGGCCCTTGCTTTATATAAAGCAAGGAGGTGAAAAAAAGTCCTAACACTAGGCACACACAACACACGCACATTACACAGACATTTTGACGGAGGAAAACGCAATGAATGCAATCGCGATGAATGGATTATCGTTTGGTTTCTATCGTGAATTGGCCATGACACTAGTATGGTATATTGGCTCACTCTCGTTGATGTTATCGCTATTTGTTTTTGTTATCAGACCAAAATTTGGTCTAGCGCAAGCGCAGCAAGCTGAATTTAGAACACAGATGGAGATTGCAAAATTTATTCACACAAGAAAGTCCCAAGTAGCATTTGGGAATGAAAAAAACTGGAAGTATCTACGTAAGCAAGTCTTTCGTATCCAAGGCACGAAGTGTCTAAAGTGTGGAATCGAGCACGACAATATGCACATTGATCATATAAAACCTAAATCGATTCACCCACACTTAGAGTTTATGATTGATAACCTTCAGGTTCTTTGTCCAAGTTGTAACCGTGAAAAGTCGAATAAAGAAGAAGTCGACTATCGCAAAGGACACCACTTAATGGCGCTCGTAAATACTATTAAGGAGAATAAGTTATTAAGAGAAAGGTATACTTATGACTTTGACAAGCTAACGGGCCTTACAAAAGAAAAAATGCAATTTGAATTAGCAGCATAATCAAATGAAAGAAGGGAGCGCAGGCTCCCTTTTCAATTATAGATATTCGATTTTAGTTACTGAAAATAAAAAGACGTCCTCTTCAGTTTCGACCATTGTCTCTACTGAGGAAATTGAAGGCCTACGGCCCTTATAGTACACATCGATCATACCAGCGTTTGTAATCGCATAATCAAGTTTTGAATATTTAAAAAGTTGAGTTACAAGTCCACCAGATCCACTTAAGTAATAATTTGTATACGCAGATGATCTTGTATAGTCGTAGCCAAGATCATGAGAAACATTCTTAATAAGAAAGTTATCACCTTCTCCAACATTGCAATTGAAAACATTCAAACTATTGTTCCATTCAAGAACTTGTGTAACTTCACATTCAGCTGAAATAACAATTTCATTTGTCAGCATATTTGTAATTTCAAAGTCAAATTGAAATCTTGCCGTAGACTTGGCACTTGCATTCGAACTAATAAAAATAAATGATAAAAGTAGCGTCAAAATTATTCTATTCATAAAAACTCCCTAATGAAAATTTAAAGATAGGTTATAAATTTTGAAATGAATAGAATATATTCAGGATATGAAAGTTGGAAAAACTCTCCCCGATTTTGTCACACGAGTAACAAATTTAGACACAATTAAATAAAATCAGTCATTTATATCATCACTACCAGGATTAAATAGATTGAAATTGAGCACTAAAGTAACAACATCTTCATCAGTATCTTCAGAAACTATCTTTTTAAAATCTTCAAAAAATCTCAAGTAAAGAGCAATGATTTGTTGTCTTGCAGATTGGCTTGCATTAAAAACCATAGAACCGTAAGCATCTTTTTCTGACTTATCCTTTATATTTGCGATGGCCTTTTCAAGCCAGAACTTACGAATATCATTCATTTGCTGACGGCTACCTCGATCACTAATTTTAATTTTTCCAGCACGATAGATTCCATCGACTTTTTCAATCAATTTATTATTTTCACAAATAACTAGAATATCATTAACTTCTTTTATACTAAGGCCTGTGGCCTTTGCTAGAAACGAATCCTGATGAAAGCTAAGTTTTTTATATGCAGGTAAATCCAAACAAATAAGAACAACTCCAATATTTGGGTTATCAAAATAGTGCTTAGTAATCTCAAGGCGCATCTTATTATAATTATCGAGGAGTGGAATTGACTTCTGTGAAGTTAATTCGAAGACAAGGGCCATCGATTCCATCTCATCAAGTCCAAATACGATTTGTAAGAAATCATTTAAACACAGTCCTGTCTCGCCACTTTTTAAACGTCTTAATTTTGATGTAGTAATGCCACATGAGCTAGAGATGTCATTTAAGGATTTATTACTAAAAATAAAATCAAGTAATTTAGATGGCTCTTGTAAGGTATCTTGATAACGTAAATAGGACAAAAGAATATTTTTAAGATCAATCTTAAATATGTCACACAAAGATAAAAAGTCTTCCCATGAAGTCTTTGAATGACCTTTTTCCCAACGATGGACAATATTAGAGCTGGCGCCTAATTTCTGATTAACCCATTCTTGGCTTTTGTCACCACGAATTGATCTTATTAACTGTTGTGATAATTCATCAAAATCAAAATCTGTCGTAATACTCATAATCTCTTATCGACAAATTTCATTCATATTTAAGTGAAATATTGGATAAAAAAATGCTAGGGCCTAAGCTCTAGCATTTCCTTTATAACGTCTTATATGAAGGATAAATATCTTCGTAAGAGTTTACACCGTGATTACTATCGCGTTTAAAGATATCCTTACGCTTTAGATCCTTAACATTTTCATAGCCGGCCGCTGCAACAATTTCTCTTACCGCTTCTAAAGTGGCGTGATGAAAGTTTGCAACACGCTTACCTTTTTGATCCACATTAAGACCTTTAACGAGATCAGGGTTTTGCGTTGTGATACCAACTGGACACTTATTTGAATTACAAGTAAGAGCTTGAATGCAGCCAATTGCAAGCATCATTGAGCGCGCGCCATAACATGCATCAGCACCAAGTGCGATGGCCTTTACAATGTCAAAAGCTGTAAAAATCTTTCCAGCGGCAATGACTTTGATTTCATCCTTTAGGCCGTATTCAGTTAAAATATTAACGACAGCTGTTAGGCCTTCAATTAAAGGTGTTCCAATTGAGTCAGAAAACTCTAAAGGGGCAGCACCTGTTCCTCCCTCGGCACCATCAACTGCTATATAATCAGGATAGTTTCCAAGCTCTTTAAAGGCCTCAACCATTTCGACAAACTCGTCTCTACGCCCAAAACATAATTTAATACCTACTGGCTTGCCTCCACTTAACTCCCTTAAGCGTTGAATGAAAGCAACCATCTCTGTCGCATCTCTAAACTCTTTGTGAGATGGAGGTGAGTCAACCTCAGTGCCCTGTTTAACTCCACGAATACGTGCAATTTCAGCAGTATTCTTTCTGGCCGGCAAAATCCCCCCATGCCCAGGCTTTGCACCTTGAGAAAGTTTTAACTCAATCATCTTCACCTGATCCAATGTGGCCTTCTCTTTAAAGCTCTTATCACAAAAGCCACCTTCTGGAGTTCGTGCCCCGAAGTAGCCTGTTCCAATTTGCCAAATTAGATCACCTCCACCCTTTAGATGATAGTCACTAATTCCACCTTCTCCTGTATTGTGAGCAAAGTTATTAAGCTTAGCACCAAGGTTTAATGCTTCAACTGCACGCGAACTTAGAGAACCAAAGCTCATTGCAGAAATATTGAATATTGAAAGATTGTATTTCTGATCACAATGCTTGCTCCCAACCATGACTCTGAGATCTTTTTGGACTTCATAAAATTCTTTAGGATACATTGAATGATTGATCCATTCATAACCTGTTTCATAAACGTCTTTTTGAGTTCCAAAAGGTTTTGTACTAAGTGCTAGCTTTGCTCTTTGATAGATAACGTTTCTAGTTGTTCGTGGGATGGGTGTTCCATCTTCATCTGATTCAATAAAGTATTGATAGATCTTAGGCCTTAAATCTTCCATAACATAACGAAAGCGTCCAACAACAGGATAGTTGCTCTTTAGTGTATGCTCACTTTGCACTAAATCGTAAAAACCCAGTAAATAGATTGGGACTAAGATTAAGTACTGATAGTAGAAGAACTCATTAAAAAAGACCCCAGCAAATATCGTTGCCACGTTTGTAATAAGAAAAAACAACCAAAATAATTTACGTGGACTAACCCCGCGACCAAGATAGGCCATAGATACCTCATTCGTAGTGAACAAATTATGTTTTAATTTGTCAGTTTTTTACTATTTATGACTTACTTATCGTCAACATTTACATTTGTTTTACAATGAAATTGCTCGTGAATTGTTAAGATTAGTTAAACACAAACACGAGAGACACCTATGTGCAAAAAGACTTATTCATTAAAAAATCTAAATAAAACAAATACACTCTTTCTTTTAATCACACCACTAATTGCTATTGCAGGAACAATTGCATGGCTTAAAATTGATGGTTTTGATTGGAGAATTTTAGCGTTATCGTTAATTTTCTATATCGCAACAGGACTAGGAATAACGGCCGGATATCACCGACTATTTGCTCACAGGTCCTACCAAGCGAGTTGGCCAGTAAGACTTTTACTACTGATATTTGGAGCTGCGGCAGTACAAAACTCTGCACTTAAATGGTGTAATGACCACAGAGTTCACCATGGAAAAGTAGATACCGAACTGGATCCATACAATATCAATGAAGGGTTTTTCTACGCTCATATGGGCTGGATTCTACTTTTAGAAGATCAAAATGAGTACAAGTACTCTAAAGACCTTCTAAAGGATCCAATGGTTATGTTTCAACATAAATTCTATCTTGGCTTCGTTGCACTTTTTAGCTTTGCCCTGCCAGCACTCATTGGATACCTATGGGTAGGATCTTGGCTAGGTGGCCTATTTGTGGCCGGTGTTGCTAGAATTGTTTTTGTTCACCATTGTACATTCTTTATCAATTCACTATGTCACGTTGTTGGGACTCGCCCTTACGATAAAGGACAAACAGCACGTGATAGCTGGATTATGGCGCTTTTCACATATGGTGAAGGTTATCATAATTTCCACCACACATTTCAAACTGACTACAGAAATGGAATTAAATGGTATCACTTTGATCCAACAAAGTGGCTCATTCGATCTTTAAACTTCGTAGGGCTTACGTGGAATCTTAAGAGGACACGTCCTGAGTTAATTCAAGCCAAAATTCAGGCCTAAACGAAGCTTATATACCTGTTAAAGGCACACCAGAATAGAAATGGTGTGCCTTTTTTTTCCTCCACCATACCCCAGATAAAAACCTTGCTAAAATTGATATATGTTCGATTTAAAGCAAGAAGATATTGGTCATGACTTTATTCTCGATGAAGAGTTTTTTGAAAACTTTACTTCATCTCATACAAGAAAATCTTATCTAAATGATATTAACCAATTCTTATGCTGGATTAGTGATTACTATAAGCTTAATGACTACGATTCAATTGAGCGTATACATATCATCAAATTTAGAAATTACCTCTCTGAATTTGGAGGTCATAATCAAAACCCTTCAACACCAAAGACGATCAATCGAAAGCTTGCGAGTTTAAGTGCATTCTTTAAGTATCTCGTCGAGAAAAATCTACTTAAGGCCAATCCTGTCTCAAGTGTTAGAAGACCAAGAAGTGAAGTTAAATCCCCTACTAATGCCCTTAACAAGCAACAGGTTTTAGAGCTATTTTATCATATGGGACAAAATGAAAAGAGCAAGTATCTTCACTTAGCACTCTTTACAACGTTCTTTACAACGGGACTTAGAAAGAGTGAAATTTTAAATCTACGTTTTAAAGATTATCAAATACAAGGCGCTAATAAGATTCTTCAATATCGTGCAAAAGGTGGAAAGCTTGGTAAGAAAGTTTTGAATCCTATCGCGATAAAGGCCCTTGATGAATATATTGAATGGATGAATGAGAATGAACGAGACACAGCAGAAAATGACTGGCTTTTTCAACCAACTAGAAATCCAAGTGATCCAACAAATTTAAACAAACCTATAAACCCGAGAACAATTAATGAGCTTTTAGACAAGTATGCTCTTAAAGCAGGTATCGGATTTAAAATTACTCCCCATTCGGCCAGGGCCACTTTTATCGGAGAGCTCCTAGAAATTGGTGTCGATATCTACACAATTGCAATTGAAGTAGGTCACGCATCAGTGAAAACAACTGGTGAATACGATAAGAGAAGAAACAAAATTAAAGAATCTCCTACACTAAAATTAAACTGGGAATAAGTTAGTTTTTTTATTTCGCACCCCATTGTTCGTATATTTTAACAAGATATAGTAGTGTCAAAAATATTACGGCCACAATATATGGTATAAGCACATCGTGTCAAAGACTCCCCTTGCTAATAAAAATTAGATGACAGAATTTTTAAGACAGTATTTTTTTCTAAAAATAAGACTTGAAAAAGTGCCGAAACCCCTTGTTTAATGGGTCTAGAAAGACACATCAACCTGATCAAGTATAAAAATTAGCGGCCCTTAAAAAAAAAGAAATATCTATTGAGTCTTGTGTATTGAAATAGAAAGTAGGCAGTCATACACTGAATAAGAACAACACAACACGATCTTATTAAATAACATTTAAGAGATTTTATATTTTTTTTACTAAATATAAGTTGCATGTATTTAGCACACACACGCTATTGCAAAAGTTAAGGAGGAACTTGTGACTTCACCAATTCTAGCACAGAATGACGATAGATTCGTCCTTTTCCCAATCGAATACAATTCAATCTGGGAAATGTACAAAAGACACATGGCAGTTTTCTGGACTGCTGAAGAAATCGACTTGGCCCAAGATATTACTGACTGGGAAAAGTTAAATGACAATGAGAGACACTTCATTACTCACGTACTTGCATTTTTTGCAGCAAGTGATGGGATTGTTAATGAAAACCTAGCTGTACGTTTCTACAATGATGTACAAAACCCTGAAGCTAGATGTTTCTATGGTTTTCAAATTGCAATGGAAAACATTCACTCTGAAACTTACTCTCTACTAATTGATACATATGTAAAAGACGCTAAAGAAAAAGATCGTCTTTTCCACGCTGTTGATCACTTTGAGCCAGTTAAGAAAAAAGCTGACTGGGCAATGAAGTGGTTATACTCAAAAAATACATTTGCTGAAAGATTAGTTGCATTTGCTGCCATCGAAGGAATCTTCTTCTCTGGTTCATTTTGTGCAATCTTCTGGCTAAAGAAAAGAGGCCTAATGCCAGGTCTATGTACTTCTAACGAGTTTATTTCTCGTGACGAAGGTCTACACTGTGAATTTGCAGTTCTTCTACACTCACTACTTGATAAAGAAGAACAATGTAGCAAAGAAAAGATCAAAGAGATCCTTACTGAAGCAGTTGAAATTGAAAAAGAATTCATCACTGATGCAATTCCAGTTTCTCTAATTGGTATGAATGCAGACCTGATGAAGCAATATATTGAATTTGTAGCTGATTTCTGGATGCAACAATTTGGTCTAGAGACTCACTATGGTGCAGCGAACCCATTTGACTGGATGGAGCTAATTTCTCTTGAAGGTAAAACAAACTTCTTTGAGAAGAGAGTTTCTGAATACCAAAGACCAGGTATTCTTTCTGAAAAATCAGAAAACACATTCACACTAGACGCGGAGTTTTAAGAAATGTACGTACAGACAAGAAGTGGCGAGAGAGAGCCAATTAAATTCGATAAAATTACAGACAGAATCAATACACTTGCCTTTGGACTAGAAGGTAATGTTGATGCAACAATGATTACTCAAAAAGTAATCGAAGGTATCTACGACGGTATTACAACAACTGAACTAGATGGACTTGCAGCCGAAACAGCTGCATACCTTGCAACAAAGCACCCAGACTATAACGTACTTGCTGGACGTGTTGCAGTTTCTAACCTTCACAAAGAAACAAAAGGTTGTTTCTCTGAGAACGTTAAGGAAATGTACCACTATGTTAACAAGGCAACTGGTGAGCACGCTCCTCTTGTTTCAAAAGAACTATATGAAACAGTAATGGCAAATGCTGAATTACTAGATAAGACAATCGTTGATAAGCGTGACTTCAACTACGACTACTTTGGATTCAAAACTCTTGAGAAGTCTTACCTTCTTAGAATGGATGGTAAAATTGTTGAAAGACCAGGCCAAATGCTACTTAGAGTTTCTGTTGGTATCCACATGAATGACATGGATGCTGCAATTGAAACATATAACCTAATGAGCCAGAAGTTCTTTACTCACGCAACTCCGACTCTATTTAACTCGGGAACAACTAAGCCACAGCTTTCTTCTTGTTTCCTACTAACAATGAAAGATGATTCAATTGATGGAATCTACGACACTCTTAAGCAAACTGCACTGATTTCTCAGTCTGCTGGTGGTATCGGTCTATCAATCCACAATATTCGCGCAAAAGGTTCATTCATCAAGGGAACTAATGGTACGTCGAACGGAATCGTTCCAATGCTAAAAGTTTTCAATGATACTGCTCGCTACGTAGATCAAGGTGGTGGAAAGCGTAAAGGTTCATTTGCAATTTACCTTGAGCCATGGCACGCAGATATCTTCGAATTCCTAGAAATGAAGAAGAACACTGGTAAGGATGAGCAAAGAGCGCGTGACCTTTTCTACGCACTTTGGACGCCAGACTTATTCATGAAGCGTGTTGAAGAAGATGGACAGTGGTCACTATTTTGCCCACATGAGTGTCCAGGTCTAGCTGAATGTTATGGTGCAGAATTTGAAGCTCTTTACACTCGCTACGAGGCAGAAGGTAAAGCTAAGAAAACAATCCGTGCACAAGACCTTTGGTTTGCAGTACTTGAATCACAAACAGAGACTGGTTCTCCGTACATGCTTTACAAAGATGCAGCTAACGAAAAATCAAACCAAAAGAACCTAGGTACAATCAAGTCGTCAAACCTTTGTACTGAAATTCTTGAATATACAGCACCTGATGAAGTTGCTGTTTGTAACCTTGCTTCAGTTGCTCTTAACAAATTCGTTAAGACTGACAAAGATGGAAATGTAACATACGACCACAAACACCTTTATGAAGTTGTTTACCGTATGACGAAGAACCTTAACAGAATCATCGACATCAACTACTACCCAGTAATTGAAGCGAAGAATTCTAACATGAGACACCGTCCAATCGGTCTTGGTGTTCAAGGTCTTCAAGATACTTTCTTTATGATGAGACTACCATTTGAGTCTGAAGCTGCACTTCAGCTTAATAATGACATCTTTGAGACAATCTACTTTGCAGCTGTAACTGCTTCAAAAGATGATGCAATCATTGATGGGCCATACTCAACTTACGAAGGTTCTCCAATGTCACAAGGTCAATTCCAATTTGACATGTGGGGACATACTGCTCACTCAGGAAACTGGGACTGGGATGGACTAAAAGCAGAAGTTGCAAAGCACGGTGTAAGAAACTCTCTTCTAGTTGCTCCAATGCCAACGGCATCAACTTCACAAATCCTTGGTAACAACGAGTGTTTTGAGCCAATCACTTCAAATATCTACGTAAGACGTGTTCTTTCTGGAGAATTTGCAGTTGTTAATAAATTCTTAGTTCGCGACCTAATTGATCGTGGCCTATGGGATGATACTTTAAGAAATGAAATCATTGCTAACAATGGTTCAATTCAATCAATTGAAAGAATCCCAGAGGATTTAAAAGCTCTATACAAAACTGTTTGGGAAGTTAAGCAAAAAGCAGTTATTGATATGTCTGCTGGACGTGGCCCTTATATTGACCAAGGTCAGTCACTTAATATTCACCTTGAAAACCCTAACTTCGGGAAACTTTCTTCAATGCACTTTTACGCTTGGAAGAAAGGGCTTAAGACAGGTATGTACTACCTACGTTCACGTGCTGCAGTTAACGCTGTTCAGTTCACAGTAAAGAATGAAGGTAAGAAAACTCCTGAGCAACTTGAGCAAGAAGCGGCAGCAATGGTTTGTTCAATCGACAATCCAGAAGATTGCCAAATGTGTGGAAGCTAGAAGTTACATTAAAATTAAATTTGATCCAACTCCGGTTGAATCGAAGTGCTAGAAAGAGGGGCCAAGGGATTTGGCCCCTCACTACATTTAGAGCGATAATATGAAAATTGAAACAAATCAAAAACAAGATAACGCAAAATTTTGGCAAGAGGGATGGGATAAAGGCTTCACAGGCTTTCATCAGAGTGAATACAATCAGGCCATGATTGATTACTTCGGCGATCTTGATCTAAATGGAAAAACTGTACTCATCCCCTTATGTGGTAAATCACTAGATATGATCTATCTTGCAAATAAGGGGGCAAAAGTAATTGGCGTTGAAGTCGTTAAAGATCCTGTTGAACAGTTTTTTAACGAGAATGAAATTGAATTTAAAAATAATGATCAAGTCTATTGTTCTAAAGATGGAAAGATCGAAATCCATAACAAGGATTTCTTCAAGATCGAAGATTTAGGTAAAATTGATTTTCTCTACGACCGAGCTTCAAATGTAGCACTTCCAAAGTGCATGAGAGAAGAGAAGTACTACCCTACAATCAAGAGATTAATCCAAGAAGAGACAAAAATTCTATTGATTACAATGGATCATGATGGATCTCGTGACTTTGGTCCTCCTTATGCAATAAATAAAGAAGAAACAAAAGAGCACTACCCATTGATTGAGCTGACTAATGAAGATAGTTCTAAGGCAATGGAGCGATTCCAAGAAGAAGGAATCAAGAAAGTAAGACGCTATATTTGGGCCAACTAAAAAAGCGGGCCCAAAGTATAAGCTAAATTAGTAATCGTAGCTTGCAAGAAGTTTAAGACAGTCAGTTTCTGGAGATTCAAACTCAGCTCCGTCTGACTCAATACACTCTTCTAGCCTTCCTTTAAGTTCAATCGACATCTCTTGACGTTCTTCTTCTGTCACAACACCATCTGCAATAATGTGTCCAGCTTCTTCAAACTCATCAGTTGTTAATGCATCATTAATTGATTCAGTCGTCGTAACAAATGGTGAAATTGTTAAAATAGTTGAAAGCTCTCTCTCAGAAACACCATCTGAATGAGCATTTAGACTTAAAAGTGTCATAACGATTAGTGCGATATTTTTCATAAACTCTCCTTTATAAACGTTTTCGTTTGTTGATATCTTTAATTAATTCTTTCGTTGTTTTTATATTCAAAGCGACTTCTTTAATTCGCTCAACTCTGTGCATAAAGTGAATACGATAGAATTGATCAATTCTATTTGTGACATCATTTGCCTTAGGTTTCTTTCCTTGTCTTAAGAGTAAATTGCTCTGTCGATACCAATCCTTATACTCGCTAGCAAGAGCTTCAAATTCATTGGCAATAGATGCGTTTTCATTTTTTGAAGCAAGCTCGAGTAAATTCATATTTTCTGTCGAAAAGGCCATTGTTTCTAGAAACACAAATGCATGTAAAACTGAGGTATCATTAGAATCTTGACGAGAATGACGATGATGAAACATCTGCGCTTTAGCGGCCCTTAAACTAGGTTCAAGTAAGAGATAATCTTCAAAGCTTTTGACATCAAGTAATGCAAGACTCTCTAAAACCTTTTTTGATTTCTCTTTTAAAGTACGACTCTTTTTAGTACTTACATATCCACTCTCTTGTAATTCTTCTAAAAGACCCTTTGGAGTAGAAATATTTGAGCGCAATTTAGTGTGGCCAAAAGCTGCTCTTATGAGCTTGTATGATTCTGTCGCACAATTTGCAGAAAAGAACTTGTAGCGTCCCATATCTTTGTTCTTATATAGATTAAGCGCATGAGAGATAAATCGTCTCTTATCACGTCCTGTTACATTCAGGTCGTATTGGTAGAGGTCTCTAAATTCTTCATAATTATATTTTTGTTTAACTTGGGCAAGTGACATGAAATCAATCTTTGCAGCATAACCACCAAAGATACCTTTGAAAAAACCAGGAGATAAATCATCAACATCGGCCGCAACACCAAGAACAAATTCGACCTGATCTCTTGTTGGACAATTCTCTATATCTAGCTTACATGCAGAAACATAGAACATACTGTGGCCAAAGCGGCTCATTGCACTCTTTCCATTAGAGGCCATAAGGTATGAAATCTTAGTTATACGATTCGTATAAAAACTAATTTCAACAAGGCCCATTTGATTAAAAATAAATGTTGAAAAATGATTATCACACTTACTTGATGTGGGCCTTATACCTGTAACATCGGCCATGAATTCATAAATAGCAAAACGCTCACATTTAAAATTTTCATCGAGATAAAAACTTTCTAAGACTGAAGAAAACTCTTTAGCTGGTGATTTGAAATCAGATTCTAGATTAAGAGACTTGTAAATAACTTGCCTCTTTCTTACGCCCCCATGATGAATCGAACGTATACTTCTTTTCCAATTTGTCAGTGAAAGAAATTGATCCCTATGGGCCTCACTTAACTTACGAAACTCTAGTTCTCCAGCAATAGCTGGCACTATCATTAGGCACATGATGAGTGTCGTAAATAATTTAGAAGTTAGACGTAATTTCATAATTACTATAATTACGCTAAATTAAGGCCATTCTGTTAAGAAATGAAAGAATGTTAGAGGCCGTCTACTCTCTAGACGGCCATTAAATATATGAAATTATAGAATTTTTAGTTCGCGTTAGCGCTTGCTTGAACAAAGCTATAGTAGAAAACCGCGTTTGGATCATTAGAGACTTTCTTTAGCTCAATTCTCATCTCATCAACTGTCTCTTGATCCACACGTCCTTCTTTTACAAGTTGAGGGGCCGCAGACAAGAGAAGCTCACACCAATAATCGATGAATTCCTTTCTCTTATCGGGACGTCGATTATCAAGGTGCCACGTCTTTGATTCCACCTTAATATTTCTAAAACCTTGTTGCATAAGAAGGTTTCCAAGTTTAGCACCAATAAACGGGTCACCGCCCATATCGTATTGATAGTCATTAAAGGCCTGCCAATACTTCCAAGTATTTGGAGAATATGGATCAAGAAGAAAACTAGAATTCATAACTTCAGTAATATAAATACGCCCGCCAGGTCTAAGAACTCTTCTTGCTTCAGAGAGAACCTTTGCTGGTTCAGGCACATGCTCAAGAATCCAACACAGAAATGCTCCATCAAACTTACGTGAATCAAAAGTTAAATTTGTTGCATCCATCTGATGCAGTTCAAAACGATCCTTAAAAGCACCATTAAGAGTGCTCCCGAGAAATTCCTTTGCAGAGGCAAGCTGATGTTCACTGCGGTCGACGCAAGTAATGTGCATATCAGGAAATCTTCTTAAAAGTATTTCCGTTTGAGCACCAACGCCACATCCAATCTCAATTAATTCCTTTACCCTCGAAAGATTTACATCCTTATAAACAGTTTGTTCTGCAAAACGGGCCTGAGCACGTAAGCGATCCTGTTCAGTTTGGTCAAAACCATGAAGATATGGAAACTCGCTAGGATTTACATTATTATTTTCATTATTATCAGACATAGATTACCTCAATAAAGTTTGGGTTATTATATCATGAATGGCCCAAGCGTGATAGATTTGCTAAGTTATGAGAAATCGTTTTCGGAGTAAATTATGCAGTTAATATTAGGAAGTTCATCACAGTTTCGCCAAGCACAATTAAAACAGCTAGGCCTAGAATTCACATGTATTTCACCAAATATTGATGAAGAGGCCATAAAAACACAAGGCCTTACTCCACTTGAGGTTTCTCGTGAATTATCTCTACAAAAAGCACAAGAGGTTCTCAAAACTAATCCTGAATCAATTATCATCGGTGGAGACCAAGTCCTAAACTTCAATGGAGAGATTTTTAATAAGCCAAAAACACCAGAAAATGCTTTTAATCACTTAAAGCGCCTACAGGGTAGTACGCATGAGCTCATTACAAGCATTGCTGTCATCTCAAAAGAAAAGCAAGTGATTGAGACTGTCGTCTCTAAAATGAAGATGAAACCATTAACAGATGAACAGATCAAGCGCTATATCGAAATTGATGAGCCACTATGGAGCTGTGGTGCTTATAAACTTGAAACACTTGGAATCGCGCTTTTTGATGAAGTCGAATGTCCAGATCACTCTTCAATAATCGGGCTACCACTTATATCACTCTCAAAAATCTTAGAAGATTTCGGTATCAAGGTTCTATAAATAACTGAAAAAACTAGTAAAACAAATATCTGACTAAATAACTCCCTCAATGTTACCGATGAATAATTGGTATTGATAAATATGAGGGAGTTATCATGATGAGAAAGAGTGCAATAGTTGCTCTTATGGCAACCAGCTTATTCGTTTCGAGTTGTACGAAAGACTATGCAGACATAAATAGAAAAATATCATCAGTAAGTCTCTACGGCCCAGAGGTCGAAACCTATTATGATCATGAAGAATTAGAAAATTATCAAAATAGAATCGAAGAAATTCTAGTCTGGCGCCACAACGCTATTGATTTCATTATCGACATACAAGAACAGAAAGTCTTAAAGAGTAGTCAAATCACTACAATGCACGAAGAAGGAACTGAAACCTACAAACGATTTAGAGATTCGGTATGGCCAAAAATTGATGAAACCAAATGGATTGTTGATCGCTATAACGAAGTAATTATCACAACAGATCGTCCATCAGAAATTTTAAAGAAGAAAAAGAAAGTAAGAACGAATCATAATCAAAAAAGAGATGCCCACGAAAATTATCGTTGGCAGAAATACAAAGAGATTACAATTAACCCAACTGATGAATTAGGTAAGGCCCTTATCTATGACATGAAGATGTCTATCGCTACAGCTCTTGTTATGTACGATAATTACATGATTGTACTTTCACAAATACAAGAGATGAAAAAGATTCGCCACCTCATTAACTACGATAATGCTGAATTAAAAAATCAACTAGCAAAGATTACATTTAGCTACAACAAATATGACAATTACAATCGCGTTGAACGAGGCTTAGAACAATACCAAAACCTTCTAAAGTTCTATGCTGAAAATAATATTGCAACAGACCGTGCTAATTACTACCTAGATTCTCTCATTCAATCATCTATTAGTTTTGATAAATTAAATAAGGAATTTAAAAAAGGAATTCTTGGCAGAAAGATTTCGATGATCTGGCGCTATATTGGCGACTACTTTAAAGAGAGTAAAAATAATGCCACCCATGTTATTTCAAAAGGTTTTGGAAACACTGCAGGCCTTGTTCAAACAAGACGTGGAAAGCTTTATGATCCATCTCCAGAAAAAATTCAGGAGCTTGAGGCACAACTACAACCTCTTGATGTTTTACTAGAAAAGACACCATTTAGACTTACAGATAAATTCATTCCTGGTCACTGGGGACACGTTGCCATTTGGACTGGAAATAAGGCCCAGCTTCAAGAATTAGGAATATGGGATCATCCTGAGGTCGTCCCTTTCCACGATGAGATCGAAAATAAAGGAAAGCGCATTATTGAAGCACTTAGACCTGGTGTTCAGTACAATACTCTTCATCACTTTATGGACATTGATGACCTAGCAGCTGTTCGCTACCAAAGAGAGTTAACTCGTGAGCAAAAACAGGATTACTTAATCAATGCTTTCAAACAAGTTGGTAAGGTCTATGACTTTAACTTTGATGTTGAAACCGATGAGAGAATTGTTTGTTCAGAACTTGCTTACGTCACTTTTGATGATATGGAGTGGCCTGTGGCCAAGGCCGCTGGACGCTATACAATCTCACCTGATAACGTTGGTGAAAAAGTTGGAGATGATAAATCATTTACAACAGTTCTACTGATTCACGACGGAAAAGAAGTAGCAAAGGATCTCAATGGAAACTTTGCTCAACTTATGAAAGATAGTACTTTAATTAAATAGATTACAATCGATTTAAAACAGAGAATTTCCAAGCTGGGGAATTCTCTGTTTTTTCAAAGAATACCTCATCACTTACACTAAATTCACTTCGGTCAAACTCAGGAAAGAACACATCGGCCTCTCCTTCAAAATCAACTTCAGTTAAATAGATTCTATCAACCATTGGTAGGTAATATTCGTAAATGAATGAGCCACCAATAACCACGGCCTCTTCTACTCCTGCAGCTTTTAAATTATCTAAGACTTCTAGTGGATTAGAAAAAACTTCGCAACCTTCTATCGTTAAAGAAGGATCACGAGAGACGACAATATTGCGTCTCTTTGGCAGAGGCCTGCCGATTGAATCATAGGTTTTTCTTCCCATAATAATCGGCTTGCCACTTGTTATTTTTTTAAAATTTTTAAGGTCCTCGCTAATATGCCAAAGCAGATCATTGCCCTTGCCTATTTCACGATTCTTCCCTATTCCAACAATTAACGAAAGGATCAAACTGAAACCTCTCCTGCAATATGTGGATGGGCCTCATAGCCTTCAAGCTTGAAGTCTTCATAAGTAAATTCAAAGATTGATGTGATCTCTGGATTTACCCACATCTTTGGAAGTGGATGTGGCTCACGCGTTAGCTGAAGCTTTGCTTGATCCAGGTGATTTAAGTAAAGGTGAGCGTCACCCATTGTGTGAACAAAATCACCAAGCTTAAGACCTGTAACTTGCGCTAGCATCATTGTGAATAATGCGTATGAAGCGATATTAAATGGAACACCTAAGAAGATATCTGCAGATCTTTGATAAAGCTGACAAGATAATTTCATATCAGGTGAAACATAGAATTGAATAAATGAGTGACACGGTGGAAGTGCCATATTATCAACATCGGCCGGATTCCATGCAGTTAAAATATGACGACGAGAAAATGGATTTTCACGTAAACCTTTTACAAGATTTGCAACTTGGTCAACTTCGTCTCCATTTGGAGTTTTCCAGTGACGCCATTGGTATCCATAAACAGGTCCAAGATCACCGTTTTCATCTGCCCATTCATCCCAGATGCGAACTTTATTTTCTTTAAGATATGCAATATTTGTATCACCTTTTAGAAACCAAAGAAGTTCATGAATGATTGAACGAAGGTGACATTTCTTAGTAGTAACTAAAGGAAATCCTTCTTCTAAATTATAACGAGCTTGATAACCAAAAACTGAAATTGTTCCCGTACCTGTGCGATCTTCTTTCTTTTGACCGTTTTCAAGCACGTGTTTCATAAGATCTAAGTATTGTCTCATCCGTGTGTCTCCCAAGGTTGTGTGTGTTTTCTCTAAACTCAATTATAACGAAATAAGCACGATTTTAATAGCTTGCAACTCGTCAAAAAGGCCCATAAAATATTACAAATAAGGAAATATATTATGATAAAAATAGGATTAGAGCGTCTAAGAGATGACGCAAGTTTACAAAATAAAATTACAGGAAATATTGCATTACTTTGTCACAGCGCAAGCGTCGATACAAACTTCAAGGTCGCCCCAATTATTTTCAAGGAAATTTTTGGAGATCGATTCAAAAAATTATTTGGCCCTCAACACGGCTTCGTTAGTGACGTACAGGATAATATGGTTGAGACTGATCACTACACTCACCCATTCTTTGGTGTGCCAGTTTACTCACTTTATAGTGAAACAAGAAAGCCGACTTCTGAGATGCTTGAAGGTATTGATACTTTTGTTGTGGATCTTCAAGACGTTGGAACACGTGTCTACACTTATATTACAACAGTTACATATCTACTTGAAGAATGTTCAAAGCACGGTATTAAGGTCGTTATCCTTGATCGTCCTAATCCTGTGGGACTTGAAAAGATAGAAGGAAATATATTAGAAACTGAGTATAAGTCATTTGTAGGTGCACTAGAAATTCCACAACGCCATGGACTTTCAATGGGAGAATACGCACTCTTGGCCAAAAAAAAGCTAGGTATTAACGTTGAACTTGATATTATCGAAGTTGAAGGGCTAACAAGAGCAATGTTTTGGAAAGACACAGGACTTGCCTGGGTTAATCCATCTCCAAACCTACCAACACCTGAAGGATCACTTACATTTTGCGGAACCGTTCTTTATGAAGGAACAAACTTAAGTGAAGGACGAGGAACAACTCGCTCCCTTGAAGTTGTTGGCCACCCAGCAATAGAAGCCTACTCTTTTGTAGACTCACTTAAAGAGACACTTAATGAAATTGATAACGGAAGCTTTATTCTACGTCCGGTAAACTTCATGCCGACTTTTAATAAACATGCAGGAAATGCATGTGGCGGAGTTCACATTCACGTGACGAATGAAAAAGAATTCAATTCATGGCAAGTTTCTCAATATCTTTGTCGTGAGTTTAAGCGCGCCCTAGGAGACAAATTCCAGTGGGATGCTAAAGACTATGAATATGCGTTTGGCAAGCTGGCCATTGATCTTATTAACGGAAGTGAATTTGTCAAAGACTGGGTAGAGCGTCTAGGTAGCATGAGTGAACTTCGTGAGTTTGAAATTAAAAATCATAAAGAGTACTTAGAAGAAATTGAATCAATAAAAATTTATAAATAAAAATGGCCTCTTTCGAGGCCTTTTTTATTAATTATAAGTTTTCATCTGACCAGACTTAAAACGTGTAATATAATCATCCGCTTTCGCTTTAAGAAGATTTGAGAAACAAACCATTCCGATAATATTAGGAAACGCGATTGAAAGAAGCATTAAGTCTGCAAAGTCTAGTACGTGACCAATTTCAAGAACTGGACCTAAAATAATAATAAATACGTAACAAAGACGATAGAACTTCACACTTCTAAAACCAATCCATTTCTCAAATAGAAATAAAGTTGCTCTCTCACCATAATAAGACCAAGAGATAACTGTCGAGTAAGCAAAAACACAAATGGCCATTAATAGACAATAAGGTGCCCAATCACCAAGAGTCGCAAAAGCATATGCCGTCATCTCTACACCTTTACCTGCAACACTAGGTTCAATGTGAGCGTTGGTAACAAGAAGAGTTAGGGCAGTAATTGTACAAACAATATGAGTATCAATAACTGGCCCAATCATCGCAACAACACCTTCTCTAACAGGCTCACTTGTTTTGGCCGCAGAGTGGGCAATGGCAGCTGATCCAAGCCCCGCCTCATTTGAAAAAGATGCTCTTTGAATCCCTACAAGCATAACAGCGAAAGCACCGCCAAAAACAGCGTCAGGTGTCATTGCCTCTCTAAAGATCATCGAAAACATATGAGGAATATTACTATAATTTGAAAGAATAATTGCGAGACAAGTAAAAACATAGAATGCGCACATTATTGGAACTAGCTTTGAAGTAACCGTTCCGATTTTTTTGATCCCACCAATAAGAACAACACCTGCTAAGAATGCAAGGATAATCCCTACGATCCACGGTGAAGTACCAGGGTGCTGGTCGGCAATAATTTTGAAAGTTTGGTTTGCTTGAAATAAGTTACCACCACCAAATGATGCTCCAATAGTCATTATGGCATAAAAGATACCTAGGAACTTCCCTACCCAAATGAGCTTAGTTTTCTTAAACATTTCAGTTAAGTAAACCATTGGCCCACCTAACATATCTCCATTTGAAGTCTTATGCTTAAACATCTGCCCAAATGTAGAAGAAGCAAATTTCATCGACATACCAAAAAAGGCGATAATCCATAGCCAAAGCACAACTCCTGGACCACCTTTACCAATGGCAAGAGCAACACCTGCAATATTACCAAGACCAACAGTTGCTGAAAGTGCGGATGTTAGCGCTTGGAAGTGAGTAATATCCCCTTCATCCTCAGGGTTATCATACTTTCCACGAATTACATCAATGGCGTGCTTAAAAAGTCGAATATTAATAAATCCAAGTCTTAGCGTGAAGAATACACCACCAAAGACCATGACGAACAAGATTAATGGCATATCAATAATTGGAATATTCCAAAAAAGAAATGGATAGTATTTTCCATTTATGACACCAAATATATTATTCACTTTATCTTGTAGATCAAGCTCGCTTTGAGCATAGTCTTGGGCGTAGGTACTTAGGGTGATGATAGAAAAAATAATCCCCATCAACGTGCGAGACATTGCGATTTTAATCATTAAACAATCCTTTGTTTTAGTTTACTCTCTCAAAATTCGTATGCGTTTTTTATTGTGTCACAGTAAATTTTATAGAAACTTTATTGATCTTGTCACCTTTTTTATTTTCGGGCCCATTAAAATCGTGTATTCTTATTTCTTATAAAGATTTAAAAGGAGTAAAAAGTGAGTAAGTTACCAACGCTTGAAGAAGCGATTGAAATCGTAAAACCACTTGTTAAGTATTCAACAATTGATAATCAAAAACATATCGATCTAACTGTTGCTACGGCCGATAAGAGATTTATTAGCCAGCAGGCGCTAATGGTTATTAAGACTTCAATCGAAGCAGGCCAAGCAGATGAAAAAGAAGTGAACGCTCGCCTAGGGCTTTAATCTTCAAATCAGTGCAGATTCTTGTCTAAGTCATGAGAAAGACCTACAGGAATCTGCGAAACTGAACCCACTCGCTTATTTTCTATACACCCTTGTAAGCCTTACACCAAACAAAGAATCCCAACCGCTTAAGTGCTAAAATAAACCTATGAAAGCACTACTACTAGCTCTATTCATTTCAACTCATACACTAGCGGCCATTCCACTAAGTGGAGATGATGAGAGATCAATTAACAATATCTCTAAGATGGCCATGCAGAATGTGCAGCTTAAAGAGATGACAAAAAAGCTAAATCTAGCAATTTTTGAATATGCAAAAGTTAGAGACCTAGCTGATCAGGACTACGCTTTAGAGTTAAATAATATTGCATCTGAGTTAACTCATTTAAATGACCACACAAGTGAGCTTTCACCAGAGTATTTAAAAGCATTAGAAGAAGATATTGAATATATCCATCAAGATTTAATCGAGATGAGATAACCCCTCCCCCCAAAGAAATAATAAGACAAAAAAAGACCGAATTAATTCGGTCTTTTTTTAATCAGCTCTTAAAAATTTTTGATAAATTAATCGATAGTCTTTACCAGAGTGATCACTAATGAAGATTTCACTTTGTTCGATGGCCATCCCGTAATAACGAGAATCCTTATTGATATCGAAACGATACTGATAAGAACGATAAAGGTAGTATTTAGAGTCGTTGTGCTTTGTATAGATACCTACATCAAATCGATCATCAGAAATGACATTATAAACGTAATACTGAGATCCAACTAATTGCTGAACTTTCGGTGGCGCACCGACATTATTGAGCGTGTAATCACATAGTGATGCCATATAGAGGTTATTTTCTGTTGGAATTTTAGTGATAAAATTCTTAACAACACCCTTCGTCCCCTTAAAAGTTGGAGTTGTATTGTAGTCATTAGGCACTTCAATATAAACACCGATATTTGAAATATCTCTTATCGTTGGGTCCCCATAAACTTTTTGACGACGTGAAAATATAAAGTCTTCTGAAAATACTCCACGTAAAATATTATCGTGATACTCTTCAAGTCCTTCACACATTCTAGTTAGTCGAGTTAAACTAACTTCACTTAAGGCCACATTCGATATCTGCAACGCCTCACCCGCACGGATTACACCACGATCATTTTGTTCATCCTTTCCATAATCTTCACAAGAAGATAAAGTTAAAACAAAAAATATAGGCCATAGTAAAACGACAAAAAGGCTCTTAAACATCAAATTCTCCAATAAAATAGATCGTTATATTATTCTAACGAATAAAAAGAAATTGAGTTCTGTTAATTTCTTACAATTAATCAATCGATAATGCGATAGTCGGCTTCAATCACATCTTTATCACTAGCTGGGCCTGTACCAGATTGATTTTGACCTGAGCGATAAGAGGTATGTTCATGTTGTTGGTATTTTTGAGTCGTCGGCTTAGAACCAGACAAAACGCCAGTGTTTCTAAGAATCTTTCTTATCTGAATAAAGATAAAATAAAAAATGGCGGCCTTAATTAATGCTGCAAACATGCTTAAAATCTAGCATAAAAGTAGCAAAAATATCATTAAAAATCTTAACTACGTGAAATTATTTTGTTATAGTGTGAGCGATTTCGAAATTATTATTTAAGCAGTAGGTATCATATGACAGAAAAACTGAATCTAGTTCACTGGGCCGACATGACGGCAGACCGCATCATTCGTCAACACGGCGATAAAAACGACTATGTAGTCGCAAGTGGGATCACACCATCAGGTGTTGTTCACTTTGGTAACTTTAGAGAAGTAATCACAACTGACCTTGTTGCTCGAGGCCTTCGTGCTCGCGGCAAGAATGTTCGCTTTATTTTCTCATGGGATGATTACGATACATTTAGAAAGATCCCAGCAAATCTACCAAAACAAGACGAATTAGCTCAGTACTTATTCCAACCAATCGTTGATACTCCAGACCCATTTGGAGAGCACGAAAGTTATGCCGCTCACCACGAGCATAATTTCGAAGAGCAACTTAAGAAAGTTGGAGTTGAAGTAGAACCAATCTATCAAGCAAAGAAATACCGCGCTGGTGATTATAAAGACCAAATCAAACTTGCACTTAATAAGAGGTTTGAAATTCGTGATATTTTAAACCAACACAGAAAAGAGCCGTATGGTGATGATTACTATCCAGTATCTGTCTACTGTGAAAAATATAAAACAGATAAGACGACAATCCTTTCATGGGATGGCGAGAGTAAGTTGCGTTATAAGCACAATGAGCACGACTATGAAGGTGAAATCGATATCAACACAACAAGTCTAGTGAAACTACCATGGCGTGTTGACTGGCCAATGAGATGGGCATTTGAAAAAGTTGACTTTGAACCAGGTGGTAAGGACCACTCTTCTCAAGGTGGATCTTTCACAACGGCCAAAGACATTGTAAAAATCTTTGATTGGGAAGCACCAATTTATCTTCAATACGATTTCGTATCAATTAAAGGTCTTGGTGGCAAAATGAGTTCATCAAAAGGTAACCTTGTTACAGTTAATGATATTCTAAAAGTATATGAGCCAGAAATGGTTCGTTGGATTTTTGCTTCTTATAAGACCAATGTAGATTTTGCGATCTCATTTGATTTAGATGTACTAAAGACTTATGAGGACTTTGATCGTCAAGAGCGTCTAGCTTATGGGCTTGAGCCAGGAAATGAGAAGAAAGTTGCAATGGCAAAGAGAGTTATTGAACTTTCTCAAATTGGAGAGCATCCAACTGAGTGCCCATTCCAACCATCTTTTAGACACCTTTGTAACGTTCTTCAAATTAATGATGGAAATATTGAAGCTGCACGTGCCTACTATGCTGATCAAATCAAAACTGAAAGAGACGAGAGACGCTTTAGAGAAAGAAGTACTTGTGCTCTTCATTGGCTACAAGAGAATGCTCCAGAAGAATTTAAATTTGCTATCAATAAAGAAGCAGTTGAAATGGAGCTAGAAAGTAATGTTCGTTCATACTTAGATAAACTTGTTTCACTATGTGAATCTGAATGGGATTCTATTGCAGACGATAAAGAATTCAATGATAAAATGTATGAGATTATGCACGAGCTAGAACTTAAGCCAGCAGATATCTTTGCACCGATCTATCAAAAACTAATTTCACGTGAAAAAGGCCCTAAGCTTGCTGGTTTCATCCGTACTATTGGGAAAGAGCGTGTAATTAAACTTCTTAAGTAAGAATACTTAAAAAATCTTTTTAAATACTAGGCCATCCTTTGCGATGGCCTTTATTTCAATTGGGTACTCTCTAAATTGTTTTAATCTTTTGGCGACTTCAAGGTCATTCTTTGATAATAAGCATAGTTTAAACTTTTTGCGATCAATATAGCATGAGCTTAAATGAGTATGTGCTATTTCGGCCTTTATAATCGCAAGGCCACACTTTCTGGCCTCACTTTCAAGTTCAAGCATTGTATTCATTATCGTTTTATAGTCAGAGACACTACGAGAAGAGCCTTTAAATATTTTTGACTCGAGAATGATATTTCCTTCCAGATGAAAGCGAATCTGCATCACTTCCCTTTTAATTACTCCGTATAGTGCATATGAGTGTCTTAATAATTTCTTGTCCCAACGAGTAGGGCCACAAACCATTTGATCATTACAGTATACCTGCTGCCCCACAGTTTTTAGGTTGACGTACTCATTACTTAAGGCGTGAATTTTAACTCTTTCAAAGAAGCTCATTTCCATAAATAAGTTTTCGGTGAAGTTATAGATCAATGTGAATAAATCTTAAATATTGGTCACAATGGGAAAAATAGTGGCATTAGGGGCCCAAAAATCTTGATTTTTTGTAAAAACTCCTCGATTTAAATGTCATTTTTTGTGAAAAATCTCAGAATTTCTTACAATGGGCCTAAATATTGCGCCTCTAAATTATTGAAATTGTCACACTTCTTCTTTGTTCATAAAACATAATTAACAAAATAAAAAAAAACGAGAGGGGTTTTATTTATGAAAAAATTTTTAGTTGCTGCTGCTTTATTCGTTACATCTGCAATGGCCATGGCCGAAACTTGTCATGTTGATATGGTTGCCAGAAATGGCCGCTCAATCGATAAATTCTCATCTTATGATTATGATTTTGAAGCCGCTTGCCGCCAGGCCCTTAGGCAATGTACACGCGAACAAGATAGAAGATCATATGATCCAGTTGTTTCAAGAGCAACTTGTAATGTAACTTCAAGAAGGCCAGTTCCACCACCACACCAGAGAAAAGAAGTTTGTTCATTCAACTTAGTTAACACACAAAACGGAAGAGTTGTTGATACATTTACAGCTCAAGCAAATAACGAGCACCAAGCTTGTCGTAAAGCAGATGATAAGTGTTTTGATGCAAGATACACAAAGCAAAACCCATGGAAATTCTCATGTGAAAAAATCCGTGGAGGTTCAAGACCAACACCAAGACCAAACCCAACTGTAACAAGATTTTGTACAGTAGATAGAATCGCAAATGGATCAATCTCAGGACGTGTCGTACAAACTTATACGTCAAGTGCAACTGCAATGTCAGCATACGAAGCAGAAAGCCGTGCTTGTCAAAAAGCAACAAGTGACTGTGCAATGGATGCCAGATATAGCCAACGTCGTGATACTTGTATGAGAAGATACTAATTACCCAATTTTTATAGAAAATCTAATACTCCATTAGATTTTGGTTGTAGCAGAGGGCGCCTTTTCCAGGGCGCCCTCTTTGCGTTTTGGGCGTAATTTGATATGATGCCAATCATAAAAGTGAGGTATCAAATGACAAATAATGTCTATAGTAATCGTCGTAAACAACTTCTAAATATGATGGATGATGGAATTGCCATTATCGCTTCAGCTAAATATGCACATAAAAGTAATGATACGGAATTTCCATTTCGCCAAAACTCAAACTTTCGTTACCTAACTGGATTAACGGAAGCAGATAGTGCACTAATTCTTTCTAAAAAGAATGGTGTTGAAAAACAAATTATCTTCGTTCGTCCAAAAGATGAAATTGCAGAAATGTGGGCCGGAAAAAGACTTGGGCCACATAAAGCAAGTGAACTTTTAGGAACAGATGAAGGTCACTCAATTGAAGATCTTGATAAGAAATTAGAAGAACTTCTTCCTGGACACAAAAGCCTATACGTTCACCTAAGTGAGCGCACAGATATCGCTGATAAAGCTAGAAAAATTGCGGCCTCTTTATTTAGCAAGAAAAGAGCACAACAAGAATTGCCACCAGAGACATTTAAGAATGTTGGGCATTTAATTGAGAAAATGAGATTCATCAAAGATGAAACTGAAATCGCACAAATGAGAGAGGCCATGATTGTTACAGATCGCGCCCATCGTGCGGCAATGGCCCTTGCAAACCCAGGTGTTTCAGAGCAGGAAGTAAACGCCCTGATGACTTACCTTTTCATGAAAGGACCAACTCAAGGAAGTGCTTACGATAATATTATTGCAGGTGGAAATAATGCTAACTGCCTTCACTATATTAAAAACGATGAAATTCTAAATGCAGGAGATCTGCTTTTAATTGATGCTGGTAGTGAGTTAAATGGTTATGCGACAGATATCACTAGAACTTTCCCTGTAAGTGGAAAGTATACTGGAATTCAAAAAGAAGTTTATAATATTGTTTTAGAATCACAATTAGCGGCCATTGAATTATCAAAGCCAGGCAATAACGCTACAATTCTTCATAACAAAGTTAGTGAGATTCTAACTCAAGGACTAATTGATCTTAAGGTTCTTGAAGGAAGTGTTAGCTCAAATATTGAACAATCGAATCACAGAAAGTTCTTCCCACACGGAACAGGACACTGGTTAGGTCTCGATGTTCACGATCAAAACCCATACCTAGTTGATGGAACAAGTGATCCGATGCCATTTACTAAAGGCTGTATCTTCACTATTGAGCCAGGACTTTACTTCTCAAATGAATTCACAAATATTCCAGAAGAACTAAAAGGAATTGGAATTAGAATTGAAGACAATATTCTAATTACAGATAATGGACATGAGAACCTATCTCACATGATCCCTAAAACTGTTGAAGAAGTTGAAGAAGCTTGTGCAAAAGATGTAAAGGACTTCCTACTGTAATGAAAACGACAAATCTTCTTTTAGTTACACTATTTATTTTCTTAGGTGCTTCATGTGCTACTAATGATAGACGAGATGATGAAATTCATCTCGTTCATTGGAATATTAAAGAACTAGACAACACAAAACTTAGTAAAAAAAATGATCAACTAACAAGTGTTAAGAATATTCTGGAAAAGCTAGACTTTGATGCCATTAGTGTAAATGAGATCCAATACGATCTACCAAATGGAAAAAACCTAGAAAAACTTTTAGGACAATTAAAAGAAGATACGAGTGAATTTGCCTTTAGCTTCACTCAGGCCAACACAGGAAATAAAGCAAAGAAAGTTAATGGCAAGTATTCAAAAGATAGAAAGAATGCCGATCAAGTTAACTACGGCCTATTTCCTGGACAGTACTCAACTGGTTTTGCCTCAAAGCATCCAATCAAAGAGGAAATTATTGTAAAAGATCTTCAGTGGAAAGAATTTAACCCGGCCGCTGACTTTTCAAAATTTCGTGATGGTGCAGGAAAAAAACTGCCTAAAGAAATGGAACTTTTTGATAAGAGCTTCACTCACCTAGTTGTTGAAGTGGCCGATCAAGATGTACACATCATTCTTCTTCACACTGTTCCAAGTTATCACTTTGGAAACCGCCAAACTCCAAACTATGAAAGAAATCGCGATCAACTGCGATTTCTAGAGTGGTATGTAACGGGAGCAACAAACTTCAATGTAAAACTTCCAAAGAAGTATGCACACTTAAAACCAATTCATAAAGAAGATCGAGTCATCATCATGGGTGATTTCAACACTTCAATCTATATGAATAATCCAGGTTCTGTTGTTCTTAGAAGATTATTTAATCACCTAAATCCTTGGCTTAAAAACCCAGGGCCAACAAATGAGCGCCAAACTTTTGCGGCCAATCGCAATCCACTAACACTTGATTACATCGCATACAGAGGGCTGAAGCTAATGGATGCAGGAATTTATAATCCTGAAACACTTGTGAATAAAGGCAATGTATTTTGCACGCCACCAAGTCAGCTGCCAAAGTATATGGTTAAAGGATTAGATAAGCGTGTAAGTTGTATCGATGACGATGCAATTGAGCTTAAGAAGGCAAGCGACCACTTCCCTATCTGGGCAACGTTTAGACTTTAAAAGAAAGGCCAAGCTAAAGCTTGGCCTTAAATATTTTGTGAGTAATATAATTATCAAACATTAGACAGTTAAGTATCTTAAACCTGGCGGTTTAGAATAAAGCCACCAATAAGCTCAAGAGGCTTGATCGTTTCAGCTAAGCGCTCTTCATTGAACCCACGAGAAATTAATTCTGTGCGAATTTCGTGAAGGATATCATTAGCTTCATCAATAAGTGCTGTGGCTTCATTTTTAATATTAGAAACATTTTCTGAGATTTCTTCGAGATTAACGATATCCTTAAGCTCGCCACCTTTTTGATACTCATCCATCTTAAGAGGATTTGCCGCAAGATAGTCATAGACAACTGAGTTAACTAAATTCTGCTCTAGATCAAGGTGAGCATCCTTTAGGCTTTCTCCATCACTGAAATCAAGTGTGTCATCTACCATCTGGAAAGCAATTCCGATTAGGTGTCCAAAACGTGCAGCTTTAGATGCAAGCTCTTCATCCTCTACACCAAGGTAAGCTCCAGACCAACAGCACCACCCCATAACAGAGGCCGTTTTATGAAAAGCAATTTTTTCAATAATTTCTTTCGAGTACTTACGAGAATCGAGAGCATCAGACTGAACCCATTCACCAATTGCAAGATCTTGAATTACCTGAGACATGCTTTGAAGAACTTTAATTGAGCCAATTTTAGAAAGGCTTAAGATAACGTCTGCTAGCAGATAATCTCCAGCAAGAACGGCCTTCTTATTTGATGCCTCAACATTAATTGAAGGATTCCCACGCCTTTGCGTTGCGCCATCAATAACATCATCATGAGCAAGTGAAGCAGCATGAACCATTTCAATTGCACGAGCACATATTGCGACATCCTCTTTTTCGTGCGCATTAAAAAAATCTGCCATTAGATATGTCAGCATAGGACGCAGGCGTTTTCCACCAGATAAAACAGTTTTAGCAAGAACTTCCTTAATTGCTTTAAGGCAGTTTTCGGACTTAATTTCTAGGTCAATATTGACCGCTTTCTCTAAAATTTGTGGAGGGATGCTTTCAAAAAATTCGTTCATAGTTTTTTCCGTTTTAATAGTAATACCACTTGTCGAAAGGGGCCGTAAATGATTAATATAACGCAAATACTATTGATAAACACTGCACTGCAGAAGGACTGATTAAATATGAGCAATAAAGAGCTTGCGACAAGAAAAACAAAGTCATTTGAAATCTTTGATAAAATTGCCGGAACATACGATTTACTAAATCACATCCTTTCATTTGGTATCGATATCTACTGGCGTAAGGTGGTTATTGCCAACCTTCCGAAGAGAGAAAAACTTCAGTGTCTAGACCTTGCTTGTGGAACTGGAGATTTAACAATTGCACTTGCTCGTGCAAAAAATGTTGAAAGCGTAACAGGTATCGACTTATCAAAAGGTATGATCGAAATCGGAAAGAAGAAAATTGTTGCTAAGAAATTAGATAAAAAAGCCAAAATGCATATTGGCGACGGAGTTGAAATCCCAGCGGCCGATGAAACATTTGATGTAACAAGTGTAAGCTTTGGTATTAGAAATTTCCCAGACTTTAAAAAATCATTACAAAATATGTACAGAGTGATTCGTCCAGGTGGAAGAAGCTTTGTTTTAGAATTTTCTATTCCAAAGAACTTTCTTTTTCGTGGGATCTACTTCTTCTACTTTAGATACTTACTTCCATTTGTTGGAAACCTAATCTCTAAGCATAAGGACGCTTATACTTATCTAAATCAAACTGTAGAAGATTTTCCATATGGACAAGAGTTTGCAGACGAGATGACAAAAGCAGGTTTTAAAAACGTTAGATTTATTACTCTTACATTTGGGATAGCCACTCTTTACATTGGAGAGAAGTAATTGCGTTTATCTGCTAACAACCTCCAAATTGATATCATCAACGCCCTGATTAAACTTGATTGTTCAAGTGAAGATTTAATCAAGGGTAGTGAATATAGTCTTGTAAAGTTTGAGGCCGGGTTTAATAATATCTCATCTATTATTGACCTCTTTCAAACTTCAAAAAAGTTTTACTTTCTAAACAAAGACAAAGATACAGAGTTTCTGGCCCTTGGTTCTTGGCGTGACTTTAGCTCCCTTTACCACTACGAAGATATTGAGAGGCTAATTGAGTCTCATGATTTTCTTAAAATTTGTGGTGCTCAAAGATTTAAAGCTGAAGCAGATTCACTTGAGTGGCATGGACTTGAAGACTGCTCGTACTTTGTTCCTAAGGTCTTAATCGAAACGACACCTCAGGGTGTTGATATCAATGTAATTCTTCCAAACTCATTCTTTGCGGATGAGCAAAATAAGAAAGAGGCCCTTCATGAATTGGCCATTACCCTTGATCCAAATCCTAGGCATATGCATAGTGATTACAATCATATTACAAAGAATATTTCTGAGACGAGTAAGAATCAGTGGAGTAAAATAGTTGAAGCCGCAGTTTCTAAGATTAATCGTTCACAAATTTCTAAGATAGTTCTTTCTAGAAAACTTAAGGTTTCATTTAAGAACCCTATCAGTTCATATGAACAATTTAAGACACTAAAAGAAAACAATAGCTACAATAGCTATAATATCTTATTTCAATTTTCAGCACACCAATGCTTCTACAGTGTAACACCAGAAACTCTATTTAAGCTTGATGGCAGAAAAGTTCTGATCGACAGTATTGCAGGAACGACGAAAAGAGGCGCCAATAAGCAAGAAGATGACACGCTAGAGGCAAATCTACTATCAAATACAAAAGAGCTTGAAGAACACAGACATGTTTCAAGTTATATTGAAGAGACGCTAGCTAATTTGGCGAGTGATATTGAAATTACTAAAAAAGAACAAATTCTAAAACTTAAATATATTCAGCATATTCATACGAAGTACGAAGCGACTTTGAATGATAGTGCTAAACGCAGTGATCTAATCACTAAACTGCACCCTACTCCTGCAGTTGCGGGACTTCCAAAGCCACTTGCAATTAGTCTTATTAGTGAACTAGAAACTAATTCTCGCGGGCTCTACGCTGCCCCAATTGGTTATTTTTCAAAAGACAAAACTGAGCTTGCAGTTGGTCTAAGGTGTGCACTTGTGGATAAATCAGACCTACATATTTATGCTGGTTGTGGAATCGTTAAAGATTCTTCAGCGGAAAAAGAATGGAATGAAACCACAAACAAAATGAAAAACTTCACTGAAGTTATCAAGGCCAAATCATGGACAAATTTCCAGTAACTGAAAATCTTTCAAGACTTTGGGCATCAATCATTGTTGATGAATTAGCAAAGAATTCAATCACGCAATTCTACGCGGCCCCAGGAATGAGAAATGCACCAGTTCTTGCCGCTGCTCACTATCATGAGCTTGTTGACACATATTCATACTTTGATGAAAGAGCACTTAGCTACAGGGCCCTAGGGCGATCTAAAGTCTCAGACTCAATTCCCCTGCTTACATGTACATCGGGAACGGCCATGGCCAATTTTGCGCCGGCAATTATCGAGGCAAATAAATCAGGGCTACCATTAATAATATTAACAGCTGATAGACCTAGTGAATTAGTTAAAACGGATTCAAACCAAACAATAGATCAATTAAGTGTTATTGCTGATCACACTTGTTATAATTTAAGTCTTGAGGCACCAAATGAAGCGCTAAGTGCTACGAGACTTAGAACTCTAATTTCAACGGCCATAGGACGCGCAAAAATCAATAAGAGGCCTGTACACATTAACCTTCCTCTTAGAGAGCCACTTGACTCAACACCAATGCCTATTTCAAAAGAGTATCTTGAAAAAGCGCTAGAGAGTTTTAATAATAACGGTGCCAAGGTGATCTCAAGTGCTTATCAAACTTACCAAATGGAGTTTAAACTAGGACAAAAACTAGTTGAGGCAAAGAATGTCTTACTCGTTATTGGAAAACTTGATGGAAAAAAAGATCTTGAGCATTATCAAGACGCCCTAATGAAAATCAAGGTGCCAAAGTATCTTGATATCACAAGTGGACTAAAGTACCAGTTCTGTCTCGAAGACTATCTGACACCAAACTTTGATCATCCAGAGGTTTTGGATGTTTATGAACAAAGTCCACCGGAGATTATCATTCATATCGGTGGCCGCTTAGTTTCAAAGCATTATTATAATTTCTTAGAAAGAAATAAGTGTGAACTTATTCATGTAACAAATGTGGACTTTGATCACGACCCAGGATTTTCAAACACACATAAAATTATTTGTGATCCTCTTTCATTTTTAAATGGACTCGTAAAACTTGAACTTAATCAAGCGCCACCAGTTATGTGGCATGATTTCGTGGAAAGAAAGAGGGCCGTTATCGAAGAAGAAGAGCTGACTCAACCTTTTATCTCTAAGAATATTATTGAAAATATTGATGAAAACTATGATCTTCTTGTAGGTAATTCAACAATTGTCAGAAGCTTTGATAACTTTGTATCAAGTAATTACAGATCAAATGTAAATGTTTTCACTAACCGTGGCGTTAGTGGGATTGAAGGGTTTGTTGCAACATTAGTTGGACTAAGTGATGAGAATGATAAACCAAAGCTACTAGTTCTTGGCGATATTTCATTCAAGCATGATCTAAACTCTCTATATATGCTAGAAGAAGCTGCCAAGGCCGGAAAAAACCTAAGTGTTATTATTATTAATAACTTTCAAGGCGATATTTTTAATCTTCTACCTATTGCTAAAGAGAAGGAATTTCTTCCTCTTTTAACGACTCCACACAACGATCGCTTTGATCGCTTAATAAAAGCATTTGATGGCCTATCATATGAGTGTTGTGAAACGAAAGATGACTTCAATAAACTTGTGGCAAAGGCCCTAAGTACTAAAGGGGTCAATATTATAGAGGCCATAACAAATAATGAGTCGAATATGGCACTCTTTAAAAAATTAAAAACAGTAAAAAGGTAAAAGAATGAGTCAACTTGTAAAAGGCTTTATCATTGCAGCAAGGCCAAAGACATTACCAGCGGGAGCTTCACCAGTAATACTAGCGACAGCACATGCCTTTTTTGACCAAGGCGAGATTAGCTGGATTATTTTTGTTATTACTCTGCTTTGTACATTACTTTTACAAATCTCATCAAATCTAATCAATGATTACTATGACACTCAGACTGGTGTTGATACGCAAGAGCGCCTCGGTCCAGAGCGTGTCACAAACACCGGCCTAATAGAGCCGCAAACAGTTAAAAATTTCTTTATTGGAACGTTGGCCTTAGCATTTCTTCTTGGAATCTTCCTGATGAATGTTGGGGGTATGCCCATTGTTATTCTAGGTCTGGCCTCAATCGCTGGTGCATATCATTACACAGGAGGGCCATTTCCTCTGTCACACTATGGAATGGGAGAACTACTTGCTCTTATTTTTTTCGGAAATATTGCAGTTTGTGGCACTTACTATCTTCAGACCTCAACGATTAACGACGCAGTCATACTGCTGAGTCTTTTTCCTGGCCTTTTAAGTGCTGCTATCATGGCCATTAATAATGCACGTGATATTGAAAGTGACGCTATTGCAAAAAAGATGACTCTTGGTGTTTTACTTAATCGTGCACTCAAAAAGAAAGCGTCAAGCTGGCTTCCATTATTTTTTGTTGCTCAAGCCTTTATCATTCTATGTGTCCACTCATACCTAGTTCTAAATCAAGGACAATCACTTGCTTTTATGATGGTGTTTCTAATTATAACTCTCATTTTTTTAAAGACATGGACTTTCTTAATTAAAAATGGGCCATCTCCAGCTTATAACGATAGTCTTGCTCGAACAGGTAAGTACCTATTTATTACATCACTTATCTATAGTGGAATCTTGTGGCTAAGCTAATTCTTAGACCTATATACAAAGAAGTTCACAATATGCGCTTAGCACTTAAGGCGCGAGCAAAAGAGTATAAGAAAATCGATTACTTTGAAGTTGAAGTATATATTGAAGAGGAGGTATTCACTTCTTATATTACTCAGTTTGCTTTCTTTTATGAAAACCAAGAACTTGAGCATGAGTACGAAATTGACTATCCTCTCGATCAATTTCTAAATGGGGACTTATTTGAAGCACCTCTTATTGATGCCAAAGATATTCCAAATAACGTTATTCTTGCTTTTGAGTATGCCCTCATAAAATATTATCGTAAGAAAAACTTCAAGCAAGACAATCACGAAGATTACTTTAGTAAAAATAATAGCGTCAAAATCAATTTACTATTTCAGAAAGGATTAGACTTAAAGTTTGGCACCTCTGATATTTTAAAATATAAAATTTCGACTAACTCTAATACCCATGAAGTTATCACAGACCTTAATTCACTTGCAGCAAAAGGAGTTAAGTTACGCCTTGATGGCAATAGATCCCTTGATAGCTCAGTCTTAGAAAGTATTCTCTATAACCTCGATTCAAATACAATTGATGCCATCGAATATATTGAAGAACCATTTAGTGACCTTGGGCTTTGGGCCCAAAGTCTATGGAGTGATAAGATCACTCTAGCTCTTGATGAAAGCTTTGAATTTCAATTTAGGGACTCAATACCAGAGGAAGTAAGTCATTTAGTTCTAAAGTTTGGTGTCAACATAAGTGTCTTTGAATTCTTCCAGTTAAGACGTGATAAAAGAAATTGGCAAATTATCGTCACAAGTGGCTTTGAGTGTCCTAAATTATTTAACTTTATTATTCATCTTGCAGCTTTAGAAAATAATGCCGCAGGCCTTTCTACGTTCAACTTCTACGAAAATGGGTTAAAATTATTCAAAGAATTTCAACCTCAAAAGAGTTTGCTAATTGCAAGGCCTCTTTAATCTTTGTGTTGAAGATTATTAACAAATTTTAAGGAGAAGTTATGTTTAAAGTACTTGGTCTAACTGCATTGTTAGTTATGGGATCTTGTTCATCATTCAAAACTGGTGAGTCATGTGATCGCTCACAAAAGAGTTGTTGCGCTAAGAAGAAAAAAGACTGCAAAGACTCGAAAAAATGTGATGGAAAATCATGTGATCGCAAAGACAAGAAGGGCAAAAAGGCCCATAAGTCACACTCTTAATAATCGATTCTATCGATCATGTAATAGAGGGCCTGCACATTTTGCAGGCCTTTTTTTTATCCTAATTCGAGTTATAATATTTGCAGGAAAAAGGAGTTTTTCATGAAAAAAATTATCTCTCTACTTGCCCTGTCTACACTAGTTTTATTTAGCGCCTCGTGCTCTTCGAACTCAACTCGTGATGTCGCTTCTGAGCGAAAAGACTGTAAGGAAACATCAGTTCCTGACTACGAACAATATTACGAGAATTACGAAGACTGCAATAAGCTTTAAAAAACAGCAAAGGCAAAATTATATTGTAAGTAATTCACACTTAACACAATTCTGTTTTTACAGTTTGTCACTTAATTGATACATCTCTCTTATTAAATCGCCAATTTATATGTCATTTTGATAAGAGAGAGTAGACAATGTTTAAAAAATCCCTACTAGTTTCACTATTACTACTTAGTAGTATTACTGCCCAAGCCTACGACTTCAATGTTCGTGCCTTCATGGTTTTAGACCTAATGACACTTGAGAAGATCGGTGGCAACAGCACTCGTGCTGAAATGGGTTATGGTACTGCTGATATTAAAGTTTACTTTAACCACGAGCAGTGGAGTGCAAAGTTCAAACTTGATATTGATGCAACTGAAGAAGCAGGGACAACTGTTGATCTAATGGAAGAGGCCCTACTTACTTACCGTTTCAATAGTAATTGGAAACTAACAGGTGGTAAGGGTAAAGTTCCTTTCTACACAATGCACTTTGGTATCACTGAAAGAAACCTAATGGACGGTGGATACCTTACGCAAACTTACTCTGGGATGAGAGCTGGATACTTTAAAAGAAAGTATCTTCTAACTCTACGCTACGGTGGATGGAGACAAGGTCAAATTCACGATGTGACTTTCTTTGGTTCAAACCAACAAGTAAGACGTGACAGAGACAATCAATCAATTCCATACCTTGGTGGAGATCCAGCGTCTGAGCTTTCTTATGATACAGAAAGAACTTTTAACACAAACTTTCAAAGAGGTTTTGCTTATAAAGGTCGCTATATCCCTTCTCAAAATCATGAGATCATCGTAGGTGCTTTCACTTACTGGCGCGATATCGATCCAGAAGCAGATCACGGTTATTCTGTAGCATACCAATATGAAAATAATAGCTGGGCATTTTGGACAGAAGGTCTTTTTGGTTACTTCTCAAAGCATCCAAACGATCGCTACGCAACTCTTAAGCAAGAGACTTACAATGCTCAAGCTGGCTTCCTTTATAAGATCGATGACAAGTGGGCCGCGGGGATTAACGCTGAGTACTCATTTGTTTACGACCTAGCACACGATGCAGCCGACTACCCATCAACAGAATTTGGACAGTCGAGATATAACGATGGAAATGTAAGTAGAACAACGATCTACAAACTTGATATCGGTGCTCAGTACAAGCTATCGAAGAAAGTACAACTTAATGGTGGTTTCCTAGTAGAGCGCCAGCTAAGAGAAGAAACAAATACATCAACAGATGGTAATGCGGACGAGACGAACGGATACGCAATTAACTTCTCACTAAGTACTTGGCTTTAGGCCCAGTACTTAGAGCTTAAAAGTTTTACTTATTTAAGTTATCTTAACTAACAATCAGTACGATACATCTCCTAAAATGAATTAATTTAGGAGGTGTTTCGTGGCCATCGAACAATTTATCATAATTTTATTTATTGGTGCTATCTCAGGCTGGCTAGCTGGAAGTCTCTATCGCGGAGAAACCTTTGGCCTTGTGGGCAATATCATCGTGGGTATCATGGGCTCCTTCGTAGGAAGCTTCACATTCCATCTGGTTGGCTTTGCAGGCTATGGCCTTATTGGAAGTATCGTTATTTCCACCATCGGCGCTATCGTCTTTCTAGCGACTCTCCAGCTCTTGCAAAAACTATGAACAAAAGTTAATGCGAACAAGGCAATTATCTGTAGACTAATCGCAGGCCTGTGACTAAAATACGCCACATGGGCCTAATGTTTATATTTCCAGTATCAAAAGAAGAAAAAGATCGTATCACAATCAATGAAGAGGGTTTAACTCTTAAAACCTATGGACTACCAATGGTTTTCTGGGGCTATCTTCTAGCAGCGGCAACAGTTGTCTTTGCAATGTTCATTGGTGTTAAAGGTCCAATGGTTAAGCTTTACAACACAGGTGATAGTATCAATCAGGCACTTGTAATTGCAGTTGCGGCCACTCTATTTCTAATTCCATTTATTACGCTATGTTTTTATATGTATGAGAAATTCATCGTTAAGCAAGATGATAAGCTTGTACTAAAGCATAGACTGTTCTTTATTCCAATTTATAAGAAGACTTATAAACTAGAGTCAAAGGATGCCTTTTCAATCGATCACTTTATGGACTCTCCTAATGTGGCAAAAATGAAGCAAGATCCTACAATGCGTGGATTTGAAAACAAAGGTTACTTCCAGCTTTTTGCAAAGCTTGAAGATGGAAAGTATATTTTTGTTGATCGCTCAAATAGAAAAGCAGACCTGAAAAAGATTCAGGCCCTGCTGTCGGAATTTTAATTTTTAATCGTCTTTAGAATTTTTATCGTCTTCTTCTTTGTAGTTTTGACGAATTGTTTTAGGACGGCGTCCGCCACCTAGGCGCTTTTCTTTAGAGTTGTCGCGTCCATCACGCTCCCAGTGGTTTTTCCATTCCTCTTTCTTAGAGTTCTTTTCTTCCCACTTAGCTTGGCGCTCAGTCATTACTTTCTCAACTTCATCTTTCTTTCTAACTTTAAAGTTTCCAGATTGCTTAAGCTTTGAAAGTTTATCATTAACAACTTTTTTATTCTTAGCTTCGCGCTTTGCCTCAACACCAGCTTTAGAGTGTCCTGACATATCCACAGTAACTTCACCATTTACGATTGTCTGACATGACATACGCTCTTTAGTGATGTGAAAAACATTACCGATAAGCTTTTTTTCAACTTCTGTTGGTTCATTAAGATTATCTGAACCGGCCATTACACGAACGATACAATCTGTACAAGTTCCGTGTCCGCCACAACTAGAGTTAACATAAACTCCATTCTTTTTTAGATGCTCTAATAGAGACATCTCATCATCAACATAGATTGTCTCATTTGATGGAGTAAGAGTAACTTTGAACATTTTAAGCCTTCATTATTTTTATTGAGTTAGATAAAGAAGGATTAAACCGTCTTCTTAATCTTATTCTCAATGGTTTCTAAAATTTTTCCTTTAAGAGGCTTTAGCATAAAAGATAGGTCAAGATCAACCAGACAGTAAGATTCTTCAAACTTTAGCTTCAATTCAAAGCCTTTTCCTTTAGCTTGCATGGAAAAATTACCATCATCAGTCGTCACATCAGCTTTTACATTGAATTTTGCGACGTATTCAGGTGTTACGGCCTGCTTACCTAGATTGTAGGCTTCTTCTTGAGATGAAGCTTGGCTATAGTTTACTTTTAAACTCATTACAATAATCCTTATTTTACTACTTTGTCCCTGTTGAGCCGAAACCTCCAGCTCCTCTTTCAGTATCAGATAACTCATCCACGGCCGAAATTCTGGCCTGCCAAACCGGGGCCATAACCATCTGAGCAATTCGCTCACCATGCTTAATGATGAAATCTTCTTTTCCAAAATTTCCAAGAATGATCTTAACTTCTCCGCGGTAATCACAATCGATTGTCCCAGGTGAGTTAACAACAAGTAGGTCAGTCTTAAATGATAGTCCCGAACGTGGCCTAATTTGAACTTCATACCCGTGAGGGATCTCAAAACTAAGTCCTGTTGGAACTAAGACACGAGCACCTGGAGCAATCACAAGGCTATCTTTGTTCTCAAGATGAGCACGAAGATCCGCACCTGCAGCTCCAGTTGTTTCATATTGTGGAAGATCGAAGCTAGAGTCGTAATGCTCTAGCTTCTTTACTTTTAAATCAACTACTCTATCGATCATAAAAATCCTGATCTAACTAACTAGTCTTTTTTCTCACCACGAGGCTTTCTGTCACCTCTTGGCTTTCTGTCATCACGACGAGGGCGACGATCACCTCTATCACCATCTCTTGATTCACGTGGCTCGCGCTTTGGTGCATCTTTTTGAGCTTCTGCTTCAGTTTTACCATCACGACGAGTTAGTGCTTCAACAGCTTTGATTGAAAGCTTTGCACGTCCCATTTTATCAATTTCAAGAACCTTGATCTTAACTTCTTGACCTTCTTCTAGGTAGTCAGCTGCATCAGTGATTCTATCTTCAGCGATTTCAGAGATGTGAACAAGTCCACCAACACCAGCAGCGATATCAACAAATGCACCGTAGTCTTTAAGAGAAGCAACTTTTGCTTCGTAAACTTTACCAACTTCTGGTCCATTAAGTTGTAGGCCAACAAGTGCCATACACTCATCAATCATCTCTTGATTAGTTGAGATGAATTTAGTTGTTCCATCTTCATCAATCTCGATAGTAAGTTCGAAATCTTCTTGAAGCTTCTTAATATTCTTCCCACCAGGACCAATAAGGCCACCGATTTGGTCTTGCTTAATTTGCATAGACTTCATTACAGGAACACCCTCTTTAAGAGTCTTTCTTTCAACAGAAATAGTCTTTGCCATCTCTTCTAGGATGTGAAGACGTCCTTCTCTTGCTTGTGCCATTGCACTTTCAACGATCTCTTTAGTAAGACCTGTAATTTTGATATCCATTTGAATTGCAGTAATACCTTCAGTAGTACCAGCAACTTTAAAGTCCATATCACCTAGGTGATCTTCGTCACCAAGGATATCTGTAAGAATCTTGAATCTTTCACCATCAGTTACTAGACCCATAGCGATCCCTGCAACAGGAGCAGTTAGAGGAACACCAGCATCCATAAGTGCCATTGAACCTGAACATACAGAACCCATTGAAGAAGAACCGTTAGACTCTAAAACCTCACATACAAGACGAGTTGTATATGGGAAGTCTGTTGGGATAACTGCTTTAAGAGCACGCTCAGCTAGGTTTCCGTGACCTTGCTCACGACGTCCAACACCACGTACACCACGTGCCTCACCTACTGAATATGGAGGGAAGTTATAGTGTAGATAGAATTGATCTTCTGAAGTACCAATAATACGGTCACTCATTTGAGCACCTTTGCTACCACCTAGAGTAACAGCGGCCATAACCTGAGTCTCTCCACGTGTGAATAGAGATGATCCGTGTGGAACTTTAAGTACATCAATCTCAGTTTCGATTTCACGTACTTCAGCAAGTCCACGACCTGCAATACGCTTATCTTCATTTAAGATATCTCCACGAAGCATTTCATACATTAGTTCATCTACACCTTTGTATGCTTCTTTTCCGAATGCATCGTTTTCAGTTAGACCAAAAGCTTCTGGTGCGTCTGCCATTGCAGCTTTAACTTGAGCTTCAATAGCTTTAACAGCTTTTTGTCTTTCTAGCTTATCAGTAATCTTAAGCGCCTCACGAGCTGTTGCTGTGTAGTCTGCTCTGATTTTTTCAAGCATAGTATTGTTTGCAGCTGCTGATACGAATTCACGCTTAGCTCTACCAACTTCTTTTTGAATATCTTTAAGGAATGCAACAAAGCCTTCGATTTCTTTTTGACCAAAAAAGATTGCATCTAGAACATCTTGCTCAGGAGCGACTTTCGCTTCCCCTTCAACCATAAGGATTGCATTGTCACTTGCTGCAACAACGATTTCCATATCAGACTCTGCCCATTTGTCATGGTCAGGGTTGATAACAAATTCACCACCGATACGACCAACTTTACAAGTACCAATTGGACCTTCAAATGGGATATCAGAAATAGTTAGAGCTGCTGATGCACCAAGTGCAGCAAGAACCTCTGGGTCACCTTCTGGTGAGTAAGAGATTACAGTTGCAGAAATAACTGTATCAAACATATATCCGTGTGGGAAAAGAGGTCTTAGTGGCCTATCAATTAGACGAGCATTTAAAGTCTCACCAACTGAAGGACGACCTTCTCTTTTTAAGAATCCACCAAGGAATTTCCCTGCTGAATAGAATTTTTCTGTGTATTCAACTAGAAGTGGGAAAAAGTCTTGTCCGTCTTTTACTTCTGTTGCAGATGTAGCAGTAACTAGAACTTGTGTACCACCACTAGATACGATAACTGATGCGTCAGCTTGTTTTGCCATACGACCAGTTTCAATTGTAACTTCCTTACCACCAAAGTTGTAAGTAAACTCTCGTTTGTTGTTTAACATAAATAACTCCATTTATATTTTTGAATGTCTATATTTAGAAATGTGTTAGTTGGAATGTATGTGAGAAGAAATCCAAAGAATATGAAAATCTAAAACCACTGAGATCAGCGTGTTTTTAAATTTTAATATCCCTTAAATCTCAAACTCTCCTCTTAACCATTTCCGTACTAAAATTTTAACTGCTTAAATAAAAAAAAGGAAGCATAAAGCTTCCTTTCTTTTGTCTTGATATATAAAGCTTACTTTCTTAGACCAAGTTTCTTAATTAGTGCTTTGTAGTTTTCTTCGTTGTTTGTAGCAACATACTTAAGAAGACGACGACGACGTCCAATCATCTTAAGAAGACCACGGTTTGAAGAATAGTCGTGAATGTGTGCACCAAAGTGTGTCTTAAGGTTGTTGATTCTTGTTGTAAGAATTGCAACTTGAACCGCTGCACAACCACTGTCTTTTTCACCTGCACCAAATTCTTTACCAAATTCTGCTACGATGCTTGCTGTTTCTGCATTTGTAATCATATTTTTCTCCTAAAACTTACCCAAAACCGAGCAAGGAAGTTATTTTCCAGGCCAAGAAAGGGGCGCTATAATTTTGAGCATACTAACGTATTATTTCACTCATGTAAACCTTTAAATTCTCGAGCAAACGGGCCTCAATTTGACGAATTCGCTCACGAGAAACCCCATAATCATCTGCGATGGCCTGTAGAGAGCGCGGAGCATCATTTAGAAGCCTTTCGCGAAAGATTTCCTGGTCACGAGGCTTTAGGCCTTGGATAAAATGATCCAGATTATCTTGTAATAATTTCAAGGATTGTTGGAACTCGATATCTTCGGCAAAATCACCAGAATCAGGCAGTAGGTCTCCCATGGTCGAAGACGACTCTCCAACCGGAGTATCAATACTAACTTCAGAGCCACCTTCACCCAGGCGCATATCCATCAGGGCCACGGCCTTTTCACTAACATCAAGGTTCTGGGCAATAGTCTTATGATCAGGCTTAATCCCTTGGGCCTCGAGACGCTCTTTTTCACGCATCAGGTTATAAAACAACTTCTTTTGTTCATTTGTTGAACCAAGTTTAACTAACTTAAAGTTATCGAGAATAAATTTTAGAATATAAGATTTAATCCACCAAGAAGCATAATATGAAAGCTTTGCGCCTTTATCTGGTTCAAATAATGAGACGGCCTTCATAAGGCCAATATTCCCTTCTTGAATCAAATCCATCACATTGGCGTGAGCACTTCGGTACTCCATAGCGATTTTGACAACTAGGCGAAGATTAGAAACAACGAGTTTCTTTGCCAAATCAATATCACCTGATTCACGAAATTGCTTAACCAGCAGCTTCTCTTGTTCAGGAGAAAGTAGCTCATAACGTGAGATATCTTTTAGATATTGGTTTAATTTATTATCTAGTTTTGAAGGAACAGGAAGATTTGAGGCCAGGGCCGGAAGAGTCTCTTGAATGAGCTCAACTTCTTCATCTATCGTAAGTTTTTTAGGACTGATATCAACATACTCGTGATCATCCTCGATTACTTCGACATCATTATCAAAAAGATCAGAATCCTCAACTGATGGGAGAACCTCAACATCATAATTAGGATCTGACTGATTGTTATTCTTATTATTGTTATTAATTTTTGCCATTAAGGCTATTTATCATTTTTTGGCTTCCGAGGCCATAGAATCGATATTATTTAGAGTTTCTAAAGACTTAATTTCACTTAAATCTCTACTTGATAGATCAGATACAATTCTTTTATTTCGTATTGCAACAAGAGCAAATGGTGCAATTCTAATATTTACGCCAATCTTTAGTTGTCTATTATCTTCACCCTTTGGTAGCTCAATCATATCAATTATATCAAATTGTCTAAAAAGCTCATCTGTTATTATTTGCGTTAAATCAGCATTTACTGAAAACTGCATCAGCGTATCTTTAATATCCTTGTAATCATTTTCGACATAAAGGGCCAAACGCTCCTTTAACTTCTTGATCGACTTATCATCGTTTCCAACATGAGCGATTTTATATTGCTCATAAATCCATTTGATATCAGTACGAGGAATATTAATATCAAAATGTAGGCCTAACATATTATTGATGTCACTTGCCTTATCAAACTCTCCATGAAGAACATTGAAATTAATCTGAGGAAAGCTTTTATGATAAACAAAGTAGTTATTTACTTCTTTATCAACTTGCATAACTAGGGCCTCTTCGTAAGAGAGCTTTTTAGAATTTGATTTCAGATAATCTGATGCCCAAAAATCCCATAGGCCATCATTTGACAATGAAATATAGTCCTTAATTGTTTTTGAATCATGAGTCCATACATTAAAATCAGGTATGCGAGTAACAAGGGCCAAGAACTGACCAATTAAGCGCGGCCTCTCTTCTTTAAATTCATCAAGAGCACTCACTAACTCAGGACTAACTTCTGTCGAATATTTAGGAGAAGAGAAACGAAATTTTTCACAATACGCTAGTTTGAAATCAAAATTTAAATTGGCAGAACCAACTGGTCGGATGATTCCATTTTGAATTTTTGTGATTTCTTTTGGACGACAAATTTGATTGCGACAAAGCGCCCCTTTTTTGTCAGACAATTTATCATCATAGCTATAAGTATCTAGGCCACTTAATTCACGGATGATAAAACTCATAACAGCGGAAGAAGAAAGAAATTTTGAAAGCTCTCTAGGATACTCAACTTGACCTCCCCAAGAGCATGCGTGTGAAAAAATCCCTGTCGTATAATAAAGTTCATTAACAAGAATTTCATTTTCACTTTGTAGCTTATTAAGTTTATCTGTAAATAATTTCTTTCTTTGATCTATTGGCAAGAATATTTCGCCTTCGTCTTTGAAGTAATTATCGAAATGATACTTTATAAGACGATGTCCCATTAAAGTTATATTTTGCGAACACTTTGAGATGAGAGATCTTACTAAATTATCATATTGCTCGCTATCAAATTGAAGTTTCTTGGCATAAGTCGCTATTGCATGCATCGAATATGTCATCATCTTATACTGAAGAGTTGCCATGATAGTGCGATAAAACTCGTCTCTTTCAAGGCCATTTTTAAAGTATAATTTTGCGCTATTTTCACGACAAAAATAATCAAGTTTCTCATCTTCAAGATAAAATTTTCTATAATCATTTAAGAGATCAAAGTTTTCTTTTGAATTTTTAACGCGAGATTGTTCGATTGATTTACTCAGATTATCAAAAATCATATCCCCTTGCTTGTTTAAAACAAGGCTATCGGCAGCTTGTGAATAAAGAGACAGCAGACCAAATAAGCTCACAAAAACAATGCGCATATAATTTAAGAATTTTGCGAAAACATCCATGTAAAATCCATTTAAAGTTTCCCTTAAGTTATCGGAATTATTCCCGAAAGGTTTAATAGGAAATTTAAAAGAATTAAAATATGAAAATAATTTCACTAAAGGCCATTCTTATACTCATTAGCTTATCATTACTAAGTGAAATGATTCGTGCCCAATCGTATTCTTCGATTATTTCCAGACAAGCAAAAAGAGAACTTGATCCTCCATACAATATTTATCATGAGATTGAGGCCGCCTACTTTAACGAAGGCCTACAACTTGATGATCGTAAAGACTTTCTCGATCAATTACGCGTGGCCAAGTCACTTTTAATAGACGGCCATTCCAACGATGCCATATTGGTATTAGAAAAGTTACTTGCAAAGACTAATAGTTATAAGAAAGAACTCCTTATTAAACGCTTCCTTGTTCTAGCATACTTTTCAGATGCTAGAGCAAAGGAGACAAGAGATACGCTTGCCTCTCTTCAAGATAATGCATCATGGTTTTATCAAAACTGTACACTAAGAATGGTTAGTGCCCTTTCTATGCCAAAGGAAATGGATTCAAAGGTTGAAGAAATATACAATAATTGCATTATTAGAGTACATAATAAAAACCCTTATCAAGATAATACATGGCTTAACTTGGTTTTAGAAAAACGCTTGAAAGGATATGTGAGATCAACACAAATACGAGATCTCATGGCCAGCAATAACTTAGATATCATTAAGACAGTTCTAAGATATGGAATCTTTTTTAAAGAACATGAGAGAGTGTTAAAGCATTATGGAAAAATCCCTGTTGATTTCTATGCTGATCCAATGCTTAGAACTTTAGTTGCAGTAAACCTTTATAATGCAGGAAAATATGATCAGGCTTTAAAACTTGCGCAATCAATAGATAATACGAATACAAACAAGATCAAAGGCCACATGGAAGTTCATAAAGGTGACATTAAAACGGCCTATTCACACTATATCTCTAACTTGATTTTAAAACCTGAATCAATTGTAAATAATAAGTTACTATTAGCTGCCGCATGGCTTAGTGGTAACTTTAGAAACGCAAGGGTTGCCCTATCAAAGATACCCGTATCAGACTCTTTATCGAGAGAGAAAGAATTATTGAGAATAAATATTCTTATTAAAGAAGGTAAATTTAAGGAGGCCGTCTATCTGATGAATAATCTTGATATTCGTTACAACAAAAGACTTCCTTATGAAGCAGCTATTTTAAGTACATATTTAAAACTGTTAAATAACGATCAAAACTGGGTACAATTGAGTGATAAATCGTGCCTGAATAAGAATATCATCAGTTGTTGGTTACACATGCAATCGAAACTTTGGAATAACTTTACAACTGAAGTCATAAGAAAAGACCAAAAAATGGAATCTAAAACAATACAGGACCGACTTGAGGCGATGATAGCACCTGTCTCAGATAAGAAATTCGAAGAGCCTGTCTTAATTTATCAAAAAGATATTTACGAGCTTGATCTAGCTCAGTACCCAAAACTTGGGCACTGATAAAAATCTTTTCTTAAAAAGAATAGCGATAGCCAATATTTAATACCGCTCCACTCATATCAACATCACTATCATTTCCACCACCAGAAATTGAATATGAATGGGCCAGATAATCAAATTCCGCAAAAATGAAACTAGCACGATTTAGCCAGTAATCGGCCTTAGCTCCAAAATAGAAACCAATCCCACTATCAACATCAAATCCATCATCAGCATTAGCAAGATTATACTTAGCACCGGCGCGTGCAAAAAGATCTAATTTATCTAGATTAATTACTTTTAGACCAAACTCCCCGATAAAATTAGTTAGAGTTGCACTTACAATACTTGAACTAGTACTAAGTACGATAGGCTCCTCATCAATTGACAGTTGTCCGCTAAGATAGAAAATATGGCCGAATTGATAATCAAGACCTAAATTCATTTGATAAAAACGTTCGATATTATTTGAAAAAGCAGAGGTTTCAAAATTTTCATTTAATAGTCTAAATTTTGCAAATGGCCTAAAACTTCCATTACCAATCAAAGCTAAACTTAGCTCAATACCACGCTTACTCAGTTCAAAATCACCTGAACCATAACCGTAAGTATAACCTTGGTTAACGAGTGAAAGGCCAATGATATTTGAAGAAAATCTTTCTGCCGTAGTCATTTTCTTTCCACTTACATTTTTATAACTGGCCAATAAGAGATTTGACTTTAAAAGATTATTTAATTGATTTTGCTTCTCAATTGACTCATGAGTATTGTTGACCACAACAAAGCCACGATTTGGATCAAGAGTCAGATTTTTAGGTGCAATAAAGTTTCCATTTGAACCATTAATGCGGCCGATTTCACGGGCCTCATATACTCGGTATTCTTCGTTAAAAGTGGCATCTTTTTCAGGTGGAATATAAATTCCAGAAACTAAATCAATAAGGCCACCTGCCTTTGGCGCGTATCTTCTTTGATTAGCAGAGTACTGCCCGCGGTAAGAACTAACTTGTTCTGCAGGCTTCATTAAGTTAGAAACTAAAGGATATGGTGCAATATTAAAATCATCACTATCAGTATCTTCAGAATAAACTGTCATATCAAGAAGTCTATTACTGTATAATCTTGATAATTGCAGAGGATTGATTTTTACAGGCATAGACACTGGTCTAGAATCGTGAAAAGTAGCACTATACTGTCCTCTAGAAACAGTTGAGACGTCCTTTAAGTTATCCCCAAAGAGGACTTCATTAATTTCCATGCTAAAGTTTTGGAGTTCATTATTTGTGCGAAACTTAAACTTGATCTTTTGCTCTTTAACGCTTCTTCTAAAAACAAGTCTTTCACCTGCACTAAATTTATGAGAACGATTAACTCTTTTCATATTGGCCTTACCTGTAAAAGTAAGAGCACCTGTTACGTTATTATAGATATTGTAGAGGATAAGAGAGTCAGAGTTTTCAAGTCCTACAAGAGCGCTATTAGTGCGCACAAAGACGCGATCAAATCGCCCCTCTCTTACCTTTCGCTGCTTTTTTGCCATGATTCTAACAAGGCCAGCATGAAGCGAAATAAAGTCACCTTCTGTCGCATTAATTAGTTCAATAGTAACCTTCGAATTTGGCCCTATAAAAATAGTATCACCGCGATCATTAACAAGGCGGGCATATGAATTATCTTCAGTAATGATAAGAGTGTCTTGAGAAAGTCCTATCTCTTGGGAAATTTTTGTTGCGTCAATTTGGCGTGAGCCATTCTTGCTAACGAGTGAAATATCACCACGTCCAGAATTTAACTTTATCGCTGCAAAGGTTTGAATTGAAAAGATTAACGATAAAACGAAGAGGGTACTTTTTGAAAGCATGAATATTCCTAAATTGACTTAAATTCTTATATCTAAAGATACTTCAATTTTACTTGAAAGTAATTTTAGGTCAATAAGCAATATAGATTACTCGTTAGTTATCTTCTTTAAACTCAATCCCATCAAAAAGATAAACAATGGACTTATCTTCAACGATAGTAGTGATTGAGACAGGTCTCTTCCAAACCTTGTAGATATTGGCCATTGTATCCTGGGCCTGCCCAACGTCAAGGTCTACTCCCTGGTGTACATGACGAAGAAGAAGCTCACCACGATTCTTATAATTTGCCGATTCCACTTCAATAATTGGTGTACCAAAATTTGTTAATTGATTAAGAAGCTTTGACTTAATTTCTTTGAAGTCACGCGTTTCAATTTCATTGCGTCCTGTACGCGAGTTATACTTATACGTAAAAAGCTGCATACGATTACAGAATTCTTCAGTAAAGAACTCATCAATGAAAGTAATATCATTATGAGTGCGTCTTACTTCGAAGATTTTCTCACGTCCCATATTTGTTTCAATATGCCAATTTTCTTTTTTATGAAGGTCTGTGCAATCTTGATACTCTTTTCCAAATTTTCCAGTATCCCAACGGTATTCAATGTCACGCATAAGCTCAATGCCGATCTTATATGGATTGATATTTTGCTTACTCATGGCCATTACACCAGAATGAATATCTGCAAAGTCGATAATTTCAGAACTATTTAAGGCCTTCTTAGTAAGAATCTTAGAGTGCCAGTAAGATGCCCACCCCTCATTCATAATTTTAGTCATTCTCTGAGGAAGAAAGTAATAAGCTTCCTCTCTTAGAATTCCAATGATATCGGCTTGCCAGTCTTCAATTGGAGCGTGATCAATTAGAAATTTCATAATATCACGTGTTCCACGAATTTCTTCATCAAGAAGCTCTAGTGGTGTTTTCTTAACTTCCACCTTATCGCTATCAAGGCCTGAGCGCGCCATTTTAGAATTCATAAATGACTTAAGAACTTGCGAGCGGTCATCCTTAAATTCAAATTCATCATCAGCAGATGTTCTTTGCTTCTCTTCACTTTGGAAGAGCACATTAACATCAAGTAGGTTTTCAAATGATAAGACTGTATCAATAAATTCTTCGACACGGTCTTGGCCATATTTATCCATATAACGACGAACTTTCGTTCCATGATTGGCCATAACATCCATCATGCGACGATCTGTTCCTCTAAACCAAGCATTATTCTTAAAGAAGTCAGCATGCCCATAAACGTGGGCCATAACAAGTTTCTGATCAACATAGCGATTAGAGCTTAAAAGATATGCATAGCAAGGGTCAGTATTGATTACAAGTTCGTATATTTTTTGAAAACCATAACGGTTTCCTTTAGCAAGACGATCATACTCGAGCCCGAATCTCCAGTGCGGGTAGCGAGAAGGAAAACCTCCATTTGCTGCTAAAATACAAACTGTATCGTAGTCACAAACTTCAAAAACAACAGGATAGAAATCAAGGCCATATTCTACTGCATAGCTATGAACCTCATCTCTTAATCTTGCAAGTTCTCCACTTAGTGGTTTAGTTCTTTCCATACTACTTATTACTGGAGTCACGCCTTACTTACCTTTTCCTAGAAAGTCTTTAATTGAATCTAGGATTGCTTCTTTATTTTTAATTTTACTCAAAATAACATCTTCGTGTTTTTCACCGAATTCTTTGGCGAGGTCCTTATAAAACTGACCTGAACCATAACGAGACTCTACTTGTCCGTAGAAGAATGCATTTGAGTTTGGAATAATTGAATTCTTTAAAATATCAAGACAAACCTTAGTGTCCTCTGCAGACCAGTTATCACCATCCGAAAAATGGAAAGGATAAATATTCCACTCATCTGAATTATAATCGCTAGCAATCATATCCTTACAAAGTTTAAGTGCCGATGAAATAAGAGTCCCACCACTTTCACGAGTTCTAAAGAATGTTTCTTCATCAACTTCTTTTGCCGTTGCATCATGAATGATATAGCGAATTTCAATATCTTTATACTGCGACTTAAGCCAGAGATTGATCCAAAAAGATTCTGTGCGAACAATTTCTTTTTGTTCATCCCCCATTGATCCTGAAACATCCATCATGTAGATTACAACTGCAGAGTTTTCAAATTCTATCTTTGAATCACTTGCACGGTAGCGCATATCACTTTTGATTGGAACAACGACAGGGTTCTTTGGATCATATGTCCCCATTGCGATTTGTCGCTTTAGGGCCTCTTTAAAAGATCTCTTGTAGTGCTTAAGTGAATCTGGTCCAACTGTACCGATACTTGTGTAGCGATCAACAGTTGACTGCATATTCTTCTTACCTTTAGGCTCGATCTTAGGAAGTGCTAGCTCATTTCCTAGAATTGAAGCAAGCTCATCTAAGCTCATTTCAACATCGAGGGCCTTATCACCTTCCTGCTCACCAGCTTCACCTGGTTCCCCTTGACCTTCTTGCGGTTCACCTTGTCCATCGACTGGATCTCCTGGCTGGCCATCACCCTGTCCTGTTCCTCCTTGGCTTTTATCACCAAAGCGAAATTGAGGAGTGTTGATTGAGGGCATTGGTACTTTAAATTGCCCATTGCCCTTTGGAATTGGCATCTCACCGCCAGCAATATACTTTCTTAGATTATCACGCACCTTTCCTTTAATAATTTTTCGAAAACGTGCGTGGTCTCTTTTAATCGGGTGATCCATTAACTCTCCAGTTGTGGAGGTGCTAAGTCCTAAGACTTAGCACTGTCTCCTTTTGCAAATATACTAGCGACGTAATTAAGAGCGTCAGTTGCTGAAATTTCACAGTAACCATAGTTCTTAATTAGACGAGACTTGATAACATCAATCTTCTCTTGTGTTTCTTTATCAACAACATTAGAGATGATTGTTGTAAGTTTAATCGCATCTTTTTGATCTTCAAAAAGCTTAAGCTCAAGTGCACGGTGTAGTCTTTCATTCATTTTATAATCGAATTGTTTACCTTCGATTGCAAGAGCACCGATGTAGTTCATGATCTCACGTCTGAAGTCATCCTTGCGAGATTCAGCAATGTCGATCTTCTCTTCAATGCTTCTCATGAAACGCTCATCCGCTTCTTCAAGTTTACCTGTGTACTTGTTGCGAACCTTCTCTTTTTGAGTGTAGGCCTTAACGTTATCAATATAATTTGCACATAGAGTCTCAATTGCAGTTTCATCAAGAGAGATAGCTTTTTGAACATCATTTTTAACAATGTCTGTATACTCTTGGCGAACGATTGCTAGCATCTCACGATACTTATCTACTGCCTCTGGATTATTTGCCATAGAATTTTTAAGTCCAGACTCAAGTTCGTTGAAAACCATAAATGGGTTTAGTGAACCAGTGTGTCCATACTTAACAAGAGCGTTAGAAATTTTATCTTGGATATAACGAGGAGAAATACCTTCTAAACCTTCTCTTACCGCTTCTTTACGAAGCTCTTTTACGTTGTCTTCATTATACCCAGTAAGAGTCTTACCGTTATAAAGCTTAAGTTTTTGAACAAGAGTAAGGTCTGCTTTCTTTGGCTCTTCCATTCTTGTTAAAACTGCCCACATTGCTGCCATATCTAAAGTATGTGGAGCGATGTGAACATGAGGGATTTTTTCAGCATTAAAATCACGCTGATAAATTCTCACTTCATTATCAAGACGAGTAATATAAGGAATATCAATTTTTACAGTACGGTCACGTAGAGCTTCCATAAATTCGTTATTTTGAAGCTTTCTAAATTCAGGCTCATTTGTGTGACCAAGAATGACAAGGTCAATATCTGTTTGAGCAAATTTCTTTGGCTTAATTGACTGTTCCTGAGACGCTCCTAGTAGGTCATAAAGGAAAGCAACATCAAGCTTTAACATTTCGATGAATTCGATAATACCACGGTTAGCGATATTGAATTCCCCATCGAAGTTAAAGGCGCGAGGATCTGAATCAGATCCGTATTGAGCGATCTTTCTATAGTTGATATCACCTGTTAGTTCAGTTGAATCTTGGTTTTTCTCATCTTTAGGTTGGAAAGTACCAATACCTAGACGATCCTTTTCAGAAAGAATAAGTCTCTTAACACGGATGTGATTTTCCATAACTTTCATGAAGTCACCGTCATATTTAATCATGTACTCATTTAAGATATAACGGTCAGCAGGACAAACTTCTCCGCGAATTTTAATTTTTTGTTCTTTATTACCCTTATTCATTGCTTCAATGAATTCTTTTCTTACTTCATGTGGAATTAGCTTTAATGGGTCTTCATGCATTGGAGATGGAAAAACTTTTTGACCACCAAGAATGTCTGATTCTTCTTCGTCATACCATTCGAAAGTATAAAGAGCTCCCTCATCTGTTCTTGAGTAGTGTTCAAGACCTTTTTTAAGATTTCTTGCAATTGATGATTTAGCAGAACCTACTGGACCGTGAAGTAGTAATACCCTTTTTTCAGTTCCGTAACCAAGAGCAGCGGCCTTGAAAAAGTTTACTAATTTCATTAAGTGTACATCAATCCCAAAAACGGCATCTTTACCATTTCCAATTGGATCATCAAAGAAGTGATATCTAGTAATTTCTTTTTTATATTCTAGGTATGTGCTCGTTCCAAAAGTCATGATCATATCAAAAATTCTTTGGAATGAATTGCGTGCGATTCGAGGATCTTCAGATACAAGATCTACATATTCTTGAAAACTTCCTGTCCAGTGTAAGTGAGCAAAGTCTTCAACTTTGTAGTTCTCACTCATAAAGTCTTTCATATTCATTTTAGTCATATTTTCTCCATCCATGATTTGCATTCTCTGCAAGCTAAATTCCTAAATATATTATAACGTGAAAAACTAAGTAAGATCAAAGGTAAGTATAAAAAAAATATGTAGTGACTTTTTGACACCGTAAAACAATCAAGTAATCACTAAATTTACTAGGCAAATTCTTGGCAAAATTGAAGTCAAACAAAAGCATTTGACTAAAATCTGTATCCATTTGAAAATATAAGAATTACAGATTAAGAATTGTTGAGGGATTACAAGGGTGAACATGGAAATTATTTGTGCCGGCGTATCAGATATTGGCCGCAAGAGAGAAACCAATCAGGACTCTATTTACGTTGGAAATTCAAGTAAACTCTATATTGTAGCAGATGGCATGGGTGGACACTCTGGAGGTGAACTCGCTTCTACAATGGCAATTAAATATATTGCAGAGAAAGTTAAAGAACTAAAAGCTGCCAGCACTGATATCTCAGAAGTACTTAAAGATTCTGTTCACTTTGCAAATGAAAAAATCAAAAACTATGCGGATGAAGAACCATCGCTAAAAGGAATGGGAACAACTGTTGTTGGAATTCTTTTTGGAAAAGATAAAGCAAGTATTGCAAATGTTGGAGACTCTCGTGCTTATGTCATTACTCAAGGTCAAATTTTTCAACTAACAAAAGATCATTCAGTTATTCAAGAAAAAATAAATTTTGGAATTTATACCCGCGATCAAGCAGCAAATGATCCGAATAAGAATTACTTGTCACGAACGGTTGGTTTTGAATCAGGAATTGAAGTCGACCTTTACGATTACAAACCTAGTAAAGGTGATATTTTTCTACTCTGCTCTGACGGACTTCATGGAAAGCTAAGCGATGAAGATATTCTTTTCATCATTAATGACATGATCAAAAAGAACGACGAACTAAGTCATCAGCTCATTCACGACTGTGCACAGACACTTGTTAGACAGGCCAACGAACACGGTGGTCAGGACAATATATCTGTAATCTTAGCTGTAGTTAACTAATCTTAACTTTCACTACTTGAGAAAAATATTTCGTCTCAATGTGTCATAGATTAATGTCTTGCAAACTGTTATCAAGAAACCTACAATAAACATCAGAAATTATTGAAAATTCAAGGAAGTAATTTTGAGTCGTTTTTACACAATTATGGTAATTCCTGAAAAAGAAAAAGGAGTTAAGTCATTTCGCATACCGCGCGTGATCTTCAACTCTGTATTATTCTTCATAGTTATCATTGTAGCAGTTATTGGAATTCTCACTTTTGACTATATAAAGATCCTTAAGCAGGTATATGAAAATCGTCACTTGAGTATTGAAAACCGTCAGCTTAAAGAGCAAATCCAGCTCTTTAATATGAAGCTCAATACTTTAACCGATGATATTGAACGTATTCAAAAAATCGAAAGTAAATTAAGAGTCATCTCTGGTTTTAAAGATTTTGATCTGACAAAGCCTGTAATGCAGAACTCTGATGAACAAGAGGCCCAAGAAGGTGATCACGGCCATAATCATTCGGCACCATCAAATCCATCTCGTAACCCACAATCTGTTCTCATTCCGCAAAGAGACCAGGAGTTAATGGACAAAGTTAAGTCGGAACTAAAGGAACTCAAAACAGTTGAGGAATTTAGTGACATCAATGATCTGTATGAAAGAAAGATCGCTACTAATTTTGGTCTAACTTCTGGTTATAGCTTCACAAAGGAATGGAGTAGCTTAATTAAACAAAGTTTTAAGTTAGCTGAAAACTTCGCGTTTTTTGATTATCGATATTCAATTCTACGCAAGATTTCAGGTGACTTAGAGATTCGTGTTAATGAGCTCGATCAATTCTTACTTGATCGCGAATCTTTTTTAAGATCAACGCCAACTCTACTTCCGGCCCGAGGCTGGATAACTTCGTACTACGGTCCACGTATGAGTCACTACTCAAAACGTGTAAAGATGCACGAAGGCCTAGACGTCGGTGCACCAATTGGAACAATCATCTTAGCGCCAGCGGATGGTATCGTTAAAGTATCAAAGAAAAATTACGGTTTTGGAAACCACGTTGAAATAGATCATGGATACGGTATAACTACAGTTTACGGACATAATTCAGAAAACATCGTTGTAAAAGGCCAAAAGGTCAAACGGGGGCAACCAATTGCAAAAGTTGGAAACTCCGGTTTATCGACAGGCCCCCACTTACACTACGAAATTCGTGTAAATGGAACGCCGGTGGACCCTCTCTATTATGTACTGGATTAATTAGGAGAAATTTAAATGTTTAATCCGCTTAAGTCTTTTTTTGGCACGAAACACGATCGTGACATCAAGAAAATCATGCCAATTGTTAATGAAATCAACTCACTTGAAGCACAGATGGAAAAGCTTAGTGATGAGGAACTAAAGGCCCAAACGACTAAGTTTAAGCAACGCCTAAGTGAAGGAGCAACTCTTGAACAACTTCTTCCTGAAGCATTTGCGACAGTAAGAGAAGCTGCAAAGCGTGTTCTTGGTATGCGTCCATACGATGTTCAGATCATTGGTGGTATTGTTCTTTTTAAAGGGATTATTGCGGAGATGAAAACAGGGGAAGGTAAGACTCTTACTGCGACTCTGCCTCTTTATCTAAAAGCTCTTGAAGGAAAAGGTGCTCACCTTGTAACAGTTAACGACTACCTTGCTAGCCGTGATGCTAAAGAGATGGGTGTTCTTTATAACTGGCTTGGATTAACTACTGGTTGCATCATTGCAGACATGGAAGATGAAGAGCGCCAAGCGGCTTACGCTTCAGACATTACATACGGAACAAATAACGAATTTGCTTTCGATTATCTAAGAGATAATATGAAATTCTCACTTGAAGAATATGTTCAAAGAGATTTTCACTACTGTATCGTGGATGAGGTTGACTCGATTCTAATCGATGAGGCCAGAACTCCCCTATTAATTTCAGGTCCAAGTGAAGGTGACTCAACACTTTATGGTGTTGCAAATAAAGTTATTCCACAGCTTACTGTCGAAAAACATTTCACGATTGATGAAAAATCAATGTCGGCTGTTTTCACAGAAGAAGGGATTTTGAAAGTTCAAGAGCTAATGAAAGTTGATAATCTTTACGATATCGAAAACTCAGCTCTGCTTCACCACTTAAATCAGGCCCTTCGTGCTCACCACTTATTTAAAAGAGATGCTAATTACATCATTAAAGATGGTGAAGTCATTATCGTTGATGAATTCACAGGGCGTCTTAAAACAGGTTCTCGTTGGTCAGATGGACTTCACCAAGCGATCGAGGCGAAAGAAGGCGTAGAGATTAAGCAAGAAAACCAAACTCTTGCATCAATCACTTTCCAAAACTACTTCAAAATGTACTCAAACCTAGCAGGTATGACAGGTACAGCAGATACGGAAGCGGAAGAATTTAAAAAGATCTATGATCTCGATGTAATTGTTATTCCTACAAATCTTCCAATTGCTCGTGTTGATGAAGCTGATGTTATCTATAAGAACAAGCAAGCAAAGTATAGAGCAATTATTAAGCTTCTAAGAGAATTAAATGAGAAAGGTCAACCGGTTCTAGTTGGGACAATTACAGTTGATTCTTCTAACCTACTTTCTCAAGAACTTGAAAAAGCTGGTATTCCACACAATGTACTAAATGCTAAGCAACACGGTAGAGAAGCGGCCATCATTGAAAATGCTGGTCAAAAAGGTGCCGTTACTATTGCAACAAATATGGCAGGTCGTGGTACCGACATTAAAATTAATGACGAAGTGAAGGCCCTTGGCGGTCTATATATCCTTTGTACAGAAAGACACGAGTCACGTCGAATTGACAACCAACTTCGTGGTCGTTCTGGACGTCAAGGAGACCCAGGACGTTCAAAATTCTTCCTATCGCTTGAAGATGATTTAATGAGAATTTTCGGAAGTGATCGTATCGCAAAGGTTATGAACACTCTTGGGATGGAAGAGGATGAGCCTATTGAGCACAAGATGATCACTAATGCGATTGCTAAAGCTCAAAAGAAAGTTGAAACTCATAACTTTGAAATCAGAAAGCACCTTCTTGATTTTGATAACGTTATGAATGAACAACGTCGTGTTATCTACCGTATCCGTCGTGACATCCTTTCAGATGAAGACAACCTTGGATTTGTAAAAGAGATGACAGAAGATGTTGCAGATAACTTATATGAAAATTATCGCCCGCAAAAGAAAGTTCCATTAGAAGACCTTCCTTGGGAAGATATGAAGTCTGGCTTTAGTGCAACTTTTAACACTGAATATGAAGTAAGCGCTGTAGAATGTTCAGAAAAATTTGAAGGAAATGTTAGTAAGTACTTTGAAGAAAGAGCTAAGGAAATCCTAGAAAGCAAATTAGCTGGATATGATGATAGACAAGTAACTCTAGCACTTAGAGAAATTCTACTATCAACTTTTGATCAACACTGGAAGGATCACTTAAGAAATATGGATCACCTTAAAGAAGGGATCAATCTTAAGGCCTACGCACAAAAAGACCCTCTTACAGAATATAAGAGAGAAGCATTTAACCTTTTTGAACAAATGCGTGTTGATGTAAAAGCAAGTGTTGTACGCAACATGTTTACTGTTCGTCTTTACACTCAAGAAGAAATTGAGGAACTAAGACGTGAGCAAGAAGAAGCACTACAAAGACAATTAGAACTTCTAAAAGCACAAAGAATTGCTGAAGAAGAAGGTCTAGATGAGCCTGTACAACAACAAGCTCCACGCTCTCGTGGCCAAGTTAAAGTTGGAAGAAACGATGCTTGTCCATGTGGTTCTGGAAAGAAATTTAAACACTGTCACGGATCATAATTAATATGTCAGATGGCGATAACAAAAACGATTTAACACGTATTGAAGACTTGTCAGAGTTTCTTCATCAAGGTGATGATGAACTCGACAAGCTTCTTGCTGATCTCGATGAGTCAGATGATGGCCAATCAAATGAACAGGAAGATGAACAAGAAGATGAGGCGGAAATCGAGTTAGCGCCATTTGAGTATTCTAATAATTCAAATGACTCCGAAAACGAGTTTGAGGATGAAGCCGAAAATTACGAAAACTTCTCAGAAGAAGAATCGTATGACGAAGCCGATTACGCGTTTGACGGGCCAGAGCTTGAAGATGAAGAAAGTGACCAAGAAAGTGATGAAGAGCAAAGCTTTGACAACTTTGACAACTTTGACAACTTTGACAATTTTGAAGAGTCTGACAACTTCGACGAGGTCGACGACTTTGAAGAGTCTGCTGACTTAGATAGTGTTGAAGAAGAGCAAAGTGACGATGAAGATTCAAGCTTTGAAAACTTCCCGACTTTTCAAGAAGATCAAGAAGAAGACCAAGAAGCAGATCAAGAAGAAGACCAAGAAGCAGACCAAGAAGCAGACCAAGAAGCTGAAATCGAGCTCTCACCTCTTGAAGAAGACCAACCCGAATACGAAGCTGAGAGTGAAGTTGAACAAGAAGAGTTTGTAGCACCGCAAATTGAGTCCTATGAACAAGTTGAAACACCTCTTACGGCGACTCCTGAAACAGTCGCACCTGAAATAAGGCCGGCCCAAGACTTTAGAGAAGTTAGAGATTTTGCGGCCAATTCAACATATGGAAAGGTAGCGATTGGAGGCAATCCTCCATTTTCAATTCTTATGCAAGGAATAGTTCCTGGTGAATACGACGAGAGTATTCTTGCTATATTGAATGAGCACGGACTCTTAGGTGACAATGAAGAACTTTATCGAAGAAGCTTAGAGAGTGGACAACTTCTCATCGCCCAAATTGGTGAGTTTAGTGCAATTTACTTAGCAGGAAAATTACGTCGCTTTTGTCGTGTGATAAAACTAGGTCTTGCTCATGAAATTCATGCTAGTCCAAACTATGACCATAGCGATCAAAGAGGATTAACAGGGCCACGCTCAATTAATCAGAATCAGGCGAAGCACTTTATAAGAAATGACAGGGATTTTACGCAAGAAGATGTCTTATTAAGCTCTTCTCACTTCGTCCCGGGATATTTGATAACACATAGCCTTGGACCAATGCAAATCAATGAAGTTATTGATGGCAATGAGTTTAATGATATTAAATCCATTAACCTAATTGAATATTTCAGCGAATTGTTTAGGGAAAGTGCGTTTAAAAAGGGTGCTAATGCAATTATCTCAATTCATTTTACAGTTAATCACCAACGCAGTGATTCGACATCAAATAATATCATTATCATGGCCCATGGGGACTATGTCGTTCTAGAAGAGAACAAAGCATAGCTAAATAGACAATTATGATTAGCAATTTAAGCGAAACAAAAGATTTTTATAGCACTATTATTATTGGTGGTGGCATCGTTGGAGCGGGAGTTTTTAGAGATTTAAGTCTCCACGATATTGATACTCTTCTTATCGATAAGAAGGACTTTGCCTCTCAAACAAGTTCAAAAAGCTCGAAGATGCTTCACGGAGGAATTCGTTATCTTGAAAACTTTGACTTCCCTCTCGTCTGGGAAGCACTACATGAGAAGAATCTTTGGTTAAAACTTGCACCGCACCTTTGCTTTGAAGAAAAATTTTATCTACCCATATACTCTGATTCGATTCGTCCAAAGTGGATGATTAGAATTGGATTATTCTTATATGATTTACTATCAAGCTTTCAAAATTCTCCTTATGAGATGAAAAACAAGATTGAAACGCTTGAAATAAATGCAGATCTTAAAGAAGAGGATCTTAAAGGAAGCGGTGTCTACCACGATGCTGTTGTACATGACGGACGCCTAACCATTGAAGTTTTAAGAGACGCTGCAATCAATCCACGCTGTCATGCTCTTAATCATATAGGACTTGAAGATTATGAATTTCTTAATGATGGTAGAATTCGTGTCATTTTGAAAGATGAGATCGAAGGTGTGACTAAGGAAGTTTTCTGCAATGACATCGTTTTTGCAACAGGGCCTTTTACCGATAAAGTTCTAGCAAAGTCTGCGCAAATACATTGGAATCCACAACTTCTACCATCACGTGGAAGTCATATTTGGATCTCAAAAGAGCGCCTTAAGATTAAAACAGCAATTCTACTAACACCAAATGATGGAAGAGTAATCTTTGTCATTCCACAAGCTGATCGTATACTTGTAGGAACGACAGAGTCTAAAGTAGAAGAAGAATACTTTGATTTAAAGCCGACTGCAGAAGAGATCACTTACTTATTAGCAAATTTAAACCAATATTTTCCAAAAGCTAAAATTCAAGAAGATGATATTCTCTCATCATTTGCAGGAATAAGACCTCTTGTTAAAGATGACTCGACAGCAACTCTTGGAAAAACAGCACGCGTACACAAATACTTTCAACCACTAAAGAATTGCCATGTTCTAGTTGGCGGCAAGTACACAACATTTAGAACGATGGCCCAAGATGTTGCAAGATCGATAGTACACAAACATAAGAAGGCCTATATTCAAGATAAGACCCTCGCTGAATTTCGCTTCAAAATGCGCTACAACCCATTTAAGCAAAAAGGTTTTACTCCTGAGCAAGAAGCGCAAGTGAGAAAGTATGAATTTATTCGTTGTGAAGAAGACTTTAACAGACGCCTCTAATTTCCTAGCTGCGTCTGTTAGAGAAGTAATTAGAAACGTAAATAAGCACCTGCGATTGCTCTAAATCCACTTAAAGAAATTGTATTCTCAACTGTTGAACCGCCGGTTTCGATGCTAAAAGTTGATGAGCTACTGAAGTAGTCACCTTTTGCATAAAAACCAAATCCTGAATCTAGTGTATACTTAATCCCACCACCAACATTCATATAAGTACCTGAACCTGATAGACTCTCAGTTGTCGATGATCCAGCATTTTGTGGAATTTCGTTAAGTGAAGTCATCGATAAACCAAATCCTACTTCTACGTATGGGATAAAACGATTCGTCGCAAGAGGGTTGAAAATGTGGAAGTTAACTGCTCCACCAAAGTCAATTGAAGAAGACGTTGAATCTGAAATTCCATTGCTTCCTGAATAGTAACCAACACTGGCCTTTAAAGAAAACTTTTGTAAAAAACTTTGCGACTTAGGAAAGAACAACTCGAACTCTCCAGCAAAGCCCAGTGTACTTAACTCAGCATCAGAGCTAACTCCAACGTTATCATAAGTACCACTTAGCATATTAAAGCCGGCCGATACATTTAGGGCCATATTTTTATCTAGAATCTTACTTGGTGTCGGCTTTGACATCGTTTGATTACTAGAAAAAGAAGTTGTTTTAATTGCATCAAGCTCACTTTCTTCATCAAAGCTTTCTGACATTGATTTAGAAGGTTGTGAATAGGCACTTCTTTGCTCAGGAGCTTGACGATTAATATCAACAGGCTCGCCCATTTGTCTTCCTGCAGGAAAAGTTGCTTGTAGAGATTTAGAGCGATCACTTGTCAATTTAACAGGTGATGAAATTTTTAAATTTGCAACCTTATCTCTTTGAATTTCACTAGGCTTAACAATGCGGTAAATACTCCAAACAGAGCGAGATGGTGTTGCTTTAATACAGACGGCCCTTGCAAAGACACCAGTTGTGATAAAGAACTTAGCGTGATCTCCAATGACTAATCCATCTTCTAATCCTCGATTCATTAGAATCGTCTTCTTTGAAGATGATGTTTGAAGAATTCTGAAAGTTAACTTCTCATCAATATCGAGAGCAAGAACACTCGAACTCAACAGAGTAATGAGTGAAATAGAGAGAATTTTTAATAAACGTCCTGTCATATCATTTCCTTAAAAAAATATACTTAAACTAGCTATAAATTTTAAATTATTAATTGTTTGATTAAGTTCAAAGTTAGAAGCATCTGTCGCATTAACCTCACTAATCGGGCTTAAACTAAGAAGCTCATAATTTAATTTGGCACCTATTCCATAGCCAAACATATTACCCTTTTCATAATCTCTAAAAGTTGAAATACGAGTTTTAATACCTAGTGAAATTGAAGGTAAGGCCACTAATTCATAGTCATAGCTATAATTAGTGAGTCTTGGCGAAGTTGTCTCACCTGTACCACGCTTTATCCCTAGGCCAACATAAGCAAGCAGTTTATTTCGAACATAAGGTGCATTGTAAAAATAGTAATTCACGTGGGCGCCAAAATTCATATAAGTCATGCGGCCATTGATCCCACCTAAATCAACATTTAGATTCGAAAGATCAAGCCCAAAGTCAACACTCCATTTTTTTAATGAATCATGTGCTCTAATAAGATGAAACTCATATGAAGCAGCAAGGCCATATCCAAGATTCTGATGATTGCTATCAGAGTCTGTATAATTTGGCATAAGGTTAGAGATAAAACTTAATTGCACTTCATTACCACTTTCAATTGAAAGTACATTTTCACGCCTAAATTTTTCGCGAGCAATTCCAGAAGATTTTAAGTAGCGACTAAGTTGTTCACTATCCATATCGGCAGACCACAGAGGGCCTTCTTTGTCTAAGACGGCCTTAGCTGACTTCGTCACTCGATTCTTTGCTCTTTCTCGTGCAAGACTTTCTTCCATAGCATTTGGAATTGATAAATTTGAATTTGCACCGGTTAGATCTGGCTTTCCACTATAAAGCATTTCCTTATATCCATCTTGTGCAGCAGAAATTTTAATTAATTGATCTTTATTTTGTGCTCCCATTTGAGCATCAAATTCTTGTGCAGATAATTTTGAAGTATCAACAGGCTCTAGCTGGGAGTCCACATACTTATAGCGAAGTCTGCCATCCTTTACGATAATTTCATCACCGTTTCTTAGTTGCGTCTCTTTTGTCACTTTATAGATCGTCGAGTCATCAATATCCTGAGCATAATTCTTATCACTTGGCGTTTCTTTATCTTGAATTAAGTCCGTAGGAACCTGTCCATCAATTGCATGCTGATTATTAAATTCAGTTTTTTTCGACTCATATGCCTTAATTTCATAAACAGGCTTTTTCTTATAGCGGCCACTTGCAGTTTGAGAGCGAATTTGTAGAGCAAGTGTCGCATCAGGCGCGAAGTTTGCACGATTTATCTTATCTCCAGAAATATCCTTGAAGTACCAGTAAGATTCGCGATCAGACACTTTTAAGAGTTCAATGCTACCTAGATAAAGATACTTAGGCTTTTGGTAGTCACCAATGCGCATTGACACATCGGCCACGTCACCAGTTTTAAGTCCGGTAAGCTTACCGACAGAAAGCTTTAAGGTGCGTCCAGATTGAGAAAGGGCCACAACTTTTGCCTGCATCATGGCATAAGTATTTGCCATCAATAAATTTAGCAAAAGTATCATTACGAATTGTTTATATTTATCCATATATTTAATTATAACGAATGGAAGTATTTGAAACAATATGGTAAGGTATGTATATTTTTACAAAATTATGCCACGGTGCACCATGAGTGAACGGAGGAAGATATGGCCAAAAGAAAGAAGAATATTCAAATTTTTCGATACGAATGCCAAATGACTGGCGAAGTTTACAAAACAACAAAGAAAGCAGCTAATCCAGATGACCTAGTTAGCGTAAATGCATATTACGATATGCATCCAGAAGAAGATGATCGCCCTGAGGAAATTAAGAAAGAATTAGGAATTGAGTAAAATTTAATAAAACGGAGTTTTTAAATGGCACACCACAAAGTCATTATTATCGGATCAGGTCCTGCTGGTTACACAGCGGCCCTATATGCATCTCGTGCAAACCTTGGACCTCTAGTTATTGAAGGACATGAGCCAGGGGGACAATTAACGACAACAACTGACGTTGATAACTTTCCAGGATTCCCAGAGGGAATTATGGGGCCAGAGCTTATGGCCAATATGAAGAAACAAACTCAGAGATTTGGTACTGAATACCTGAGTGGTTTCGTCACTGATATTGATACAACAAAGAGACCATTTACTTTAACAGTTGATGGTGACAAAACTTATACTGCTGATGCAGTAATCTTAGCAACAGGTGCCTCAGCGAAATACCTAGGCCTTCCAAATGAGAAAGAACTTATTGGTAAAGGCGTAAGTGCTTGTGCAACTTGTGACGGATTCTTCTACCGCGACCGTGTCGTTCACGTTGTTGGTGGTGGAGATACTGCAATGGAAGAAGCAACTTTCCTTACAAAGTTTGCTTCGAAAGTTTATGTTGTTCACAGAAGAGATGAGCTACGTGCATCTAAGCCAATGCAAGAGCGCGCTTTCAATAACGAAAAGATTGAATTCGTATGGGATAGTGCTGTAACAGAAATCATTGCCGATGCAACTGGTGTTACTTCAATCAAAGTTGAAAACTTAAAAACTGGTGAAGTATCTGAAAGAAAAACTGATGGCCTATTTATGGGTATCGGACATAAGCCAAATACTGATTTCCTAAAAGGAAAAATTGAACTTGATGATCATGGGTTTATCGTGACTCAAGGAAAGCACCCTGATACAAGCGTTCCAGGTGTTTTTGCTTGTGGTGACGTTCAGGACTCTTACTATCGTCAAGCAATCTCTGCTGCGGGTTCTGGTTGTCAGGCGGCGATCAGAGCAGAAAGATTCATCGAAGAAAACGAATAATCTTAAAAATAAATTGTGGCCTAGTCTATTAACTAGGCCACATTATCTGAAATATACAACTCTACCCTTTCAACTGTTTCATTAAAAAGTCGCTTTACAACCTTACTACCATTTTTAAGTCGCTCAACCATATCTTCATATTCAATTAGCGATCCCTTCGCAACAGACTTTAGGCCAACAGCGCCTTCTTTTAATTGTTTTGCCACGAAAAAATATAGATAAAGATCTGCACACTCTTTTTCGTTTAAATCATGCTCATCAAAAGCATTAATTTTTAAGTCATTGGCCTCAATTGAGATTTGAGGTTGAAAATCTTTTTCAAATAATGGAGTGATCTCACTCGTACGAATAGTAAGATTTCCGCTACCTTTATTAAAGATCATAAGTCGTGCAATACAGGCCTTAAGCTCTGAAATATTTCCTGGCCAATCATAATCAAGCAGCATTTTTTGAACACGATGAGAAAGTCGCTTCTTTGCAGTATGATTCTTTAAACTATATTGCGATATGAAGTAATTTGCGAAGAAGAGAATATCTTCCTTTCTTTCAACTAATGAAATTGTTTTAAAACTTGGTATGGCCAACTCTGGAATATAGTCAGTACCTGTAAACATAGTTCGATAAGACTCTCTCTTATCAACTGTATTAATAATATAATTGGCAACACTTGTTGATAGCTTATCAAGGCCCTTAAATATAACGTGGCCATTAATAACGCGATCCCTGATCTTGTCCACGATATCATCAATATCTTTTTTGGTCATTTTGGCATAGCAATTAACAATTTCAATATGCGTGTTAGCGGTACTTGATTGCCTTGCAATTCTTTCACATAGAAAATACTTTCCACTTCCTTCACCACCATAAATATAGACAGGGCCTCTCTCATTTGGAGCACTATATTGCTCAAGAAAAGATTGGGCACCCTTTGCAAAAACACTAATCCCCATAGATGTGTTGAAGGCAACATCCGCCTCATAGTCATCGCTGTGATATTCTTCATATTCCTCAATTTCATCACTCTTATAAAAGTAAAGAAGTCCAATTACTCGGGCCAAAAACATAGCCTGTTTAAGGTCATTATCCGTAAATAGCTCATTCTTTTCTTTATTCGAGAAATTTAAAATACCAAAGATATTTTCATTGTGATCAAAGATCGGACACATCATATATGTTGAAATAGTCGTATTATTAACGACTTCATACATATTAAAAAATTCATCACTAGAAAGAGATTGAGAAAATTTTGATTTGATTCCACGAGGATGATTATAAAGCTCTTCTAGAATACCAACGATTGGATATTCAATTTCTTTCAATTGATTTGTCTGAAAATCAAATTCACTGAATGTATGCTCATCGTGTCCCACAATAAATGCTCGTGCATCGCGGGCCTTTACTATTCTTTGAACTTCTATGATAAATAATTTTATTAATTCGACTTTGTTACGATAATTTTTAAAAATATGAAACAAATCAAGGATCATAGAAACAGAAACATTATCATCAATATCCTTATCAAAGTTATTATCAGAATCATAATTTCCAGCAACAGCTTCATTTAAGACCATGTCATACATGAGATTTCTTAAGCGTCTTTTACCCATTGATGAAACGAGCTCAGTCATAAGATTCATAATATTTTCGACTTCATAATCAATAAACTCAAGGCCAAGGTAGTTATCGCCAATATTGTTAAAATTTGGCCTATAACGTCTAAGCTTTACTGTTTGAAAAAGACGAATTTTTTTGAAACGAATTTCGATTTTGAAAATTTGACTATCAACATACTCTCCTATGAGAACACCAATACCAGTTGTTGAAATATTATCGACAATGACATTAAAAGAATTTGAAGTAGAGTCTCCAATCATTTCATAGAGAATACACTCAATATTATCTGACTCTTTTAGTTTGATACGATAGTTTCTTAGCTTCTTCATATGAATAGTTATCGACTAGTAAAATTACTAACTTTAACTACAAGACATATAAAAATTCTAAAGAAATCGTCGATAAGGGAGTATCTCCAATCGAGCTAAAAATTGAGGAATAATTGAAGTTTAATATTCAAAATTACAAATTTTTCAAATCATATCGTTTTCCAATACATGAAGACGACAAAGTTAGTGCAGAAGTTAGCACAATTGAGCGTGAAAACATAAAGCATAACAGTGTTAGAATCGACTCAATCAACTTATCTGGATTAAATTTCATCTGCTCTCAAAAATACACATTGGGAGAGAAAGTAAAAATCAAAATTCAAACGAAAAGACTATTTAATAACTGGGACTTCGAGCTAACAGGTATAATTATTCGATCTTTCATTTACTGTGAGGATGTAACAAAGACAATCTATGGTATCTCTATTGAACCAAATTCTCAGACAACAGTATTAAAGTACTTCTTAAAAGACTTTTTATCACATTACAGAACCGCAAAACTCAAAGATAAGCTCTTTCAAATCTGCCAAAACAAAATTAAGATCAACCGAGATGACGGTGTTGAACTATTTTCACTTTTTCAAAGTTTGATTCAAAAGACTTATAGTGGAAAAATCATTGATATTTTAAATGAACTTCCTAGCATCTTTCGTTGTGAGAATTATCACATCTTTCTTTTTGATGCAAAAACTGGTGAATTTGAAATAGAGCGAACAAATAGTGACGTGACTCCAAGGGATCACAGCTTTAATAGTATTTTAAAAGAAGCCTATTTCAACAAAGTCATTATCAACAAGAGCTTTCATGAAAAGAAGGCAACGGGTGTTGACCTTGAAATAAAAAACATTCTTATGTCTCCTATCGTGAATCATAATGGAGAAAGCATTGGTATCATTTGCATGTCAAATAGTGTCTCTGGCGGAAAGTTTAATTTCACTATGATTGAGAATATAAAGATCATCGCAAGTCTTATCTCTTATTTCTATGAAGGTAAGAAGCATACAATAAGTAGTGAAAAAGTAGAAAATAAACTTCCTGATCACTTCATATTCAGCGATAAATCACAAACTGGACAGTCGATTATCAACACATTAAACACCATAAAAAACACAAGAGAGAATCTCTATATTCACGGTGAAGTTGGACTGGGAAAAAGCGCCTATGCTCGATATATTTGCGGAGACAATAAAGAAAATATTATCGATTTTAATGATGAAGAAGTGGCCAACCATAAGAAGTTAGAGCAAATAAGTGATCTTACAAACAAGGGAATCAAAGACCTCATTGTTAAAAATATTGAGATGCTAGGCTATGAGGATCAAGCGACTTTCTATAATATTATTAGATCCCTAAAGATTAGAATTGTTACCATTGCCACTAATGATCTTAAGGCGCTTGAAAAGAATGATATTATCCTTACTGATCTTTATAATCTAATAACAACAGTTAAACTCAATGTACCGCCGCTACGACTTCGTCGAGCTGAAATTGTTGAAATAGCCAAGCACTATATCAAATACGAATGTAGCAAAAGAGCAATACCGATAAAAAAACTATCTCAAGAATCGATAAATGAATTAGAGGCCGCAAACTGGGACTTTAACAACAGTACACTTCATTCTTTAATTGTAAAGGCCATCCTAAAAACCGAGTCAAACGAGCAAGTAATTCATCTTATGCTTAAAACAAGGGATTCCAAAAGAATCGTCAATAGCGACAAAAACACTCAACTACAAGAGTACATCCTTAACACCTTAAATTCATGTGATAAGTCCATCTCTTATAAGAATACTGAAAGTATTTTTGTAGAAAATTTAATGAGAAAAAAAGCTTCTTAGATTTGACAGACCCAGGCCAAAATTGAAATAATTTTATTAACAGATCACGGATCGATCTGAGAGTTTACATTTAGTAACTAAAAATTGCATCGGATAGCAATTTTAAAAAGACCAGGGAAGGTATCAATGAGTAATTTCTTTAAGTACAATACACTCAATATTTCACTATCTAGACAAACTCGCACTTGTAACGTTGTTGTTGCTAACAATGAGCAGTTTTTCAATACTTCAACGTACTTAAATGAACTCGAACACTTCTTTGATTGGTTAACTAATAAAATTGAAATTCATTCGGTAGTTTTTAAATTTGCTAGTGATGATATTGAATTATTCAAGAAAGAAGAATTAAGATTCTTCGATGAAGTAAACCTTGGTAATACCCTACAGCAACTCGCAAGGTTAAGTTGGGGACAACTATTATTACCACAGACGATCCTTTGGTCATTTCAAAAATCAGCTTGCCCATTTAGTCTTGAATTAGCTATGGGTGGTGATATTCGCTACTGTGCTCCTTCTTTTAGTGTGACATTTAACCAACTTGATAAGGGAATCACACCAATGGCCGGTATGAATACCCTTACTAATGAAAAAGCAAATAGTGCAAAGCTTATGCAATACCTACTATCTTCTCAAAGCGTAGGTGCCGATGCTCTTATAAGCGCAGGCCTCATCGGTAAAATCCTTTACAGCGAAAATGAACTTGAAGATATTGTAACTCGTATTTCTAAACAGTCTCCTACTGCAAGAATTCAAACAAAGAGATCATTTAACAACGCTCTTATTAAAGCAATGGAAGATGACCTTTTAGAGGAAATTACTTTTGCTAACTCAACGTTGGCCACAGGTGACTTTAAAAACTACGCAAATGGGAAGGACTTCATTAATCCACGCGACTTTGCCCGTGTTTTAAAGCAAACTCCTACTGTTGCAGAGGCCATCTAGCCTAAGAACGGCCCACCTCCTCTTCAAATAGGTGGGCCAAATAACTGATTTCACGTGAATTTCTCTCTAAAATATAGCTCACCATAAAATATTTACACAAAACCACGTAATACACTTTTTTCGTGTTATAACTTCCTCGAACAAGAAAACAAAAATATTGAATGAGGAGAGAATATGAAAAAGTTAATGATTGCACTTTCACTACTTACAGCAGCGAGCTCTTTTGCAAACTGTAAGCAGATTTCGAAATACGTTAAAATTTATGAATGTAGAGATGTAATTGCCAAGCATGTACTTAAAAAAGGTAAATGTTGGTACAACGATAATATGTATATCGAATCATATAATGCCTTTGCAGGTGTAGCTTTTGTGGAGGAAGTATATTTAAAAGATGAGAATCATAATCTGCTTACTGAAAGAAGAACTGTTCTTAGCACGACAAGTGGAACAAGTGCCGGAGTGCAGGCCATGGACTCATACTGGGATTGTCGTAAGGCCATGAATAATCTTGAAACTTACACTCTAGTAGAAGTTAAAGATCTTTATGGAATTGAACAGTAACAAATCAAATTAAAAAATAAAAAAGTAAACGGAGAAAATTATGAAGAATATTATTTTACTACTATCTATACTAGCAACTACAAATATCCTTGCAAGCACATGGTGTGAAAAAGGTAAGCATGATGAGAACTACAAGTGTCGTGTTTCTATAAATGAATATGCATTATCTGTAGGACAATGTTCTCCCTTTCCATGGCCAAATGGAGATGTTGAATATAGTGCAAAAGCAATGGCCGTCGAAGTATTTCAAGAGTTTGAAGTAAATGACAAGAATGAAGTAGTTTCAGATATTAGATATAACTATATTACAAAACAATCAGTATTCTCTGGAGTCTATGCAATGAGAACGATGAAAATTTGTAATGAAAAAAGAAAAGCGACTCCTACTCACAAACTCGCTGATATTAGAAAAATGTATGGATTAAAATAATTAAAAACTAGGCCCATTTTAAGTGGGCCTTTATTATACTGGTCTTAATTCAAAATTAGCTAGCTGTGTAGGAAGCTTAGAGATATCTCGGGCCAAGCCTAGAAGGAATCCTCCCCCTCCGGCGCCACAAAGCTTTAAATAAAAATCATCTGACTCAAGCCCCTCGCTCCAAAGATCACGATAGAGAGCAGGAATCATCGGATTAAAATGTTCAAACTGAAAAGATGACAGCTCTTTAAACTTCTTCCAAAGTTGTTCGCGATCATCAGCAATATAGTACTTAATGCACTCATCTGAAATAGGTGTTAAAACACGATCACAAAGATAGGCAAAATCCTTAGATGAACACTTTTCCATAAAAAGATTTACCAATGGCTCAGTTCTTCTTGCACGGCCAGTATTTAAAAGGAAAAGCCCTGGCCCTTTGGAATCATTTTTAAGAACAACTTCAGTTAGTTGCTTCTTACTATCAATTAATAGTGGAACATTTAGATAGCTTATAAGCGGATCAACTCCAGATGAAGAGCCATGAAAATGCGACTCCATTTCTTTAAAACAATCTTTTAAGAATGCGATATCATTTCTTTGTTCATCACATATACGAGCATAGCGATCGAAAACGGCTGCACAAAGAGCACCAGAGCTCCCAACACCATAACCTTGAGGGATAGTCGACTTAAATCTAATACCGCTAGAAATATCAAAAGAAAAAGATTGATGATCAAAGTTAAAGCTTAGCTTCCCTTTCTCATTTTGTTTTTTTAAGTATTGAGAAAATGCAGAAAGCTCAGAATCAATTCCAGTATTTTGATCTTCTGGAAAATTTAATTTCCCATCAAAAAGAGCATATGGCATTGCTAATGCTTTTGAAGAACGAATAATTGAATACTCACCAAAAAGAAGAATTTTAGCACTGAAGCTTCCGATATTTTCCATTATGATTCTCGATTTAGAAACTCAACCTCAACACCATTACCCATGTGATCATGGATAACAATCTCATTATGACACAGCTTAGTTACTTCTTCTTCGATGAATTGACGTACCTTCGCTTCATCTTCTTTCAAATAAAGAATGTGAACATTTGGACCAGCATCAAGAGTGAAACATATCTTTGCGCCTGATTGTGCTCTGAAGTTTCTAATCTTTGCAATAATGGCCAAAGTATTCGGTTCCATAAGAATAAATGATGGTTTTGAATTCATCATCAGGCCATGTAGTTCTAGCGCCTCGGCCTCAACAATTTCAGCAAAAGAATTAAAATCACCACTACTTAAAGCAAAGCAAAGTGAATTAAAGTTATTACATGCATTTAAAAAACGCGTCTTTGCAAATGGATGAGTATTCATAAGAGCGTGACCAGCTGTTGAACTAACGGCCTTTTCACTTGCACTTACAATAGCAATAGAATCACAGATACCTTCAAAAGACTTATCAAAGCTATCAAGCCCAATTGCATAGTCTTGAGAACTACCTTGAACAGATTTTCCCCAAATCGACATTTTTGGAAAAAGCGAGCGAGAAGCACTCCCTGATCCTAATCTGGCCATAAATGAAGCTTTCTTTAGGTAGTACTCTTCGTCGTGATCTTCTTCAGTAACAAGCTTCTCGATTTCACATAGTGCACTTGCAAAGTTAGACATTGAAGCAGCGGAAGAAGCAATCCCTGAAGAATGAGGAAATGAGTTCATTGAATCCATTTCAATATTGCACTCATTAATGAATGGGAAGAATTCGATGGCGCGATTAAAGAATTTCTCAACACGTGCCTGAAACTTTTCATTCTTAAGAGATTCAAATTTAAAATCTAATTCAAATTTATTAGATTTAGTAATCTTATAAGTTGTTAAAGTGTGAGCATTATCAAGTGTCACACTCAGTGAAGGATTAGAAGGCAGTTGCTCCCCATATTTCCCCCAGTACTTGATTAATGCAATATTTGAAGGGCTCTTTACTGTGAAAGAGCGGCCTTCATTTAATTTTTCTATATTATAATTCGTTAACTTGAAATTAGTGGACATTATTAGCTTCAACTTTTGGATCATTATCGACAATTAAATCACGGTAAGGAATGATAACCTTTAGGCCTTTTTCCTCAAAGTAATTTGAAACGTACTTTCTATTATTCATTGTTGAAGCAAGAATGAAATCTCCACCCCATGCACCAAGTGATTTGATTTCTCCATCAAAGTCACTAAACGCCTCTTGCTTAATAGGTTTAAGCTTTAACTGCTTTCCAATGATTTCTTCGTGAGCACGAATTAAGAAATTAAACTCTTCTTGTGTCTTTGCCGCAGCAATCTGATTTGAAAGTTCACTAATTGTATTAATTACTTCCGGTGAATGCGGACGTAATTGATTATAATATTCAATAGCGTCACGAGAATTTTTCTTATGACCTAGATAAATAAAGTATAAATTATTTTTAAATGATGGATTAAATTCTACAGGTGACCACTTTGGCCCATCACCACTTTTTTGATAGATAATTGGATCATCACTTTGCGCACAAGCAATGTCATAACCTGATCCACCTAAAGTATTAAATGCTAACTCAAATGGTGAAACCATAGCCCAATCAGCGATATTATGAATTAATGTCGATGAAGACCCAAGTCCCCATTCTAGAGGGAATCCAAGTTGTGTTACAACATGAACATCAACACCATCTCTTAGAAAGTGCTTATTCTGTCTTCTGGCCTGTCTAAGCATTTGCTGTAGAACCATCATCTCTTTCGTTGGGTTTTCATTTAAGATATTGAAGTGCCAAAACTCAAAGATAACTTCAAACCATAATTTTCCGGCCGGATCATATGACTTCCAATATAACTTTGGGTCAAAAGAAGCCGAATATTGTACGCGAAGAGATTGTCCAACAGTTGTTGGTAGACCAAGTGCTTGAGCACCATCTAAAACAAAATACTCTCCAGATAGAAGTAGTTTTCCATGTCCAAAATATAATTGGCCATTCTTTGGAAGTTCAAGAAATTGCTCTCCTTCCAAATACTTTAAAATTGTGTTGCTTGTGTGTGTTGTGTTCATAATTTAGTTTCTTAAACTCTCTAGTTGTTCTCTTACTGCACTAAACGAAACAACCTTGTCCGCAAAGTATTCAGCAATCTTTTCTTTCTCTTCATTATTAGCTTCAAGCTGTCCCAATATATTCATTAGGTGCATTTTCATGTGTCCTTTTTGAATACCACTTGTCACTAAACTCTTTAGAGCTGCAAAGTTTTGAGCAAGTCCTACACTTGCTGTAATCATCATTAGCTCATTTGCACTTGGACGCTCTAATATATCAAGAGACATCTTCGCTAGAGGATGTAGCTTTGTTAATCCACCAACAGTTCCCAATGCTAATGGAATTTCAATTTCAAATAAGAACTTATCCCCTTCAACCTTACAATTAGTTAATGAGCGATACTGTCCATCTCTTGCAGCATATGTGTGCCCACAGGCTTCAACTGCTCTAAAATCATTTCCTGTCGCAATAACAACTCCGTCAATACCATTGAAGATACCTTTGTTATGAGTTGTTGCACGATGCGGATCGATATGAGCGATGCGAACTGCACGTGAAAATTTTTGTACAAAAGTCTTTGCATCCATTCCAAGACTCTTTTCATTTAAGTCTTCAATTGGACACTCTACCCATGCACGGGCCTTACAATTAGGCGTATAGTTAGAAAGGATACACATAATAACTTGTACATGCTCTCCTAGCTTTTCTTCTAAATATTTACCAACAGCTTCTAAAACAGAATTAATGAAGTTTGCCCCCATTGCATCACAAGTTTCAAATGCCATTTTGATTTGGTAGTAATTCTCTTCTTTATCAGTTAGATCAACTAATTCAATCGAGCGAATTCCACCACCTCTCTTATCCATATTAATTGTTAATGGAGTCAGAGAGTTTAAAATATCGATTTTTCCGTTTTCAAAGAACTCTTTAAGTTGCGCCTTCTCACCTTCGTAAACAAAGTGCACTTGTCCTATCTTTTCACTTCCAATAATTTCGGCCTTGAAACCACCACGAGAACTCCAAAATTTTGCAGCTTTTGAAAGAGCAGCAACAACAGAGCTTTCCTCAATAACCATTGGAACGTTATAAACTTTTTGATTTAATACAAAATTTGGAACCACACCATATGGTAGGTAGAAATTTGAGATGGTATTCTCAGAGAATTCATCAAAAGTATTTTGTAATTTTTGATCCTGATGCCAGAAAGAGAGAATTTGTTCCTTTGAACCTGTCTCGAGATTTTTGGAGATAAAATCAACTTTCTGCTCTTTTGTTAGTTTTGAAAAACCTTGAATCAATTTCAATTTTCACTCCTTACACTAAGGTATGAATTAGCAAATGCTAGACCTGCTTTAATTTGTGTAACTTGACGACTTACACTTTCATAGTCAACCATGGCCGTCTTTAAAAATTCACTGGCCATACCAAAAATGGCATTTCCTTTTGAGAGTTTACAAAGGTAGAAACCATCAAGATATGACTTAATTCCACCTGAGATAATAAAGTTCTTACACCTTACTTGCTCTCCTAATTGATCGATAATCTGATTGCTCATTTTTACCATTTCTAGGGCAGTATGGCCAACATGACACAGAGGTTCATGAATAGATAAGTCATTGGAATTTCTAATATATTCAAGTTTAGAAAAATTTGTTCCACCAAAGGCAGCAAATTCTATTGCGGCCAGATCCATTTGCATAAGGGCGGCCAAAGATTTTGGTCCCATTCCCTGTCCAACTTCTTTAACAATGATAGGAAAATCAAACTCTTCTAAACATATTTTTATAATTTCTAACGGCGAGCGCTTGATGATATCGCCTTCCGGCTGGAACCATTCTTGTGCAGGATTAACGTGAATAATTAAACCATTTGCACCAAGAGATGAGACCACATCACTTGCTTTATTAAGTGCACCTTCATCAATCAACTCTTCTAGTTGTGCCACACCAAGATTTGCATAGAAAGGAGAATTTCCACAGTGTTTTGCAATATCAAAATCACTGAAGAACTGACTACGACTGTCTTTTGAAAGAAGCTTTCGACAAGAGCCAAGTCCGATACCAATTCCAAACTCTCCACAAGCACGTGCTAAATTTTCATTAATTTTTGCAGCGATGCCCGTTCCTCCAGTCATAGAAGAAACCCAAATAGGTAGATCTAACTTATGACCTGCAAAGTCTAGACTAAGATCGGGCACTTCTCTATTTCCACTAAAAAGAGGTTCATAGTAAAAGCGCTTATCAGCTAAGATGTGAGCTGTCTGTGCAGCATCTGTTAATTTGATATGCTCAAGCTTACGATCGCTTGTTGCCTGAGCGTCTAAATTGTCTTTTTTCATGTACATACCTAATGATTTAGGCAATTTAGCAGATTTTATTCGAAGCAACAACATTCCATTTATGCTTTGGAAAAATCTATCTGATTTGCTTGGCCTCTAAACAATTACTTTATGATAAGAATGAACTCTTTCTTTAAACCAGAAACTTCTTTGAGTAATTTCGACAACTTACCATATTTTAATTCTTCTTCCTCACCGTTAAGTTCCATCCCAACAAAGCCAAGACGCTCACCAAATACTTCAACAGACTCTTCAAGAAGTCTTGTTAAGCGATAGGGAGTATCCATTAGTATCTTAGGCATATCGACTTTTGCTAATTTCTTTAGAAATTCTTTGCGCTCCTCTGGTCTTCGAGGAGGGAAACCAGCAAAGGTGAAATTTGCACAATCAATACCAGATAGCGCTACAGCTAGTGAAATAGAATTACTATGAGGCGTACAAGTGACACGAATACCAAGTTCATGACACCTTTTAACTAGTTTTTGACCTGGATCACAAAAGGCCGGAAGGCCTCCATCGCTCATTAAATAAGCGTCTTTACCGCTTTGGATCTTTGAGATGAGATCGTTTTCTATCTCAACTTGAGTGTGCTCATTGAAGAGAATAAAGTCTTCAATAATCTCTCGCTCAAGTCCAAATCTTATCCAACGTCTACGACAAGGCTTTAAGTCCTCGATTAGAAAAAGACTTTGCTCACGCTTTTCAATAGCAGACTTTAATAAATTTAAAGCTGTAGTCTCAAGCGGGTTTTGCTCATCAATAGGAGTTGCAATTAAATATAGAGTTCCGTATTTACTTTGTTTGGCCATATCATTTATATATGATCAATTGGTTATAAACTCAAGATCGTGTATATAAATAATATGCAAAAAGCTTCAAAAATTTACGAATTATTTCTCTCTGTTACTCCAGGACTAGAAGTCTTTGCCAAAGAAGAGATAAAAGACTTACTAAGTAGCGAATTCTTCAGTGAAGTTGAGCTTGATTTAGAAGATGGATTAACACTCAAATCCAGCGACTTGTTCGTGCTTCTTACCATTATTAAATTTTTAAAAATTCCAACGAGAGCACTTCTTAGAATTGAAGAATTTAAAGCAAGAGATCTTCCTAAACTTTATAAGAAACTTACTAAAATAAATTGGAATGATTATATACCGACAACTGAGATTGACTTTAAAGTTAGCTCTCATAACTCGCGTTTATTTGATGATCGCAAAATCATTAAGGCCACAAAAGATGCAATAAGTGACTATCAAAAGGCCCAGCCTTTTAAAGCGAAGTACTCACAATTAGAATGGAGTCATCCACCGATAATCTTTTTACGCTTTGAAGAAGATATGTGCCAATTATCAATCGATTGTTCAGGTGAAAGATTAGATAAGAGAGGACATAAAATCCTAAGTGCCAAAGCACCGATGAGAGAATCTCTTGGGGCCGCTTTAATCCGTTTTATCAACGAAAATGAAGACAGTGACTATCCCCTGCTTGATCCAATGGCCGGCTCTGGCACAATTGTCAGTGAATACCTCTTACAAGACGAGCTTAATAATAAGAGAGCTTATAATTTTGAGAACTTTCCAATCTTTAGAAAACTTCCAGCAAAGAAGATAGAGATGGCACCTATTGAAATTGCCAGGAAGGCCTTTGCAAATGATATAAACCAAGACAATATCAAGGCGATCAAAAAGAATCTAGAGCAATATAATCTAGAGGTTACTCATGGCGATTTCTTTAAGATGAAAGAACTTAATCATGACAATATCATTATTGCTTGTAATCTTCCGTACGGAAAAAGAATTAAAACACAAAAAAATATCCACGACTTTGTGAATGACTTTTTCTCAAAAGCACAACAAATTGGCGCCAAAAGCGCCTATGCTGTTATCCCAGAGACATTTATCATTGATAAAAAATTTGAGATTCTAAGATCACAAAGGATCAACAATGGCGGAATCTGGATTCAATTTGTAAGAGCTAGCTTTATTTAATTTTTATAGGCCATTGTCTTAACACTTACACCACTAACGTGCGCAACAAGAATTAAGTCTCCAGTCTTAGCAAACTCTGTTTCTGTTCCATTAGTATGTGTAATTTTATGAACTCTAGTTGTTTTAACTTTTCCATCAGGCGTTGTTAAACGAAGCTCATCTCCTACACTTAGGGCGCGATCCTGCCCACGCATTCCCTTAATAAGAATGGCCATATGAGACTTTTTCACAACATCAACGACTTCACCTAAAAAGCCTTCGTCTTGACGTTGAGTGCGCTTATTTTTTAGCTTCTTAAAAAGTACATCAGACTTATTTACGTGAAAGAAACCACGAGTAGTAGAGTTGCCAAATTGTTCTTTAATTTCTTTTGCTTTATGCTTATCGAAGTCATTTACTAAAGAGATAACATCAGAAAGAAGATTATTATTTTCAAGATGGCGCGTATCCACTCTTAAATCATTAACTCCACACTCTTTCAGTTCATCAATATATTCTAATAGAAATTGATCCTTCGTATTGAACATAAATGTTCCATGTTGATTTTCAACAATTGGAAAACCTTTATGCGGAGATTCTTCACTAGAGCCACTCACTTCAATATAGTCGTCTTCTAGTTTCTCATCTGAATACAAAGGAGAGACAAGATTACGAGGTGTATAGAAAAGTAAAATGCGACCAAATACAAGAAGCTCAGTTTCTACGCCCCAAGATTTAATTTCTGAGCAAAACTCTTTAACCACACCACTTGATAACTCAATTGATAAAACAATCTTTCTTAAACGCTCACCAATTAGTTTCTTCCAAACCTTGATTGAATGTAGGTTATGATGTCCCCCCGTATCGAGAAGAAGATCAATATCAAGTTCTGGATATTCATTTAGACAAAAATTGATTGCTCCAGGATCTCTTAAGCGAATACTTTTAAATTCAAGATCAGCATATTTTCTAAATTGTTCTTTATACATGCTAAAGCGAGATTCAGTCATTAGAATATCCCACTCAAGACAATAAGAGATTCCTTCAGACTTTAAAGAATCGATGGCCTGGGACATCTCTTCAATTGTTAGTTTCCCAACTTGAGAAAACAGACGAGTCGCTAGAATAACTTCACTAATTGTTGCCTTATTAGCGATAATATTAGGAAGATCATTTAAATTATTTAGGTATGTTGTTGTCTTCATTAGCTAACAACCTTTGCACGTACAAGGTTGTTTACCTCAACACCTGCAACATAAGGGATTTTAAAAAGTGCACCAGGACGTGTACGTTCAAAATTCTCCCCCGCAAGATTTGAAATATGATCAACTCTTACATCAACATGAGCATTAGAAAAAGGCATAATCTCAAGAGACTCTCCTAGTTCAAATGCACTTCTAACATCAACGACGATAAATTCGTTATCGACAACTTGAGCAACTTTACCAATTGCCCTGTATGTTTTGTCCTCGTGTTCACGATCGTTATATATTGATGTTTCATCAGCTTCATCAACTAAAGAAGCTTGCGTATAAGCACGGTGAGTAACTTTCGTAAGTTCCTCTTCCCATTTTAAAAGATCATCACTTAAGAAGTTTCCATGCTCTTTGTAATAAGCAAGGGCCCCCGAATAAACCATAGAAATCGTTCCAGCATACATAGGAGACTTCATACGTCCTTCTACTTTTAGCGAATCGATTCCTGCATCAATAAAGTCTTGTAAAAGTCTAATACCTTCAAGATCTTTAGAACTCATGAAATAACTATTAAGCTCTTTTTTACCGTCTTCGATCTTGTATTCAAAGCGACAACTGTGAGCACAACCACCACGATTAGAGTCACGTCCTTGCGTATAATTTGAAATGACACAATTTCCGGAATAGGCCATACACATTGAACCGTGCACGAACATCTCGATTTCAACACCGGCTTCTTCTTTGATCTTCTTGGCATCCGCAATTGAAACTTCACGGCCAAGAACAATCCTAGTTACGCCAAGTTTTTTCCAAAGCTTTGCACTTTCAACGTTTAAACAGCTTGCTTGTGTTGATAAGTGAACCTCGAGATTAGTATTTTCCGCGATATAATTAATAACGCCAGGATCAGAAACGATTACCGCATCAACGCCAACATCATCGAGCTCTTTGATAAAATCAAGTAGGCCGTCAAAATCCTTATCATGGAAGAATGAGTTTAAGACGACGTAGACAAGAGCGCCACGCTCGTGAGCAAACTCAACCCCTTCACGTATCTCATCAATAGTGAAGTTATCGGCCGCTTGGCGAAGTCCATATTTTTGACCACCAAGATAAACGGCATTTGCACCGTAACTAATGGCCACTTTCAATTTTTCTAGGCTACCTGCTGGAGCTAAAAGCTCGGGTACCCATCTGGTGTTTTTTGCATCTTTCATAAGGTCTTCTATGTACCAGAAATTACGTATATAATAAAGTCATAGGGAAATCTTGATTAGTTTTTATGAAAAAAATATTTAACATCATATTTTATTTGGCCTGTGCGTTCATTATCACAATTTTGGGACTTCTAAGTTACCATTATCACGAAGCACCTCTGCGTGAAACGCCAGCACCTTATGTCATGGCCCCTGGAGTCTTTGGCCCAGATGAAGTTGCATCAAATGCAGATGTACTTATTGTTGGCGACGAGATGGGTGTCTCAATAGGTCCATTTATTAACGATATTACGACTCAGCTTTCAAAGAAGCTTGCTCGTCCGTTATCAATTTATAATATTTCCACTAAAGGTGAATCACTTTATCGCACGATTGAGCGAGTTGCTGCTTTAAAAAAAGTTCCAAAAATTCTCATTCTTGCTTCTGGATATTCTGAATTACAAGAAGATATTTATCCGACTAAAAAAGATGCCATAAAAGTAAATAATCAGAATTTTAAATTATTTAGAAATCTGTACATCCAAAGTTTAATAAAATTACACCCTAATCTTTCACGATTAATATTTTTAAACGAAAATCTTAAGCAGTTAACCTCAGAGATTGAACAAATTGATTTCGAGAACCTTTCACCTGAGAGATTTAGAAGTATTCTAGAAAAAGAGCTACTACTCTATGATATTCGTCTGGAAAAATTCTTCAGAAACTTAAAATCACAAGGAATCAACATCCTGACAATAATCCCTCCAATTAATATGGAAATTAACGATTTAAAAATTTGTCAGGATACAACAAGTGTTCTATTTGAAGATGCCCTAAGTAAGCTTGAGACATTACTGTCAGAGTCAAAAACAAAAGAGGCCCATGTACTTGTACAATCACTTGATAAGAATATTTTGGCCAACACAAAGTTTCATCAACTGAAACAAGAATTTTTTGAGAAGCAAGGTGAAATTACAAAGGCATATGATCAGGCATTACAAAAGGTTGCCTTTGCATGTGAAGTAAAGTCATCACATCCTCTTTTTATAAAACAGTTAGAAAAGATAGCGGCCCATCAAAATGTCGACATCGTAGATTTTAACGAAGTTCTTAAGCAAAATTATACAAGAAACCCTTTATTTATTTCTAATAAAGCCCCACAATCTATCTATTACCCTAAGCTTGTAAGTGAATTAGTCATTAAGCTCAAGCAGATTACTCAATTAAAATAAGAGGCCATATGAGAATTGTTCATAATGAAAATACTATCATCATTAAACAAGGAGACTCTTCGGACACAATCTATCTAGTGGAGGAAGGAGAATTACTTGTCTTTGTTGTTGATGGCAATAAGGTAAGTCCAGTTGCACTAGTTGGCCCAGGGGAGATGATTGGAGAGATGGCCTTTTTTGCAGGCACTCACCGCGCAGCTTATGTCATGGCAAAGTCAAAGGTAACCCTTATGGAAATCGATAGTGAAACGATCAAAGAACAACTACCTGATTGGCTATTTAAGATGACAAAGAATGTGGTTGATCGTATTCATCATCTCGATAAAGTTATTGCTAAAAGTGGAATCAAAAGAAAAAAAGCTGACACGATTAAACCACTTAGTATTGAAGAACAAAGAGAGATTCTAACTCTCATAAAATAAATTCAAGAAGGGCGAGTATATGAAAAAATACAATAGCCTATTCTATTCTAAATGCAGTGACATCGATGTTTCAACTTTACTTGAAACTGATATTGAAAAAGGTCTCACACATCAAGAGGCCCAAAAGAGACAACGTCTCTATGGACCAAATGAACTCTCTGTAAAAGTAAGTACATCCAAAATTACAATACTCATTCGCCAATTAAAAAGTATCATCGTTTTATTACTACTAATTGCGGCCCTAATATCTTTCTTTATTGGTCATATTGTAGAAGGCTTCACTGTCGTTGCAGTCTTAATTATCAATACAGCTTTGGGATTCTTCACAGAACTTAAGGCCATACGCTCAATGGAGGCCTTAAAGAAGATTGGTGTAACGAGATGTGGAGTAATACGAGAAGCACAATCGTTACATCTTAATACGAAAGAGTTGGTACCAGGTGATATTGTCTTGTTTGAAGCAGGAGATATTCTGGGAGCAGACCTTAGAATAGTTCAAGCAAATAACTTAAATGTAAATGAGTCTCTTTTAACGGGTGAGTCCGTACCAGTAGATAAAATAAGCGAAGCTCTCCAAGACGACATGATTATTGCCGAGAGAAAAAATATTCTCTTTAAAGGAACCTCCATAACAAGAGGATCAGGTCGCGGTATTGTTATAGCTACGGCAATGGATACTGAAGTTGGTATAATTGCAAAAGAAGTAGAAAAAGATAGAAAAGATAATGATGAGACCACCCCACTTGAGAAACGACTAAATAAACTAGCAGGTCAAATTGTTTGGTTCTCATTAGTCATTGCCGCCGTCATTGCAATTAGTGGTATTACAGCAGGAAAGCCGCCTATTCTGATGCTTGAGACGGCCATAGCACTTGCCATCGCAACAATACCTGAAGGACTTCCTATTGTTGCAACTCTTGCCCTGGCAAAAGGTATGTGGAGAATGGCAAATAACAATGCTCTTATCAACAAGCTTGCTGCTGTTGAAACACTAGGTGCTACCTCAATTATCTTCACCGATAAAACCGGAACTCTAACTGAAAATAAAATGACTGTGCAGCTCTATAAGTCTCAAAACAAGAGCTATGATATGAACGAAGTGGAAAATCAATTCATTGATGATGAATTAAAACGACTTCTCCAAATTGGAGTTCTTTGTAACAACTCAGAAATTAATCGCAAGCAGAAGGGCCATAATATTGGAGACCCAATGGAGATCGCTCTACTTGAAGTAGCGGCCAAGTTTAAAATTAAAAGAGCTGAAATAATCCAGCAGATGCCTGAACTAAAAGAGGTCCCCTTTGATAGCTCAACTCTTATGATGGCCACATATCATCAAGTGGCCAATTCAATACTCGTGGCAGTTAAGGGTGCCCCTGAAGCAGTTTTAAAGGCGTGTACGTCTATTCGAAATATTGATGGAGTAATTGAGTTTAATGAAGAATTAAAAAAAGAATGGAATCAAGAAAATCATAAGCTTGCCAGTGAAGGTCTTCGAATCTTAGCACTTGCGACAAAGGATGTTGAGAATATAGATAACTTTCCTTACGATCAACTCACCTTCTTAGGACTTGTTGCTTTACTTGACCCAGCACGCTCGGATGTTAAAGATGCTATCGAAAAATCGAAACAGGCCGGAATTAGAACAATTATGGTTACTGGAGATCAAGAAGGTACGGCCCTAAAAATTGCAAAGGATATTGGCCTAATTGAAAGTGATAATTTCTTTTCAATTAATGGAAAAATTTTGGGGCAAAGAAAAGATTGGAACAAAGAAATCGAAGAGAAGATAAATCGTGGACAGGTTTTTAGTCGAGTTGGGCCATTACAAAAACTTGATCTCATTAAACACTTTCAAGAAAAGAATGCTGTTGTTGCTATGACGGGTGATGGTGTTAATGATGCCGCGGCCTTAAATCATGCTGATATTGGAATTGCAATGGGAAAAAGAGGAACTCAAATTGCAAAAGAGGCTTCAGATATGATCCTACAAGACGATCAGTTTAATACAATTATCTTGGCCATCAAGCAAGGACGTATCATCTATAGTAATATTCAGCGTTTTGTTGTGTATCTACTCTCATGTAATATAAGTGAAATTCTTATTGTATCAATTGCATCACTTATGAATATGCCATTACCTCTACTACCACTACAGATTCTCTTTTTAAATCTAGTAACAGATGTTTTCCCGGCCCTTGCCTTGGGAATGGGAGAAGGAGATCAAAATTATCTAAAAGCAGCTCCAAGGCCAAGAGACGAACAAATTATAACAAAGAGAAAATGGGCCCTAATATCACTATACGGATTCATTTTAACAACGAGTGTCCTTACAGGGTTCTTCTATACCCTATCAACAACTCAAGATAGTCAAAGCGCCTTATCAGTCTCCTTTCTAAGCCTAGGCCTTGGTCAAGTCTTTCATGTATTCAACATGAGACTTGAGAGTTCAAATATATTAATTAATGAAATAACGAAGAATATTCACGTATGGGGAGCTGTACTTCTTTGTATCATACTGTTGTTAGCTACAATTTATATTCCAGGATTAAGAAGTATCTTGAACTTAAAAGTGATTGGTTCAAAAGAATGGACTATTGTCGCTTACTCTTCTTTAGCGCCACTTATAATTATTCAATTATTAGCGAAATTAAAATTGGGGATAAGGATTTAGGATATAAGGTGCCCACAAGATCTCAAGCAGGCACCTTAGTATAATTAAACTAGACCTAGTTCTTTAACAGTATTTCTTTCAGCGCGAAGCTCTTCAAGAGTTGCATTAAACTTTTCTTGTCCAAATGCATTGTGCTCTTGTCCTTCAACAACTTTAAGCTCACCGTTTTCAACACGACATGGGAATGAGAAGATTAGCCCTTCATCAACACCGTATTGTCCCTTAGATGCAAGACACATAGAGAATGTCTCACCAGCAGGAGTATCGTGAGTTAAAGCGTAAACACCGTTTACACAAGCATTTGCAGCAGAAGCAGCAGAAGATGCTCCACGTGCTTTAATGATAGCTGCACCTCTTTTTTGTACAGTTTCAATAAACTCACCTTTTAAGTAATCTTCATCAGTGATAACTTCAGCCGCTGACTTTCCACCAATTTTAGCATTGTAGAAATCTGGGTATTGAGTTGCTGAGTGGTTACCCCAAATTGTCATATTTGTAACTTCTGTTACATCAACACCTGCTTTTTGAGCTAGTTGAGTCTTAGCTCTCTTCTCATCAAGAGTCGTCATTGCAAAGAAACGAGACTTATCAAGTCCTGAAGCTTCCATTGCGATGTAACAATTTGTGTTACATGGGTTACCAACTACGAATAATTTTGAATCTGGCGCAGAGTGAGCGGCCATGGCCTTACCAAGTGGACCAAAAATTCCACCGTTCACCTTTAGAAGGTCAGCTCTTTCCATTCCGTCTTTTCTTGGAACGGCACCGATAGCAAGAATCCAGTTTGCATCTTTAAATGCAACTTCCATTTTATCTGTGCAAACAATATTTTTTAATAATGGAAATGCACAGTCATCAAGTTCCATTTTTACACCTTCAAGTGCACCTAGAGCTTGTGGAAGTTCAAGAAGTTGTAATTCTACTTCTGTTTCTGGACCAAACATTTGACCAGAAGCAATTCTAAAAAGAATCGCGTAACCAATTTGTCCCGCTGCACCTGTAACTGCAACTTTAACTCTTTTAGTCATATAATTTCCCCTTTTTAAAAAATTAGAGAGTTGTTCAATTGAAATTGGCCAATTTTATCATAGGTGTTAGACAAGTTGTAGCTTTACTTAGCAATATTAGGGGCTATAATTAAAATTAAATCTAAAAGTTAATAATCTAAGGAATCATAATGGAGCAAGGCAACAAGAACGCCTCAAATTCATCATCAGCATCTTCAGACAAGCCGCAAAATCGTGGGAACAGAAGTCGCTCGAATAATCGCAGACGTCGTAAGCGTCCAGCAAATGCAAGTGCAGCGAATCCTAATAAAGCTCAACAGCCTCAACAAGGGGCAAACAAGAGTGCTCAATCGGGACAAGCAACAAATAAAAAGCCGTCTAATAAATCTTCTAACCGAAATCGTAGACGTCGTGGACCAAGCAAGAATCGTCGACCGAATCCACAACATTTAAGTGGCGAAGACTTTATCATTGTAAAATACTTCAATTTACTTGAGCAGCACATTATGGCCAGACGCAAGTACTTTGATAACTTTGAGCGCGTTGGTGAGAAGCAAAGAGAAAAGCTTGAGCGCAATTTTATTGAAACACAAAAGACTTTCTTGGCCTTTAAAGAAAGACTTAAAGAAGAAGATCTAAAAGTATTTGAAGAAAAATTTGAATCGTTAAAAATGGATCTAACTTACTCTTCAAATCACGAACTTCCAGTTGGTGAAGTTGAGCCAGAGGTTACAGAAGAAGAAATTGAAGATCCACACTATCTTCAAACTCAAGTTGAAGCAAATTATGCAGATGATACTGAAGAGTCTGTTGGTTCACTTGAAGATTACAAGGCATATAAAGGTTTATAATTAAATTTTCTACCATTCATCCTGAACATAAAAAAAAGGGAGCTTTCGCTCCCTCTTTTTTTATCAATATTTTCTAACTAACAACCTTCGAAAAGGTAATCAGATTAGTAAACGAAGTTTGAAGTCGTCGTTGCTTCAGCACCAGTTGTTGCACCAACAACACCTGATCCATCCTTTAGATAATTATCTAAAGTTTCTTCGTGATCTTTAATGATAGCGTCTTTTAATTCAGCTTCATTAATGTCTAAGATTTCACAAACTCTACGTAACATCTTTAGTGGGATGTTGCAAAGAGCACGTTCAACGTTAGAAATGAATTGACCATTCTTGTAACCAAGAAGGTGTGATAATTCTGATTGAGAATATCCTTTTGGATGTGCTGTTCTCTTTTCTTTAATTAGTTTCGCGATGTGACTAAAACTTCTCATGTATTTCTCCTAAGTATTATATTCAAGCACTTACGATTCGTATCTTAATATATTCTAAAGCAATAAAATATTTTTGTAAACATATTAACAGATTTGTAAGAAAACTTTTTACAATTTTCTCGTAATTTTATTGTCGATAGCCGATATTGTTCAACATCATCGATTTAGCCAGCTTAACTGTCTGAAATCACATTGCCGTTATAATACGTCGCTTCAATCAAATCCACGTATAAGGCCCTATCTTTGTTAGGCCTCTTAATCAATTTCTTAAGTTTTTCCTCAGTCGTTAAGCTCGCGCTCATTTTTTTGTCACCAAGGCTCACAAAATGTAGCTTTTTCCCAACTTCGAAATTCCCACTTTCTTGTTCTAATTTAAGGGAATTTGCTCCAGCAAGCGTCGCGCGGTAGAGACCTTGAGTGTAGGAAGTATCGCGGTGGCCTCTTTTATGGTTTTGCATAACAAATGAATTGATTACATCAAGCATCGAAAGGAAAGGTCCACCACCAATATCACTGGCAAGCGCCCAGTGAACGTTGTAACGATTTGCTCTCTTATAATCAAAAAGTCCCGAACCTAGCCCTAGCTCCTTTATTGGAGCATTGCTTGTTGGACAATGTGCAATCATCGTTTTCTTTTCACCTAAAAGTTTTAACTCTTTTGGAGAAAGATAAATACCATGCCCCATGATTGTCTTAGGAGTTAGAAGTCCAACTTTGTCGTAGATTTCAGTATAAGTTTTTACTTTTTCAAATCCCTTAATGTCCTTATAGATACTAAGTACAAAGTCGATTTCATTTTGTGTTTCACTTAAGTGAGTTTGAATAAAAGAGCGATGTTTCTTAGCAGTTTTACCACCTGCGGCCATTGTTACAGGATCTGTTGTAATGGCAAATCGAGGTGTCACTGCATATTTATCTTTGTATTCTTTTGCAAGAGCTTCAGTTTGTGCAATTGTCTCCTCTACGCCCATTGTTAGGTACTCTGGCGAGTTCATCGTCATTTGAACATTACCTAGAATATAATCACCCTTAAAATTTTTAAGTGCTTCTGAGACAGAGTGTGAATGAATTGAGCCATAACATGCTCCACCAATCGTTCCGTTATTAGCAATCTTTGAAGTAAATTCTTTTGCTTTTTTACGTGCAAAAGCTAGCTTCTTAAAATTTGCTTCATAAGGCCAAGTGTAATTTTCAAGCCAGTTAAGAAGATTGGCCTTTGGCATTTCACAAACGGCATCTTGTACCCAGTGAAAGTGCGTATCATAAAGACCAGGGATAATATATTGGCCACTCTTGTCGATCACTTCAACATTCTTCTTACGCGCTAAATAGTCCGTAAGCTCTTTCTTAGGCATACGATCGATGATTTTGTAATCACCTTTTGTCGTGCGCTTTGCAACAATTGCATAATCTTCTAAAAATTCACATTTTTTATCATTTATAGGATTAAAAAAATGAGCGATAATTACTTTATAAGTAATATTATTTGATGACATGAAATCTCCTTTAATAAGCAGGTCAACATATATGAAGAAGCATATCATTACAAGTTTTGTAGTACTCTTTACTCTATTTTTAACGTCATTCGGCGCAGTTGCAGCGGATAGCTTTAACCAAGCCAAAGAAGTTAATATCAATAAAATCGTTGCGGTTAATATTGAAGAGGCCATCACTCCGGCCACTTTAAATTACCTTCAAAAAGCCTTTCAAAGTATTGAAGGCGAAAGAGAAAGCGCAATCTTAATTAAGATAAACACTCCCGGCGGATTAGTTAGTGTTACTAAAGAGATCATGCACCTAATTGCAAATAGCGAAAACCTAGTGATTGGATGGGTGGGGCCTAGTTCAGCATCAGCAACAAGTGCTGGAGCAATTATTGCAAGTAGCATCCCAGTACTCTACATGGCCGATGGAACGCGAATTGGTGCAGCAACTCCAATTTCAGGGACATCAGATATTAAAGAAGGCGATATGAAAAATAAAATCGTCAATGATCTAGTAGCTCTCGTAAAGTCTCAGGCTTCCGCAACTGGAAAAAATGAAGAAGTATTCACAAAGATGATTACTGAGGCCAAGAGCTATACTGAAACAGAAGCACTAAAAGAAAATGTCCACAACGGTATTGTTGATACAATTCAAGGTGTAGGCGGTCTTATCAGCACAATTAACAACAAAACTTTTCTTTCACATCATAAACCTTTTAAGGTTGTGATTGCTAATAACTATGTTCTTACGACAATGGAGAAAACACTTGGGCAAAAACTTTTAAGCTTCTTCGCTTCGCCAGATATGGCCTATATTCTTTTTCTCATTGGAGCGGCACTCATCTACGTAGAGTTCCAAGCTCCAGGTGGATTTATTGCAGGAAGTGTAGGGGCCGTGGCCATACTGATAGCAGGAATATCATTTAATATTCTTTCATTAAATACTGGCGCGTTTCTACTTATTATTGCGGCCTTTGTTCTCTTTATCTTAGAAATATATATTACAAGCTTTGGCCTTCTGACCTTGGCCGGGATAGCCAGTTTGATCTTTGGCTCCATGTTCTTATTTCAAACAGAGGAATCATATCTACAAATTTCATCAACTGTACTCTTCTCAAGTATTGGTGCGATTCTTGCCTTCATTGGTGTTATTGCCTATGTCTTTTATAAGTCCAGAAAAAGAATTTTCTCTGAACCAGAAGATCCGTACACAGGAGTTGAGATTACAGTAACAGATATTGATGGTGATAAATTCTTTTCACGCTACAATGGAGAATTGTGGCAACTTACGGCCACTGGCGATATGTCAAAGCTAAAAGTTGGTGATAAGGTAGAGGTCATAAAAAAAGACAACCTAAAGTTACAAGTAAAAATATAGAGGTATAAAATGAGTCAAAGAAAATCTTTTCGCCAATTAATGAGTTTAATCTTTTCAATGTGTCAGAATGAGCTACCAACTAAGAGCGATATCGACTGGGTAAGAAGAGAGATTAAAAAATTCTTGTGGCTTAAATAATTGAAATAAAAGAAGAAAAAACTAAGGGGACGTTGAGGGACGATTGATTTTTGACAAGGAAGAGAGAGAGTTTATTAAAAATCTCCCCTTAGTTTTCTTAATATAATATTAAACTCTCAGTTTTTTTTAGAGTCAGTTAAATGTAAAGTTTTTGTCAATTCAACGGAGGATATATGATTAATTTTGCGCCTTACTTACCATTTATAATTCTACTATTAATTTTATTGTTCAACACAGTTAAGGTTCTAAAAGAATACGAACGTGGTGTCATCTTCTTTTTAGGACGCTTCACAGCTGTTAGAGGGCCAGGTTTAATACTGCTAATTCCAGGTCTTGAGAAAATGCATAAAGTAGACTTAAGAACTGTCACAATGGATATTCCATCACAAGACATTATCTCAAAAGATAACGTAACACTTAAAGTTAATGGTGTTGTTTACTTTAGAGTTGAAGATCCAGAAAAGTCAGTTGTTGCAGTTGAGAACTATCTACTTGCAACAGGACAAATTGCTCAAACAACTCTACGTTCTGTTATTGGTCAATTTGAGCTAGATGAAATTCTATCTATGCGTGAGCAAATCAATGCACGTCTACAGTCTATTTTAGATGAGCATACAGAGCCATGGGGAATTAAAGTATCAACAGTTGAAGTCAAAGCAATTGACCTTCCGATTGAGATGCAAAGAGCGATGGCAAAGCAAGCAGAAGCGGAAAGAGATAAGAGAGCAAAGGTTATTTCAGCTCAAGGTGAATTTGATGCAGCATTAAAACTAGCAGAAGCTGCAAAGGTACTTAATGAATCACCAAATGCGATTACTCTTCGTTATCTAGATACAATGAAAGAAATTTCAAGCGGAGATGGTAAGTCGACAACTTTCTTCCCACTACCTGTGGATTTTTTAACAAATATAATGGGTAAAGGTAACTAACAAAGTAAGAACAAAGTCATTTATGATTTCAAAATATTTTAATTTAATTCCATTTGCTGAAAATGATCTTGATCTCGAAGCTTCTGCTGAGATCAAGGTCATTGACGGCCATGTTAACTTTCACTTCACACTAAAGGGAGACCTCTCTCCTATTTACATTCACCGTGACAATGGAAAGATGAACCGAGTTATCGGCCTTTGGACACAGACTTGTTTTGAATTCTTTATTCTCAATAAGACAGATGGTGAATATTTTGAATTTAACTTTGGGAGTGATTCAAGTTGGAATTGCTTTATCTTCAATTCATATCGCTCAGAACTTACCGAGTATAATGACATTGAACTTGATAATATTGTCATCAAATCAGAGGATGAACTCTTTACACTAAATTGTCGCTTTGAACTTAAGAAGCTTGGTCACAACTTTGAAGATCTTTCTAATCTAAGAGTATCTCCCACATGTGTATTGACGGCCGAAGGTGACAACACTTATTACTACTCAAATAAGCACCCAGATACTTCACCAAACTTTCACCACCCTGATAGTTTTGAGGATTTGATCTCTTAGTACTCGCTTAAATCGTCTTTTTCTTCTTTAACTTCGATATTCTTTAGAATGTAATCGAGCTTAGCATCGTCATCTTTGAAGTCGACTTCGCCAGATATTTGATAATCAGCAAGATCCCTCTCTTGCTTCTTTCTCTCTTTCTTCGTCTCTATTTCAATTTTTGCCTTGAGATCATCTTTTAAAACTTCATCACGATTTGAAAATGTTTTTCCAAACTTCTTCTTAGCAAAATCATAAAGACTAAATAGTTGAGCTGTTTTGTAATTACCTTTTTCAAGATAATAGATCATTTCACGATAGAAAGCTTCATTTTCAAGCTCATGTGACCAGGCACTATAGAGTAGTGCCATCCCCTTGTATTCAAACCTCTTCTCATACTTAAGCTTTCTAAACTCATTATACATCGCTAGAGAACTCTCCTCATCACGAGAAAGACTTAGCTTTAAATTCTTAACAAGTTTATCAAGGACAACATTATGATCTGGATGATTCTTATTATAGCGAATTGTTTGATGGTACAGACGTCCCTTTTCATAGAAGTAGTTTTTTAGAATACCAGAATTCTTTGGGCCATCGAAAAATTGCATTATATGGAAAGGACCATTTTGCACAATCTTCTTTGCATCTTTTGAAAAAATTTGATTACGAATCTTATAGATATAAAGAAAATAACCAAGCTTTGGAAGTGAGTAATTCGAAAGAAGATACTTAATATTTTTATAACTATATAGATTTAATTTTTTTATTTTAATATTAAGGTTTAAAACATCTAGCCAAACAGCTTGATTTGAAGAAGATTTGATAAATTGAGTAACTACCGGAAGATTAAAAATTGGGTCCATCGGTATAGCGGCCTTAAATTTTTCAATTTCAAAATCATAAACACTCAACACACGTCTATTCTTGTGATCAACAATATCAAAATACGGTAAAGCACTTAACTTATCGACATTTGGACGTGGAAATAGCTTAAAGCTTACATCATCAAAAGGAATATCAAATTGAAAGTTTTGAAAGTGTATCGGTTTCCAAAATAAAGTCGCACCTCGAGATTTTTCATAGGGAGACAGTCCACGATAGAGCCACTCATATCGATTAGTGGCAATAAAGTAGTCCGATTGAATCCCTTCATCTTGGAAGGTATAATAAAATCGGTACGGCATCGTAATGACAAGATAAACACTTGATAATACGAGTACTAGAATGGTCATTAGGAAGATAAGCTTCTTCATTATGAGATTTATCGGTTAATTGACCATTAAACTACATGAAAAAATTAATATTTTTTCAAAATTACCGATAAGTTAGGTGATTAATTCGGAGAATTGAATGAAAAAACTAATTTTTATCACAGCAATCATGGCCCTTACTTCTTGTGTAGCACCAAGAGAGACACGCTCAATCTATGATACGAATAGCTCTGGTTCAGGCTCTAGTGTTGGATCAGGAGGAGGCTCTTCAGTCATTGATATTGATGATTCAGGAAGTTCAACTTCAAATGGTTCAAATGCAAATATTCCAAGTGCAATTGCTCACTGTAGCTGGTCTCTTGATGGTCAGACAGGATTTGCAAATACTTCAAATAGTCACCTTGGACCAAATACAATTTGTCAGTCTCGCACTAACGAAACTCAAATCTATGTCCAACTAAAAAACCCTGATACAAATTCTAGAGTTTGTGTCATACCAACTTCAGAGGCCTCAGGAAATTCAATTTATCTTGGTTCTGCCCAATGTAAGTACATTAATAGCTCTGGGACAATTTCATTATTTAACTTAACTAAGAATCGTGATTACGGACGCTATCAACAATTTAGAATCAACGGTGTAATGGTCATGAAGGAGAAAAGCTATGAATTCCCTTCTCCATTTAATCGTGAGCTAATCTCTTACGATGCCTACTTCATGTGTTCAATCAATGTTGATCTATACAACGATAGAACATATTGTGACGCCTTTAAATCTAAGGGCGAATACTTCTACAAATCATTCTAAAAAAAATAATTTAATTAATGGGCAAGCTTATTTCCATCAACGAGCTTGCCTGTTTTATATGAATTCGACAAATCCCCATCAATCGTTGGAAATGAAATAATTGGAACAATCAAGCTTTGCTCTTCTTTTTCTATTTTTGTACAAAGTGCAATATAGAAGAAGCTAACACCACTTTTTTCGAAGGCCTTAAAGTATGCAAAGGCCTCTTCATCATCTTCGTCTTTGAAAACGTAAAGCTCATCGTAAGACTCAATTGTAGGCTTTAAATAGTCCATATAAAGAGTGAAATCTTCAAATGGTATATCGAACTCTTTTCGATGAATCATCATCTCAGCGAGTAATTTAGACTTTTTAAGTTCAATATGCTCAAAATCTTCTGGGTCTAAAATTGAATTACTCTCTATTTCACGGTGGTAATCTTCAAGTGACTCAACCTCTTCTCCAACTTGAAAGTCTTGCACAAAATAATCATTGGCAGTTGCCGTTAATGCCAACACGAATGAAGGCGTATGATCAAAAACAAAGCAAATGGCCATTAAATGGATATCTTCACCTTTATGATTAACTTTAGAAATAAAAGTAAAAATTTCTTCTTTAAGATCATTTTCTAAGCGCCATATCTCATCAGGTTTATGTAGCACACGATCAACAAAAGCAGGATTTTCAAGGGCCTCTAAAGCAGGCTCATCAACGATATTAAGATCTTTTCTCTTCTTTTCAATCTTACCTGTGAAGTAGTCAATTAACGGTGAATAAAATTTTTCTATACATGCTTCACTACAAAAGCTTAGATTAGAACCATCTTCAACAAAGAGTAAATCTTCGATAGATGGAACAACTTTTTTACAATTCTTGCAGTAGTAAATATTATCTGAAATTAACAATGAAGTATCCTATTTTTAAATTGATAAATTAAGCCCAGCAAATAGCGTATTCCCGTACAATACAGGAAGATCCCAAAGTTTAGTCGTTTCATTTAAAACAGAAGTATCTGGACGACTCACCTGAAAACCTGCTCCCATATTTAAACGAACAGAACGTGACATACGAAGAAACATTTGAGGCATTAAGTATGAATATTTTAAGTCAGAATTTAGAGAATTAGCAGTAAAGAAATCACTTGAAGAGACCTTTACTTCCCCATAAGTCAAAAGGAATTGAATTTCATGTGAAACCATAATTCCAAGGTTGGCCTTAATATGTGAGATGTCACCAACGGCCATTTCTTCGTCATTATCAAGAGTGTCTGCAAAAACTCTTTCATAATCAACACCAAGCGCAACGGCACCAAAGCGTTTTTCTGTAGAAACTCCTAAAAGACGATCATTTCTTTGTGTTGAAAATTCACTATCACCTTTAAATCTCATCCCTAGGTATGTATCGATAATGAGCTTATTATAATCATTACCAATTTCAAGCCAATTGAAGCCAAGCTTAACACCTGAATTGGCCTGTTCAAATTCAGAAGTTTCTAAAGACTGAGCTCCCCTAGCAGATAAGTCGATAAAGATGCCGTGAGCAAATCCCATCTTTAAATTAAAATTTACAAAATTTATATTTTCATCAGTAATGAATGATTTATTTGCAACATAGCCTAGAGAGAAATCATAATACTCTGGTAAAAAGGCCCAAAAATCAGAGCTAGAGCTAGATGTTTGTGCACGAGAAACACTTCTTTCACTTCTAGCAGGAGCACTAGGTCTTGTTGTCACAGGATTATAAGAGCCACCATTACTAGATGATGACTTTGGTGAATAGTCCACCAATGCGAGAGCAGAAAAGTTGAATAAAATTGCCAGGGTTGCAGCTGTTAAGATATTCATCAAAAACATTCCTTGTTCATTGAAAATTTAACGCCTTCTTAGCGTCTACTTAATTGTATCTTTATATTTTCTTAATTTCAATGCGTGCATAACCTACCGCAAGCATCAAGTACTTTAAAAATAACAGTAACTTGCCCGAGCGCGTTCATAAATTAACCTGAAAATACGTATAGCATCAAAGGAAATGTATGCCGTCTGCCAAATAGTCTCTAAAATTTATAAAATAACTCTAGAGATTTTCACGAAAAATTTCAAAGCGAAATTCAGGAGGAATGAGTTGATCGAGTTAGGATTTTTAAAACGCTATGATTCAATTAAGAGATTAATCGACTTTGGTGCAAATGGATATTTCCCATTATTTGAAGATATTGCAATGGGAAGTGATTTCGAAGAGATTCGAATGACAAAAGCTCAACGCCTTAAAGCAAAGTCCCTGCTTAAGAAAATTTCATCACATAATAACCTAGAAAAACAACGCGTTCTCTTTTCAACATTTGATGAGATTGACCAATACATCGTCGCTCGTGCATTAGTTGAAATGGTAGAAGGAAAGATCTTAGATGCTAACCCACAGCTTCAATAAGCTATTAATCATTGCAACAATCGCTCTAAGCGCTAATGCTGAATACCGAGTCTATCAGTACATGGTCTCTTCACGTCTAAATCCGAGAGGGCCAGCGAGTGTGATCATTACTTCAACACTTGATCCAAATTCATATGTAAAGTACCACGGAGGCAATCGCTCTATTCGCGTCAACCTCCTTAACACTTGGATGTGTAAAGGTCATACTGGTGGCGATCCAGTTTGTGCAGCACCGCTTGCCAAGCTAATGGATGTAACAAATCCAGAAGAAGCACAAGAGCAAGGAAATAACGGCGCACTATGAGAATTGAAGATAGCAACCAATTTAGTAAGCAGAACTTAAAGCTTAAAAATGAGCGCGAACGCCTTATTAAGGATAAAAAACAAGAAATTGAATCAATCCGTAAAAACTATAATCAGATGGCAAGTGATCAAAGAATTATCGGAGAAGAAAAACTAGATTCAGTACGTGATCAAAACCAAGTAGCTATCATTGAATCACTTAATCATAAAGAGGCCAGGCTTAATGAAATAAAAAATAGTCTTGAAAAAACTGGTCAACAATTTGCAAAGCAAGAAAAGCATACAAAACTTCAAACAGATGCCAATATTGCTGCCATTAGAGACAACTATCAGCAACAATTAGAATATGTCCATCAAAGAGGTCGTGACGATCTTGAGGATACATCAAATACTGTCAACGAATTGGCCCAAAAGGTTAAGTACGACAATGAAGAGTTCATTATTGACGAGACAGCAAAGGCCAAGAATCTCGCCAATGAAATTTCCGTTAGAAATGATGGCTTTATTCAACGAATTAATAAACAATTCGATCAACGTGTTGATAAATTATCAAAAGAAAATTCGACAACCGTTAAAGACCTTGAAAGAGAGCAACGCAAAGAGATGTCTAAGCTAAAAAGCGATCACCATTTCAAGCTAACTCAAACAGATGTTTTTCAACAAAATGAGCTAAAAAGCCAAAAAGCATTCCACGAGGATACTGTAAAAAGCAGAAAAGATGCCTTCGAAAAAAAGTATGCGGATCTTCAAAAGGAACACCAAGGCCTAATGGGGCGCCTTAAAACAAAAATAGATGAAGAGTTAAATGCTCTTAAGAGTTATTATACAAAGGCCAAGGAAACGATCCAAGAAAAAGGCCAAGATAGCTTTTACAATATTACAAAGCTAGAGCCTAACATTAAAAGTGATCAGAACTTTTACTACTTCTCTATTGAAGTGCCTAAACACGAAGAAGAAACTATTCATATCAATGCTCAAGAGCGTGGCATTACAGTTACACAGAATAGAAAATTCGATCAGCGTGTTGAAGAAAATGGAAACACTTTCAAGTCAAAACGTTCAGAGAGTTTAGTTAGACAATTTGATGTACCAGAAATTCTCGATGGAACTAAGGTAAGTCGAAATTACGATCTTGAAACTTCGACTCTTACCTATCGTATTGCAAAAAGATAATTCTTATAAAATATCACGATCTCTTTGGTGAAACTCAACCTTATTCACACGAATGAGCGTTTTAATTTCACGCTTAATCGGAGCAACCCAACGAGGGTGAAGCTGTACATTTAAAGTTAGAAGTCTTTCGTCTGATACAGCATCAAGAACTTCTTCACTTACAATTTCAATATCCTCAACTCTTGAGTATAGAATCTCCTTAACATGTCCACGAATTCGACCATTTGAAAGCACTTCAATATAGAAGTTTTGCTTGGCCTTCTCAGACTCAAGCATACGATAAACTGGGTTAATAAGACGCAGAACTGCAAAAAGTGAAATTGTAATCAAACTAGCAATCACAGGATAACCAAATCCAACAGTCATCCCAATAGCAGCAACAACCCATACAGTAGCTGCAGTCGTCATCCCTACAACATTACCACGGCCTTGTATAATGGCCCCTGCACCCAAGAAACCGATACCACTTACAATTTGCGCGGCCATCCGATTGGGATCGGCCACCGTGCCCATATGCTCACTCATGGTCAGAACACTAAGAGATGTATATGTTGCTGCCCCTAGACAGATCAACATATTCGTCTTTATCCCAGCAGATTTCATCTTCTGTTCACGGTCATATCCGATAAAGCCACCTAGAAAGATTGAGCAAACAACTTTGATGCCCATCGAAATATAAACTGGTTGCTCTCCAATGAATTCAATATACATATAACCTCTTGTGGAATAAAATAAACTAAAGTCTATTTTAACAAGGATTTATCAGTTGAAAAGGGCCAAGGCCGTAAATTTTTTAGCTATTCAGACGAATAACTACCTTAATCTCAAGGCAGACTTCACAATGAGTGAAAATTTGTATTCGAAGAATAAGGACTTTGAAAAATTTGAAGCGCGTTTTCCTATTCAAGCTTATAAATTACTTAGGGCATATGAGTTCGAAATTAAGGTTGTGGCCTTAGATCAAAATAACAAAGAACTCTTCACAAAGAACTTAGAAACAGATTCATATGGAGGCCTGCTTGCCAAGATACCTCTTCCTAGAGATTGCAAGGATTGCTTGGCAAAGATTGAAGCCTACGAAATTTCTAAATACCCAGGGCTTGAGTTACATCTTGGGACCTTCATCCCATTAAAGATTACAGATAATCGAAAAATTATTATCTGTGACTTTGATAAGACGCTTGTTGAAACAAAATACTCGAAGCCAAGTGAAATCTATGACTCATTAACAAGTCCTTTAAAGAATTATCCAACATTAGATAATTCAGTGAAACTTCTTAAGTCATATATTGAAATGGGATATCACCCATTTATTCTTTCAGCATCTCCACACTTTTATGAAGATGCAATTCGTGACTGGCTATACGCTAATGAAATTTTCACGGCCGGTATCTTTCTAAAAGATTATCGCCGCATTCTTTCTATATTAGAAAATGATCTAACTCCAAAAGATATCAAGACTCAAGGAATTTATAAGCTAGGCCACTTACTCGATATCGTTAACATGACAGATATTCCATCTTCTGTTGTTTTAATGGGAGATAATTTTGAGTCAGACCCATTAATTTATCTAACATTCTCTGAGCTGTTATCCGGCCGAGTTGAGCCGAGACAGCTTTGGAATGAGCTAAAAAGAGTGGAAGACTTTAAAGTTACAGCACGTCAAAACGGACTTTTCTTAAATAAGATTTTTCAAATCAAGGATAATGTAAAACACCATGGGCTTGATAAAGAAGTGAAGATTTACATTAGAAAAAAAGGCAATGAATCGCAGCTAAATATTCGCGCTCCGTTCAACTCTTACCATGGAAAGATTGAGTTATATGATGGAAATCTTCTAGCAAATGAAAGTGAGACTAAGAAGCAAATAGAAGCTCAGGGGCCCACAGAATAATTTGTCCAATACAAATATATAGACCTACTTTATGAAACCTTTGAGTGAAATCTTCACCAAAGTTTTTAGAAAATTGTTTTGAAATAGGCCAGTTGGCCGGTGAGAATCTAGTTAACTCAATGGCCACTCTAAGACCAGACAAGGCAACGCATACGGCAATAAAAGTTTGATTGCTAGGATTAACAAGTGAACTTAAAATATTAGACATGAGCGCTCCATTTAAAGAAAATTCTCCACTATACATAGAACTCTTCGACAATTTAGAGGAATCAATTTACCAATTGGCCGCCCTCGATAAGGAAGATGTAAAACTTGCCTGGAGTAATTTGAGAGAAAGCTCATATTTTGGGCCAAATATTTTAAAAGGCGCAATTCATAAACTCTTTAGTCAGGTATTTGCCCACCAAAGTACTTTTTTAAAAGACCATTCGGATGAATACTATAGAAAGTCGTATCATAAGCTAATAACTAGCTACGCTCAAGGCCTAGGTATCAGTCCAAAAGACGCACTTTATTTAAGCTTTATGCATGAGTACTTAAATAACCCAAGTGCTGTCTTTGAAGGGATAAAAGATTATCACTTAGAAGCGAACTCTCCAATTGAGTTAATCAATACTCCAATCCAAGAGACTTTCAATGACAAAATTAGATTTGTTCATTTCAAGTCCGGACAAAACCTTGAGGCCATCGTTATTCAAAACCTAATGTCGCCTTTTGCAACATATGGTGGTGTTAATGAAGCGGGATTAAGTGTCCAACTAGTGCAAAGAGATGCATTAAAGATCAACTATAAGGGAATGAGCGCAAGCTACTTGGCCCTAGTTGTTTTATTAGGTTTCAACGATATTAATGAGGCCGTAAAATTCTTAAAAGAACAAGAGCTTGTTTTCCACTGGGAGTTCCATATAAAGGATGCTGGTGGTAATTACCGAGTTGTTGCTATTGATGGCCAAGAAGTTCATGTTTATGACGGCAAAGAAAGGACTGAAAAAGATTATTTTAAATACCATCTTGATACATATAAGAAGAAACATTGGCCGACGACAATCTCGGCCTTAACGATTAATTCAGGTGATATTTATCTTTCAATTTTTGATTCAAAGAAATTTGAAATAAAGCAAATTCACTACTGTGATCTCTTTAAATCGACTTTCTCAGTTGTCTCAAAGAAACAAAAAGTGACGAAATTTTTTAAAGAAATATTTACGATAAAAAACTACCTCAACAACGCGCAAGTAGCTTTTAACAATAATCTTTCGGAAGAGTGTTATCATCAATTGCAACTGGCCATTGTTTTTGCCAAAAAGATGTCAGGGAATGGAAATCAAAAGAAGCTTATCTCAAAGCTTGAACTTACTTTTATGGCCTGCCAGTATATTTTTGAGTCGCATAAAGAAACACAACAATACATTCTACAAAATTTGATAAAATTATATCCATCCTTAGATGACTACCATAGAGATTTAGCACTTATACTAATGCAAAGGCTGCAGATCCTTATGGACGAAAAAATTCATTTAATCGATGGCCCAAAAGAGCTTAAAAGAGTGATTTTTACGGAATCAAAACTTGGAAAATTCCCACACCAGGCCCTAAAGAAAACAACTTTACTAAGGCCAAACCACCTTGATTTCTGCCCGACATCAGGACTGTAGTGGCGCACAAAGAAATTAGAGAATATTTAGCCTTCTGATGGCCTCATTCATCTTCTCTTTTTTGTCTTTTAGCTTCTTTTTCACAGAGCGTTTGCGTTCGTAGAGCTCCTCTACAAAGCTTTTTATCAATGACATACGCTTACTATCATTATTGCTCTCATCAAAATTTTTTGATCCATCACAACCTTTATGAAGCCGCTTCACACGTGTCTGATCTGAGCTTATTTGATCAGTTGGACGCACAGGATTTTCGAGTTTTTTGATATTTAACGCCATGTTCTTATTATAACCTTGTTTAAATTAGACAAAGACTAAATATTATAAAAACTACCTAAGATAAATTACTGAAATTATTCAGTTTTTAAAGATAATTATAATTGTGATTAGGTTGACATTAAAAAACTGTCTTATTCATGCTAAAAGAGCGTAATTTCAAAATGTTAGATTTTTTTAGATTTCTATATATTAGGATTCAATATACGAGGAGAACAACAAATGAAACACACAATTGTTGCGGTAATGAGCATTGTACTAGCAATAACGACAGGGATCTCTTGTAAGAGAGATATGAAACTAGGAAGTAAAGATAATCCTGTTAAACTTTACTTTACACCATCAGTTGATGCAGACACTATTGCGTCGAATTCAGTTCACTTTATCAAATTCTTAGAGAAAGAAACTGGTCTTTACTTCAAGACAGGTATTCCAACAAACTATATCTCAGTTGTTGAATCTTTTGGTTCAAAAAGAGCTGATATTGCTGTTATGAACTCTTTCGGTTACCTAATGGCAAATGAAAAATATGGTGCAAGTGCAAAGCTAAAAGTTCTTCGTTATGGACACGACTACTACCAAGGGCAAATCATTGCTCACGTAGACAGTGGAATTAACTCAATTAAAGATCTTGAAGGTAAGAAATTTGCATACACTGACCCTTCATCAACTTCAGGATACATGTTCCCACTAAAAATTATGATGGAAAACAATGTAAAACCAGGAAACACAACTTTTGCTATTAAGCACGACAACGTTGTAACAATGGTATACCAAAGACAAGTAGATGCTGGTGCAACTTACTACTCTGCTCCTTCAGAAGATGGAACAATCCGTGACGCTCGTTCACGCGTAAAAACTCAATTCCCAGATGTTGAAGATAAAGTAAAAATCGTTCAAATCACTGAAAAAATTCCTAACGATCCATTCGTATTTAGAAAAGATCTACCAGCTGACGTAACAGCAAGCTTTATTGCTGCAGTTAAGAAATACATCGCTACTCCAGATGGAAAAGATGTATTCGAAAATATTTACAGTGTAGGTGGCCTAGTTGATACAACTGATGCAGATTACGATGGACTAAGAAACGTAATTAAAACACTAAATATCAATCTTGAAGAACAACTTAACAAGAAATAGTAGTTTTTTACTTTATTAAATAAAGAGAGAATAAAAATGATTCTAGAAGTTAAAAATGTTAACAAAGTTTATCCGAACGGATGCCACGCCCTAAACAACGTTAGCTTCAACGTTAACAAAGGCGAGTTCCTAGTAATTATCGGTCTATCAGGTTCTGGGAAATCGACAATGCTAAGATGTATGAATCGTCTTCACGACGTTACTAGTGGAGAGATCATCTTCGAAGGACAAGACATCACTAAACTTAAGGGTAGTGCAATGAGAACTGCACGCTCACACATCGGGATGATCTTCCAACACTTTAACTTAATCCCAAGAAGAACTGTTATGACTAACGTTCTTTCTGGAACACTTGCAAGAACAGGAGTTATCAAGTCGGTACTTGGTATCTACTCTGAAGAAGATAAGAAAAAAGCAATGGAATACATCAAGATTGTTGGTCTTGAAGGTAAAGAAAACGTACGTGCAGACAATCTTTCAGGTGGTCAGCAACAACGTGTAGCTATTGCTCGCGCTCTTATGCAAAACCCTAAGGTTCTTCTTGCTGATGAGCCAGTTGCGTCTCTTGACCCTGCAACTTCTCACTCTGTTATGCAATACCTTAAAAAAGTTAACGAAGAACTTGGTGTTACAGTTATCTGTAACCTTCACTTCTTATCACTTGTTAGAGAATACGCATCACGCGTAGTAGCTCTAAAAGGTGGAAAGCTGATCTATGAAGGTCAACCACTTGATATTAACGAAGAATGGTTCCAGACAATTTATGGCGAAGACGCTGTAGAAGTAACAATTAACTAAGTTTTTTGGATATAGGATTAAATAATGACAACGACGACTCAAACGGCAGATACGCAAGTTAATAACTTACCAAAACCAAGAGAAGAGTACACATCATACAAAGTTAAGATGAATTTCTTTTCTTTCTTAATCGATTTTCTTCTTTGGTCATACATGATTCTTGTTTCATGGAAGATCGTATGGGAGAGACTAATTCTTGGTCTACGTTACCCAGACTTTTCTTGGAACCAACCACTAATCGCTCTTGGAGCAGGTTTTGTAGTAGCAGCAGCTCTTTACACAACTAAAATGTCTCTTGGACGCGGATTAACTGGTATTATGAAAAGAGATGAGAATACTCTATTTATGAAAGAGCCATTCTCATTCGTACTTATTGCAACAGTAGCACTAACATTTATTGCTAGTATTTATGTTTCACAAATTTCAATTTATGAATTCCTTTCTGAATCAGGAATGACTGGTGCTAAGAGAATCTTTACAGCTCTTTTAACACCTAACTTTGCAATTTTTGAAGAAGCTCTTTTTGCAGCAATTGAAACGATCTACATGGCCTTCATTGCAACGGCCGTAGCACTTCCAATTGCATTTGTTCTAGCGTTCTTTGCAGCTAGAAACCTAATGAATGGATCTCGTCTAACAATGACAATTTACTCTGTTGTTAGATTCTTTCTAAACGTTTCACGCTCAATTGAGCCACTAGTATGGGCGATTATCTTCTCTGTATGGGTTGGTATTGGACCTTTCGCTGGTATGATGGCACTTTGTCTTCACTCTGTATCTTCACTTTCGAAGCTATACTCTGAGCAAATTGAAAACGTTTCTAATGGACCGATTGAAGCAATGATGGCAACAGGTGCACACCCAGTTCAAGTAATCTGGTTTGGTGTTGTTCCACAAATCGTTCTTCCATACCTATCTTTCTCAATCTACCGTTGGGACATCAACGTACGTATGGCCACAGTAATTGGTCTAGTTGGTGGTGGTGGTATTGGTACAATGCTAATGCAGTACCAAGGTCTAGCGAAATGGAATGAAGTTGGTCTTCTAGTAATCGTTATTGCAGCGATTGTTTGGATCATGGACTGGCTATCTTCTAAGATTCGTGAAGCAATCAAGTAGAACTGATAATTCAATATTTCAATACAAAAGAAGGCCCGCATCCGCGGGCCTTTTTATTTCTCTCCCTAAATAATTAAATCTTAGTTTTCACACATTCCTTTTTTAGAAAATGAGTCTTGAATCTTAAGCGCATCACCTTTTGTATACCAAAACTGGCTATGAGGTTTATCGTTTATCAAGATACGATAATGATTCTTAGCTGGATGCTTTTGTAGTGAGCAAGCACCCTCTACCGATGCAATGTCTCGCTGGGGGGATGTCCCACAAGAAGCGAGCGTAAGCCCTAATACGGCCATGGCCATTAACTTTTTCATAATTCCTCCTACGTCCTAATCACGTAGTAAAATTATCGGATAATCTTAAGAATAACTTTAGCGTATTACTCAACTATTATTGTATTTAAAAAAGAACCGCTTTCATGTATGCTTTATAAAAGGAGAAAAAATGAAAGGAAATCAAGAAGTTATCACTATTTTTAATGAGTTACTAACACAAGAGCTATCGGCCATTGATCTCTATTTCCTTCATTCACGCCTTTTTCAAGACATGGGACTGACTAAATTATATGAGCGCATTGATCATGAAAAAGATGATGAAACAATTCACGCAACCAAGCTAATTGAAAGAATTATCTTCTTAGAGGGCCTACCTGAGTTAGGAACGCGTCTTCCATACAAGCCAAGTCGTGATGTGAAGCAATTATTATCTGATGAGCTTCAGTATGAAGTTGAAAATAGTAAATTACTTAGAAAGGCAATCGCCCTCTGTGAGTCTGTTAATGACTATGTTTCAAGAGACCTACTATTGGGACTACTTTCAGATACTGAAAATGATCATATCGATTGGCTAGAAACTCAACTTTCACTAATTGATAAAATTGGTTTACAAAATTATCTACAGACTGCATCTGAATCTGTTTAAAGAAAGTAAAAAAAAGTAAACATTCATCTGTTTTTTATTTATAATTAGATAAATTAATTAAACACGGATGTTTACTTTTATGAATCTAATTAAAATATCATTTCTCTTAATTTCTTTGAGTTTTATTCAATCCAATGCAATTGCCGCCTTTGCAAAAGTTGTAAATATACGAGGAGAAGTTTCACAACTTCCACCTGGTGCCATGCAAGCAACTTGGATCAAGAAAGGACAATTACTAAAAGAAAATACTTCTATTGTAACCAGACTTCGCTCATTTGTGAAAATTGAGATCCTAGATGACGGAAGTTATATTGTTGTTGGGCCAAATTCTAAAATCGAACTCACAAAAGTGGAAAAGAAATCAGGAAGTATTATTCAGGTTCTAAACGGAAAGATGCGATCTAAGATTGTTCCGGCCAAAAAGTCTAAGGGCCATAGTGCATTTAATAAAGTCTATATCAAAACAAAAACAATGGCCTTAGGTGTTCGAGGAACTGAGTTTGTTACAGTCGTCAGCCAAGAAAACCAAGCAACTTCTGTTGTCACTCTTGAGGGAGAAGTAGCTGTTAAGAAAATTAATAGTGAGAGTATTGATCCTGAAAAAACCGTTAGAGACAATCTTGACCGCGATGATGTTACGATTGTTAAAAAAGGGACTGCATCAACAACATATGCACACCTATATGACGAAACTCCACCACAAAAAGTTAACCCAAGCCAGCTTATAGCACTTGAAAAGAATGAGAATTTAGAAAGTGTGAAAAGAAGCGATATCCAAAAAGCAACGACAGAGGATCTTAGTAAGAAACAGATCACAGATCTTTATGGCAAGGATGTTGAAGAAGACGAAGTTCCAAAAAATGGTGCTATCGTCGATCTTGATTCTGCGATTTTTATTCCAGCGATCCAAGACGAGTCACTTGATGTTGGGAGTGTTGATAAGAACACAGGGCAATTTGTTGCTGCCAATGGAATCGAGCTAGACAAAAAGAAAGGCTTTGTTGCAACTAAGCAAGATGATGAGACAAAAGAAGTTGTCAAAAAACTTAATGACAAAATTGAATACAAAGAAGTTCAAGGTCATGAAGTTGTAGACCACCGCCCTTATACAGGTGCTGCCAAATTAGCAGGTATGCAAAATTCTTGGGGACTTAAAACAGGAATTAGTGCCAAGCAAATGAATTATGCGACGATGGGAAATATGAATGGAAGTGATGATGACAATTATATCGGACTTGGTGCTGATATTATTGGACATTACCGTCATGTTTTAAATCAACAACTATACCTTGATTACATCTTTGGAATTCATGCCTATTTCATGGATCGAGATAAACTAGAACCAGAAGAAATGGATGATGATATTCTGACATTTGAGCTAGGAATTCAAGCTTATTACCGATTAAATAATCGCTTCAGACTTACAGCAGGTTATTTTATGAATGACGAAATGTTTCTAGTTGCACGATTTGAAACGAGCCTAACTCCAGTAATGGATCAAAGAACACAATTTGCACCTTACCTTAAATTTGGTGCTGAATATGACTACAGTGATAATTGGACATTCCTAACAAATTACCGCTCATATATTGTTGATACTCATCATCCAAATATTGCCATCTACTCTGGAAAAGGTTTTGAACTAGGAGCGAGAAGACATCTTTCGAAGTCAACTGCCCTCTTATTTAATTTCTTACACCGCGAATTTATTGCACAAGATATTATCGTTAAAAATAAAGACTTTAGCGTCTTATATGAAATGGAGTTTTAATGAGAGCGCTATTATTAATTACACTACTTTTTAGTTTATCATCATGTTTTAAAACAGATGCTGATGGTAATGCCTACCTTTTTGAAAATGATAATAGGGCCGTACTCTCTTTTGAATTCTTCAATGCTGACACAACCTTAACTTGGTATTTTGGAATTCAAAATCAAGTTGGGACAAGTGCAACAGATGTGGAAGGCTTTAATTCCTCACAGTACTGGTGTATTGAGAATGTTTATATTCAATTGAATTCTGGGGATGTCTCAAGTGCTAACTTTGATGTTGTCTTAAATAACACTCCAACGGGTGCAGGAATTGGTTTCCCTGGTGGAAATGTAAATATTTCGATAGCTCCCGGTGATCAGGTTAAGGCATATATGACCTGCTCGGCTTGCATAAACGGATACGGAACAATTAACTTTGAACTTGGAAAGTGTAACTAGCTCAATTTCTTTCTGCTGAATTTTATGAGTGCGAGGTAAATTATAAGATCAGCGAGATAAAAAATTGGAATCCAGTACTTGTGAAAAACAATAAAGTTTAAAAAGAAATACGAATAATAAATGATATTGACACAAAGGCCGACAAGTAAGAATTTGTCGGCTTTTTTGTATGCAAGATAAGCAAAGCGAATATAGACTAATAAACTCAAAAAAGCGACGACACGATAAGATGCTGTTAAGAGTTTACTCATATTAAATGGCATGATTAATTTTGTGAGCTCATTAGTTGTCTTTGAAAGTACATCATCACTTATACAACATGCACCACTGCCCTCAATTAAATACAGAAAGAAATGAATCCCAAAAATAAAAAGGGCCAAGTAAACCACTATCTTATACATCGTTATAAGTAGACTATGTTCTTTTAGAATATTGCTTAAGATACTCCACAAATCTAGACGAGCAAGAAAAATGAAGAAGAAAATAAGAAGAGTAACTCCAATCTTATAATCAGAATACATGGGAACAAAAACCAAAGAAGTAATAAGAAAACAAATCATCCCTTGATAAAAAGGCATTCTTTCAATTGGCAAAGTCGATTTAAAAATTAGCTTAACTCGTAAAGCATGAAAGCTTAATGCAAGATAGTACAGAGCAGCTAAAAGAGTAAAAGCTACATATATAATTACATTTAGATCAGAGAGTGAATATTCCATAAATTTTCTTAAGATCATCATAATTCAAGCAAGCTAATTTTACTATATTAAAACAATATATTTTATTCAACGACCTCCCCTTTACACAGTCCCAAATTAAATATAAATACTTGACATTAGACAATAGTTAATAATAAATATTGATAAAAATTTACTTTTTACGGATGGGCCATGAATATTGAAACCTTCAATTTTAATGATGGTAGTGAATACAAATTTGCATTTATTGAGAAAACACAAGCTGATAACTCGACTCCTGTTTTGTATATAGGAGGAGCTCTCCAAAATATCAAAAATATTGAATCAGCTTTAAAAGAATTCACAAAGAAGCAAAATACAATCATATTTGAATTTTCGAAAATACCAGATAAGTATTTTACTAATAAACAAATCGATATAGATGAAGTTACCAAGAGAATATCAGATATCCTTTCCGATCTTGGTTATAAGAATATTAACCTAATCTGTTCGAGCTTTGGTGGGATTTACGCAAACTCCATTACTCAATCGAAATTGAATATCAAAAAATGTGTTCTAGCAGCATTTGGGCCAATAAGCCAACGAGGTCACGAATATATCGATAATATCATTAATAGTTCATTTATTAATGATAAAGAAGTTTTAAAGAATCAAACTCTGGAAACCTTATTAAACCATGGAGAGAAGAGTAATATAAAAAACTTTTTTTTCGTTAGAAAGTTACTTAGCTATACACTTAGCAAGTTAAACGAAGATGATTTTAAAAGACAATTACTTAGTTGTTACACTCTAAAAAATAAAACGAAAGAGCTCAAAGTACCAACCTGCAAGACCCTCTGTTTTACGGGTGAATATGATATCTTTACACCTTACTCAAATATACAAGACCTAATATCAATTAATGACAACCTTTCAATTCATAAAATAAAAAATACGGATCACTTCTGTCATATTCAAGATAGAAAGTATGTGGCCAACCTCACAAGTGATTTCTTTGATGAAAAATGAGGACATTATTAAATGAATAATATCAGTGCAAACCAAATAATCATTTTAACGATATACCTATCAACATTATATGTGATCGAAAGAAGAAAGATAATTGACTACAATGATGAATATAAGAAAGAGGCCAAATGTTCTCTCATTGTTATGTCGGGTTCACTATTAACAAAATTCATCGGTAGTCCTCTTCTATTTTTAATTGCATCACATATAGAAAAGTATAAATTCTTTGATTTTCAAATGCCTGCTTTAGTAAGGCTAATCTTAGTTTTTATCTTGGTCGATTTCGCATATTATGTTTTTCATCGTACAGCACATCAAGTAAGGCTTCTATGGGCAAGCCATTCTGTACATCACACTCCTAATGTAATGCAAGTAACAGCAGCTTTAAGACTAGGCTGGGGCGCAGTTATTCCAGGGCAAATAATATTCCTATCTCCTTTATTATTGATTGGAATAAGAGCAGATGAAATTTTCGGAATTCTATCGTTAAATCTATTCTATCAATATTGGCTACACACAGAAGTCATACGAAAACTTCCTAACTTTATCGAGTATCTTTTCAATACACCAAGTCACCACAGAGTTCATCATGGTAGAAACGATATCTATAAGAATAAAAACTTTGGTGGAATATTGATTATTTTTGATCGTCTATTTGGAAGTTTTCAAAAAGAGGAAGAATCGATAAAAATTAAATATGGCAGGTCTGTCCCTATAAAAAGCTATAATCCTTTTTTCGTCGCATTTCACGAATGGATTAGTATTTATAAGGACACAACAAACTACCTTACTCGCAAAGTAAAAAGAATTTCTAATTAACTACTTTACGTATAAGAATTGAACCGGCCACCATTGATAGAACAAAGACAATAATTGGTGCTGATAAGTTAATAAGGTTTACGATTGCTGGCCCAGGACAAATCCCGGCAATCCCCCAACCGATACCAAATAAAGCGGCACCTGTAACAAGCTTTTTATCAACAATCTTATTTGTCGGAAGATGAAATTGAGTGTCACAGATTGGTGCACCACGCTTTGTAATTAGCTTGGTTGCAATTACACCGATAACAACAGCTCCACCCATTACAAATGCAAGAGAAGCATCCCATCCTCCCTGTAAAGAGAAGATATCAAGGAAGCCAATAACTTTCTTCGGATTCACCATACCAGATACAGTAAGCCCAATTCCAAATATGATTCCAGCTAGTAAACTTGTAAATTTTTTCATTATAGTAACCCCACTAAAGAAACAACTGCTATTGCAACGGCCATAAAAGTTAAAGTTGCAACAAATGAGCGCTTAGAAAAACGTGATAATCCACACACACCGTGACCACTTGTACAACCAGAACCAAGTTGTGTTCCTGCTCCAACAAATAATCCTGCGATAATTGCCTTAGGATATGAGAGCTCTAGTGCGTAAGAGAAGAAATCAGGATTAACAAACTTAACGATCAGTCCACCTGCCAACAGACCGAGGACGAAGAAAACTCTCCAAAACCCGCCATCATTCTTCTTATGGAAGTTAAAAAATATTCCAGAAATACCCGCAACTCGCCCATTAAAATAGAGCAAAAATGCTGCAGCTACTCCAATTAAAATTCCGCCCACAAGCGGCCATGTAAAGTTAGTCATATACTCACCTTTTTGTTAAATATCGTTACTTTGTATTACTTCTTAAGAGTCTTCTAAGACTTTCAAAGTTAAATTAATTATATATAATGATTATAAATTAACATTGATCGCCATCAAACTTGGAAAAACATGATTAAGGAAATCTTAAACAATATTGAACAACCTATTTATCGCCAATATCAAAAAGGTGAAGTTATATACAGAGAGTCAGAATTCCCACAATATCTCTATATTGTAGAAGAAGGCATTATTGGTCTCTACTACAATAGTGAAAATGGAAAAGAGAGCTTCCTAAGAGTTTACGGGCCAGGGGAAATCTTTGGCCATCGTTCATACTTTCTAGAAACTCCTTATCATGCAAACTCAGTTAGCTTGACGAAAGCTAAGCTTATGCTCATCGATCGTAAGCAGTGTGATAATATATGTCTTGAAAGCCCTGCCCTCTTGAAGAATATGACAAAGATTCTCGCAAGAGAGCTAGGAAATGCAGAGAGAAGACTGGCCGGAATGGCAGATAAATCAGCTAAGGCCAGAATTGTTGAGGCACTTGTCTACTTGAAACTCAAGCATCCTGAACACAATTGGACGAGAAAAGAGATCGCTGACTTTGCGGTATCAACTTTTGAAAGTGTGACAAGAATCTTAAGTGAATTAGAGGCGCAAGGTTTAATCACTAAAAGTGGCAGAAGTATTGAGATCGTTGATGAGCAGAAGCTACTAAAGTTCGCAAATGAGAATTATTAAGATCTTGTTAATTTCTTAGCAAATTTTACATTTAAAATCTCTAGAGCTTGTCTATATCACCCTATTTAGATAGGATGCGGCCAACTGTAACCCACACAAAGGCCATTTTATGAAATTAGCAATTACTCTTTTATCGTTTATCTCATGTCTAGCAATTAGCTCAAACGTAATCGCTTGTGACAATGCCGTAAGTAAGCAACTTGAAAGAAAGATTAGAGCAGATCGCCCTCTAGAAGTGAAGTATCTAATGTACCTTACTCAAGGTAGCGAACTTCTAAATGAAAGAGGAAATAAGCTAGCACAATTCAACGAAGATAAGCTTATCTACTCTGCAATTGGTTCTGAACACTCAGGTTGGTTTAATGCTGCAATTGCTGTTGATCCAGACACATGTTCGGTAGATTACATTGGCTACTTTGCAGCTGAATAAGTCAAAATTATATATTTAAAAATATTCAAGGCCCAGTCTCATCTGGGCCTTTCTATTTCCCAAACAAAATCTATGTAAAAACCTTAAGAAATTCTATAGATTTTTTGAAACTAAAAGCATTTAGTTTAACTAATTAACTTTATAAGGCCTTGAAATCTCATCTTAGAATTTTGAAAGTCCACAAAAAATTGCCACAAAATTAAATATTCCCCTTAGAAAGCCGATATAAGTAACTGAATTTAGTGATCTGTTCATTAAATGCTTTAATACTAAAGAAATATTATATTAAGTCGAAAATATTTAAGAACAAATTTTATTCACCATCGACTAAATATTAAGAAAGTTGTGAGGGACTTTGAAAAAACCAATACTCTACGTCGGACTAGCGCTGGCATCACTATTTAGCTTTAGCTATATCTTCTTTGCAGACGATACAGCGAAGACAAATAGCTACAGTGAGATTGCGAAAGAGATTGGTATTGAATATGAACTAGTTAAACCAAAAGTTAAAGCAAGGCTAAACTCAAATGTAGCTACGTTCAGTAAAAGAAGTCCATCTTCAGTTGCACAAGAAAGTGTAGACGAAGCAGTTGAACCGAGTAAAAAAAGAGCAGATTTTCAAATCTCAAAACTTGCTGTTAATAAAAAGAAAAATAATTCAACACAAGTATTCTTAAACGATTCAGATTACTCTAGGCCATATTATTCGAATAATACATTTGAAAGGATGCCTGCAAAAGCAATTGAAAAAATAGAGAAGCAAGAAGAAAGTAAACAAATTGTTTACTCCATCCCAACTCCTCCAAATGATATTGAAGATAATGATGAAGAAATAGATACTAAGCAACAAAACACTGGTTCAAGCAATACAGTTATAGTTACTCCGGCCATTGAAGGGCGAATCCCTCCTCTATCAGGACTAATAACACAAACAAATAAAAGTATATTCATTAATAATGCCTATGCAGCAACAACTTGTGACAATCCAAAGGTAGAACTTTTTGATCTTGTGACAATGACAGTCCTTGAAGATAACCCGATTACATTTGAAGGAATCAACACTTCAACTTATTTTAATTTTGATGCAAAAAAGTTGGCCCTCGATCTGACAGCTCCTGCTCGTTACAAAGTCAAAGTATCTGGTTGTAGCGATGAGCTAGAAAAAGTTGTAACTAGTTACTTTACTCCACAAGATATTACTCCGGTTTCAACATTATTAGCAAAAATCACGAATACAGATTTTGAGTATACTCCAACGAAAGAGCTTGCAGATTATCTCGATCGCACAGAAGCTTTAATTGAAGCAAGTATCGATAATCAAACAATAGACTATGACTTAATTTACAGTGAGCTTGAGAATAATACAGAGGCAAGCAACATCTTCACAGAATTAACGAATGGTGAAACTGCTGCAATTTTAAAAGATGCTGCACCGAAGTTAAAAACTCTTGAAACACCTACTTCATTAAAAGAAGGAATTTCTAGTGACTTTAAAACAAGTGCAGTTCACTGGGATTCATCATATCCTGTTGCCTATCAATGGATACTTAATGGAGCGACTGTTTCAAATACCAGTACATGGAGCTACACTCCACCAGCTGATACTGCAGCAAGTGCTGAGATAATTGTTAGAATTGGAAAGAAGAATGATGGTGACGACAATGTAAACACAGCAATTCCTCATCATCAATTTATCTATACTCTCGATGTAGAACAAATTAACGATGCTCCTACTCTTGTAGCATCCCAAAGTGTAAATGTAACAGAAGATACAATTCACAACTTCTTTCTGACAACTGGTGATGATGTGGACTCGCCAAGTCTATCTTATATTACAACTTCACTACCAACAAACGGAACACTTACTTGTGTAGGAACAACTAATGAATGTACGTATACACCAAACGCAGATTTTGTAGGTGTTGATACCTTTAAATATAAAGTTAATGATGGAGAGCTAGACTCAACTGAAGCGACTGTGACATTAAATGTATCAAATGTTAATGATAGGCCAGTTATTGGTGCAGATCAAAGTCTGACTTTAGCTGAAGATAACACACTTGCAATCACTCTTAACCAGGCTACGGATGTTGATAATTCACAAGCATCCCTTACATATAAAATTGTAAGTTCTCCGAATAATGGAACTCTTTCAAATTGTATTACAACAGGTACATATGGAAATGATTTAACTTGTGATTATACTCCAAATACAAATTTTTATGGAAATGATAGCTTTAGTTATATTGCAAATGACGGGTCTCTAGATTCTGCAGGTGTAGCAACTGTATCACTAACCATTACTCCAGTTAACGATGCTCCTACACTTGCAGCTACTCAAGCAGAAACGACAAATGAGGATACAGTCATAAACTTCAATCTAGCGGCCGGAAGTGATATTGAAGCAACACCTCTCAATTATACTATTATTTCATCAACGACTAGTGGTGTACTTAATTGTACACAGGGAACATCGACAGCTTGTAGCTATAATCCAAATTTAAACTTTTATGGAACTGATACATTTACGTATAAAGTTGATGACGGAGAGCTTGATTCAACAACGGCCACTGTGACAATTACTGTTAACACAGTAAATGATGCTCCAGTAATGGGAGCAAATCAATCAGAGACGACTAATGAAGATACTGCAATTAATTTCACATTAAATACTGCAACAGACGTGGATCTTCCTGCCCAAACAATCTCATACAAACTTTTGTCAGCTCCTACTAACGGTACTCTATCAAATTGTATAACGACTGCGACTTATATCAATGATAGAGACTGTACATATACTCCAAATGCCAATTACAACGGATCAGACTCATTTACATATATTGCAAATGATACTGTCACAGATGCAGTCACTTTTGCGACGGTAACTCTAACAATTAACGCTATTAATGATGCTCCGACACTTGCTCTAACTCAAACAGTTAGTACAAATGAAGATACAGCACTTAACTTTACTCTAAATGCTGGAGCAGATATTGAAGGAGACACACTTTCATATATAATCGTTTCAGACCCTGCAAAAGGTACCTTAACTTGTACTGGTGGTACATCTAGAGATTGTACATATACACCAGACCTAAATGATAACGGATCAACTACTTTCACATATAAAGTAAATGATGGACAACTTGATTCATCAGTAGCAACAGTTACCGTGAACATTACTTCAGAAAATGATGCTCCTGTAATGGCCGGAAACCAATCTGAAACGATTGCAGAGGATAATACTCTTAGCTTCACTCTTTCAGGTGCTACGGATGTTGATATCCCTGCACAAACAATTCAATATAAACTAATTACAGCTCCAGCAAATGGTACTCTTTCAAACTGTATTAATACATCAACGTACTCTACTGATATTATTTGTGACTATACGCCAGGAGCAAATTTCAACGGAAGTGACTCTTTTACATATAGAGCAAATGACACACTAACAGACTCTGCAACGGATTCAACAGTATCGATTACAATCACTCCTGTAAACGATGCTCCAACTCTTGCGGCCACTCAAAGTGTATCAACAAATGAAGATACAGTACTTAACTTTAACCTAACTGCAGGTTCAGATATTGAGGCGGATACACTTTCATACATAATCGTTTCAACTCCAGCAAATGGGAGCCTTAGCTGTACAGGTGGTACATCTACGGCCTGTACATTCATACCTGATTCAAACTTTAATGGTTCAACGACATTTACCTATAAAGTAAATGATGGTGCACTTGATTCGACTCTTGCAACAGTTACAATTAACGTTTCAGCAGTTAATGATGTACCTGTTATGGCAGCAGATCAAGCACATTCAACAAATGAAGATACTGCTGTAAACTTCACACTTAATGGTGCGACAGATGTTGATCTTCCAGCTCAGACATTAAGTTATAAGATCATTACTTCTCCTACAAACGGTACTATTTCAAATTGTATTACAACTGGCAGCTATGGAACTGATATCTCGTGTACTTACACACCGAATGCAAACTTCTATGGAAGTGATTCATTTACTTATACTGCAACTGATAGTGTTGGGGTTGCTGTAACAAATGCGACAGTTTCATTAACAATCAATAGTGTAAACGATGCTCCTACTCTTGCTGGAGACTGGTCATTTTCAACAAATGAAGATACGGCCCATAGCTTTAATCTAACAGCGGCCACTGATATTGAAAATGATGCGCTTTCATATCTTATTGTATCAAATCCAACAAACGGAACTCTTTCATGTACAGGTGGAACGTCAACAGCATGTACATATACACCAAGTCTTAATTTTGAAGGAAGTGACTCATTTACTTATAAAGCAAATGACGGAACACTTGACTCAAATACTGTTACAGTAAATATCACAGTTAATGCAATCAATGATGCGCCAGTAATGATTGCAGATCAAAGTGAAGTAACTAATGAAGATACTCCATTTAGTATAACTTTAAATGGAGCTACTGATGTTGACCTACCAGCGCAGACTATTAGTTATAAAATAATAAACTCTCCAACAAATGGTACAATTACAGACTGTATCACAACAGGCTCTTACGGAACTGATATCATATGTACTTATACACCAAATGCAAATTTCAATGGTTCCGATTCATTTACATATCTAGCAAATGATGGACTACTAGATTCAGCAACAAGCTCAACTGTTAATCTTACAATTAACGCTGTAAATGATGTGCCAACTCTTGCAGCAACTCAAACTGTTTCAACAAATGAAGACACAATACTAAACTTCAACTTAAATGCTGGCTCAGATATTGACGGTGACACACTTTCATATATCAAGCTTACAGACCCAGCGACAGGAACATTAAGTTGCACAGGAGGGACTTCACGTGCCTGTACTTATACGCCTGCAACAAACTTTAATGGTACAACTACTTTTACATATAGAGTAAATGACGGCTCAGCTAATTCAACAGTTGCTACAGTTACGATTATTGTAAACTCTATTAATGATGCACCAGTTATGGCAGCTGATCAGTCATTTACGACAAATGATAATACGGCACTGGCAATTACATTAAGCAATGCTACAGACGTCGATGGTGATGCTCTTACTTATAAAATTGTTACGCCACCATCTAATGGAACACTTTCAAATTGTATCACAACAGGTAGTTATGGAACTGATCTTACATGTACATATACTAGTAATGTTAATTTCCATGGTAGCGAAACATTCACATTCATTGCAAATGATGGAACTGTTGATGCGGCCACTGTTGAAACTGTAACGATTAACGTAACAGATAAAACACCTTCAGCTGCGCCGACTATTGCACTTACATCTGCGACTTATACGAACTCAACTGCAAATACTATGACAGTAGGTAGCTGTAGCGATATTTCTTCTGTGATCATTAACGAAGGAAGCCAGCCGGCCGCTGGTGATGCATGGGTAGCATGTTCAACAGTTGCAAATGCTACAACATATACTCTTGCAAGCACAACTCAAGGACTTCATACACTTAGAGCTTGGTCAAAAGATCCACACGGAAATATTTCCACATCATCAACTAATATAAGTGTTTACTACGATACAATTAACCCAAGTCTTTCACTAACAACTCCTTCGATCCAAAAAGGCGGAAATAATATTAATCTTGCATGGAGCGCTACTGATGCCAGTACATCGACGGCACAAAACTTCCAAGTAGATTTCTACAACGGAAGTAGTTGGTCTTCAATTGGCACAACTGCGGCCATTAATGGACCAATTAGTTCACAATCTTTTACAAGAGCGTGGAGTGTTCCATCTATTAATACATCAAACGCTAAGTTTAGAGTTTCATTTACAGACCTAGCTGGAAACTCTGCAACAGTTGAGTCAGCTGCATTTGTGATTGACTCTATTGCACCAGCACTAAGTTATACATCACCAGCAAATAACTCTTACCACTTATCAAGTACGACGATTAACGGAAATTGTGAAAGTGGATTAAATATTAATATCTCTGGTGATATTCAAGCTGCATTTTCGATTGCTTGTTCTGGGGGGACTTTCTCACAAACAGTAAACTTCTCAGACAACGATGGAGCAAAGAATATAACAATCAATCAAGTCGATGCAGCAGGTAACTCGACTTCTGTTACAAGAACTTTCATACGTGATGAGGTCGCTCCAATTCTTACAAAAACGGCTGGTATCTCACCAGACTTTACAAATGCTAACACACCAAACGCATGGTCAGGTACTTGTGAAGGAACATATACGATATATGTTACAGGTGATGAAACAACTTCATTTAATTGTTCTTCTGGGACATGGAGCTGGACACCTTCACCAAAAACAACAGATGGCACATTTGTTTATAACTTAGTTCAAACTGATGCTGCAGGAAATACATCTTCTCCGGCCCTATCTCTTTCTTGGCAACGTGACGCTACAGCTCCGGCATTTAATGCGACAGCACCAATCCAAATCGAGATCGGAGAAAACCAATCAGAAACAGTTCTGAGAGACAGCATAACAGTATCTGGTATTTGTGAAGGAACAAATGTTATCTCTATCTCTGGAACAGAGTCAGCAAGTATTACTTGTTCAGCGTCATCTTGGACATGGACATCGGCAAATTACACTACAGATGCCACGAGAGCATTCACATTCACACAATCTGACTCAGCAGGAAATACATCAGCACTAACATATACTTGGACAAGAGACTCTAATTTCCCTGCTCTAGCGATCGATGTTAACGCGATAAAAAATAATGGTTCTACTGCCACATTCACAGGAACGTGTGAAAATGGATTAACGATCAATATTACTGGAGCACAAACGACGACAACAACTTGTACTTCAGGTGTATGGTCATGGACAACAGCATCAACTGCATCAGATGTTAACAATACATATAATTTTGCTCAAACGAACGCTGCCTCTAATACGACAACAGTTTCAGGTAACTGGTATCGTGAAACAGGCCTTCCTGTTATAAATACGATATCTGCAGGAGTTGCGGATCCATCACCAACTAACTTTATTCCATATTCGTTAACAGCTAGTTCTCAAAATGCGAATGTTTACCTAACTCATATTTGTCTTCAATCAAATACAACGACTCAACCTGCAAGTGACGATGCTTGTTGGATTGCAGTGAACTCGACTTCGATTGGAATAACTCCAGCACAAAATATCACTGTAACAGACTACTCTTATCTTCTTGGTTGGGAGCCTGCTTTATACGATGTTTATGCTTGGGTAAAAGATGAAGCTGGAAATATTTCATCAAACACACAAGTGCTAAGTACTGACTACGATCAAATTGTATATAGTAAAGATGCTCCTCCACTAATTTGGGACGTAGCTGCTGCTAATAATGATTTATCATCAATTCCTCCAACAAGAGCAGAATCCTCTGTTCCAACAGGTACTGACCTTTATATTCGTTGGAAGGTAGACGATGCTGTTGGTCTTTCGACTACGGCAATTAATCTTTTCTATACACAAGATGAACAAACATTTACGGCAATTGCTGGAGCACAAGGAATTTCACCACATACTAATCACGGTTGTCCTAGCATCACTTTAGCTGCAAATGAAGGTTGTTTTAAGTGGACAGGTGGTTCACCTCTGGCAACTGCATACAAGATCAGAGTTAAGGTAACAAATATCTCAGGTATTAGTACACAGCTTACTTCAACTCCATTAAATGCTGATCGTATTAAGATTATTGCAGGAAATACTGAAGCAGGTCTAGGTGGGGATGCGAGATCGGCCCTATTCTTTAACAAGCGCGTTGGAGACTCTTCTGATATCCACACTCTTGTCTTTACTGATGATGGTAATATTTATTTTGCAGATTATAAAAGAGGTATTATCACAGTTGACCCTGCAGATGGTAAGCAGAAACTCTTCATTGCAAAAACTGGAACGTCAACTGGAGATGGTGGGCCGGCCGAGAGTGCAACTCTACGCTACCCTATGAAAATCACTCTTGATTATCAAGGGAGACTATTAATCCTTGATTATAACAGAATTAGAAGAGTTGACTTAAATCTTGAAAACCCAACAATTGAAACGATTATTGGTGGTGGCTCTAGCACTGCAGACACTGTAGCAAACCCACTAGATCTTCAAATGCGAGGATTATCAAGCTCTGATTACCGTACGAATGCTGTGTTATTCACACCACTACCAAATGGTGATATCTGGTTTAATGCTGAAAGATCAGAAAGTATTGAAACAGACGGCAACTTCAAAGTGCGTATCTACAGAGCAGCAACAGGGCAAGTTGAATCATTCTATCTTGGTGGTACAGGAAATGGTTGGCAGGCATCTCAAGACCTATCTAAGTGTCGAGTTGGATATACTGGTATCAAATTTAATCAAGCGACATCTCAGATTCAAGGAATCACTGGAACGGCCTATCACCATAAGAATTTTCCAGGCTGTGATATGTATGGATCAACTTCTGACTATACTTATGCAAGAATTTATTTTGATCCAACAACTGGTCAATCTATTACACCACTAGATAATAGCTACCGTTGGTATCACTACTATAACTATACAGGTATGGATGGTAATTCATATGTAACAGTAGCTAGAAGTTACATGAATCGTAATAATTTTGATGGAACATACACAAGAATCCTAGGTTCAGGAACGCTTGGAGAATGTGCAGATGGTACTCTGGCCACTGCATGTAATATGGATATCTATTCGGTTTTCGTTGATAAGAATGGAAAAATTTACTTCAGTGACCGCGGTAAAATTAGAACCCTAGATAACGAAGGGAAAGTTGTTACAATCTTTGGCCAAGGTCAGTCTTACGGAGATAACGTAAATGCTGTTAATGCCCGCTTTAGTAATATTAGCCGTGTCACAAGATTAAATAACGGAAAGATTGTTGTAAATGACACTTCATCTTACTATCTAAAAGAATTTACTATCGAAGGGAATATTCACAGTATCGCAGGTAATGGTACAGTGGCCACAGCTTCAACTGCTGCAGCTGCAACAACACAGCCAGTAAGAAACCCATATTGGACCGTAGTTGATCGTGCAACGGGAAATATCTATATGGACCGTGTAGAATGGCACTATGGACGTTTTTCAATGCTTAACCGCTCAACAGGTATGTGGGAAGATGTCTTTAGCAATACAAGTGGTACAGCTTATTATGACCCGACTTCTGATGGAAAAATTGGCAGTGACATTGATGTTGCCGGTGATCAAAACAGGGCCCTACCTCTTGGTTTTGCCAATGGTAAGCTATTCTTAAATAGAATGAGATATAACTCAACAGACCTAAGATACGAAGACTTTATGCTTAAGGCATATGATTCGGCCGATAGCTACAGACAAGAACACGTCTGGGGTGTTCTTGGATACAATAGTACAGAAGAAGGTTGTACAGAACTAAGAACTGCACCAACTTCTGGTAGCACTTGTGAATATGAGTACTGGGATAATTACAGAAATATCTACTACGATAGTGTTGATGCGAAGTATGTAACAGCGAAGATGTATCGTGGTGCTCAGCGCAGAATTATTGCCTTTAAAGACGGAAACGTTGAGCAAATAGCCTATACAGCTAGAAATATTGATGACGGTTTCGTTTACACTAGAAGAGGCGGAACGCAATATCTCTACTACTGCTATGCTAGCAGACTATATGCTCACAATATCGATACTGACACTGATCTTGGTGCCCTGAGTTGGACAATGCCTCAACTTTCATGTCGTGGTGTGGAGTTTGATTACAATCCAACTAATGACTCAATCATCTTCCCATTTGAGCAAAACGGACTCTATGGAGTTGCAGAATACTTCCTCTAAACAAGTTTAGGTTACCTAACACTTGTTCCTATAAAATACTGATTTTACTCATGTACAAAAGACATACATAGTTATAAATAATGCTCAACAATGAATATTTTCATCTTATTTAAGTTAAGATGTGAGCATTATGAAGAAGATAAAAACTACGCTTTCCCTATTCGTTTTTTTCATCAATTTACTAGTACTAGGTAGTGAACTAGATATTAGTATGCTTCCAGACAAGAGTGTTCTTCCAGGTGAAGTTGCCATACAAGTTCTTCCGATAAAATCAGTATCAAATGCCACGTATAAAATTACAATTGAAAGTAATCAGCAGTGGCGTGCCGAAGGCCCAGAAGAAGCAAACCTAATTGCTGGCGATCTAACTTATTTAACTTTTTATACATACACTCCAAGCTTTGTTGATGCAGGAACAATTCATGAATTGAAAATTGTTTTTACCAATACACAGACACAAGAAAAGATTGAAAACAATATTAGCTTTGTTGTTGCCAAGAAACATAATCTCGATTTTTTTGATGCTGATCAAAATATTGAAACAAATAAGAAAAATCACTCTCTTAACTTAAAGGTTAAAAATACTGGTAACTCAAGTGAAGTTTATAACTTCTCAATAAGAAACTTAACACCTGAAGTAAGTGTGAGTGTAAACAGCTCCCCTATTACCATTGCTGCAAATGAAGTAAAGCTTCTTCCTGTAAGAGTTAACTTTAAAAATAGTACTTCAACTTATGCGGCCTTTGAAGTGAGCGCAAAAGTTGGAACAATTACAAAATTTCAAAAAAAATTCCAGGTAAAATTTGTTAGCTCAACAAATAACCAGGATAGACAAGGTAATTACCTCGATACAACACTAACTATTACTAATGACTACATGAGTGTGGAAGGTAAAGACTCAAATCTAAGTTCAGTAGTCTTAAATTCTAACGGGGCCCTATCAGACTATGTTTCTTTATCGAGCTACGTACAAGCAAATATGGTCAATGGACAAGCACAAGATGCACGTGGCACATTCCACTTTGATGGTGATAGCTGGCGATTTAGTGCTGGAAATAATGTCGATCTAGACGTTGATACAAATGTTGGTAACGAGGCCCGTGATGGTGTTGCCTATTCAAGAGATATATTGCCTAACCTAAAAGTTGGAACGCTAGTAGGTGTTGACGAAAATGATGAATTTAACACAGCGGCCATGGTTCAATATGACCCAAAACCAGGACAACGAACTTTTGTTATCATCAACCAGAATACAGACTCTGGTGAAACATCTGGCTCAATTGGCTATCGTGGAAATTTTAATCCTAATGATAAATTATCATTTGCACCATCCCTAACTGTTTCCGATGACCCTCAACGTGGAGTAATACAAGATTACCGTACAGCTATTCGTTACATGGTAAGAAAGAACCTCCCTATTGCAGTAACTTCTGGTTATAGAAGAGATCGTTTTCAAGAAGTTATCTATAATAATACTTCTCTATCTTACGATTTTGATGGTGTTCTTCTCGAACTTAGTAGAAATGACGAACTAAACAAAGACACTTTCGAAACAAATGAGCAGAGTAGATCACATCGCAGCTCTAATAATGTTCGTGTAAGCTTTCCAATGGGAGGAGGCTTGTCGGCCAGTGTTAACTACCAAGATCAAACTAGCTCAAGTGAAAGTGAACAAAGAAAGTTCATCACATTCGCCTACCAGAACAAGCAATTATATGCCGCAATGAGAGCTGGTGTTGCAAGCAAGAATTATACAGATGCAAATATTCAAGACTATACTAACGAGCCTTTCATATCTGTTGATTTAAGCTACAAAGCACCAAAGTTCACAATAAGATCGCATTTTGAGTATGAATCATATGGGGATGACTCATATCGTACACGTACTAGTGTAGGCGTAAATTATAATATCAACAATAACCACTTTAATGGTGATGCCTACGTTAGAGTTGGACATGATGAAGGCCAAAGAAACGATTACGTAACACAAACACAAACTGATCTTGATTATATCGAAGCAGGTATTCGAACAGGAGCAGACAGTAATTATTCATTCGAAATTTATACAAGAGCGGAAGATAATCATCAATATGATGATATCGATTATCAAATAGGTATTCGTTTTCAATACCGTTTTGGGGCAAAGACGCCAAGAGGTGTCGAAGATGCTTTTGGTGGAAAACGCACAGGTAGTATTGCTGGCCGAATCTGTATTGATCGAAACCTAAATGGCCTATGTGAAGACTTTGAGCCGGGTGTTGAAGGCCTTAATATTTATAGCGTAACAGGAAGCACAACAACCGACAAAAATGGCAAATACAACATTAATGAGCTTAAACCAGATATTGACCACATCTCTCTTATTGAGCGACAAGTTACTGCGAAGTCTTTGGAGTCAGCGCAATACTATAAGGGGACAAAGGTCATAAAGAATCAAACTGTACATGTGGACTTTGCACTAAAGGAAATATCATCAATCAATGTCTTCTCTTATAATGATATTAACAAGAATGGACGTTTTGAAAAAGACTTCGATACTCTAATTGGAGATATCACATACCAATTAATAGATAAGAATGGAGAGATTATTCCAATAAGCGCCCGTTCTTTAAATGGAATTAATTACTCACGTCTTAAAAACGGAAATTACAAGTTAATTGCGACAGCAAACTCTCCTATTTACCAAGAGATCCAGAAAGAAGTTACATTAGAGCTACCTAAAGACAATATGCAGACAATATCATTTGGGTTCGAAATCATTAATGCAGACACTCTGCCGACACAGGAGCTTATTGTTTCAGAGTTTGACAGCAGTATAATTAGTTCGCCTAAATTTAGCGCCTTATTAATATTAGACTCATCTGAAACTGAATACACAATTCTTTCAGATATTTCCGTAGAACTTGATGGCTATCAAGTTGATATAGAAATCGAAGAAGTATATTCTGGCATGTGGGATATTAATATCGACTTGAAAAATCTTATTTCATTGCTAAGTCAAAAAAACGAGATCACTATTGATATTGAGTTAGAAAATGAAAATGGTGAAAAACTACAAATCAGAAGAACTAGAAACCTCTTCTACAATAATTAAGGCCAATAAGAGATGAAAATATTTTTAACTATCATTCTACTTTGTGCAAACCTTTCAGCTTCGGCCTGTCTCGTTCTACAAAAAGACGATAATGGCAAAAAGTCACATCCTGCAATCAAACATTATGTTGAAGATGGAGACAAGAAGAGAGAAATCGTTGTAAAAAACACTAGTGACAGTATTTGTCGCTACACTATTATCAAAACAGAGCTTATCCAATCAAGAGATGGTAGTTATAGCTATCTTCCATATAGAATTGGTCAAGATGTAAGTTATTCATTAGCGCCATATATGTCACTTTTAGATGAAAAAGGGATTGAAAGCTTTTCTATTGAACAAAGTTTAGCTCCTGGAGAGACAAGGCACTATGGACTACAAATTAACATTGCCTCTGACTTAAAGACAGGTAGTTTTCAGGCCGGATTTAAAATTGATTATATGAGTGGAGCAACAAGCTTCATCGTTGGTGAAATTTATTACTCAACTAAAGAGGCTCAAGTATCACCACAATTGAGATTCTTAAAATTTGACAAGAAAAAGAATAAGCTTACTTATGCACTTGCAAATAAAGGAAACGCTTACACATTCTTTGAGATGAATCTAATCTATACTGATCCGATATCAGGGTTTGAGTCTCATGGTGTAACTGTAGATAACGAACTGCACTTATTTAAGGCCAATATAAAAAACCACCTCCTGCCAGGAGGTAAGACAATTTTATCGGAAATTAGTCTTAAATCACACCTAAGAAATTTAAGAAAACAATTTGCGCAACAATACCCTGGACTGGACTTTCCAGAAGTATTAAATCTTACGGCCGTTCCGCTATACGGGATTGACTACGAGAACTGGACAAATCACAAAAACTTACCATTAGGATTCAAATCAGTAATGATTCAAACTAATTTATAAATTTAAGGAGAAGACAATGAAATTAATTAAGCTAGCAACACTTGCAACAGCATTAAGCTTCAATTCATTTGCAGCAGATTCAACAGCAAATGGATCAATTACATTATCAGGTGGATTTTCACCAAAAGTTAGCAGTGTTTCGATTGCACTTGTTGATTGTGGAAAAGACGTAACATTTAATGACTGTGATGCAACTCTAAGTTCAACAAGCTTTGGATCACACACACAAGATGCAACATTAAACCTAGGTACTTTTGATGGTGAATCAAATACACGTTATATAAAATTTGAAATCAAATCAAAAATGTTACTTTTCAAAGGTGACTACCTGAAAATTTCAAAATCTCTAACATCTTCTTCAAATGATGTATCTGTAGCACTTGAAAAAATGATTTTTGTATCTGCAGGCCTAGATACATATGGACAACAGACTCTTGGTGGAGCGACTTCTAGCCTAGTATCAGGCGATATCATGGTAGACACTAAAAAAGCTATTACTGATGTTGCATCAGAAGTATACAACTCTGCAGCAGCTAACCCAGGTGAAGCAAACGCTAAAGTTCTATCTGCCTTAGCAGATAACACAGCACTTACAGTTAGAGGAATTATCGCTCTTGAAGCTGGTGATGAAGCGACTTCAGACAACTTCCAAGCTGTAATCAATGTTGGTTTCACTGGTGTTGACGGCCTATAATGATTAAAAATATAGCTCTCACATTCATAACTCTTATTGCTTTTAGCATTTATGCTTCTTGTAATATGGGTGGCTCTTTTGGATGTGAGAGCTATTCTGATATTGGCCTTAATGGTCTAACTCTTGATCCATGGCAAGTGTATGAAGGTAGCTACTCTTGTTCATCACCGAGTAATTCAAATTACTACTATGATATCCAAGACATTAGTATAAAAGCTGGAATGACACTGGAGATCAGTTTTAAGACTGATACAAGTGCAGAACTCGACTTAAAGGCCATCACTTCAAAAGGGATTAGACATATCCAACGAGTGAAAAATCAACTGATGTATGATGCTATTGATGGAGACCGTTGGTATTGGCAGACATATCAGCTTACTATCACTGGAAAAGCAACAACGCTAACTCAACTTAGAATTAAGCTTCCTGCATATACAAATATTGATGATTTCCAGTGGACTATTGAGGACTCATCTGGTTCTGGGACGAATGGACGTTATTTACAATTAAATGATCAAATACATTTCAACTACACTATTTCAGAAGATGACTTCTTCTCTCCAGTTCCAAAGGTATGGAATATAGAGCTCGAAGGTGTCTTTGGAGCAAATGATGAAGCATTAATAGGATTTGCACCTCGTAGTACTAACCCAATATTTCTTCCAAGCTGTGAATCTATCGTAGATTCACTTATTGTTGTTACTGCGCAAGAAAGTGGTAATGACTCATTTTCAATAGAGTGTGATCAGTTAATATTCCCACTTAGTGCACGAATCCCCTATTTAAGATTAAAAAATAACACGGCAAAGAGTTATTGTTCGGCAATAAATTTTTCGATTCAAACTCGATTTAGACTATCTATCTCAGATGATATTCAATCAACTGATTACAACGAAGTATTCGATATTATTACAGAATTTAAGTAAGAAATAATTTCAGGGATACTTGGCCTGCCTTGCATTTCCAGATGTAAAATGCGATTTAGTAAACAAATATACAAACAAAAAATAGATAGTGAGGATAATATGAAAAAAGCACTTTTATCACTAGTGTGTCTACTTACACTTAATGCACAGGCCGGTATCTCTATTGGACTACCTCCAGGAATGAGTATGCCAGACTTTGATTCAATTGAGCAATCTCAACGTGTTTTTGAAGAGACAGTTGAAGAGCTAATGGCAAATGAAGAAGTTAAATCAATAGTTAGAACTGTTGAAGAAGACTACCTAGCAGCTTGTACTGCACAGCCAGAAAAAGCTTCTGCATCACTATTTAATATGTACCTTCGTTATAACTGTGAAGGTGCAACAGATGTTAAACTTGTTATTACAGCAAAGATCAAAAAAGGCGTTGTAAAAGTAAAAAACTATAAAGTTAAGTTCTAAGAAATAAAATAATTGGGCCAGCCTAGCTGGCCTTTTTATTTGCCCTTTTAATTATATTAATGTAATTAATACCAAAATTTATACAAGGGAGCTGCACCATAATGTGGCTGAGAATAGCGGAATTGGCCGTAAAACCTTCTAACTTGATCCAGGTAATGCTGGCGTAAGGAGATTCAGATGAAAATACTGATACTAGTATTTATTTCCCAACTAATTCATGCTCAAACAAAAACAGTAGATTCAGACAATGCAATCTATATCTATGGTCTTTTTGAAAAGAAAGAATATTACAGTGATGCTAATAGTATTTCTTTAAAGACGCAAAAAGATTTTTCGCAACAACAATCAACAGATATCAGTGAGACCTTTAAGGCGATTCCAAACCTAAATATGGCAAATGGTAGCTCTCGCTCAAGCTTCTTTCAAATAAGAGGTATTGGAGAGCGCTCAGCATATGAAGGGATTTCGAATTATTCAGTTGGTTTAATGGTAGATGAAATAGACTATACGGGAGTTTCTGGAACAACAAACCTTAACGGAGTTAAGCAACTTGAGATCTATAAAGGACCTCAAGCAACACGTTTTGGTCCAAGTGCAATGGCAGGAATGATTCATGTAAAATCTCTTACACCTTCACAAAAGTCTCAAATAAATACATATCTTTCATATGAATCATTTAACACTTGGGAAGAAAGTATCAGTTATTCAGGAATGCTAAGTAAAACGACAGGGCTAGCACTCGCTATTAGTAAAAGAGATAGCGATGGTTATATGAACAATGATTACTTAAGTCGCAAGGATACAAATGGACAAGACGAAATAAATCTACGCACTAATCTGACGATGGACTTTAACACGGCAACTCTAACGACAGGGTTACACTACTTTGATAAGAACAACGGATACGATGCGTTTGTTCAAGACAACGGTTTCACGACACGCTCAGATAAACCAGGTAAAGATGAAAGTAGAACATTTGGACAATACATAAAACTTGAAAAAGATTTGAATGCAAACCTGACGAGTACATCGATATTAACTCACTTCGAAAACAAATCTTATTATAGCTACGATGAAGACTGGGGAAATAATCCATACTGGAATTCAATCCCAGGATGGAACGCAGACTACGACTACAATATTGAGTTCCCAAGAGAGCGAGAGGATTTCACATTGGATCAACGTCTCTCATCAAAGGCCACGACAGCTGGTATTTACCTAAAATCATCTAACGAAGATTTCAAGGAAGTTGGTTATGAAGACTCAGCAGTAAGAAAAAATATAAGTGGAGAAGTCGATACAAAATTAGTTTCAATTTACGCTGAAAGTAGAAATGAGCTAAGTGAAAAATTGAGCTTAGACTATGGTGCACGTCTAGAATATCGCAAGGTAGAATTTGAATCATTAGAAGGCGGTATTAAAACAAATCTTACACCAGAAGATCTGATGTATGGCCTTAATATCACGCTATCTAAGAAAGAACTTCTTGGTGATCTTGCATACGCTAAACTATCTAAAGGATATAAGCCTGGTGGTATAAACACACAGTCGGCCGTACCAAATTCGAGAAAAGAGTTTCAACCTGAAGACCTCTATTCATTAGAAATTGGACAGAAATATCTGATAAAAGAAAAAGGGATTTCAATAAATAGCTCTCTTTTCTTTATGTATCGAAATAATGCTCAAGTTAAAACATCATTTCAAGATGATCCAATGGATCCAAGTTCGTTCACATTCTACACAGATAACGCTGCAAGTGGGTTCAATTATGGAGCAGAGATTGAAGCTAGTCTTGAAAAACCATATGGCCTAAACCTCTCTTCAGGACTTGGTCTACTTGGAACGCGCTACGGAGACTACAATATTGGTACACGTGATCTTGAAGGAAGACAAATGCCTCATGCACCAAACTACCAAGTTAATTTAAACCTTAACTATAAATATAGAAATGGACTGTATTGGGATATCAACTTCTACGCTTCAGATGATTTCTACTACTCAAATTCACACGATTTGAAATCTGACCCGTATCAGATAGTTGATACTAAGATAGGATATCGCTACAAGTCTTTAGACGTCTCAATTTGGTGCAAGAATGTATTTGATGAAACATATTCTCTGCGTGGTTATTACTTTGCGAATATGCCTCCAACTTGGCAAGATGAGCTATATACTCAAAACGAGGCCCCAAGAAGCTATGGGCTTAGCTTAAAGTATGAATTTTAAATTAAGTACTAGAGATAATCTTTATTAATACCATATGCATTAAAAATATGATCATCAGGAGTTACACGATAAAGTTTTAATTTGTTTCTCTCTCGATGTTGTGAAATATATGTTTCATAACAATCTTCTACAGATAGAACTTCACTAGTGAAAACTCCTTGCTGGTCAAAAGCAAAGCGTTCAGCACGATAAGCATGTTGGGCGCGATTTTTCTCTTTTATTTCATAAATTTCATACATCTTATTCGTTTCATATTCTGAAAGATCCTTCATAGGCTCAAGATCTAGACCGAATAACTTTTGAAAGTCTTTGAATGTATTATAATAAATCATATCCACTTCATACTCTTGTGGTATTAGCTCATCAAGAGCATGTGTTGCTTCATGAACAAAGAAGTGAGCAACAAGTCCTAATTCATCTTCAAGACCGATGAAGATTGTAGGTGTCTCCATTGTAAAGTCAAAAAGAGCAGAAGTTCTCTGTGTTAATCCTCTGCGCTCTCTTTCAAGCTTTGAAAGGTTTCTTATTTTTAATTTACCATCATCTAATAAGGGCCTGATTCTATTAACAACCTCCTGGCCTTTCTCTGTTGTTGATACTAATGAGAAAAGATCATCAATTGAGTAGTTACTTTTATTTAAGTGATAATCTTGCCCAGCTCGATTAATTACACATCTATCAACTTCGGCTCTTTGATCTTGCGTGCGGTGTCGATAAGTTGGGTTATGATCTATATCTGGACCAAAACCACCGAGACCACCTAGGCCGCCAAAAGATGCTAGAATATTTAGTTTTATGAATGTGAGAGCTAGGTATTTTTCCATAATGATCTTCCTTTAAGATGAAGATATCACTTAATAGATGCTACTTGTCATTAATTGAAGATACTTCATATTTGACTATTTTCTATACATATTTCAGCAACTTAGCTTAATTAAATAGGCCCAGAACTAGACGATTTATGATGATTTGACTAAAACTATAGGATACTAATTTAACGTAAGAGAGATTTATGGGAAGAAAATCAGCAAAAATTGCGGCCAAAAAAGGCGCAGCAGACAAGGCCCGTGGGCAAGTATTTACGAGAGCTCTTAAAGATGTATTCTTAGCATCGAAAAGTGGTAGTGGAGATCCTGATACTAACTTTCTTTTGAAGGTTGCTATTGATCGTTGTAAGAAGTTTAACGTACCAAAAGACAATATCGACCGTGCGATAAAAAAAGGACAAGGTGGTGATGGTGCAGGTTACGTCGATATCAACTATGAAGGTTACGGACCTGGTGGTGTGGCCGTTTTCGTTGAGGCCTCAACAGATAATAATACAAGAACTGTAGCAAGTGTAAGAAGCTACTTTAATAAAGTTCAAGGATCACTTGGACAAACTGGTTCTCTTGAATTCGTATTTAAAAGAGAGGCAAACTTTCTCGTGAACGAAGAGAATGTTTCTGATAAAGACGAATTTGAACTTGAGATTATTGATGCAGGTGCTGAAGATATTACACTAGAAGACGGTGTTTTTGAAATCATCGCACCAGTTGAATCATTTGGAGATATTCAAAAGAAACTTCAAGAAATTGGGATTACACCTGAAGAAGCGAGACTTGAAAGAGTTCCTTTAAACTATAAAGCAATTAATGATGAAGATACATTGAAGCAATTCGAAAGATTAATCGATCTTCTTGAAGAAGACGACGATGTTGTTACTGTTTATCACAACCTTGAAGAATCAGAGGAGTAATTCATGAAAAAAATCATTATTGCTCTAATCACTCTTATTGCAACAGCTGGCGCTTCAGATTTAAAAGTAGAAAAAGATCTTGCGAAAAATCTATTTCTTTCTCTAGAGTCAACAGTAGAACCAGATTGCAACGGGTCTAAATGTATAATCGAATTAGACCAAATTTTTTGTACACAATTGTTTAAAAAGACAAAATGTACAGTAGGTGCTTTTTCAAATGGTGACATTCTTGTTAAGACAGTAAAGGGTGACGAGGCACAAGATATCTCGGACGCTTTATACGATATTAGCGAAGCGACTTGTTCATCAGACAAAGATGCCTGTGGAATTCATTTCTACAATGTAACTTGTGAAGAAAAATCAAAGTTAGTATTTAAATCATATAAATGCCATTTAAGTGACTTAAGAAAATAGTTTAAATAAAGGGATCCTTAGGATCCCTTTTTTTTTACTAACCAAGCTTACTCATATCAATGACAAAGCGATAACGGACATCGCTTTTAAGTACCCTTTCATAAGCTTCATTAACTTGTTTAGGCTCAATCATTTCTATCTCAGGGGAAATATTATGCTTCCCACAGAAATCTAACATTTCCTGTGTCTCTTTGATTCCTCCAATAACAGAACCTGCATAACTTCTACGTTTCATAATAAGTGGAAATGGATGTATTGCTAAAGGTTCTTCAGGAACTCCAACAGAGACCAATGTTCCATCTAGTTTTAAGAGATTAAAATAATTTCCCATATCTATTTTATTACTAGAAACAGTATTAATAATAAGGTCAAACTTTTCGGCGTTCTCTTCAAAAACTTTCTCATCTCCCGTATAGAGGAATTTATGCGCTCCTAATTTTGAAGCATCCTCTTGCTTATTCTTTGTATGACTAAGAACTGTAACTTCAGCACCTTTTGCGGCCGCTATCTTAACTCCCATGTGCCCTAGTCCCCCAAGCCCCATAATAGCAACTTTTTTGCCAGGGCCAGCTTTCCAATGAGTTAAAGGAGAATACAGCGTTATACCTGCACACATAAGCGGGCCAGCTTTTTGTAAATTAATATTGTCAGGAATCTTTAAAACGAAGTCTTGGTCAACTACGATAACATCAGAATAGCCACCTTGAGTATGGCCAGTACCATCATCAACTTCCGAACCATATGTCTGTGTTGCCCCTTGCTCACAATATTGTTCAAGATGATTTTCACAAGGAGAACAACTACGACAAGAATCGACAAGACATCCAACTCCAACACGATCCCCTATTTTATATTTTTTTACATTTGCACCAACCTCTCGAACAACACCAGCAATCTCGTGCCCAGGAACAAGAGGAAAAGGTGTACCTAGTCCCCACTCATCTCTTACCATATGAATATCAGAGTGGCAGATACCACAATACTTAATATCGATCACAACATCATTAGGTCTAGCTTCTCTTCTTTCAAAATTATATGGTTCAAGTGGCGCTTTAGGACTCTTTGCCGCGATTCCTTTTGATCTAATCATTACAGTCTCCTTGTTTAAGATGATGGCATTTTACAAGGTAAGTGCTACCTAATAGATTAATAATTTTCTTAAATTTTATTCTTCGGATATAATTTAAACATGGCAAAGCTAAATGTATCAATTGAGGGTGTTAGGTATAATCTGTTTAATGATTTATACTATCGAATGATCAGAACATCCTGGTCTCGTTTTTTTCTAACTGCGAGTTTAATATACTTGATCATTAACTTTCTTTTTGCGTTACTTTACTTTTACTCTCCAGCAGAAATTTCAAATACTAATAGTAACTCGCTTTGGGATGCATTTGTCTTCAGTTTTCAAACAAGCTCAACTATCGGCTATGGTTACTATCTTCCTAAAAATGACCCTGCCCACTTCTTAGTGATAATCGATGCCATGACTGGTATCTTCTACGCTGCAATTATAACAGGTATGGCCTTTGCTAAATTTGCAAAACCTTCCGCTAAGATTATTTTTACAAATAATATTATCATCGCTACGTTTGATTCAGTACCGACTCTAATGTTTAGAATTGCCAATAGTAGGGATACACATATTATCGATGCATCAGTTAAGGTTGGGGCCTTAATTCCCTATGTTTCTAAGGAAGGCCACCATATAAGACGTACATGTAACTTAAAATTGATGAACACAGAAAACCCGACATTTCTTCTAACATGGACAGTTATGCATCCCATCGATACAGAAAGTCCACTCTATGGCCTAACGTTAGATGAAATAAAAGAGAAAAGAATATCATTTTCAACTTCATTTACTGGAATAGACAAAGTACTTACTCAAACTGTTCACTCTAACCACATCTACCTTGCAAAGGACTTACTTAAAGCAAAGAAGTTCAAGGACGTCCTCAAGCATGATCAAGAGGACTCCTATCAATTAAATTTAGATAATTTTCATTCGATAGAAGATTAGAATCTAATCCCAGCTCCAATGTAAAAATTGAATCCACTTTGATCAATTTGTTGTGAAACACCACTTTCATGTGCCATTGGTGCAAGCACGTAATCTCTTTGCTCTACTCCTACTTGTACAAAGAAATTATCCCAAAAAATGGCCTTCGCCTCAAGCGAGACACCGTAAGAATAGCCACCAATATCGTTAAAGTGATTTTCTTCATACTCTTTACCATTGTAGTAAGTTTTAGTATCAGATTGGACATGAACTAAACCTGCACTTATACCTGGACTTAACTCAAATCTAAAACGGGGAGTATCAACAAGTCTAATGGCATATTTCATACCAATTTGGATATCATTCAATATCGTAACATTTTTAGCTTCATAGACATCATATTGATCATCCTCTAGAAAGCCTCCTTCAGTTACACCAACATGTCGACCAGACATATTATAGCGACGATACGTATCGGCCAATTCAATACTAAAAGTTTGAGTAACAAGATACTCAATTGTTACTTTATGACCTTCTTTAAATTTTAAATTTTCATCTAATATTCGATCGAATTCTTCATCATATAAATCGTAAAGAGAATCTCCATCATTTGAAACATTATAAGAGGTATCCATATCTGAACGATTTATCTTAGAATATGTTATAACAAATCTTTTTCTAATTCCGTCAAGGAGCGATTCCTCCTCTACTTCGAGCTCCTTTATCGCAATAGGCTCAAAGACAGCTTCGTTATCACCAGTTAATTCATTTAAGTGAGCGTGATTGATATTTAAGTTCTCACCAAAAACCTGAGGAATAAATAATAGAAATGATAAAAATATTTTTTTCATCTAATGCCTTGTTTTAAAATATTAATAGAATTCTGGTAGATCTAACTCTTCCTCAACGTATTCGTCATATTCTTTATCACCTTTTTTTGTATCAACTTCATATGACTTACCAAAGAAGAACTCTTCCATATCAAAACGATATTGATAAGTGAGCATAAACTGTGTTTCATCGAAGCTCTTTTGACCACGACCGAAATTCTCATTGAATTCGTTACGCTTTACTTTTAGACCAAAAGTATGCTTCGACTTTTCACTTGGCCGATATTCAATACCTGCTCCATATTCGTTTCTCTGATAAGAGTAATTAAATTTTTTATCTTCAGTTTCAAAATTTCTTTCATCACCTTGTTTGTAGTAGGCATAAGCTCGGGCATTACCATCACCAATTTTGAAATGGATTTCACCAGTTGCTTCGATATCTAAATTGACCGAGTCTTGATTATAGATTCTCTTATAGGAGCGACCGAGATTACGACTATCTTCTTCATTAAACTGATGAACACTCCAAGTATCACTTGCTTTTGCAACACCTGATAGAATTAATGTCGCACCATCATCTAAGACAAATGCTTTTCTAATTACTAAGTGCGCATATTGAATACTACCGTGCTGCCCGATAGAGTCATGGATCTTTTCATATTTTGCGCCAAGGGCCCTTAGAGCGATCTCAACACCACCAAATTCTTCTCTTTGATACCTTTTTTCAAATTGCATCCAGTCCAACTCTGCAAGCTCCAAATTACCGTTACTATCGGCCCTAAAAGTGAGTGTAACTGGCCCTTCATCAAGGCTTGAGTCTTTATACCAATTGCCAAGATTAGTCTTAACACCGGCCTCGGCCCCATATAAATTATCGGCCGCAAAAGACGTTGAACTAGAACAAATTAAGAACGTACTTATAATAGATAAGCTTTTAAGTGATTTAATCATATGATTGATAAAGCAAGTAAAATGCCAATAAATCGCACAATAAATGTAGTATTATAGCTTAGAATTGATCAAAAAATAGACGGCCGTCTGTTAATCTAAACAAAATACGAGCAGATGATACGTAATTACTTCGAAAAAATGGCACCTTCTTTGCTGTGTATATGACATATGCATATGAAATATAAAATTCTATTTATCTATACTCTTGGCCTATCATTTTTTGTCAATGCAGATCCATATACAGATATATTGCTTGGTAAGAATGTCGATAGCTACAAGATAAACGAGTATTATAAGAAGCATTATATTGAAGATAAAGAATCTCTTGTCGTGATAGGTTCTCATTATAAAGAGAGTGAAATGCCGATTGCCGGAACAGGTTTCACCATAGAAAGTGATAATAGGAAGTTTATTATCACAAATTCACACCTGGTCGACGGTGATAATAAATTCTATGTCTATCGTGGAGAGCTTTTTCCTGTACAAGAAGATAATACACTCTCATGTGCAAACGATGATGTTGCGGTCGTTGAAGTTAATAATAATATAAAAGAGATATTTGGAAGATATGATCGACATAAGAATTCTCTTTATACTCATGGAAAAAATAATTCGCCAAGAGGTCAACAAAAGTCTGAGTTTCATTTTGGAGAAAATAGAGAAATAAATTACAATAATAGACCACTCTTTGAAAATTCACTATCAGGAGAAACTCTCTCTTACGTACAGATCGGTAATATGTATGATCTTTCATGTAACTTCTATCCAAGCTCGCCTGAACACTACAAGGGCAATGCACTCTTTGTTCCTATTTCAGAAGCAATCAAGTCGATAACGACTGAAGCGATCCCATATAAGCAAAATCATCACAATCAAATTGGAATGATGAATTCAATTATGGATCTGGTAACACATAATGAATGTCGAATAAATTTAGATTCAAAAGTAAAAGAGCATGAAAAAAGCCGTCAATCATTTTTAAGTAAAGCAATAATCACTCCCTCAAGCATTGTTCCAGGAATGAGTGGGTCACCACTATTACAAAATAACAACTTAACTCAAAGTAAGTATCAAATTGCAGGCATTGCCACTTCTTATGATCGAATCATGCAAAGATCGATCTTTACTTCGCATTCTAATATTAAAAGTTGTATCAAAAACTATTTAAATGGGAAAAGAGGACACTTAGATTCGGTAAGATTTAAGTATTCGACAAAGTATCAATCAACTTATCGTCAAAAGAATCAGGATAGACTAATTGAAGAAATCCCAAACACGCATGGTAAGGCCAATGGAGATCTAACTGATACAAAAATAAAAGAACTTTACGACCTATACCTAGAGAAAAAAAAGAAGGATTTAAATATTGATCAAGATAATAGGTCAAATATACAAACAATTGAAATGTTAAAAGAATTTAAAGGTAAATTCAAAGACAATACAATTATAAGAGGTGGTAATGGTTACGGAAATGGTGGCGGGCCACTTGTATACAATTCAATAGAGTTTAGAGAGAGAATAATTATTCCAACGGGATTATCAATTGCAGGAAATTTAGTAATTGGCTTCAGGTGCAAAAATTCACATGAAAAAAGTGATGACAATTATATCTTCGCAAATTGGGAAGGCCTTGCATACAGTGAAATAGCAAAGTGTAAGGAAATTTACAGTAATGATAAAGTCGACTTAATAAAAATATTGAGAAAAAAGATTAGGAACTTTAAAAGTAATAAGGATCAAAACACAGAAGAAACCTTCTCAATTAGATCAGTCATTAAGCTTAAGAATGATAAGATAATACTAACGATATCTGGAAAGAATCATAACAAGAACTTTAAAGAATCAGTTGTCATTGATAATGATATTGAAAAATTTGTCCCAAGAATTGAAATCATATTAGATGAAGACAATACAATTATAGCTGATATAAAAGAGCTCTTCTTTACGGATATGCTAAACGTCTCTAGGACAAGCAAGAATCAGAGCATTGAAGATGCTCTACTTAGGGATAACAAAGCTAGAGTTTTTTATAGCGTAAAAAAGAAAAACAGCAACAAAGGTAGTATACCTCTAATTAATAGCTGGAACTAATGAGTATAACTATTCACCCCTCACATTTAATCGATGCTGATATAGCACAATTAACGAAACTTTTTTTTGAACTAGAATATAAATCTGAGGATTCTTTATATACTCAAATCATGATGGCCTATTATCTAAACGATAAAACTAAGCTTCAGCGCTTACAAAACGAAGTAAAACCAAATTCTTTTTTACATGTTTTTTGCCTTTGCCGTATCGCTATTTTAGAAAATAAGTCTTATGAAATCGAGAATATTGAAATATATAAAAACTCTCCCTATATCGGTGATCTCTATTTTGCCATGGCCTTAATAGCAGCTCAACAAGACAATCATATTCAAGTAAAGAACAACTTTCTAAATGCCTATAACTGCTACACAAAAATCGGAGCAAATAAAAAAGCACTAACGGCCCAGATGAATACAATAACAGCAGAAGGTAATATTGATCTAAGAAAAAGATTACTAGCAAATTATATCGAATCAGTTGATAAACTAATTGAACATGAATCCATAACAAGTGCAGCAAATATTTGTGTTAATATCGCTGATGAGTTTCATAAGATTGGTGCCCAACGTTCGGCCTATCGCTACAATGAAAAAGCATTAATGATTTTAACTGATCAAAAGAACACTCTTCAATATGCACAAGCATTAACTCATCTTTGTGAATCGATGTTTTGTCTTGGGCAAAATATTAATGCGAACAAGGTTCTTGATGAGCTACAATGTTACGACTTTATTGAAATCAAAGAAGCAATAAAGGCCATTGAAAATGTATATCTCAACAAGAATAATACAATTAACAAAGCTCAACTCACAATGGCGTGGAGAATCAGACTAGAGAAAAAGACTTCTCCTTACCTACTTGGAGAAATAAGTGACCAGTTAATTCACCTTTTAGCTTACGGCCCATGTGACTTTAAAGAGATTATAGAGGAAATTTATCCGAATACAGATGAGATTGATGCAAGAAATCGCTTAACGACCTTAGTGTCTAGAATAAATAAAAAAATAGAAGGACTTATCATTTTCGATCAAAAGAATCAGCTGTTTTCTTTATCAAATAATGAGAAGATCATATTTGCTACACAGGAGTCTTTATCATGATCGATGCACTTCTTAGCAAAATTGATAAAGAAATATTAAATATTATCGATATAAAGTCTCTATCACATAAACAATTAGCTAATCTTCATTCGATAATTCGAAGCAAAGATAATAATTTATTAAACCGTACATTATTTTATCTTTTATCTGCTAAACTACATGGAGAAGATTTTTCAAAAGAAATTGAAGTCGATATAAACTCTTCATCAGATGATCCCAACCATGGACTAATCTCAAGTCTATTATTAAAAAACAAAGTCCCGCATGAAATTGAGATTAATGGAAAATTAAGTAAGAAAGAGAATGTTCTTTTAGACGCTTTAAAAGAAGCTAAGTCCAATAGACAGCAGCTAATAATAAAAATCTATGGACAAGATTGTGATTACCTTAAGGCCGAAACAAGCTTTAAATCATTATTATATCGTTTTAAAAAGAAACTCAATGGCGAGATCATCATATCAATAGATGGAACATACTCGATATCTATATAAGTACACTGAATATATAATATTAATGTATCATTGTACTTGTATTGTCTTGAGCAATGTATTCATTATTTGTCGTTGCCACCAAAGAAGTCGGAATAATTACCTTAAAAGTAGTACCTTGATCAGAAGAAGTAAAATCAATAGTTCCACTTAAGTAATCAACAGATTTTTTAACAATATACATTCCTATACCAGTACCTATTGACTTATCCTCATTGAAACGAACAAATTGCTCATAGACTTGAGACTTACTTTCACATGGTATTCCAACCCCATTGTCTGCGACAGTGATATAGAGATTATCAATATCATCATGAATTTCAACATTTACAAATGGAACATCTTTTTTAACATCATAATACTTAACTGCATTGATAATGATATTACTTAAAATTTGAAATACTCTAACTCTTTGGGAAGAGTGCCCACGAGATAGGTCGACATCAGTTGAAAAACGAATATTATTCTTCTCTATTAAGTATTCATTTGAAATTACGATATCAGAAATCATTGTCTCAAAATCAAGTTCTTCATTAGGATGTGTTGATACGTCTAGGCGTGCCAGTTCTAAAAGACTTGATATCAGCTCGGCCAAATGATTAACACGACTTCTAATCTTTTCAACCTTAAGTTTAACGTCTTTTTCGTTAAACCTGTTAGTTTCAATACTTCTTATAATCAAATCTGATAAAATACTTATTGTTGTCAAAGGTGATCTCAGGTCATGAGATGTACGGTAAGAGAACTGAAGAAGCTCTTCATTTGTTTGAGTAAGTTTCTTATTTGTTCGATCCAGTGCCAATAAATCGAAATAGTACATCGACGCCATTGCAAAAATAAGAAGTACAATCGCAATAACACTAAATCGAGAGATATCCTGTGAAATATTATTAAGCTGAACCTCTTTACTCTCCAATATGCGAATAACTTCCTTGGCCGCTAAATCGGCCTGTGTGTCATCAACACGTACCAGATAATCCCTTTCTTCGGCAGAAAGGTTCTTGTCACTATTTTTTAAAATTTCAAGATTGTTACGATATTCTTGTGCTGTTGAAAATAAATTTTCGAGAGACTCTCTTTCTGTATCGGATAGTTTATAATCTTTTGAACGAAGATAAGCTTCTTCGATTTCATTAAATTTTATGACAGCTTTTTTGTAATATGCTTCATTAGATCGATTTACATAGTTTTTAAAATTATGAATAAGGCCATTATATCCAAAATTGCCGACGACAGAAACGAAGAGGTCAATTCTCTGATTTAACTCAACTACGGCCTTACGGTTTTTACTAGAGAAGTAATAAGCACAGCTAATACCAAGAAGAATAAACATCAGAACTGACGCTAGAAACAACTTCTTTTTAAATATATTAGCGTTAACTAACAAATCCACTACCTTTATAAATTAATCATCTAAATGATAGATTAAGAATCAATCCATGTAAAATAATTCACTTAGATTTGAATCATCAAACAAATGGTTACTGCACAGAATTTTTGTTGCTAATAAAGGCATATTATTTATCGCTCTATCACTTACCTACTTGTGCAGTATTGTATGACTGAGCGCTTAAATGATACAATAGATGGAATCTAGAGTTAGGAATGATTTGAATGAAGAAGTACTTTTCCCTCCAAAATATCGCACTTGTCATTGCTTTGGGAGTGTTTATCGTAAAGCAGGCCCCGATAATTGCGAATAGTTTTAAAATTAAAGAAAGAAAGATCCAAACAAGAACTGTAAAGACAATTGAGCTTAATTCGAAGGCTTTAGAATTTCCTCCACAGAGTAAAGTAGTAGCGTTTTATTGGATGACAACATGTGCTCCATGTAAGCTTGAAATGCTACGATTAAAAAAATCTGTCGAAAATGGTAAAATTGCAAAGGATTCGATCTATGCTATCAACCCATTTGAAAGTACTGAAAAAATAAGAAAATACCTAAAGAAAAGTCCATATCCTTTCACTTTTATTGAAGATAATGATCTAGGTTATGATTTAGGAATACAGGTTACACCAACAACAGTTTTCTTAGATAAAGGAATAGTTAAGTCCTTCTCAACAGGTATAAGCTTTCTTGGAATCTATGAAGCAGAAAAATTTCTAACTAATTAAGCTTCTTTAAAGTGAATTCCTCTCCTTGTGTAAAGATAAGGATCTCTCCATTATCTTTGAATTCAAGTTTGATATGAGCACGCTGAAACTTAAATATCGTATTAGAAAATGCTTCAAAAGGGATCTCATTTTGAGCATCACTTGATGCTTCCCCTAGAAGAACTCCATCTTCATTTCTAAAAGTAAGCTTAATTGGAAAATCATTACTTCCGTATGTTCCATTATACAGATCAAGTATTTCTTTCTTAACTAAGATTGACTCTTGAATGACAGGAATATCAAAATCGTCGCCATAAAATCCGGCCAAAAGAGTAAGAGAAATATCGTTAAAGTTAAATGCCAGAGCGTTTGTAAGGCTTACCATAGCAATATCATCTTCAATATTATAGGCGGCGATAGATGCATAACCATCGACTCCACCTGTATGTCCAAAGAAGTATTTGTCAGCATATGGAAACTTCATTAAACCTAATCCATACTCTCCCTCGCCGATAAATTCTTTCATTTTCTTAAGAGAGCTTGAATTGATTATTTTTTCTCTAAATAATCCTCTAAGAAATGTTGCAACTTCTAGTGGTGTGGAAGCAATGGCACCAGCACCAAGAGGAACACTCTGATGAGTATTGGTTGCTTCTTCCCAGTTAGTTCTTTTGAAGTAACTAGTGACTTCATTAGATCGACAACTTTTAGCATCATAGACAAAGGTCTCCTGCAAAGAAAGAGGCTTAACAATATAACTAGTTAGTAAGTTTGCATAAGTATCATTTCCCGCCTTTTGAGCAATATAGCTTAAGATGACATAACCAGTATTTGAATACTCATACTTTTCACCAGGCATAAACTCCAACTGATAGCGATAGAAACGCTCCATCATCTGACTTTCAGATTGGGGAGTTTGAGAGTATTCCTTGTAATCAGCAAGATCTGTCATATTTGGAATACCGCTACGATGGCGAAGCAAGTCCTCAATAGTGATCTTATCTGCCTTATCTATCTTTGGATAATAGAGAGAAAGCTTATCTGAAAGCTTTAATTTCCCCTCTTCTTCTAACTTTAGAATAATTGCAGCAGTATATATTTTCGAAACAGAACCTATGCGATAAATAGGATTCTTATTATTTTTATCAAAATTATAATTTTTATTATAAATGGACTTACCATCTTTTACTAATATAGCACTTCCTGAAACTACTTTCTTATTTTCTAAAACAGCAAAAAACTTATCTAATTTTTCAGTATTAATATTAGACTCCTGACCAAATTGACATGATAGACAAAAAATAAAAGTGACAAAAAGAATTACTTTTATGATGACCTCTATTGAAATTAAAATTGAAATTGTAATGCAAACACTATATCGGTCTAAAATTATTGATCTATAAATATTAAATTCTAATCTAAATATTTATAATTATATAAAACGAAGATAATAAATAGTTTTCTTTCTCATTTTAAATTTGACAGACTGCTTAGAAATCCGTACTAAATAGTTCTCCAAGCAAAACTTTTTTCTTGGAGAACCTAATGAAGAATTCCCTACTTCTACTTATTTCACTTGTATTTACTTCTAACACTTCATTCGCATCTTATGACGGATACGATGATTACTATGGCGAAGACATTAACACAGTTGTCGAAACGATAACTTCTTGTCACGACAGAAATTTCAACAAAAAACTTATCGTTAAAAAAGTGTACTCAGATGTATCTGGAGAAGCTCTATTTAACGAAATTACAATTGATGGTAAAGCACTTGAAAAAATTGACTACAAATTCGAAAGTAAGAACTTTGTCGATCCATTAACTAATCTAACAAAAACAGGATATCTTCTAGAACTAAGACATCAGTCGGTCGACAATTCTTCGACACTGAGTCTAATTGCTTCAAGCTTAGATGCTCACCTCTACAACCCAACTTGGGAAAACTATGACCTAAGAGGAACGCTAAAAATTGCTTCAGTATACAATAACGAAACAAGCTACGATGTTCGTTGTAGTATTAAATCTGAAGTTCGTTACGGGACACCAGAAGAAATTGACGTACTTTTTGAAAACTTTGATTACGATTCTTACAATGACAGAAGATAGTAGTCACAATGCTTAAATATATCATTCTAACGATATTTATCACATCAATGTCGAGGGCCACGGTCCTCGACAAAGATGCTTTTCTCAACTGGGTCAAAGCAAATGACTTCCAAACACTTACACAAGTTATTGAAAGTATCCCGGAGGAAGACTATCAAAATATGACATTGGCCTATAAGTCAGGGGCGCTTCTACCAGCAGCACCAAATAAGCTAAGGCCTGTGATTTGGAATGAGAAAAATTCATTTGTTATTACCTTTTCAACATTTGAAGCAGATCAACACGAAGAAGATTCAATTGAGGCCATCGCTTGGAATCAAGAAGAGCTTCGCTATGAGCTTCTCGTCCTTGATCTAGAGAATAAGAAATGGCTTATCAATCAAGCGAAGTGTCTAGAGTGTCACGGACAGCGCCCAAAGCCACTATGGGGAGAATATCCAACATGGAACGGTTTTGTTGGCCAACGAAATGACTTAATGAATATCAGAGATCGTAAATATCTGAGTAACTTTTTAAAGAGCTCAGAGCCTCGCGGCGAGGCAGTAAGAAGAAAGATAAAGCGTGAAGGTGCACCATTTCCATATAGAGTTGCCACAAAAGAATACTTTGACCACAGAGAACACTCGCAGGCCGATCACAGGCCAAATATGCGCCTTGGACAATTATTTGCCAGACATCATGCCTTTTCTCTTTTTAATGATCTAAAAAAGGCCCTAACACAAGAAGAGCTTAAGAAGCTCTTTTCAATAATCCAATCCAAGAAATACTGGCTCAAAGACAAAAAGCTAGAGTTCTACTTTAATAAAGCAGGCCTTACTCTATCTGACCTGGACATTGCTCAAGTTGCCAATCAAGAAATAAAGACGACATGGGAGCATATCTATTTTGATGGAGATGCAGAGATTCTAGAGTACCTTACATGGCAATATTTAAATGATTCAAAAATGACCCTAGGAAATGAAGTTTCATTAGAGAAAAAATATCCTTTTCACTTCCCAAATAATCTGGATGTAAAAGAGACAATCAGCCTATTCGATACAATTACTAAATGGATACAGCTTGATTTTGAAATGACAGACAGAAACAAGAAGAGAAAGCGCCATCGTGTTGAATGAGTTTATTGTAACAAATGTATTTCTAATAACTTAGCTCTTACCACCACCATTAAGTAAGAAATAAATTCATGATTTTTAAAAACGTCACCTCATGTAAATGAGATAAATTCTGATATCCATTACCTTGCCTCCATAACAAAAAAAATAAAAATGGAGACGAGAAATGAAAAAATTAGCACTTACTTTATCACTACTACTGGCAACTCAAACTTTTGCCTTTAACTGTAAAAATGAACTCGCAAGAGATATTCAAATTAGAACAAAGTCTACAAGTTATCTCCCATCAAAAATACCTGGAGAGATGATTAAAGAGTGCTTCTCAAAGCAGAAGAACTTAAAAGAGAATCTTATTTATTGTGGATTTGCTGCCTATATCCCGGGTTCAATTATTGGTGTAGCAATAGGTGCAGGATTACCAATTCTTGCTCCAATATTTGCGGGAATTGTACTCGTGATGGAAAATGGAAATAAAGATAAGAATGGGATTTCAGGTATTGATCACAAGCGCCAACTTAAATTAAGTAGTCGTCTCTACAGTGTACTTTCAGGTAACACAAGAGATCTATGGTTAATTAAGAATTATCTTCCGGCCTATAAGCATGTTTCAAATGAAGACTTAATGTCTATTCTAACTAAGATGGATGAAGATGGAAGTCTTTGTAATGAGCAAGGCTTTAGAGATAGAGTTCACAAAATATCAGAAGCAGGACTTAGAGAGCTTGAAAGAAAAAGTGTCGAAGTAGGAGTTAAGCTTAATTGGATGGATCTTCTAACAATTGATGGTGTTGATTCAGTTTTAACACAAGAATACAAAGAATGGTTTTTATACCGTTACACTTACTTTGATTATACGACTTTTGGACAAGTAATCGATAAGAAGAAACTAAAAAAAGCATTAAAAGAAGAATTTAAGGACCTAGGTTATCGTCCTAGACACCAAGGTCACTCAAATAGATAATTAAACTAATATATTGGCCCCTGTTTAAACTGGGGCCTTTCTTATTTCTTAGCAAGCGAATAGATATAATTCTCAAGATCTTTAATTTCTTTTTCAGTTAAGACATTCTTCCAACCAGGCATCTTCTGTTTATAACTAGAAACCAATAAGTAGAAATTAAAGTTAGGGATTTCTTTAGATAATTCTTGAAGATCAACCTTATCAACACCCCTTCCATTTTCACCATGACACTGAGAACACTTATTCATATAAATACGCCTGCCCCTAAGAACTGATTCGGCACTATAAATACGAGTCACAGGTGTTTTATTTTCACTCTCTGCCACTGGAACAACTCCATGCCTCATGCTCTTATCTTCATAATACTGACGTGATTCAGTGTTAACGCTTGAGCATGATGAGTAAGCTAAAAATAGAATAAAAAGTAATATAAAATTCCTCACAATCACCTCTTATTTAACTTCACGTAAAATCATGAGACGACAAGGGGCATGGCCTACCATGTATTCCGCAAACGAGCTGGAAAATAGTGCTGAGATTCCGTGCTTCCCTCTAGTTTCAATGATCATTTCATCAATTTTATTATCTTCAGCATATTCCTTTAGTGCAACCTTTGCAGAACTAGCAAAGAGACATTTACCAAAGACCTTTCCCTTATAATCTTCAGTAACAATTTGATTAGAAAGACCCAGTAAGAGATCTGAAACAGACTTTTCAATATCACCCATCTGTCCTTCAAGCGGATAAGAAGCAAAATAGAAAGTATCTGCATAGACTAGTGTTTCAAAACCGTGCACTAGATGAACTTCATCCCAGCGATTCCAGTCGAAATCCTTTAATTGATTCTTATAGGCATTGATAGACTCATCAGTTATATCAACACAAATCATTAGCTTACTCATGGAACCTCCCTTTGTTCTGATATCGATATTATCTCTTTATACAATAGTACTCGAATATGACATACGTCACATTATAGATAAGAAGATCTTAATCTTTATTAATAAAACATAAACCTGAGTATTTAACTGATATTAATGCCCAAGTATCTTCTCTTCATTAGTAAATGAAGAAAAAATACCTAGACAATTAGATATCTAACATTTGTCTATCGAGATAGTGTATTTAGCACTTCTTTATAGACATAAGGATTAGACTTGAGCTCAGAAATAACTTTCTGTCTAAGATTTAATAGTTCACGACTCTGATTTGACCAGAAGAATTTATTATTAGAGACTTCATCAATTTCTGCAAGAGGTAGACGAATTTCTTGTTTATCTACACTCATGAATACAATTTCTCTTCCATCAATAATAAATGGGAAATCAAAATTTTTGATAAACTTAGACTTACAACTTGTTGGATATTTTTTCTCTTTGAAATCGTAAAGACAACTTTGAAATTCTTCTGAAATATATTCATTATAAACTTGGAGGTTCTCATTCAAAGTTTCACTATAACCAATTTCCTGTGAATCACCTCGCTTATACTTAAGTATTTCATGAAGGATATACACTGAAAGATTCTTAGAGGCATGTCCATTACTTGAAATGAACTTATCTATTGCAAGCCATGTTTCATCATTAGACACGTTATTACCATAAAGATAGTTCTTGATATAAGGGAGTAACTGAGTACCAGATAACAATGCCTGCTGTCTTAAGGCCGTATCAATAACCTCTAAAACATTTAGAAATATTGACTTCACATAATTATTTTCACGCTTCTTACTGCTCGTTAGAAATTCCATAACCTTTTGCTTAGGATATGGTTTTTCATTGATTTGATCATAAATGTAGTAGTAATAATAAGTCTCTAAAAAGTAAGAGATATACTGATTGAGAGCTTTAGTATGATAGAGATTTAAAAGTTTTTCATTTAAAAAATTTCGACTCTTTGAAAAATCAAACTTTTTGTTTGTATCAAAAATGTTAATTTGTTTTGTTGGTAATGCGTTCTTAGCACCCACATCAGTTACATCTAATGAGTAGTATAGAGAACTAAATGCTCTATCCTCATCTTTTCCGTTCGTTGATGCCGAGCTAAAGAACTTATTATACAGTTGTAACAAAGGAATATACTCACTATTAATTACGGAATCATAAGCAGTTTTAAAGTCATCATTTCTATCAACATTTGTTTTAGAAAGAATGTATTTATTATTTGGAACGAGGATACTTCTTAGCCCAGCTAGACAAGGTGCTAGTTCTTCCTTTGCTCCACCATAGTAGAGGTTTTCAACAATCCCCTCATAACTGTCATAACTACCACCAATTACAACATCAAAGCTACCTACATCATTTGGCTTAAATGCTTCTTCATTTCTTCTAATATCATCAACACAGTTTTGAAGATTACTATGACGGTAGCGAAAATCATCAGCAAGACAAGAGCTTAGCCTTGAATTTAGAAAGTTTTGACATGAGATCATTTTTTGAACTTGAGGATTATTATCCCTAAGAATATCTAACGCTACGGCCTGATTTCCTAAAACCTTATCAAGCTTTGTATCAAAATTTTGATACCAACTCTCATGTTTCTTATAATACTTTGCCAAGTCATCTCGTATAGCAATAACTTGTTTGAATATTTTCTCTTGGTTTTCAATCATTAGTTTTTGGTTTTGAAATACTTTTCCAAATGCTTCCATCATCTCGGCATGTCTTTGAGCATCAGGATCCATTCCTCCCCCACCAAGTAGTCCAGTGATTGCAGCAGTAGCATTCATAATAGACATTGGATCACCTGAGAAGGCAGCAATAACACTGACTGTCGCTTGAGAATATTTTAAAACATTATTTGCTCTTTCGAGATCTTTTCCCTTAAGACCAAGGTTTGTAGCAATTGTTAATGATACCTCAGCATATTGATAAGCCTCTACTGCAATATTTTTCCATTTCTCAACTGACGCCTGATATGAAGATTGAGAAACAACGACAACAGCGCCACTATTATCACCATTAGATGATGACTTAAGATCCTCTTCAACGGAGGCGATTGATCTCGATTTTGTTTTACTTGCTAAATCAGATAGAGACTCAACTAATTCATCAATTTTCTTGTCTCTTTTATGTAGGGCCTTTGCAAAGCTTTTAAGATTACTTTCAATTTTTCCTACACGACCTTCCAAATTATTGTATTTGTCTTTAAGATCGCCAATATCTGCTGCATTATTATTAATTTCAGAAGCAAGCTCAACTGTATAATCATGTAGCTTAACAATAGCTGGCTGTGCAATTTTTATGAATACTTCAGGCTCTAGATCCTGTTTTAAGGAGCTAAAAAGGTCATCATTTTTAATTAAATTCCAAAGCTCCTTTGTTCTCTTTTCATCATTTTCAATTAGAAAAACTTTACTTAAGCGCTCTTCATTAACAACAGCAAGTTTAGATAAAGACAACTCAATTGCTTCAAACATCGTTTCAGAGTCGAGCCCCTTAATATGGTTATTTAATTTTCTAAGTTGGTTTGCACCATCGACAGCAAAACTCAAACCCGTCGCCGCTAAAGACAACGGTACAACTTGAACGAGGCCAAAGAAAGCACCTGCCTTAGATAAACCGCCACTAACTGTCTTAAAACCATTTTCAGCTTTACTATTTACTGAAATCTGATGATTAAATTTACCAATTAGATCTTTGAAAGATACAGTATCTTCACTTGCAACAACCTGCATAAGCTTTTGAGAAGCATGGATCTGTTGAAAGAATAATGCATAAGAAATGATAAATATAAGAGACTTCTTCATTTAGACTCCTCTTATTTGCAATTTTCTACATTATCGAAAGCATTACAACCAATAACTTTTACATAGAAATTAACTGCAATATTCTTAGGTCTAGTTTCAGTAGAAGTTCTTGCCACCAATGATGCATCAAACTTATAGTTTTGTGCTCTACCACCACCTTGTGCATTTCCTCGGTTTCCTTGACCAATATGTTGAAATACACCTGAACCAGAACTACCTACATCTCTACCGTGCGCAATCTGTATTAGAGTACCTGTAATATTTTGAAAAGCATCTTCTTGATATGAGCCAAGAACACGCCCCTCTTGAGCATCAAAAGAGCAAGCTTCATTTTCTTCAGTACACTTTGCTCCGTTATTATGCATTCTTAAAAATTTTCCTCTAGCATCAGGGATTCCATGTCCCAATAATTGATTTAGAGATAATTCCGGAAATGATTCTCTTAATCTTTGAAAGTCTTTTCCGCCGTCCATAAGTACCCATGCTGGCCCATGTATCGATCGGAATTCTTCTGGAGAAAAAATACTTGTTTTAATATCGCCGACAGAAAAAACTTCGACATTATTAGAAACTGAACTTAGAGAACGTCCATTAATAGAACTTCCGTTACATGAGATAAGTAAAGCACACAGACTTGTAATAGTTAACAGCGAATTAAACTTCATTAAGACCTCCTTAGTTTATAGCCACTTATCGACAAGTAACCAATAAACTTTATTAACAATTAAATTAATAGATGAGATAAAATTGATGAGCCTGTTACAATTTCATAGAAAAATAAAATGATCTTAATAAAATACTGAGACTTGATTGATATGCCTCTGAAATCACACTAGAAAGAAAATGGCACATAACTAATAATCTTTACAAAAGTTTTATAGCAGAGTGTTTGAACGAAAAAAATACAACGTTGGACAAGAAGGAAGTTTATTGAATATTTATATAGAATCAACGCGGTAAAATACTCTTCTTTATAAAATTCCTACTCCATCATTTCCTCTCACACATATTGATATAAAGAATCTAGCAATTTCTTTTCATCACAACTATCAATATGGCCCAATGGAAAATCATATTTTCGATTTGTATAAGTTTGAAATACTAAGACTTTATTACCATAAATACTTTTGATAAAAAAAGAGTCTAGATCCTCTAGTAAGAAAGTGTGTTTTTTTAAAAATGTTCCATTAAAAAATGTAATACGAAGATCATCCACTTCGATATAAATTTCTTTTTTTCCATATAAAAAGATATGAAAAGCTATTCCTAGCATTGTAGTTAAAGAAAGAAGCGCTAAGGCAATGACAGCAGTTTGTTGAATTCTACTTAAGCTCTCATCATCTACAATTAGAAAACAAAAGAGTAGCAATGTCATGCACATCGGTAACACAAAGACGAAGTATATGAGCCACTTTAACATTATAGATTTTTTATAATTAATTCTCATATAAAAACCTTCATCTATAGTTTTAAAGTGTCATCCGCACTACCTGTCCTTGCGAAACGAACCTTATCTCCTTCCTTTGAATCAATAAACCGATAACCAACATGTTTTTTCACATAAAAAATATCAGAATCGAACTTTAAACGATAACCACTATCAAGGAGCTTTCTAATCCTGATATTGTTGCCATTCTTTATCAAATAATAAGCATATCCTCCTAAAGTAAGGATAGTGAATAACACAAAAAGAAATCGCTCCGTGTTGCTTTTAAAATAATTTGCAAACGGACCTTTTTGTAAAATTTGACGATTATGGCCAGTTGGACACTCTATTTCCCTTTCAAATCTTGGAGAGATTAGAATAATCAACTTTTTATTCATATATTCATCTCATATATACTAAAAAATTCACTCACGACTGATATTATAGGTATTATTACAAACCATAAAAGCCCCCAGTTATTGATGTTCACAAAAAGACGTTTTATCGTTTTATAAAAAAAGTAAGTTTCAATAATTCCAAAAACTATAAACAACCAGAAAAGTAGATTCAAGCTTTCTAAAGCACTTTTTGGTTCACTATAGATGAATACATAAAATGGAATAGTAATAATTATTGGTATAGTAAAATATGTACTGAACAAAATTAGAATGTATCTAATCTTATCTGAGCGAGCTTCCTTGACCCCAGACCAATGAAGATTCTTTTTGAACCACCAAGTTACGGGGTACCACAGAAGAAAGTATGAAATAAAACTGAAAAGTAGCGTGTATGTAAATAAATCAGTCCAACTTGGATTATGGTAATACGTATAAAAAAAGCTCTCTTTATTAAAAGCAAATGGTATTTCAAGCGTTTTAAAGTCAAGCATTCTATTATAATAAAGAATTGCAAAACAATTCATAAAATTGAAGAAATATAATATGAAGCGATTTGGGCCATTGCTATTTTCTTCAAAATAAGAAACTGGGTTAAAATATAGTTTCAGTATTGAATTCGAGTTATTTAACACTTACTTACTCCTACTCACTAAGATGAAAAATAAGAAAATAATCAATTACTAATTTTTAAAATACCAATAAGAAATAAACACATCACTACCTTTTTCAACGATAGTATTTACTTCGAGTCCAGTATCAGAAGCATCTGCATATATCTTACTTAAGTCATATGGATGGACCTTCACTTCTTTATTTGATTTCACAACAACGAAGAGCAACGTTTTCTCTATCGTCTGATTAAGCTCTAACGGTATTGATATACCACGAGAGTCACCAGAGTTTATTTTTTCATAGATGACCTTAGTACCCGACTTATAAGTAAAAGAACCTCCTTGGATAGCAGGAGCCGAATCCAAGGTGTAATACTTCAACGTTTCGCTGTAATCGTTATTCTTAAATGTTAGCTTATGCAAATCAACAGCTTTGCCATTTTTGATCTGTACAAACTTCCCTTGCTGATCCTCACCATCGATAAATATAAAATAGGTTCCATCAAATAAGTTTCGAAGCTCACCATCACTAATTTTCTGAGAAACAGTTTTCCATCGTTCAATTTCTTCTTCAACAAAGCTAATGTAGGCATTCTTTCCTTCAAACTTTTTTGGCAGTTTGACTACTCCATCTCCCCTTATATAAGTCATATAAAGCTCAGACTTATAATCTCCTTCGCGGTAAACAAGCTTCACATTAGCTTTATCATAAAGATGATTTAGCTTTAAATTAATCTGATTACTTTGAATGCTAAAACCAGCATCACCTAGTATTTTTTCTTCTAGGTATACTTCTATCTTAGCTTTTGAGGTATCAAGCGGATATTTTAGCTCTATGCTTTCTTGAAATGACTGGTTATTAAAGTAAACTATATTTGGAATTTCTTTAAAACCATTTTTAAGATTTAAACCAACATGTTTTTTATAGAAAACATAAGTTTTGCTTAAAATTACTTTATCACCTGTTTGCTTGAATAGCTCTACAACATTTTTCTCTTTTAAGGTGCTGACATCAAAGCTAGGCCTCTCGACTCTTTTTTTGTTTATCTTCCAAATGGCAGTTGCACCATCAAAAAAGCCGTCACCAATATACTCACATGTAACAACATCAACCGTGTCTTCTTCATTACACACGATATTAACAAGTTGGAAGTCACTTAGTTTAACGGCATCAATATCTTTATGATTTGACTTAAGGTCACTTGCTCTAAGCGAAGCACACAAGAATATAAGAAATAGATATAGTTTCATACGTGTACTCATCGTCATATTATGACATAGAAATGAATATATTCAGGAACTTATGAATAAATCAAGTTATGAAGTACAACTAACTGAAATGAATACTAAGCTTCTAACTACTGCAAAATTACGACAAGATGATTTATTCTTTCCAAGCAGCATTCTGAATAACAACGTGATAACCATCTGGGTCGACAAATGTTTTCCCTAGTACCTTCAGTTTCAGGTGTCTTTACGCATGACCATGCGTAAAGAAAAAGCATCTGGAAAGATTACTCATATGGTACGTCGATACTTTTCGACAAATTAGCATCTTACACTAAGAAACGTATGTAACGAGGTCATATTCGCGGAGTAAGATGACTTTCTGGCCTCTATTGTTAGCTTACTTTATATGCATCGACTCTATCTATTAATAGTACTAATGATTCTAAAGCCAACATACATTAATCATACAAAATAGCTTCTTAACTAACTGAAACTACCAAAAGTATCCACGTACTAATTTACTGCTGGTATGCGATGAATTTGCCCGACTCCTCCCATCCTGGTCGTCGCTGGATAGTTCGGCATTAAATACCATCGTGGTATTTAACGCCTCCCAAACCGGGAGAATACATGTTTAAATCGAGCTTATCTTCAGGTTAAAAAAGAAAACCCAGGACAAGCCTGGGTTTTTCTTTTTGAATTTGGAGGACGAGACCGGATTTGAACCGGTGAAAAACAGTTTTGCAAACTGCCCTATTAGACCACTCTAGCACCCGTCCGCAGAATGATTTTAGATTTCCTATAATATGGATATTTTTTAATAAGTCAATTTAAATGCTTAAAAATATTGACCTGCCGCTGATGCGGCAGGCCTATACTTAAGTATAAAAAAAACAGGATGCGTGGCCGTTAAGCTTCGCGGATAACGTACTTGTCTTTACCCTCATCAACCATTTCTCTTAGCTCTTTACCAACTTTGAAAAATGGAACCTTTTTTGGTGGTACTTTTACTACCTTACCAGTCTTTGGGTTACGACCTTCGTACGCTTTATAATTACGATTGGCGAAAGATCCAAAACCTCTGATTTCGATTCTTTCATCATTGAATAAAGCATTGATCATGTCATCAAAACAAATATTAACAACAGTCTCGGCCTGCTTATGCGTTACATTTGCTTGCTTTTCGATTGCTGCAATTAAATCTGCTTTTGTCATTCTAATCTCCTCTCGATATGAGAACTCTTTCGAGCACAAACTCAATCCTATGATTTTTAGTTACCTCACTTATCGTCCAAGTCGCTAAAAACATTAGGAATATTTATTGTGCCACAAAAACTTTACTATCATTATACACTAGATTTTATTTCCTAACAGTATAACTACTTAAAATTACGTTTATTTTTACAGAATTTCAATGAAATGTAAGAAATTAACCTAAAATTAAAGAAGTCAACGAAAACTGGCGATTAAGTAAGTAGAAAATTAAGGAAATAGGCCAATGAAGGTAATATATTTAATTGTATTCTTATTTATCACATCTTCCTGTGTTCCACAGGTTGCGCGTCCAGATGGATTCTTTGACGACATCAATAATATCGATACTTGTGAAGATCTATTCTTTCTTTTGAACGAAGGAAATGTATGTGCAAGTTCATGTGGTGAAGGAGAAGTCGTTGCAGACGAAGCGCAATTAGAAGAAATTCTGGCCGATGAAACCCTTGATGACTTTACTCGAGAAAATATTGAGGCCTCTGCAGGTGTTTGTATTACAGCACCAGAAGTGATTGCTCGTCCAAGTGACTCTGTATTCATTGATGACGACTTTTGTATTTGTAAGAATCAAAAAGTTGCCTCGGTAACAAGTGGTGCTTCATGTGCAGCTACTTGCCAGGAAAAGACGGCCACAGTTGCTACCCTATACGGAACAGTGACAGTTGGGCCAAAAATCAAAGACGACTCTAAGCTACAAAACCTCTTTGGTTTTTGTAACAACTCAATTGAAAATGGTGCTCAAAATCCACCTTCATGTAAATTAGTTGCAACAGATATTGATGGACGCCGTTACACGGCCGATCTTAAGACTTATCAAGGAACAAATATTTTTGAAGCAAATCTTGAGGCCACAACAGTAAACTTTGGTGAAGCTTATACTTTCCATATTGAAGAAACTGGAAGTGGTGTTGAGAATGCAAAAAGTGATTACGAGCAGTTCAAATTATTTGAGCCAGGTGATGATGACGAATATGAAGGTAATCTTAAGATAAAACTTATCTCACAATACACTTGTATGATTCGTGCGACGGCCACAAGCTCTAACTACGATCCAAGAGATCAGATCTACTTAGATACTGTTAGAAAACACTTCTACATGCCTGTTGACTACCCGACTCCATATCTTCCACCAGGTGTTTCAGATACAATCTTTTGTCACGACTATATTAAGACAGGGCAAAACGATGATGCTCCACAATTTCCACGTTTAGAGCTAGTGCCTGATCACTTTTCTCTGTGGGATATAAATGATGTGCGCTTTATTGCAGATGGTGAAAACCGCAAGGTTGATTTCCTAATTAAAGATCGCATGATTGAAATGGGCGCCAACGTTAGCGGGACTAAATCATACTTTGCACCTCTTGAGACATGTGTGGCACCAAATGTTAGCGTTGAAGACGGAGGCTTCCCTGAAGCCTGTTCAGGAGCTGAGTCAGGGCTAATTCAATCTGGGCTTGCTATGATTCCATTCTTTACTGACAATAGTGGACGCGCAATTTGTCCAGGATATACTGAATACAATTCAACAAATATTGAATTTAAGGCCCTTGGTGAAATTATTGGAACGCCAACAGAAGGCCTCTACTTTGCCAAAGGTCCTCGTGAAGTAATAGACCTTGGTGATGGTAATAAGCAAGAGATTAAGCCAGCTGACGTAATGTTTATTAGAGAAGGACAACTGAAAAAAATCTGGTTTCATTTAACTAATGATGGAATTCACTATAAGCCTACAAGTGATACTCAGTCGCAACCAACTTACTTCTACTGGCCAGCGGATGAAGATGCACCATACGTTCAAAAACGTGGGTACCAGAAGCTTTATCAGGTAATGCACTCAAGTGAGTTAGCAAGTAGTGGTTACACGACATCAATTCCTACGACGATCAAACCACTTGATCGTAAGATGGGCTGTATTCCAGTAACAAGTAGTAATTAGAAACTAGAGAACTCTTTTAATGAATACATCAACACTTGGATCTAAGTAATCTTTATAAATAAAGTAAAGAACACCTGCTTTGAATCCAGTCGAAAAAACAAAGAAGATGAGCGACTTTACATAGCGAAAGACAAAGAATTCATCTTTTTTGATAAAGGCTCTCTTAAGAAAGAAGCTTAGAATGAAAAGAAAGATCACAGCGCCTAAAGCAAGCTTTAGCACATCCTTATCTTGAGTTAACTCAAATAAGTAAAGCAGTGCCTTATCATCTTTTACAAGACCAACAGCAAAGTTTACAAACCTATCGCTATTAGTAAAAAATTGCATCATTTGGTTTTGAGAGGCACTGTCACGAATCATTTGTGCCACTTGTGCATCAGGAACATTCTTAAATTGTGCATTAATCATCTTAATTGCACGTCTCATCATTTCGGGATCGGCCTTTCCATTTTTAAGAGTAAGGCCTTGTGTTGGCATCGAGACAATATTAACCCCTTGCCCACCATTTTTTTCAATTTCTTGATTAAGAGTCTCAATTGACTCTTGAAGATTTTCGACGTCTTGAGATGAAGATGTTTTATCACGACTATCGTAATCTTCATCTCCATATGCAAAAACCCCATGTGTACTAAGAAGTACACACAGGGCAATTAAGTATTTAATAAAACTAAACTTTGAATTAAGCGTTTGCATCTGCAGTTTTCGCCTGCTCCCCTCTAAATTTATCAAATAGAAGTACAACTGGTGCTGCAACGAAGTTAGATGAGTAAGTACCAACAACAACACCAAGAGTGATTGCCATAAAGAAATCACGAATTGCAAGACCACCTACAAAGAACATCGTTGCCGATACGAAAAGTGTCGTACCAGAAGTAAGGATTGTTCTTGATAGTGTTTCGTTAATTGCATTATTGATGTGTTCTTTAATATCACGTCCAACAAACTTCTGCTCATGCTCACGTACACGGTCATAAACGATAACTGTATCGTTCACCGAGTAACCGATAACCGCAAGGATTGCAGCAACTGTCTGAAGAGTAAACTCTGTTCCAGTTAGAGCAAATACACCTAGAATGATAGTTACGTCGTGGAAAAGAGCAACAATTGCACCTGGTGAGTATTTGAAGTCAAAGCGTAGACCAACGTAGATCATGATTGCAAGAAGTGCCCAAAGCATTGCTAGGAAACCAGATTTTCTAAGTTCAGCACCGGCCTTTGGACCAACGATATCAACTTTTCTGATTTCAACACCATCTTTTTCGTACTTAGTTGTTAGAGTTTGAGAAACTTTTTCAGTAACTTCATTAAGGTTACCTTCGTTTGCACTAACTTTAAGTAGATATTCATTCATTTGAGGCTCACCAATCGTTTGGATTGTAACCCCGTTGAAACCAGCGGCTTTCATTTCACGACGAAGCTCGTCTAGGTTTTCAGTTTTTTGGAACTTAACTTGGATCTCAGCACCACCACGGAAGTCTACCCCGTATTTCATTTTAGTACCGATTAAAACAAGAGAACCAATAACTAGAAGTGCAGAAATAACCCCTGCAACTCCGAATTTATTAACAAAATTGAATTTTGTATTACTTTTTATAATTTCAAACATCTTAAACTCCAATCCTTAAATGCTTAAGTCCTGACCTTCAACTTTATTCATATAGAATTCAAAGAAAAGCTTTGAAACAAAGTAAGAAGTGTAAACAGTTGCAAAAATACCAATTAATAATGTAACAGCGAAACCTCTAATTGGACCTGTACCAAAGTTTAGTAGACAGATACCAGCAAGAGCTGTCGTGATGTTTGCATCAATAATTGTCCAGAAAGCAGAGTTAAATCCGTTTTCAACAGCTTTATAGAAACCAACGTTATTTCGAATTTCTTCTCGAATACGCTCGTAAATAATGATATTGGCATCAATGGCCATACCAACAGTAAGAGCGATCCCTGCAATACCTGGAAGAGTCAGAGTTGCCCCAAGACCAACAAGCATAGCTAGAATAATAAGAACGTTTAGCGCAAGTGTTGTAACAGCGAAAACACCAGAGATTCTGTAGTAAACAAGAATGAAACCAAATACTAAAACACAACCAATGATTGCAGCAAATCTTGCTTTATCAATTGAGTCAGCACCAAGTGATGGACCAACAGTTCTTTGCTCAAGGAAGTCAAGCTGAACAGGAAGAGCACCAGCACGAAGAACAAGAGCTAAGTCTTTTGCTTCTTTAAGTTGCTCATTGTAACTCTTACCACCAAGAGAGATCGTTGCACGGCCACCAGCAATTTTACCATTGATACGTGGAGCAGAATAAACGTTACCATCTAGAGTAATCGCCATTAAACGTCCAACGTTTTCACCAGTAACATCTGCAAAGATTTTTGCACCACGAGACTTAAAGTTAAGTCCTACTTCTGGGTTGTTGTTATTTTGTGGGTTAAATTGAACTCTCGCATCTTCAAGGTCTTCACCTGTAAGACGAGCAACAGATTCGATTAAGTATGGAACAAGCTGAAGGATATCACCTTTAGCGTTTGTAACTCTTTCAAATGCTAGAACGTGACCTTTTGGAAGATCAGAAGCAACGATTTCGTTAACTTTAGAAACGTAGTCAGAGAACCTGTCACCTTTCTTATAATCAACACCTTGCTCTTTAGCTTTTGATACCCAACCTTGAATTGTAATAGGAGCAACTTCAGAGTTTACCATTTTAAATTCAAGCTTAGCTGTTTTACCGATTAGCTCTTTTGCTCTTTCGATATCTTTAACACCTGGAAGCTGAACAACGATACGGTCTTTACCTTGAGAGATAATCTCTGGCTCAGTAACACCGAATTCATCAATACGGTTACGAATAACTTCGATTGATCTTTTTACTGATTGATCTTCGATATCAGTCTTAACTTTTTTCGTTAAGGCAACAGAGATTGAATTTCCAGTATCCTTAGTTACTCTTAAGAATCCATTGTATTGCTCATGAATAATATCCTTTAGTGTCTCAACATCAGTAGCTGATCCTAGGATAATCTCTTGGCGTGGATCCAGTTCATCAGATGAATCTAGGTCACCAATCTCAAAACCGTTACCAGTTTTGTCTTTGAAGCTAAATTCTAAACGGCGCGCGTATCCTTTAACCTCGTCTTTGTAGACCTTTTTGAAGTCAATTCCTAAGATCATGTATAGACCACCTTGAAGGTCTAGTCCTAAGTTGATCTTAGACTTAACTGGAAAATTGTCCGTTTCTTTAAAATTGAATGCAGTAGGTACAATCGAAATACCTGAAATGATCGCTACGATAAGTAGAAATACGAAGCGATACCACCAGCCTCTTCTCATTAGATTCTCCTAATCCTTGGGTTTCTTTTGGTTTTCTCGAATAATTGAGTTAAATAAACTACAAAAATTATATGAGATTAACTACTTAAAAACAATATTAAGAGAATATTAATTTCAAAAACTTACGATTGCTTTGATTTTTCCGACTCAATTACTTGGTCTTTTTCTTCTTCAGAATTATTAGAATTCTTAATTTCGGCATCACCTTGCGCTGCAACGCTAGCTTCTGGTGACTCTGTGATTTGTGATGCCACAGATTCCTCTTTGTGAGAATTGGTCTCTGCAGCATCGTTGACGTGATCCATTAAATCATCTTTGGCCTTTTGAAATTCGCGTAGTCCCTTACCTAAACCTTTTGCAAGTTCAGGAAGTTTTTTAGGCCCGATAAAAATCAGGGCAAAAACTAAAATAATAAGTAACTCACCAGCTCCAAAGCCACCAAACATAATTACGCCTCTTTTTTATTAGAAAGGATACTTTCTTCAAGTCCACCAAGTTGTGAACGTAGGATTTTAATACGTGTACCTTCAGCAACTTCAAGGTCCACAACTTTTTCAGTCATCCCTACGATTGTACCAAAGATTCCTGATTTTGTGTAAACACGATTACCTTTTTCAAGTGTATCAAGCATTTTCTTTTCTTCTTCCATTTGTTTCTTTTGTGGTCTGAAAACAAGGAAATAAAAAATAGCAACAACAGCAATAATTGGAACAAAGTTCATCGCTGAGTTAGCTGGAGCAGCAGCTGCGCCACCTTGAGCATAAGCATTTGATATAAAAAGTTGTAACATTTGTTTCTCCTAACTTTTATTTTTTCTTTATTGGCCTGAGGCCCATTTTCGTGAAGTGTATCTGTTATAAAATTCTTTATAATAATCGTCAAACCTATCCGCTAGAATTGCTTCTCGTGCATCTTGAGTCATCTTAATCATGAAATAAAGATTGTGATAAGTGATCAGGTTACCAGAAAGAAACTCTCCAGTTGTGTATAGGTGTCTAATGTATGAACGTGAATACGTTTTACAAACTTTGCAATCACAACTTGGATCAGGCGGAAGTGTATCCTCTCTAAAACGAAGATTCTTAATATTAAGAGGTCCATCGTGTGTTAGAAATTGTCCGTTACGTGCATTCCTTGTTGGAAGAACACAGTCAAACATATCAATACCGGCGCGAATCCCATTAAGAATATCAAGAGGCTTTCCAACACCCATTAAGTATCTTGGTTTTTGATCAGGCATAGTGTGAACAAATCCATTTAGGAAATCAACCATCTCTTCGTTCTTTTCACCAACCGAAAGTCCACCTAGAGCAAGACCAGGAAAGTCCATTTCTTCAAGGCGCTGCATACACTCAGTACGAAGATCATGATGTAGGCCACCTTGAACAATACCAAAAAGTTTTTGGTAGTCGCGAAGCTTATAATCAATACAACGCTTGGCCCATCTAAGAGTTAACTCCATACTCTCGCGAAGAGTTTCTTTCGTTGCAGGAAGTTTAGGGCACTCATCAAATGCCATGACGATATCTGAGCCAAGGCCCTTTTGAATCTCCATACTTTTTTCTGGAGAGATTAGATGTTTTGACCCATCAATATGTGAAGAAAAAGTTACTCCTTCTTCTGTGATCTTATTAATGTCTGAAAGGGAAAATACTTGAAACCCACCTGAGTCTGTAAGAATTGGACGATCCCAATTCATAAAACCATGAAGGCCGCCACCTACTTTTTCAATTAGCTCATGCCCAGGTCTTAGGTATAAGTGATAAGTGTTACCAAGAATGATTTGAGCATTCATCTCGTAAAGATCTTCTTGCCACATACACTTAACAGATGCACGAGTTCCAACAGGCATAAAAATTGGTGTTTTAATCTCACCGTGCTCTGTTGTTATTGTTGTTGCGCGGGCCTTACCGCTATAACCTTCAACTTTAATCATATTCACTTACCTTAAAATTAACATCGCATCACCATATGAAAAGAAACGATATCCCTCTTTAACTGCAATATTATAAATCTCTAATGTTTTCTCTCGGCCAATTAGCGCACTCACAAGCATAAGTAGCGTTGATTTAGGAAGGTGAAAGTTAGTTACCAAACCATCAATACTCTTCACATCAACTCCAGGGTGTAAAAAGATTGAAGTATCCTTCATCTCTCCCGGAGTATAATTATCGACTCCATTTTGCCAAATTGTTTCAAGAGTTCTTAAACTCGTCGTCCCAACGGCAATGCGCTTATTAGCATTTTTTATTTTTTCAAAATTAACTTTATCAACAAAGTAATTTTCAGAGTGCATTTTGTGATCTTCTAAATTATCAACTTTAACTGGAGCAAAAGTACCAAGACCAACATGTAAAGTAACTTTGGCAATGTCATGGCCTTGACTTTTAATCTGCTCTAAAAGCTCATCAGAAAAATGCAGTCCGGCCGTTGGAGCAGCAACACTTCCTAATTCATTGGCAAAGACCGTTTGATAATCTTTCTTATCTTGTTCGTCTGACTCTCCCCCACGAATATAAGGAGGAATTGGAACAAGTGCATTTGCATTTAAGTAGTCAATAAGATCATTGCCAACAATTGAAGGAGCGATCAAGAACTCACCTTCAATATTATCGACAATTGAAATCGTCAGACCGTTAGCGAAAATATACTTGTCATCGGCCTTCTTCTTGCCACGCGCTTTCACAAGTGCACGGTAGTGGCCATTATCATCGGCCTCAACAGTTAGAAAGAAAACTTCAGCGTTACCACCACTTTCCTTGTGACCTTTTAGACGACAAGGGAAGACCTTGCTTTGATTTAAAACCAAAGTTGTTTCTTTCGGTAGAAAGTTAATTAATTCATTGAACTTATGATGAGAAATTGTATCTGTTTTACAATTGTAAACTAATAATCTTGAGTGATGACGTCCCTCAATTGGGCGCTCAGCAATCTGTTCTTTAGGCAGATCGTAGTCGTAAGATGACAGCTGCAAATCGTCTCTATTTACTTTATTTACTTGATTCATAGGTCCCGATAGTAACGTGAAATTAGGTAATCGTCATCATGTAAGTTTTTCAAATCACAACTTTCTTATATTCAAATGTAAAGAAAACTGCAAAAACTTACAAAAAGCAAAAGAGAGGGAAATTTGAAGTTAAATCTTACGCAAATCGCATTATTTTCAGCGCTACTTTCAACAAATTCGATGGCCATTAATAAAGTTATTTATGGAAACGATAACAGAGTTGATGTTCACGAATCAAATAAAGAATTCCTAGTTGATAGTGTTGCAGCAATGGTTCCAAGCTATGCTTTTTTGAAAGATGAAAAAGGAAAGGTTGCAGATACAAAACTTCTTAGATTTCCTACATTAAAATACCATAGAGGTTACCCTACTTGTGGTGACATGAGATTTAGAGATCAGCCTACGATTGCAAGTTGTAGTGGATTCTTAATAGGAAAGAATCTTCTTATGACGGCCGGACACTGTATGATCTCAGGTGGAACAGAAGTTTCTGACCAAGTTACATCAAAGTGTAGAGATAATAAATGGGTATTCAATTATAACTCAACATCAGTAAATAAAGATGGGCAATTAGAAATTAAAAAGAATGACGTTTATGGTTGTAAGCGCGTTGTAGCGGCATCTTACACAGGTACACTAGATTATGCAGTTGTTGAACTTGAACGAGAAGCGACAGATAAGAAGCCACTAACTCTAAACATGTCAACGAATGCAACAGCAAAAGGTACAGATATTTATGTGGCCGGCTACCCTACGGGACTCCCTCTTAAAGTTGCAGACGGAGCCAAGGTTATCTCAAACCCAATTTACAGCAAAGAGATCATCACAGACCTCGATACTTTTGCAGGTAACTCAGGATCTCCTGTTTTAAATAAGAAAGATGAGGTTATTGGTATATTAGTAGCTGGTGAAATCGATTATGCCTTTGATTTTGACAAAGGTTGCTATAAAGTAAACGTATGTAAGAAGCAAGGTGGAAAGTGTGAACGTCAATCATCTCCACTTGGAGGCAGTGGCGAAACTGTTACAAAAGTTGTCTCTGCTTACACTGATTACAAATTAAAAGAAGCTTTAGGGCCTTATATCTTTGAAGAAGGCGCTAAGAGCGAAGAAGAAGTGGAAGAAGTCATTGAAGAATACGAAGAAGAATACGAATAATATTAAAGCTAGAATTACTAAAGAAGAAATCAACTCTTTCGAGATGATTGATTACACGGGCCAGATTCATTTAATTGATACTGAACAAAAGGCCCAAGATATTTCTAAAAGATTTCAAGAATTAAATCAAAAATACAATTGCACGGGCCTTGATACTGAATCAAGGCCTTCTTTTAAAAAGACCGACAATTTTCGCATAAGTCTTATTCAAGTTTCATTTGAAGATGAATGCTTCCTTTTTCGTTTAAATAAGATTCAATGCCCTGACTATCTAGTCGAATATTTAGAAGACGAGAATCTAATTAAAACAGGGGTTGCGGTTAAAGACGATTGTCGTGATCTTAAGAAGCAATACCATATCAACGCAAAAGGCGTTGTCGATGTTCAAGACCTTGCAAAAGCGCAAGGCTATATTACTCTTGGTCTACAGTCCTTAACGGGAATTCTCTTAGAGAAGAAAATCTCTAAGAAGGCAAAGCTAACAAATTGGGAAAATAACAAATTAACAGATGCCCAAATTCGCTACGCTGCAACTGATGCTTGGATTTCATTAAAGCTCTATCAGGCCCTTGATACGAAAGACTAAAATAAATAAGAATTTCTATTCACAGTCTTTCATTAAAGATTCATCTTCTTTGGTAATGATAGACTGTATGAAACTTCTAAGGATATTGACTATATCACTATTATTCTCTGGTGCTTATGCACAAGAAGACTCAGACAATCAAAGCGGCCCATACCGTATGGATAGCTTTGGAACAACAAACCCTTATGAAGAAGCGGCCAATCAAGATGAACGAAAAATTCGAAGGCCATCATCTGAAGAGATCTATAAATATAAGTACGAATTAGAGCAAAATCCCAAATGGCAGGACATCGAAGAACATTGTGGAGACCGTTGCATCTATCCGGACTCTCGTGGTAAGTAATTTCAACAACTTAAACTAGGTAAATTATTTCCTAAATTAATTAAAGATCATTCATTCTATAATTTATTTAGAATGAAACTTGTTAAGTCCGCAATAATATTAACATCTCTTGGCCTCATCCTAACTTCTTGCTCAGGTGGAGCAGAAGGTGCAGATGGTATCCAGGCAGCTCCTGTTGGTCAGGCGGCTCCCAGCACAATTTCAACGGCCCAGGCCGTGATTACGGGCGCCTTACCGCAAAATGCTCCAGCAGTCTCATGGACTAATCCAGCAAGTTTCGATCATATCGACTACACTCTAGGAACAACATCGGCTGGTTCCGAGCATACGGCCTGGACAAATATTGGCACAGTAACAAATTACACGCACACAGGTCTTGTTGGACTAACAGAGTGCCAAGCTTACTACCCTTCGGTGCGTGCAGTAAGTGCAACAGCACAAACCTCGACGACTCTAGCAAGCACTAGCTTCTATTGGGACAACACGGCACCAAGTGCTGTTGGTACACCAGACGTTTCAGCAGATGACGCCACGGCCGCATCGTCTACGACAACAACTTGGGTAGCAGCAACAGATAACTGCCAAATCGATCATTATGAAATTGCAATCGGAACCAATCCGGGCTTCACAAATATTCAGAGCTGGATCAACATCGGCAATGTTACAAGTTATAAGCTAGTTAGTGGTGTTGATGGCGCTAGCTTCTCACTTAATGAAGCAACTAATTACTATATCTCATTGAGGGCAGTTGATGGTGCAGGTCTAAGTATCACACAAAACTCAGTGGCCTTTCAGGTTTTCAATCCAGCAACATCCCTCCCTAATATGGTTGCAAGACTAGATGCTAGCGACTTAAGCTCCATCCTAGACAACACGGGAAAAATTGCGAGCAATGGTGCATTCAATGGAGTTGTCGAAGATTGGCTTGATATTTCCGGTAGTGCCAATACACATAATTTTTATCAAAATGGAGGCGCTCCAACTTTTGATGGCGTCGATAATCATGTTGTTTTTAATGGAACTAATCAGTATCTAACTGTTGCAAACCATGCAGAGCTAAATACGGCCACGACTAATCAAAGAAATATCACAGCGTCTATTGAGACCTCTGCCGATATCACAAGTCTGCAAATTATCTACGAGGAAGGCGGGGCCAGTCGTGGAATGAATATCTATATTCAAGGCGGAAATCTGTACTGTGGATTCTGGAATATAAACGATGACGGAGACGGTAGCCAGCCATTCATTTCTGTCAGCGCGCCGATAGCAATAAATACCATTTATCATATTACTTGGGTTTTTGATTACACAAATTATACGGGAGCGGCCGGGCCTAATGGTGATCTCACTTGTTATATAAATGGAAGCTCAATCGGCTCTACAACTTCAACTTCACTCCTATATGCTCACTCGGGGGCAATCTCTTTAGGTTCATACCTTAGTGATAGCTACACCCATACAGGATCTCTTAGTGGAAATGGTGGCTATTTTAACGGTGATGTTATGGAATTTATGCTCTTTAATGATCCACCTGATGCAGCAACAGTGAACACAATTCATACATATCTTGAAGATAAGTGGAACTAGGCTAGCTCAAATCATAATCATCTGATATAAATTCCTCATGAATTTAAGTGTTTTTGATATCTACTCAATCGGAATTGGGCCTAGTAGCTCGCATACAGTAGGGCCTATGAGGGCCGCTAAAGAATTTATGGATAAACTCGTTTCAATGGGTTTATTTGATGAGACGCAAGTCGTTTCGACAGCACTCTATGGATCTCTTGCCTTAACAGGTAAAGGACATGGCACAGACAAGGCCGTCATTCTAGGACTTAGTGGTTACACTCCTGAAGATATCTGCCCAGATCAAATTGATCGCATCTTAAATCTAGCTCACGACCAAGAAAAGCTTACTTTCTTTGAAGGTAGAGATAACGCAAAAGTGATCTCTTATATTCCACGTGAACATATCTTATTCCATCGCAAACAAACTCTCGACTTCCACTCGAATGGAATGTGCTTCCAGGCCATCGATAAAGATGGACGTGAGTTATATAAGAAAGTCTACTTCTCAATTGGTGGTGGCTTCATCGTAGCTGAAGGCGAAAATAACGAAGGCGATATTTTCTCTCAACACACAAGCAAGGTTAAATATCCATTCACATGTGGAGATGAACTTCTAGCAATCGCTAATGAAAATGATATTTCAATTTGTGATTTAATTAAGACAAACGAAACATCATGGCGAAGTGAAGAAGAGATTAATAAAGGCCTTTTAGAAATTTGGCAGGCAATGGATAATTGCATAAGTAGGGGCCTTAAAGCAGAAGGACAACTTCCAGGTGGCCTTAAAGTAAATAAACGAGCAAAGAAGTTATACGAAGCTCTTTCGAAAAAAGACTGTGAGAAGAACCTTGATCCCCTAACGATTATGGATTGGGTAAATCTCTTTGCTATTTCTGTTAACGAAGAAAATGCTTCTGGTGGAAAAGTTGTGACAGCACCAACAAATGGAGCGGCCGGAATTATTCCAGCAGTTATTAAATACTATCTTAAATTTGTTAAGGACGCTTCAATTGATAAAGTTGTGGACTTCCTTTTAGTCGCCGGTTGTGTCGGGATTCTCTATAAAAAGAATGCTTCGATTTCAGGTGCAGAAGTTGGTTGTCAGGGCGAAGTTGGTGTTGCTTGCTCAATGGCGGCAGCAGGGCTTGCACAAGTACTTGGTGGAACAAACGAACAAATTGAAAACGCCGCAGAAATTGCAATGGAACATAACCTAGGACTAACTTGCGATCCAATCGGTGGCCTTGTGCAAATTCCATGTATTGAGCGAAATGCGATGGGTGCAGTAAAAGCAATTAATGCGGCCAGAATGGCCATGCGTGGGGACGGAAGTCATTTTGTGAGTCTTGATAAAGTTATCAAAACCATGAAAGAAACTGGTGCTGATATGCAAACGAAGTATAAAGAAACAAGCCGTGGAGGCCTTGCTGTTAACGTCACTGAGTGTTAATTCAGCTAGTTAGACAGGTTACTTCTTTCACACGTCAAGATAAACACTTTCATTTTAGTGACCCTCATCATACAAAGACCTACTTTTATATAGAAAATTAGGGAGAGAGTCATGAAAAAATTCTTAATTCCTCTTATGCTACTTACACTGTTTACAGGTTGTAAGGAAGTTAAAGAGGCCATCAAAATGCCAGAAAAAATGGATAAGCTTGGTGAGACGACTGACGGTATGAGTGATACAACATCACAACTATACTCACAGCTTCGTTCGGCACAGTCTTCAGTTGAAAGACGTGATGCTTTCGCACTTATCTTAAATGACAATATTGAAATGGGTCAAAAGCTTACAAATGCTGCAAAATTCTTTATGGCATTTGAATATAACCTTTATACAGGAATTAAGCCTTACGATAATTTAGAAATTCGTGACATGCTTTTCTATGATGCAGTAGAAGAGTTTTACAAGAATATGGCCTCTGTTTATGAAACAGATATTAAAGGCGAATTCAACGTTAAAAAAGCAATGAAGAAAGGTAAGATGACTCCTATCCATACAGGAAAGTGGTCACTTAAAAAACGTAACTACGAGCAATCTTTCTATGCTGTAGCTGCGGCCCTTCACAAGGTTCACCACCGTCAAACTTTCAATGCAAAAAATAATGGTTTTGCTGAAATGTCGATGTACACACTTATGAAAGATGCACTTATTAAAGACTCTCAAGGTGCAACACTAAGTAAGTCAGAAGAATATATCGTAGCAGGTCACAACCGTGAAATTTCAATCGCGCTTTTAAAAGCACGTATTGATATCATTCTTGCTCTTGCAATCAATGACTCTATGGATGCTGACGAAGCATCTTTTTGGCCAGGACTTCTTCACGTTATCTCAGGTGGAAAACTTGGTAAGTTAGAACTTCCTTCAACTTTTGAAACTTCAAATGCAGCAACGATGCATGAAGCGAATAAGAAGATCGAAGAAGCACTTAAGTGTTATGACTTCCTTCTATCAATTGGTGTTAAGCACGAGATCGATAAGAAAGTTAAAAATATCTTCGATAACGTTGAACTTCCAGAGCTAGATAATATTCAAGCTCAAAATGATAATATTCAAGAGTACAGAGAATATATTCAACAAATTCAAAAAATCGATTAATTCAAATAAAAGAGAAGGCCTCGTTTGAGGCCTTTTTTATTTTTTAAGATATGCTCTACTTAATATATCTTTCATCACTTTCTTACACTCAGGCTCACTTGACTCTCCTAAGGTATTAAAAAGCTCACTCTTATCCTTATCATTTTTTATTAAGTCTGAATCTAGAATAGATGCAATAGACCTTCCCTTACAATCCTTTGCGGCCATTAAAAGATTATGACTAAGAGTGTGATCTTCAATTTTATACTCATTATTCTTTAAGAGATAAGTTAGAAACTTCTGGCTATTCATAACCACCATAAAGTTTAATAAACTTCCTGGGTGACATTTTTTGTCTTCATTTAATTTACAGATATAACTATCATATTCAGAAATCTTACTAGGAAGAAGATGAAGGATAATATCCTTTCGATCAAACCTTGTCGCAAAATCAAAAACGACCTTTTCATTCAGCCATGCGTACTGCTTATCATCAGGCATTCCACTATCGTAATATTTAATAAACTTACTCGAATCTTTATCTCTTAAAAGTGTTATGAATTTTGCTTCTTTAATAAATCCAAATCCAGAATAAACGATATATGAATTATAATTTATGTGATTAAAGCTTGAGATAAAATAGAAAAGTAAAACAGTACCTATCCCAAGACTTGATGAGAGCTTTAAGTTAAGGATCAGCTGCTTCTTTAAACTTGTTTGTAATAAGCGAAACTTCTTATGCTCGTTATATGGCCTATCATCTTTATAAACTCTTACAAATGTATGAATGATAAAAAAGCTTAGAAATAGTGGTAAAATCCAAACTGCACTATCTTCAGAAATAAAAACACCTAGGAGAAGCATTGAAGTACCAATAAATATAATATTTAGAAATAAAAAAGGAATATTAGTTAAAGAAATAAGAGGATTTCTAAAAAGTCGATTAAATTGATGACGCTCTTGAAAGGCAAAAGTTCTTACAATAAATGAATTAGCAAAAAATATAAATAATAGGATAGTAGATAATATAACCTTTTCATCCTTCATATCGTTTTGAGAAGAATTTAATAAAAGGTAATTGGCCATATAAAGACCTGCTATGATGCTATAAAAATAAGAGAAGATAAATCCAAAAGCTTGAAGCAACATTTTGTGAAACAGACTGATTGGTAGAGTTAAATTGTATAGACTCCCAGTCAACTTATGCGGCGACCTAATGGTCTGAGAACGACTCTTATTTAAAACAATCGAAATAAAAATAACTGAAAATGCAGCAATTGGTAGAATATTTAGTTCAAATTTTAAATAAACAATCCAAGATGAAAATAGACAAAGAAGAAAGAATAGAGTTTTAAGAAAAAAGACATTCTTATTCTCTTTGATATTATTAATAACAAGATTTCCAAGAACACTATGCTGCTTCATAATCGACAATCCCATGAGACCTAATTGTAAGAACTCTATTACTGTTTAATGTCGTATCTTCAGGTATATTTGTTGCCATCACAACACTTCGCCCAGATGCACACTCTTTTGATAAAAGCTCCCCTAACATCTTACGTGCCTTTCGATCAAGAACGGCAGTAATCTCATCAATTAGGATAAGAGGTGTTCCAGATGCGATGGCCGCAATGATTTGAACACGAACCTTCATTCCAGTAGAAAGCTCATGAATGCACTTATCTCGATCTAACTCAAAATCAGCTAATAGTCTTTTTTCTTTATCGATATCATAATCAGGATAAAGAATTCGATAATTATCTAAGATGAAACCAACACGAGAGTTTTCATCAAAATCAAAATCATGTGAGTTAAAGAACATTTTCTTGAAGATCTTTGAACGATTGTGTGTTGGGGCCATATTAAAAACATTCACATGACCATTTAGTGGATTGTAGGCACCTAGAACAAGATTGATAAATGTACTTTTACCGGAACCATTCTTTCCCAGTAAAATAACAAACTCACCGGCACCAACTTTTAAGGAAACATTCTTAAAGATAACTTCGCCATCAGGGAAAGTATAATCTAAGTTCTTAATCTCAACTAATGGACTATTTAAATAAGCGTCCATATGCCCTCCATTCAATTATAAATAATAATTGTACTGGTGGTTCAAGTAGATACAAAAATCAACTAATTAGCGTGGTATGACTTCCTCAAATTATAGGCAGCCTATTTCTTAAAGTGGTCAAGAAAACCCTGTGGGGCCTTGGCAAGCTTGCGCTCTTCATAGTCAAAGAAGACTAGGCCATTTTTAGCATAAGCGATAAGACGATCACCGCATGTGAATTTATAAAGAAGGTCAAAGCCGTACTCACTAATATCTTCGACAAACATTTCAACCTCTAAAACGTCCCCATGGAAAGCCTCTCCACGGTACATATAAGCAGCATCAGCTTGAATGAGTGACTTACCAAAGCAATTTAGTTCATCATGACCAAGGGATTTAAGAAAGCGCAGACGCCCTTCATGACAAAGTGTTGCCACAGCATCATTTCCCATATGATTTCCATAATTGACGAAGTTAATTGTTAGCTCAATTTTAGTTTTAAAATCAGCTTCTCTTTGAGGTGTCGATAATTTTATACGTGCCATGGATAAATTTTAACTAATTAAACTTACTCACACAAGATATAAGAATTCACTATTGGGCCGAAGAAATATTATATCCTTCTTTCTTAGAGAGAAATTTTGCCAAAAGCTCATGCCTATTATTAACGACCATTGCCTTAATAAGCACTTGGTCATTAAGCCAACGGAAGTCTCTATCCAGAGGCATTCCTTTATCATAATAAGCTAAAAAATCATTTGGACGATGCTTGATAAAAACAAAAGCATAGACAGGTTTTGCCATATGAAAATACGAAAGGAGCTGCTGTGTATTCATTGATGAATAACGAAAGTACCTGAGCATAGAAAGACAGAAGAAGGAAATAATGAGTGAAAGACAGCAGATCATAAAGCTTCTTTCAAACCACTTTTTTAGTGCTTTAGTAGGAAATAGAAAATCACCAAAGAGCTCTCGCGAATCGCCAGTAAATCGAAGCTGATATACTAATAGTGAAACAACAAGCACAATGCTTACATTTGGTGAGTAAGGAATATAATCAAGTAAGACGATAGTAATTAGAAGCGCAAGACTAATAAAAAAGAAAAGAGAAATTAACGTAACCAACATAAGCAGGCCCTCGAAAGAAACCAACTCTCCTAATGCTAAGTGACGTCTGTAGAAACCCAATTGAGCTTTCATAAAATCCTCTCTAATAAGAGTTTATCGCTACTCAACAAATGTTCTAAATACACCTATTTATCGTGCTTTTGAATCCTTATAAGTCAAAATTATGGCCATTAAAGTGGCCATCTCGATAAAGCTTATTTGAGAAAGATTAGATAAATCAGGAATCTACGAATCTTCGATTTCAGTGAAGATTTTTGCTTTTGCATAATTTAGAAGTTCTTCATTCTCAAGGATATGATTCGACCAAGCATGAAATCCATGTGAGAACTCCTTGAAAGTTACATCAACTCCTTCTCTCAATAACTTCTCATAAAACATTAAACTGTCATCGTAGAGAACATCATACTTAGCGGCATAGATAATTGTTTTAGGAAGGGCCTCAAGCTCATCACTATAAAGAGGAAAAATCGCAGGGTCTTTCATATGCACTTCACGATTTGAGATTGCATAATCCAATAGCTTTAAAAGCATTGATTTAGATAAACCACTTTCTTCGCCACTCTCGTATCGATTTGCCGACGTCGTTTCAAAATCACTTTGATAATGACCTGTTAAGAGATGTAAATCAGAGATTTTAAATGCTTTACTACCTAAATGATTATTGGCCAATGTAACTAATGTCGCAAGATTTGCACCAGCAGAAGTACCAGTTAACGTAAAACTCTTTATACCTTTAAGATGAAGATCATTTAAAAGAGCGAGGCACCAATTTGTGATTTCAGGAATACTTGATTCTGGAGATAAAGGGTAATCAGGACAAACGATATAGGAAGTGTGTTCGTGGAAATCGAAAAGGGCCTGACAAAATTGAGCACTAGTATATTCATGGCCAGTAACATAGCCTCCTGAGTGTAGATGAATAATACAATGAGTTTTAGGCTCGCCCCAAACTAAGCAAGTATGGTCATTGAGCTTTTGAATAGAGCAATTGACAAGATTCTTATACTCGCCTTCAATAAGATCCATGGCCCGACGAAGCTCATCCAGCGTAATGCGAGAGAAGCGTTTAATTCCCACATCAAAGAATGATTGCATTGATGAGAGTCGTTTTTGATGAATGAATTCAGCTATTGATTTGGACAAGGTCTAACCCATTACATTTACAAGGAAAAGTATTTATTAAATAAAGTATATAAATAAAATTCCGATAGTTAAAATTAGTAAAACTATAATCAGCATTTTAATCAAAGAAAGGTAACAAGGCCAATGAAAGCAATATCCTTACTCGTTTTGTTCTCTATATTAATGGCCGTAAAAGTAAGTGCCTACGACACCTTAGCTATAGAGGGACAGTCGCCTAATAAGACTCAGACACAGGATTTGAAGGCAAAAATCTTTGAAATTGATGATGACGGAATGGGCCCAATAATCCCAAAAGAATATGAACGTAGTCGCTATCCAGCAAGCATTCCAAGCGATGATGAAAATGGTCATACTCATGATAGTGATGGAAAATATAAGCGTCCATTCAAGTAAAAAAAATATCAAACAATCTCCACAATAATTACATAAAAAAACCAAAGTACAGTTTCATAATCAACCAAAGAGCTTAGAAAAGCCTAAACACAAACAAGAGGTATGATATGAAATTGATTCCTATGACTTTAATCGTTCTACTGCTTAGCACGTCTACATTTGCAATGAGAGATAAGGGCGAGAGAAAGTCAAAAAAGACAGAAAGTCATCAAATGAGTAAAGAAATGAAAAAGGATAAGAAATCCAAAATGAAGCATCGTATGGAGCGTACACCTGCCTCAAGCGATGCAAAAGCAGATGCTTCTCTAAACAACATGCACTACTTAATCTACGAGTAAGAGCAAGGTTAAAAGAGAGGCAAAAAGAGTTATAAGATGAAGACACTCACATACATTATAATCACACTTGCAATTCTTGCTTTCGGCTTTGAAGTTTATGGAGAGCGCTATACTGCCATTGTTGATGAAAATGATCCTTCAGTTCAGCGATTGATTCACGGAGAGGAGCAAAATGCAACTCAGGACCGAAAACAATCTCGTGAAGAGAAGAAACAGAGAAATCCAGCGTCTGAGCAAGAAATACAAGAAATGAATGATGATGATTACAGAGGAAATGAATACATGGAGCGCCATGCCAGACCTCCTCTATATGATCGTCAATATAAATAAGATATTGAAATCTTTTCAATATCTTATTTTTTACAATTAGATTGTGCACAATATAGTTTTGTGATACATATTACTTATCAAATAAATCAAAGGAGATTGAAATGAGTATTTATGATTACAAAGCTATTGATATTAGAGGTAATGAAAGATCACTATCTGAATTTAAGGGAAAAAGCTTATTGATCGTAAATACAGCAAGTAAGTGTGGCTTTACTCCTCAGTATGAAGGACTTCAAAAGCTATACGATAAGTATCAAGGAAAACTGGAGATCTTGGCCTTCCCATGTAATCAATTTGGCAAACAAGAGCCAGGAAACTCAGAGGATATTCAATCATTTTGTGACTTAACTTTCAAAACTTCATTTCCGCTTTTTGAAAAAATTGATGTTAATGGAGATAACACACACCCACTATATCAATATCTTAAAGATGAATTACCAGGACTACTTGGTAGCAAGAAAATAAAATGGAATTTCACAAAATTCTTAGTAGATAGTGAAGGCCATCCTGTTAAGAGATATGCACCAATTGATAAACCAGAAAGTTTAGAAAAAGATATCGAAAAGAGCTTTAAATAATGAATGATGAAGTTCTATTAATCGACAATCAGATTTGTTTCAGCCTCTATCGACTTAGTAAACTCATTACTAATCAATATAGGCCATATCTTGATGAGATCAATCTTACATATCCACAGTACCTTGTCATGCTTGCCTTATGGGAAACTGACAAAGTGAATATGTCTCAGCTTGGAGAAAAGCTTTCTCTTGATAACGGGACTCTAACTCCCCTGATTAAGCGCCTCATTGAAAAGGGCCTAGTTGAGAAAAAGAGATGTATTGAAGATGAAAGGATTGTCTATATCACAACAACGACAAGTGGAAAGAAACTAAAGAAAAAAGCAAAATCAATTCCGCAAAAGCTTCTTTGTTCAAATAATGTTGATCTAAAAGAAATACAGAAGCTAAAGGCTGAAGCAGATAAAATATATAACCAGTGGAGTACACATGAAAAATGAAGAAATTATAAAAGCACTTAATTGGCGTTATGCCACAAAAGTTTTTGATAAAACAAAAAAAATTTCAGATGAGGACTTACACGTTTTAAATGAATCTTTAAGACTTGCGGCCAGTTCATTTGGACTACAACCTTGGAAGTTCATTTTAGTAAATGATGAGGCTACACGCCAAAAGCTTAGAGAGCACTCTTGGGGCCAATCTCAAGTAACTGATGCCTCTCACTACGTTGTTCTTGCTTACCTTACAGAGTTAGATGAAGAATATGTTGAAAAGTTTGTGCAATCAATTGCTGAGCAAAGAAATGTAGAACGTGAAAGTCTACAAGGATATTTTGATGTTATGAAGGCGGCATTAATTGATGGGCCACGTTCAAAAACGATTCCAGAGTGGTCACAACGCCAAACATATATTGCTATGGGACAGCTTCTAATGACTGCGGCCATTCAAGGTATTGATACATGTGCAATCGAAGGGATCGTTCCAGAAGAATACGATAAGATCTTAGGGCTTGAAGGGACAAAGTATAAAACTCTTGGAACAGTAGCGCTTGGTTATAGATCAGATGAAGACAAGTACAAGGATCTTGAAAAAGTACGTTTCTCTTTTGATGAAGTATTCAAAGTAATCTAATTAATAAAAATCAGCATCATTTGAGCTATACGGGTGGATTCTCTTATAGTTTTCACCCTGCTCAATATGCGCCTTAATATTTTCAAGATTCCATTTAAAAGTATTCGTTACACTTCGCTTAGTGATGAAGTGAAAGATTTGTTCCCATAAAAAGAACTCAAATTTTGACGGAGCACTTGCAAGTTCATGGCGACGAATATAGCCAGAGCGAAAAGTTAATGACGTCTTATTGTCACCAAGCTTCTTGTAAAATTGTTCAACAAGAAACTCTCCCTTCTCGTTGTAATTCATAAAATCCATAAATTCGTTGAAGTTATAGGCCCTGATCTGCTTGTAGTATTCGTTTTCACTTTTTGAAACCATTGTTGTCGTTTCGTCCCAAAAAGTCCCCTGCTCACTCTCTCTTCGATAACAGCGTCGAGTGAAACCAATATCACTTTGCTTTAACTTCTCATTCCACGGACACTGCGAATTTGGGCAAGAGACAATCTTATAGAAGTAGGTCGACCACTGACGTGCGTGTTCATTTTTTGAGTTATAGTCCCACACAGCTTCAATTGGAGCGTTAATCTCAACTGTATACTCAGCGTAATCAATAGGCCTCGTATACTCTTTAGCATTCAGGGTAAATGATAGTGCAAAGAGCACAAATATTAGAATAATCCTCACTGAACTAGTTTACTGGACGATGCCACAGCGGGTCAATATCGAGCAAGATTTTTCATTGCCAATCAAATTCTAAGTGATTAATATATCTAAAGAATTCAAGTGATTTCAATGTGCCTAGGTGGTGAAATTGGTAAACACGCACGGTTGAGGGCCGTGTGCTTTCGAGCTTGCTGGTTCAAGTCCAGTTCTAGGCACCATTCATTCAAACTCCCATACATTTTTCGAAGTATATTACTGCTTAATTAAAAGCAAGCGTAGCTTGATGGTTTTGGAGGCGTCAATTGCCACGATGGCAAATTGATGCCGAACAAATTCGAGGGGTCAGGAGACCCCGAAGAACAAGGCCAGAGCATACCACAAAGAGAGCTACAGAAGCAGGAGCCGAGAGTCGGCCAAGTCCAGCGCGTATTTGCCAACTAACCGAAAGCCGCGCCTTCTCTATTTAAACTTTTCTTTTAGCAGTCCCAATATCTTCAAGATAGAACTTTAGTCTTTGCTCAATTTCCTCAAGGGCAGCAAGGCGAATTTCAATGGCCGTATTACATGAGCGGCGAGTTTTGATAGATTCAATCCCCTCCTTAGATGGGATATTCATAACTGGTCTTTTTTCTTGTTCTTTTTGTAAAGCGACCTGTTCTTCGAATTCTTCGATAAGCTTATTTAGAGGCGTTGGTGCTTTAGCTGTGCGCTCCTCTTCTACTGGAAAATTTTTAGCAGCAGGGAACATCACTAGAACATCGTTTTCTGATTGTGGATTTGTATCAATTAGTTTCATTAAATTTAATTCCTCATAATAAGCATTTATAGCGTTCAATTGCCGTCGCTATTTATAAAGCATAACCTAGGCCAAGAATAATTGGGATAAGCTATGTAAATTTGGAAGGTTACAAAAAATGAACGTCAATTATTTGGTCAGGCAAGGTGTTCATTAGACAAATTTCTCTCGCAATATCAAACACTTAGTCATATTTTATTTAGTCCCCAACTTGCGAGATATCATGAGCGTGGTACAATATTGGAGTGAAAAGAATCAACTGTATGCAATGCAAATATTATTTTAGTACTTGGGACAAGGACGCTCCTCGTGGATGTCGTAAATTTAATATGAAATCCACAAATATGCCTTACATCCTCGTTCGCCAATCAAGTGGCTCGGATTGCAGCTTCTTTGAACAAAAAGAACACTTGAAGAAGAAAAAGAGTAAATTAGACGATCTTAATGACCCAAGCCTGTGGTAATCGACATATATCAAATTAGTATAACAACTATTCCATAATATTATTTCTAATATAAATAAAAACATCATATATAAGCCTCATCAATCAAGTATGTGAGGTGCAAAATGAAAAAAGAGATCCTATTAACGTCATTAATTATGATGAACCCTGTAGCAAACCTACAAGCAAAAGAGATTACTGAAGTCAGAACACAAATGCTTTCAAATTATGAAACTTTGGCCAATTTATCATTTGAATCTAATAAGTCTTTCGACGGTCATTATTGGACATATAACGATGAACTAAACGATGCCACTAAACACTATCGTAAATTTAAATGGGCAATCGAAATTAGAGACAATAGCGATGAGACGATGACTCATACTGAAGATGAATTAAAAATGGAGTATTTTTTAGTTCTCCATCAAGTATTTGAAGATGGATATATCCTGAGCTCTGAAAATGACTACCGTGTTGATCGTTTAACAAGTAAAAGGTTCAAGCTATATAACTGTGACTCATCACTTAATTGCCAAAGTGATTACGCCAATACAGAAATGATTCTTGAGAATATCGGAGGTGAGAAAGTTCTTCTCATTAAGAATCTTAAGAATGTATTTTCACAAAATAATTATGAAGACGTTTTCTTCGTTCAAACTAAGTAAGTAGAAATAAATTTGTGAATTCAAAAGAAGTTCTAGAATATTTGCTAACTCCCCTTGATCAATCTCAAGGGGATGTTTTTAAAGAAGTTATTCGTGAGATCGAGCAATTAGAGATTCGTTTAATTGCATCGATGAATCCTAATTGGGCCAAGCTTGCTAAATCTCGTCTGCTCTCTTCAAACACTGCTTCAAGAGCAATTGATAATAGCTTAGCAAGATGGGATGAGGCCAATCGTTACATCAGCGAATGTATACAAGATGAAAAGACGCTAAGCTTTGAGATCATCACGAAAATTAACTCCATCTACAATGCTAAGAATTCACAAATCAGAGAAACTCCTATCTACGGGGGTGGTATCGAGTTTATAAGGCCACAGTATCTAAAGGAAGCAAAAGTGCTCCTTATTGATAACCTGTTGAATGATGTCGATATGTGCTTTTATGAGAAGGCCTTTCACCTGTATCAATGGGTCGTAAGTCTTCATTTCTTTGATAACGGAAATGGCCGAACTTCAAGGCTATGCGCTGATTACATACTCATGCAAAACGGAAAGCTTCCTATATGCTTCCAGTCGAGTGTACGCTCTCATGTGGCCCAAATGCTTGAGGATAGGAAGGTGAACAAAGAAGATAAATTTCTTAGTTTCTTAAAAGCAATAAAGCGAAGCTATGAAATTGTCTTAGAGATTTGAGTCTGGCAGCTCAATACCTTGCTCATAATAAGTTGGCCCGGCCTCTTGAATCATTCCACCGCCAAGACACACTTCCTCACCTTCTAAATTCGTATAAAAGACAATTGATTGGCGTTTGGCAATAGCACGCTGAGGAGTATCAAAGTCAACTCTAACAAAGTCTTCAGAAACTTCAGTGATCGTACACTCTTGATCTTTTTGACGATAGCGAATCTTGGCCTTAAGCTTCATTCCAACTTCAGGCATAAATTCCTCATCAACCCAAGATAGATCTGTGGCAGTAAGATAGTCAGCATAAAGTGCACCGTGTTTTTCGCCGCGTTCAACGATAACGACATTGCGCTCAGTATCTTTACCAACAACAAACCAAGGCTCACCTGGCCCACCAAGGCCTAGGCCCTTTCTCTGGCCAATTGTATAAAAGGCGCTACCACTGTGGCGGCCAACTTTAGTTCCATCAAGAAGTTCGAAGTCGCCTTCTTTGATATGGATATAATTTGAAAGGAAGTTTTTAAAATTTCTCTCACCGATAAAACAGATTCCTGTTGAATCTTTCTTATCATGAGTAATAAGGTCATACTTCTTTGCAATCTCTCTTACCTGTGGCTTTTCAATGGCACCAACTGGGAAAAGAACCTTATCTAGAACTTTTGATTTGATTGTGTAGAGAAAGTAAGTTTGATCTTTGTTATTATCAAGGCCTTTAATAAGTTTAGACTTACCGTCAATCTTCTTTGTCTGGCAGTAGTGCCCAGTTGCAAGAAAATCTGCACCAAGCTCCATGGCCTTATTGAAGAAAACTTTGAATTTAATCTCACGGTTACAAAGAATATCAGGATTAGGTGTAAAGCCCTGTTCATATTCCTCAAGAAAGTTTGCAAATACGTTGTCACGATACTCTTTTACAAAGTCCACAGAGTAGTATGGAATATCAAGCTTTTCACAAACGGCAACAACATCTTCAAACTCTAGAGATGCTTTACAATTTCCGTTTTCATCCTGCTCTTCCCAATTTTTCATGAACATGCCAATGACGTTATAGCCTTGCTCTTTTAACAAAGCTGCACATACAGAAGAATCGACTCCTCCGCTCATTCCGACAATGACTGTTTTACCGTTACCTACATTTTCCATGTGCCTTATTTAGCACATTTAGGGGTTATAGGTCTAGTGCCCATGAAGCAATGGCCATAGCAATATTGTTAGTGGCGTGATGTAAAGTCTTAATATTGAGTGCGTTCACATGATCTGCCGGAGTATGGATGCGAGAAGCATTTGAATCACTCTCCCAATTTTGGGTAAAGACCACACTTGGGATATTAAACTTTTGAAATGACGTATTATCACCGTAGACGAAATCATATGGCGTGATGCTAAAATCCACACGAAATGTCCCCTCGGAAGACTTCGTATAGAATCTTTGAGCAATAGACTTTTCGGCCTTATGAAGACCAGAGCTAGCAGGAGAATAATAGAGTCTCATATTCCCAAGCTTCTGCTCTTTATCTTGAGTGAGAGTATCGTAACCAAGCATAACCAATTCTACATAAGAATAGACCCTGATGCCCTTTTCAAGATTTAGGTTTTTTACATAGTCATATGAACCTAAGAATCCATTTTCACCATAATCGAAGAAAACCACTCGAACTGTTTTTTCAAGATCGAGCTCGGCAAGAATATTGATTAAACTCAAGGCCGCAACAACTCCAGAAGCATTATTATCAGCACCTGGTTGACGTCCTTTATTTACAACTGCAAAGTTTTTTAGATCATAAGCGGCCGTATCGTAATGGGCCCCGATGACAATAACATCTTGAGGATTTTTTAGCCCCTTCTTTTCCCAAACAATATTGTATCCATTAACAGACTTAAGGCCATCCACCTGCTGAACTCTTTCATTCGTAAGCTTTTGCCACTTTCGTAAATCTTTTGGACTAAGCTTATCTTTTGTGGCCTCTAAATCCTTTTTAAATAGGGATTTTGCATATTCAACATCTGGAACAAATTTAATTGTCTTAAGAGATGTATTTGTTTTTCGAACATTGGTTTCAATATAGCTAATAATATAATCCTGTGCCGTTTTATGACCACTAGTTCCCACAAAACGATTAGGTCTTGTCTCTTTAACAAAGCTATTAATTAGGGTATCGATATCTTTTTCTGAATTTTTAGATACGGCGTAATAAAGAGAGCGTAATTTCTTAGGAGACCTTTTACTTTTAGAAAGTTTATACGTGTCTTTAAAATTTTTAAATTCTTTTGCTGTCACAGAAAGTGACATCGATAATGCAATAATAAAATACTTCATTTAAAACCCTAGTTCTCTTTTTTTCGGACGAGATTGCGCTTCTTCAAGCTCTTCTTTTTGCTTCTTATTTAGCGGTAGACGGTAGAATTCACCATCGATGAATTGTCCAGTTTGAAAAATTTTTGCGTGACCAATTACCTTAGCACTTGGTCCATTTTTTGTTAAAAAGATAAAATGATCTCCTCTAAACAATATGCCTTCTGACTTGTCATCGAGATCAAAATATATATTTCCATTATTTAAAATATAGAGATTTCCTTTATATCCTTTACCTGTCGAGCTAATTCGACAATAACATTCCACAGGCCTAGATGTGTCAACGACTTCATAATTAACAAAGTGATTGCCAACGATACGCTCAAACGTTAATTCCTTTGCCTTTGCAACGTAAATAAAACCACGAGACATATTGATAGAAACAATTTTACTATCTGGAAGCTTTGGTTTGTTATCAAAAGTTTTATACTGTGTTTGTCCAAGATAATATTGATGCTGGCCTTTATGCTCACCAACAACACTATCGTCATCGTGAAGATAGATAGTGTTCTCTTTGATAAAACTTCGAGCAATATAACGATCAGTTAACTCGATAATTTCTTCATTTGAATAAACTTGTGAGCGAAGTACTGCTCTTTTTTCAAGTTCAACTCGTGAAATTGTTTTTGAATCCACAAGTTGGCCAATCTTATCAACCTCTGCAGTCTTTAGATCTGCCAAAGGAAGTTTCAAATGAGACATTACCTCATTACTAACCTGAGTTAAGAGATGACAGTCATTTTTGACAGTATCGTTTGGTGCACTTAGCACAAATCGATTTTGAACGGGGATTACCTTACTAAAATGTCCTGTCGCAATCTTTGTGGCCTTAAGAACAGATAATTTTGAATAGAGAGTCTCAAGAACGAGAGTTGCTTTATCAATTGTTGGATTACACCAAATACCTGCAACACGACTCTCTAACAATTTAGAAATAACGCGCTCTTCAAAGGCTCCAGAAGCACTCGTAACATAAAAAGGAATTCCTATTAGTCGACAGATATCCCTGATTTTCTCTTCTGATTCACTTGCCCAAGGACTAAAAATACTATTGATCTTCTTATTCCACGAAATTTTCTCATATTGTCTAAAGGCCTCTAACTGTTCCTCATCGCCCCTTAGCTCTTCTAGCAATTGCCCTTCAGGAGTAAGCTTTGTTTTAAACTGCTCCAGTAAAGCTTCATCTTCACTAGTGATTTTTTCAAAAAAAGAAATATTGACTCCAATACACTCATGCCCCTGCTTTTTTAAAAGCAGCGCAGTAACGGCCGAGTCAATACCGCCATCCATCCCGACGATAATCCTCTCTTTTTTCATATCTTTCTTAGCAAATTGCATAATTAAATTATAAGTGATTTTAGAAATTTAAACAGGGTAAATTTAAATTTATCAAAAACTTTATCCCACCAAAAGGCTCATATATTCATTGACATAACTCAACGCAAAATCAGATAATATTCATTCACGACGCAATAACACACAAGGACACAACACAAATTATGAAAACGAGTAAGGGTAATAGTAAAAGAAGCAAGAAGCTAAAATTTATTGATATCTTTTCAGGCGCAGGAGGATTTTCTTGTGGACTTGAAATGGCAGGTTTTGAGTGTGTCATGGGAATTGACTTCAACAAACACGCCATGGATACATTTGCGCATAATCACAAAAAGGCCTATCCATATTGCGGCGACATTTCAAAACTAAGTAACAAAAAAATTAAAGAAGTTCTTGGTGACACTGAAGTTAATCTTGTTGTTGGTGGACCTCCATGCCAAGGTTTTTCAACTGTTGGCCCGGGAAACCCAGACGATATTAGAAATAAACTTTTTCTTGAATTCGTAAGAGTTGTGAAACTAACTAATCCAGAATTCGTTGTAATTGAAAATGTGACAGGACTACTTGCTAAGAAGAATGAATCAACATTAAAGGCAATCTTTAAGAAATTCAATTCCCTTGGATACAACCTAGACGTTAAGGTTATGAGTTCTCAAAACTATGGTGTACCTGAAAAAAGACGCCGTACAATCTTTATTGGAAGTCGAGTTAACGAGAAAGTAGAATTTCCAAAAATTACTCACGATACAATTGTAGCAAAAACATATCGCCCACCAGTTACTGTTGGTGAGGCCCTAAGTGATATTGAAACGAAAGCTGGCCATGTTTTAAATCATGACCTAGATAGTGCTAAGATCAAATCTAAACTAGATTTAAAGCGCATCAAACGTATTCCAGAAGGTAAAGGAATTCGTTACGAAAAAGACGAAAAAATGTATCTTACTCCATCGCTAAAACTTGGTGTTGATTGGAAAACAATGCGCGAGGGGCGATTTAGACAAACAAAGTACCAGAGACTTGATTCGAGAAGTGTATCTCCAACAATCATGACTCATCGTCATAGTTATTACCACCCTACAGAGCATCGCTACCTAACTCAAAGAGAAGCGGCAAAAATTCAAAGTTTTCCAAATGACTTTGAATTTTGTGGGCCAATCTCTGCTCAGTGGAGACAGATTGGAAATGCTGTTCCTCCGTTAATGGGTAAAGCAATTGGTACGGCAATCAAGAAGATGCACAATGCTCACCTTAAATCGACAGAAGATGGAAAAGTAAAAAAGAAAACAAAAGTAAAATCAATTATTGAAGATGTTCGAGGAGGAGCATTTGTCTATCGCTAGAATCTCGACACTACTTTTAATTCTACTAACCATATCATGTGCGACAAGCAATGATTCAACAAAAGTAGGCCAATCTAATTGCCACGTCAAAAGGGCCGCAATTGATCTTGGCTCAGGTTCGACAAAACTAGTTGTAGGACTCGTGGATACTTGTCGAGCGATGGTAGAAGGGATTCTCTTTGAAGCACAAAGAGCAGTACCTCTTAAGGATCAACTACAATCTTCAAAAGACAATAAGTTTAATGAAGAGATGCAAAATCGTCTAAGAGATGTTTTTGATGAGTTTAAATATCTAGCAAAAAATGAAGGCGCCGAAGATATTAGAGCTGTTGCGACTTCAGCATTTCGAACATCAGCAAACGGTGATGATGTTGCAGATCAATTAAAAGAACAAACAGGTGTAGACTTAGAGATTATCTCTCAAGAAGATGAAGCCAAGTTTGCTTACTCTGCAGCTCTTTCAAAACTTAAGTCAATGAATGTTTCACAAAATCCTCCGATTGCCATCTGGGACATTGGTGGTGGAAGCATGCAAATCACAAAGCCAATTGATAAAAAAGGTGAACAAACACAGGTGGCCCTTTTAAAAGTTGCATCTGTTACTTTTAAAAATCTTGTTTTAAAAGAGTTTTATCCAAAAGGGACTAAGACGCCAAACCCACTAAAAGAAGAGCGCGCTCTTAAAGCGATGGATCTGGCCAGAGTAACAGCAAAAGAACAATTATCTGACTTTGGAAACCTAAAAGACTATCAGGTTTATGGAGTTGGTGGTGTTCACTACTTCAGCATTGGTGGCCAATTTAAGAAAGCGAATCGCGTCTATAACCAGTCAACTCTCCTGGCCAAACTTCTGGAAAGAGCAAAGCTTACTGATAAAGAGATAGACAGCAAGTATGCATCGACAGACGTGACAAATATGGCGCTAGTTCTAGGTTTTATGCAGACTCTAAAAGTTGATGAAGTAAAGCCTATCAAAGTAAACATGGCCCATGGACTTCTAATCAACCCTACTTTCTGGGAATAACTCTAATAACGATTTGTAAAAATACATAGATTGCCTTCATCGATAATAATCGGCGAAGGCCATTGCTGCTCCTTAGCAATATCCATCAACCATTTATTTGCATTACCTTTTGTGACAATTGTAATTTTTTTCTCGTAACTAATTTCTAAGATTTGATTTAATACATAGTCATAAGTTTCTTTAGAGAAAGGATCGTACAGATAGTAAATATCTGCTTTCGGTATAGAAAAAGACTTTAAAGACAAATCTTGAACTTTAAAGGTTAAGCTCTCATCTAAACCTAAATTTTGGCAGGCATTATTTGAAACCTCTACTCTGTGATCTACATACTCATAGCCAACAAATTCAAGATCAGGTCTAAGAAGAGAACAAACAAGCCCTACTCGTCCATAGCCTGAACCAAGATCAACAACAGTATCTCCAGCACTAGCATCAATTCCCTCGAGTGCTAAGAGTATTGTAGAATAGCCCGATTGAACTCCTACTCCGGCCCTTTGATATAGACGTTCTTTCGTGGTTGAATCATAGGTCATTTCTTGATCCAATTGATAATTAAGTTCAAAAATGTCATCGAGATTATCAAAAGTACGGTATAAATTAGGACCTTGATGGCCCATCTGCTGTATTCGGCCTTCCTGATCTTTTTCTTCTTTAATAAAGTGTGTACTCATTGTATTCAAAGATTGAATCAGGAATTCTTTTTGTTCATGGCCTCTTTTATCAATGATTGATTCGATTACGTGTGCTTCAATCGACTTAGAGCGCTTCTTAATTTCTTTTATTTTCTCAGCTCCACTCTCAACAAGAAATTCTCTTAAAAAAGAAACTGCCTCCAGTTCATCTTCAAATAATGGAGAGATAAAATCTTTATAAGAAGTCTTTTGTCCATTTCGCTTATCTTCTTGTTTCTTGAGCCAGAGCTCATCTTTAAGAAAGTCCATAATGGTGACTAAGAGTGCCGAATTAGTGTAGAGGCCAGCTAATTGAGTTGGCGTAAAATCACTCGTATCACCTTTCTTGCCTTTTAATAAATGTAAGAACATTAACTGAGAAACTCTCATGTTGCCTCCAATGTGTTTAACTGAAACGATCATGGTTGCAAAGCATGAGCTAATTAAATTAGTTTAATGATAACTTTATAATGGCCCTAAGTAAAATTAGTGGCCATTACTAGAGTTTGTCGCTTGTGTGAGATTGTAGAATATACCCCTTTGAAGTATTAAATTTTCAGGAGTATCAAATTCAGCAAGTTTAGCATCTTTGAAAACAAGAATTCTATCACACTCTTTAATTGTATCGAGCCTGTGAGCGATAAAGAAAGACGTTTTACCTTCCATTACATTGTGAATTCCATCGTGTAGAATCTTTTCAAAGTAAGGATCAACATGGGCCGTGGCCTCATCAAGAATAAGAATATTTGGATTCTGTAGGCATACACGAGTTAACGAAATAACCTGTTTCTCACCCGCTGATAAATTCGATCCACCATCTTTTAAGACACTATCAAGAGAAAGCTTCGAGTAATCCATAACCTTACTCATTCCTGTTTTATCACAAATTGAAAGAATGTCTTTATCTGTCAAATCAGGGTTTACCGAAAGATTTTCTCTAAGAGTCCCATCGAAGATAATGACATCTTGAGAAACAATTCCAATCTGATCACGGTAGTGATCGATATCTAAATCTTTAAGATTTTGACCATCAATTAAAACATCACCTTTTTGATAGTCATAAAGGCGAGAAAGGACTGCAACCGCCGTCGTTTTCCCTGAGCCAGTTGGCCCAACAATTCCAATTTTTTCACCTTTATTGATCTTGAATGAAACATCATTTAGGGCCGTACTAATATCATTATAGCCCATCGTCACGTTCTTAAATTCTACTTCACCGTTTATTGTATGATGTCTATCGTTTCGTTGATCAAAGACCTCTCTCTCTGTTTCAACATCAATAAAGTTTGCCACACGATTAACACTTGTAAACGCTGTAATAATATTTGCCATTTCTCTAAAAAGAGAAAGAACAGGCCAAAAGAAGCGCTCACAATAACGTAAAAGAGCAATAAACAGGGCAAGAGAAAGCGTTCCATCTAAGTAAGCGCTTCCACCAAACCAAACAAGAATAAGAAGTGGTAGTCCACATAAGAATGATAGCATCGGCATTGTAAGAGCATAGTATGTATTGGCACTTAGCTGAACTACTTGCTGTTCATTTACAGCTGACTTGAAATTGTCATAAGACCAGTCCTCGACACCAAACGATCGAATCACGTGAATACCATCAATATACTCAGAAAGCTTTGAGTTAATATTTGAAGAGTACTTACTGATGGCCCTATTTAGAGAGCCAATTTTATCTCGCGTAACAATTAGAAAAATAACTGCAGGAATCATTCCTGAAATAACCATTAAACCGATTTTGAAGTCAGTGATAAGCATCGCTGTTGCCGATGAAATAATCATTAAGATCGAGATGGCCAGGCGCCCTAGAGAGCTTGTAAAAAACTTCTCAATCCCTTCCACATCATGAGTCATTCTCGTTACAATTCTTCCCTGAGGCCAAGAATCAAAAAATTTAAGTGGTAAGTGAGAAAGCTTTTGAAATAGTCGATCTCTAATCTTTAAAATAACATAACTTGTTTGCACGATTAGATAACGACGGCCAATATAGTGAATAAGGACACCACCTAGCTCAAGTGCTAAAACATAAAGGGCCCACTTTTTTGCAAGTTCCCACTTTGATTTTGCTAGACCTTCACCAACAAGCACCCCTAGTGCATGACCAGAGAGCATTGATATAACAGTAAACGTAATTAGCATCAGTATTGAGACAAAGATCTTAAGACGATAACCTTTTGCAAATCTGAAAAGAAATGCTGTCGTCTTTAAGGCCGAATGTCCTTGTTCCTTATGCTTAGCTTCATCTTGATCATCTTGTGCTAAAAATTGTTTTGCATCACTCATTATTTAGTCCCTGCTTCTGCACGATCTAAGTTAATCACCTTCTCGCAATATTTGAGAGTCGATTCTCTATGGGCAACCCATACGAGAGTTGATTCAGGCAGGTATTTATTAATATTTGATAGAATAGTTTCTTCGGTAACAGTATCAACCGCAGAAAGACAATCATCCAAAAGAAGTATCTCAGGCTTTCTAACAAGTGCTCGAGCAAGAGTTAGTCTTTGCTTTTGACCACCTGAAAGATTTACACCCCACTCTCCAAGTTGTGTATCTAGTCCATCATCGAAGTTTTCAATATCACTTTTTAAACCTGCAATTTCTAAAACTTGCCATAAAATTTCGTCATCAAAATTTTGATCCATTAAAATATTATTACGAATAGAGTCCGCAAAAAGGAATGACTTCTGATGAACCATTGTAATATGTGATCTTAGAAATTTATGGCCATACTCAGTAAAAGGACGTCCAAAAAAGGCGACATCTCCCCTTACATCTCTCTCTAGTCCACTAAGTATATTGAGCAGAGTTGTCTTTCCTGTCCCAATCTGGCCAATAATTCCAATACGCATTCCACGCTTAACTTCAAGATTAATATTAGAAAGGATGTCATTTCCTTCTTCATATCTAAAGCTTAGATTCTTTAAACTAAATACCGTATCACCAGTAAGTTCAGGCTCAACTTTCTTATCAAGTAAATACTCTTCCTTAAAGTGAGTATAAATCTCTGCAAGACGTCTTAGAGAAGTAAAAGACTTTCTCCAATCAGATATAATGTAGCCAAGCTCCATCAATGGCTCTTGTAAAAGATGAACAAGTCCTTGGATTGCAACGAACTCTCCTACTGTGATTTCGCCTTTCATAAGAATAGTGAAACCATAAGTAAAAAGAATAACGTATGTTGCCAACGAGGCCATTCCCGAAGAAGGAATATAGAGCATTGAAGTGTTATTGGCATCGAGTCTCATTTTTCGATACTTTTGTGCACCAGCAAATAATCTCTTATACCAAAAGAAGGCCGTATTCCCTAGCTTCTGTAGTCTTACAGTAGAGATGGCCTTTGATGTTTCATCATTAAAATATGAAAGATAATCTTGTGCAACATCGTAGCGCTCCATTTCGATAGTCGAAATATAGCGAACAAGAATTGGAACGATTAATAGTGCTAAGAAAGAGATAATCGTGATTTGTACATTAATTAAAAATAACGAGATAATTGTAAATACACCTAAAAAGAGCACATCTGCAGCTCCTACAAGTGTAAACCCAAAAACAAAGCGCGCTTGACCAACATCACTATTGGCGGCACTCATTAGAATTCCTTTTGGATATTTATTAACAAGAGTATCCATTGAAAAATATTGAGCATTTTGCCAAATATCGTCTTTTAGAAAACCACCTGCATGATGAGTCTGGCGACCTAAAAAAATACGCCAACCAACACGGCCAAAGTAGAGCATAATTCGAGAAAATAGAACAACTGTAAAAATAAAAAAGAATTTATGCTTTAGATCGTCACCTGTAATGAAGTAATCAATTGTCCAAGAAGGCATGGTTTTATGGGTGAAGAAATCCACCACATCCCCCATGGCACGTGAGTAAAATACCTGACAAAAGTTACAGACTACTATCGAAATAATCCCTAGGAAGTAAACTGATTTTTTGCGGCGTAAATAATTCAACCAAATTTTATAATGCATAGTCATTGCAAAGTATTATATGATTTATACATGAGATTTCATATTCTTTTATTTTTAATATTTTCTGTCACAGCAAACACTTATGCCGAACTCGCAGAATTCGACTCTGGCCCAGGTAACGCTAAAATATTTAGAATTGATGCTCTTGAAAATTACGTTAAAAAGATTAGAGAAGAAATCACTCGCATTGAAAGTGGCATGGATGACAAAATGGGCAAGGAGCTAAAGTCTCTTAAGGCCCAGATCGAAGAACTCAAAAATAAAGAAACTAATTTGGATGGGCTTAAAGTTATTGAAGAGCGTCTAAATAAACTTGAATTAAAACATGCTGACGATGTAAAGAAGATGCAGGCAGACTTTAGAAATCTGCAGCAGAATATTGATCAGTCACTCTTAGATCTATCAAACAAAATTCTTCAACGTATTCAGGTTTTTGAAAAGTACCTTCAAAAGCCTTAGAAAAGCTAGTGAGAACAATGTCGGTATTCATTCTCTGTTATCTTCAACTTCTTAGCAATTGTAGGTTGAGTTAAATAAATTGAGGTTAATCTTCTTTCGTTAGAGATATAGGAAGATCCTTTTCTTAATTCTTTATCTAAACATAATTCACTTCTTAAACTATCAACGTCAATACCACTATGGGCCACCACTTCTGCACTAAACCAATCTGCGAATACTTCATCAAGTTGATCGCGCTGTTTTCCAGGTAGAGGGTAAAGAGATCGATTGCATGTAGGGTTTGCCAAGAGATTGTCTCCAACTTCTTTTGTTAGAACCTTATTTTGAACTAAGAAATTTAATTGAGAATCATCTCTAAAGAGCGCTCCTGCACTCGTTGAATTTCTTAAGCATTTCTGAATCGAATCAAAAGGATTTTTACTCTTATAAAAACCAGAGAAACGACAGCTATCAAAAGAATGAGCAATCTCGTGTGCCATTAAACTCACTAAGCTTGCACGATACTTGGGAAAAGCAAAATTTAAGCCTTCAAGGCCGATATTAATTTCATTACTCTTTGGATCATACGCAAATCCCCACTCTAAGAAATCGCGAGGAGCTTGGGCAACTTTAGTGCCAAGGACTTTTTTGGGAATGAAAATATTAATCTTTTCCACTTTCTCTTTTATTTCTTTGAATGCCTTAGTATCACCCAATTGAATTTTCAAAACAGAAAGTGCACTCTTTTTAGCTCTTCTAAAACTATCTTCTAAAAGGAGAATTTTCTTCTTTGTATAAAGCTGTGAAAAGACATCAGTTAACTCTTTATCCAAAAGATCTTGAATGGCCTTTGGCCTTTCATTAAATGTTCCAGAAGATAGAACAATATTTTCGATATAATAAAGACGCCACTGTTTCGCGACATTTACAGGATCGTTAATATCGAGTTTTCGACGTTTGATCCAACTTGTAACAACAGGACTCTTCTTAGCAATTAAACTACCAAGGGCCTCATCTGCAACTGCTGCTATTGGCCTTGAATTAGCAAGATCAACTTTAAGTTTTGCGATTTCATTATAAATAGATTCATCTTTTTCAAAGCTAACCTTCTTACAATATGATTTGAAGGTTGGGTTAGCATATAAACTTACAGCAATAAAAAAGGGGAATAAAAACTTCATTCCCCTATTATAACTTAAAAAAATTAAATCGATTGTATGGACTTATTTACCGGAAACCACTGATTGATCAAAGTGATTAGAGCGCATTCCACAGTCGACTAAAATCCCTGCAGCATTAATTCCACTTGATACATTAGATAGTAAGAAAACAACTGTATTTGCTACTTCTTGAGTCTTAAGTGCTTCCTTTCTCATCGTTAGCTTTTCAGCAAAGATATAATTATCGATATAGCCTGGAATTCCTGCGGAAGCAGAAGTCTTTAATGGACCTGAACAAACGCTATTAAATCGTACACGCGAAAACTCACTAAAGCTCTTAGCTAAATATGAACAAGTTGTTTCAAGCATTGACTTGATTGGTCCCATGTATCCATATGAAGTCGCTTTTGTGTCAGAAATCGAGATTGTTACCACCGATGCATCTTGCTCAAAAAGAGCAGATAGTTCATTTGCTAGTTGCACTAGTGAAAAAGAAGAAATCTGTGTTGCCTGTGCAAAGTCTTCCCATGAAGTTTCATGAAATGGCCTTGGCTCAGTAAGATTTGCAAAAGCAATTGAGTGAAGCATTCCATCTAGTTTTACTTCATCATTTTTTAAGTTAATTGCTAATTCTTTGATTTGAGCTTTATCAGTCACATCAACAATATAGCTTTTTGAATCAGGAAAAAGCTTTGTAAGCTTTGCTTGATGCTCTTCACTTTGAACAGTGAATACGCAACTTCCTCCATTATCAATTATTGTCTTAGCACTGAAATAAGCAACACTTTTCTTATTTGCAACACCAGTTATTAGAAATAATTTATTTTCAAAATTTAAAAAACTCACTTTATACCTTTATACTTTTGCACATGTAAATTCGATTGAAAGAACGGCCTTACCAGCAACCTTAGCCTTTCCCTTGAAATAGAAAGCGTTAGAGATTTGTTCAATAAGCTCAACTTCCATCACTAGCTCATCACCAGGACGAACCATATTTTTGAATTTTGCATTTGAAACTTTAGCAACAACACCTAGCCCACCATCAGCACCAGCGGCCATTAAACATGCACCTGATTGAAAAATTGCCTCTTGTAAAAGGACACCTGGCATAATTGGATTCCCAGGGAAGTGACCTTTAAAAAAGTCCTCTTCACCAGTTACCTGATAACTTGTTACGATCTTATTGCCTTCTTTTTCGATAATCTTATCAACAAAAAGAAAAGGTTCTCTTTGAGGGATTAAGTCCTTAACATTTAAATCACTCATTAAAGTCCACCCGTTACTTCTAGAGAAGCGCCAGTGATATAGGCAGCTTCACGTGAAGCTAAAAATTGAACTGCATGTGCGACTTCAGAGACTTTTCCAAATCTCTTTAAAGGCACTTGTTTCTTATACTCTTTAACTTGTTCAGCAGGAAGGTCAGCAATAAGCTCAGTTTCGATAAAACCAGGACATACGTTATTAATTGTAATCCCCTTCTTACCAACCTCTTTTGAGATTGATTTACTCATTGCAATTTGCCCCGCTTTCGATGCAGCGTAATTGGCCTGTCCAGGAAGACCAAGACTACCACCAACAGAGCTCATATTAATGATTCGCCCGTATCTCTTAGATAAGAAATGGTTAACTGCTCTCTTTGTCATTAAGAAAGTTCCAGTTAAGTTTATATCAAGTACTCTTGCCCAATCTTCATCAGGCATAATTGGAGAAAGATTATCTTTCCTAATACCAGAGTTATTAACAAGAATATGGATTTGCTCGAATTGCTCGTTCATGCGGTTCCAGAAAGCTTCAACATCTGTAGCATTAGATACATCAAACGCTTCAAGAAAAAGGTTTTCTCCTAACTCTCCAAGCTCTGCTTTGAAGTTATTTGCAGCATCATGATTTCCAGCATAAGTAGCAACAACACGTGCCCCACTTTTTAAGAAAGCTTCAGTGATCCCACGGCCAATTCCGCGTGTTCCACCAGTAACAATTGCAACCTGATCTTTAAAATCAAACATATAATTCCCTTTTTATTCTTTTGAACTATCTAAATAAGTATTTAAGTCATGTCCTACGATAACACCGTAGTTCGCGGCCCCAAGCCAACCAGACATGATAATTCCAACTGAACCTGCATGAAATAGGCCCTTTATTTCATTTGGAAGTTCTTTAGAAACAGCAAGTCCTTCAAACTTTGTTCCAAACGAAGACCCAAAGTGATGATGTGTATACTTCTCTACAGTACGCGGAGAAGAAACATTCACATGCTCTATCTTATCTTTAAAACCTGGGACTAATTTGTCCATTGTATTAATAGCATTTTGAGCAAGATATTCTTTGCGTTCTTTATATTCATCATCTGTTAAATGCATCCAATCTTCATATCGAGCATTGATACTTGATACAACCGCATACTTCTGCTTCATATGTTTTCTCATATCTGGATAATAGATAGAGAAGGTCTGAGAGTAAGCTTTAGGAGACAACAGAAGATCAGTGTCAAATTTGTCAGAGCTTGAATAGAAAATCAGCTCACCAATATTTGGGATCGACTCTCCTTCTTTTAGTCCCATAAAGACCTGGCAAGAAGATGAGTTAACTCTTACGGCCTTCGCGTCCTTTGCAAACTTTTCTGAGTATTTAGCATTTGGAGTCATCTTGAAGATCGTATTATAAAGGGCCGAGTTAGATAGAACGGATCTTGAAAGAACGCTCTCCTCACCGATACGAACACCTTTTGCAATATTGTCTTCGACTAGGATTTCGTCAACCTTTGCATGAAGTTTAATATCCACTCCATTGGCAAGAAGTTCATCTTTCATCATACCGATAAGCTTATCTGTACCACCTCTAAAGATATAAGCACCTTTATTCATGAAATTTGAAAATACAATCCCGAATGTAATGGCCTCATCTTCAAGAGTCGAACCATTCGCGTATGCAATGGGCTCAAGCAGGAAGCGAACAACATCATTTCTTCCCGGAAAGTATTTTTCAAATAACTGGCCGTTTGTCATGGCCTCATCATCATAGAAATTCATTGCACGAAGCTCATCAAAGAATCCTACAACGTACTCACGATCAAGATTGAATTTCTCAACCATGATGTTGATATAGTCTTCTTTCGTGAAATCTGTATCAATTTCAAATTGTGGATTGATAAAACGAATTTTATCAACACGCTCAATACAATCGGCGATATCTTTTGACCAATAACGACGACAAGTCTTAATCATCCCAACAGGAAATCCGTGAAGAGAAATATCAAAAATATGCCTTTCACCTTCATTCGTTGGTCGTCTAAACCAAGTAGCAAAACCACCTAGTTTGTTATGGGCCTCAAGAAGAAGAACTTTTCTTCCATCCTTGGCCAGTTTATTAGCTGCCGTCATCCCCGCAAGCCCTGAGCCCACGATGATGACGTCATAAAATTTTGTAATCGGATCTTTCTTTTTCAGTAATGCCATTTTAACTTTCTTTTAATAAATTATTTTTTTAGTACCATTGTTGATAATTTTTTTGTTTTTGGATTTATTACATAAACAATAAATGCGATAGTTCCATTATCATTGATACGTGGAGCATGAACAAATGGAGATGTTGTTGCATCAACAACTTCGTAATCAACACCATTGATAGAAAGAGCATCTCCTTCTCCGATAAGCTTAGACCACTGTCCATTTACATATTTAAAGATTGCAGCAACACCTGCTTTATCATATCCACGAATAACGATGTCACCATTAGAGTTCATTGCTGGTGCAAATCCGTCAAATTTAGAAATCATCTCACCTAGAGATAGAATTGGCTTAATGATTCCATTAGTAGAAGCAAATAGCTTTACACCTTCATTTGTTTGCGCCCATACAGCAATGTCACCTTTTTTATTAACTGTGTATTGGTTTTGAATCGCTTTAATTTTTGATGAAGGTTGTCCATCTCTATCTTGCATAACAATTTGACGACTACCTTTTTTGATATTGTATAAGTAAAGGCGATCTGGTTGAGACTCAGCAGTAGACTTCCCCATTCTAACTTTTGTTAAAACATAATTGCCAGCTGTCACAGGAGAGAAGATATAACCCATATCATTTGTAAAACTTGTAAACACATCTTTTTGCTCATCTAAAGTTTTAATCACAACTTTTGCTTTACTTGTCCCAAAAGAATGACGGTAGATAAGTGTGTCTTCACTATTCATTGCGACACCAGAGACACCAGTAAACATTCCTTCAAAGTTTTCGTGCTCAAGTCTTTTACCTGTTTCAAGGTTAATCGTATAAATTCCTGTGTGCTCATAACCATTATTAGGTGCAAACACGACATGATCTTGACCAGAAGCTGCATCATTGAAAAGATAAAATTCGCTAATGGCCTCATCACCATTTCCTGCAAATAATTTTACATTGTCACTATTGTCACCACATAGAATTCCATATTTTGAAATTCCATTATCCGCACCACTTAGAGAGAAACAAACCTTGCCTGAATTCTCTAGTCTTAGTGAAGTACTAATCCAAAATGTTTGATCAGGTAGGTTAAGATTTAACTCACCACTACTTGCTAGTAATTGATAATTCGCTTGTGCACTGAACATTCCAAATGCGGCCAATGCTATTTTAAATAAATTCTTCATAATATTTACCCCGAGATATGTGAAAGTGTGTGTTATTAAAGGCATTATCATACCTAAGAGGCCACATTTCGGCTAGAAAATGGGCGAGAATTTTTTGGGCCAAATGACTAAAAATAGGTTAGATTTGACACATGTCGATCCTTTGTAACTTAAAAAACATCAATCTAGCCTTTGGGCAGAAAGTCATTTTCAATAACGCACAATTCTATATTGAGCATGGTGATAAAATAGGTCTTATTGGCCTAAACGGAATGGGAAAATCTTCGTTGCTAAAGATTATCAATGAAGAGCTTGCACCGGATTCGTGCACTCCACCGTTCACATTTGAAAAAGCAACACAGGCACAAGGGCCGACCTTAGAATTTAATGTTTTCAAAGTCGATCAAAACTTCACAATTCCAAGTGATGATATCACCATTGCTGATTATTTTTATTTTCAATATCGTGATCTAAAAAAACTAAATGATGACTTAGTCTCTCTCGACTTAGCTACTGAAGAAGGACTAGCGAAGCAAAACAAAATAATGGAAGAGCTTGAGCATAGGAACTACTGGGAGCTTAAGAATAATTTTGAAAGTTATATCAAGGCCTTTGGCCTAACAGATCTGCATGCTAAAGTGAAAGGTCTCTCAGGTGGAGAGCAAAAAAAGATTCAGCTTAGTCTAGGCCTAACAGCAAAAGAGAACCTCATTCTTTGGGATGAGCCTACAAACCACTTAGATTTTGAAACAATCGAACAATTTGAAGATGAAATCATGAAGTCAAATAAGACTCACGTTATCATCTCCCACGATAGGTACTTACTTTCAAAAGTTACAACAAAAATTTTCCATATTCACGCTGGAATTGTTTCTCCATTTAAGGGAACATATGCTCAATATCTCGAGTTCACAGCGGCCCAGGAAGAATTGAGAGTCAACTCTTTAACAAAGTTAAAAAATTCTCTTAGGCGTGAGACTGCGTGGATGCGCCAAGGAATCAAGGCCCGTGGTACTCGTTCAAAAAAGCGTGTCGAAAATTTTAACGACCTATCAAAAGCAGTACAAAAATTAAAAGATCAGGCACGTAGTCAACTTGATCTTGCAATGAATGATAGTAATCGAAAAACGAAACAACTCGTCCAATTCAAAGATGTCTCTTTTGGTTTTGAAAATCATGAACCACTCTTTAAAGACGTAAACCTATCTATTTTTAAAGGTGATAAAGTTGGTGTCCTTGGAGAAAATGGAGTTGGGAAATCGACTCTCATGAAGCTTGTTGCTGATCGCTTAACAAATACTTCAGGTACAATCAAAAGAGCTGATGATTTGAAAGTTTGTCTTTTTTCACAAAAAAGAGATGAATTTGATTTAACGAAATCACCATTTGATCTACTTGGTGAAGGTGAAGACTTTATTCATTTCAAAAGTGGCCGCTCAATCCACGTCGCAAGTTATTTTCAAAACTTCCTTTTTGATCGTGGAGAGCTGTATCGCCCACTTTCAAGCTTTTCAGGTGGTGAGCTGAATCGTCTTCAACTCGCGCTAAATCTAAAAAATGAAGCCGATATTTGGATTTTTGATGAGCCAACAAATGATTTAGATATTGAATCAATTGAAATTCTCGAGCAAAAACTTTCTGAATTTCAAGGTACTGTAATTATCATATCTCACGATAGATCTTTCTTAGAAAATATCACTAATCGAGTGTGGTTAATTGAAAATCAATCAGTGACTAAATTTTCAAGCGGATTTACATTTGTTCGTCCTTATCTTGAGGCACGAGAAATTGAGAGAAACCTTGAAAAACAACAACAAGAAGAAACAAGGCCTAAGGCCAACCAGGTAATTGAAACACAAGTTATCAGTGAAATAAAACCAAATGTTGATACTGATAAAATTGAAAGCGAAATTATGGATATTGAGGAGCAAATTGCTAAAATTGATGAGCTTCTTTCTCGTTTTGATTACTCTAATATGGATGATGAGAAGAACCAACTAATTGCAGGCCTTAACCAAAAAAAGAGTGTTCTCAATGAAAAAATTGAAGAGCTATTTGAGCTATTGTCTTAGATATTAATCCACTGCCTTACAAGCTTGGCTATTTTCTATAGGAAGTGGCCAAAAGAGCTACCTAACCTACTGAATTCTTTATGATTTAATTGATCTGCTATGATCAAAAAGTACTAAAAAAGTATGTAAATTAACCGATAAGAACTTGGCTAATAAAGCGGAACGTAAACAGGATAGGAACAAGTTTGAGACTAAAGGCAATTTCGGCCATCGTCATATTAACGTTGGTCTTAATATTAACAAATAAGAATTCCAAAGACGAAGGTCTTATTAGCTCAAACAACCCGACATCAACAAATAAAATCGTAAATGATCAAGAAAAGAATTCAAAACGCACATTAGCATCCACTAGCTCAAAAGTTTCAAATACAGGGCAAATTAAGAATATTGAATCAGCTAAGGTAAAATTACCAAACACACCTGAATATGTAAGTGAAGAAGCAGAAATCGCTTACATCAACAATCGCCCTCAGGACCAAACAAATACTTCTGTTGGTTATACATCACTTAATTCGGCGCCAGCTCCTGTTAGCTCATCAAATAATAATGCTGCCTCTTACTCAAATACTTCACAATCAAGTGCATCAGATAACAACACGTTTAAAAAAGAAGAAGATAAGTCAAATTCAAGCTCAACAAGCTTTTATTACCAAACATCAACAGCGCCCCAAAGCGAAGAAACAAATACAAGGTCAAGCTCTAGTACGACAAACTCCGGAAAATCAAACCCGTACATACCGCCAACTCCAAGACTACAGGGACTAGTTCCACCACTTAATGGAGTCATTACTCATACGACTTTCTTTACACGACAATTTAGTGCGTATGCAGCAACAACATGTACGGATCCAAAGGTTGCAATATTTGATACGGTAACGATGTCAATTCTTGAAGATAATCCAATTGATCTAGAGACAATATCAACTTCGACTCAATTTGAATTTAATATAAGTGAACTAGAGTTAGACCTGACTGCTCCTGCTCGTTATAAGATCAAACTACTAGGGTGTGATATTGAGCTAGAAAAGATTGTAACAAGTTTCTATAAGAATCAAAATATTACTGCTGCTACAACAATTTTGGCACAACTACCTGCAACGAGTATCAACTATTCAACTGATGCAAGCTTTACTAAGAAACTAGAAGCAGCGGAAGAGGCCCTAGCAAATACGCTTGCTGATAATCTTACTAATTTGGAAGATGCCTACACACAGATTGAAAGTGATACTGAAATACAGTCGACTTTTAACGAGTTAACAGAGGGTGAAAACTTAGATATTTTAAAAAGCTCTAAGCCTAAAATAAAGAGTATTTTATATGCAACATTAATGGATGAAGGCCTTTCCTCTGAATTCTCGGCCCTTGCTGAACACTGGGATTCGACTTATCAAATTGCTTACGAATGGTTTGTTGACGGCGTTTCAAGTGGAACAGGAAACGTATGGAATTACACTCCTCCATCAAATACACTTCCTAAAGCAATTATTACGTTAAAAGTTGGAAAGAAACAAAGTGGTAACGATCGCGTTGATACAACTCTACCATTCCATGAGAAAAGTTACGAGATCGACATAAATCAAGTTAATGATGCGCCAACTTTAGCAACGCCTCAAACAATTAATACGACAGAAGATTCAGGCCTCGATTTTAGTCTAACTGAAGCTGTTGATCCTGATTCGTTCTCGCTAACTTATACAATTGTGTCACAGCCAACAAACGGAACTCTTACTTGTGATCCAGGGACAACAAGTTGTACCTATACGCCTAACTTAAACTTCACTGGAACAGATAGCTTTACTTATAAGGCCAATGATTCCGAACTTGACTCAAATATTGCGACAGTTAATCTGAATGTTGCCAATGTTAATGATAGGCCATCAATTGCTGCAAATGAAATTTTTACTGCAATAGAAGACACTGCTTTAAATTTCACATTAAGTGATTCAACTGATATCGACAACACAAGTGCACAACTAAGTTATAAATTAATCACACCACCAAGTAATGGTACCCTTTCAAACTGCTTCACGACGGGCAGCTATACTGCAGACTTAACTTGTACATATACACCAAATGCAGATTTCAATGGTAGCGATACATTTACTTATATTGTCAATGACGGTCAATACGACTCAGTTGGACAAGCAACCGTTACAATTAATACAACTCCTGTAAATGACGCTCCTACTCTGAGTTCAACACAGTCCCTAGCAACAGCTGAAGACACACTAGTGGCCTTCACATTAAATACAGGTAGTGATATTGATGCCGATGCACTCACTTATAGTATCGTCTCAACAACATCAAACGGTGTTTTGACTTGTACTGGTGGTACTTCAAGAGATTGCCAGTATATGCCCGCATCTAATTTCAATGGTGTTGATTCTTTCACATATAAAGTAAATGACGGAAATCTTGATTCAAATATAGCAACCGCAACAATCACAATATCATCGGAAAACGATGCTCCACTTATAGGTAATGATCAAACGATTTCAACTAATGAAGACACACTTGTAAGCTTCACACTAAACAATGCTACTGACATTGATATGCCTACACAGACTCTCCAGTACAAACTTATTACAGGACCAACAAATGGTACTCTTTCAAATTGCTTAACGACTGGAAGCTATACAACAGATATAACTTGCGATTATACACCAAACTTAAACTTTAATGGTACTGACACATTTACATATCGAGCAAACGATACATTAGTTGACTCACCTACAGAGGCAACAATTACAATTAATATAACTGCTGTTAATGATGCTCCGGTGTTATTGGCAACTCAAAGCGTTTTAACAAATGAAGACACACCAATTAGCTTTGATCTAAATGCAGCTACAGATATTGAAAATGATGCTCTTACCTATACAATCGTATCAACGACTGCTAGCGGAAGTCTTGTCTGCGACCAAGGTAACTCAAGAGCATGTACTTATACACCAAGTACAAACTTCAATGGCCAAACGACATTCACTTATAAAGCAAGTGATGCGAGTTTAGATTCGAATACTACAACAGTAACAATTGATGTGAATTCAATCAATGATGCACCAGTGATGGCGGCCAACCAGAGCTATTCAACAGATGACAACACTCCACTTAGTATTACTTTATCGAATGCGACAGATGTGGATGGTGATAGCTTAACTTATAAGATTGTCTCTCTCCCTACAAATGGAGTACTTTCGGATTGTATTACGACAGGAAGTTATGGAACTGATCTGACTTGTACATATACATCTAATGTGAATTTCAATGGTACAGATTCATTCACATTCATTGCAAATGACTCAACTACGGATGCTCTAAGTACTGCAACGGTATCAATTACAGTTTCAGATAAAACACCTTCAGCGCCACCTTCAATAGCACTAAGCTCGGCCCTTTATACTTCTTCTACAAGTAATAATCTAACAGTAAGCTCATGTAGTGATATTAACTTTGTCCTAATAAATGAAGGAACTCAGCCTACTGAAGCAGATAGTGCTTGGCAGTCTTGTACGACGACGGCCTCAGCAATTACATACACACTGGCCAATACGAACCAAGGTCTACACACACTTAAGGCATGGTCAAAAGATGTGAATGGTAATGTATCAACGACATCAACTGATATCTCTGTTTTTTATGATACACAGGCCCCAACGATCTCAATTGCGACAATAGCGAATCAAGCTGGATCAAATAGCGTAACACTTTCTTGGGATGTAACTGAGGATAATATCTCTGCGGCCCAAACTCATACAATCGACTATTGGAATGGAAGTAATTGGGTGAATATCACTTCATCACTAAATGCAAGTGTAGGCCCACTTACAAATACAACATTCACTCAAGCATGGAGTGTTCCAAACCTAAATATTGAAGATGCTAAAGTAAGAGTTTCTCTAAGTGACCTAGCGGGTAATACGAATACAGTCGAATCTAATATCTTTTGGATTGACTCAATGGCTCCACAGATTGCGCATGACTCATTTACATCGTATGGACAAAATTCAACAAAAACATTCACATGGACACTTACTGAAAAGCATATTGATTCTGTTGCAAATAATTTTTCACTAAGATTTTACGACGGTGGTGCTTGGCAAAATCTGACAGCGGTAGCAGCTGTTACAAGTGAGAATATTTCAAAGAGCTACTCTGCTGATATTAACTTAGGTCCAGAGGTCAATAATGCAATCTTTGAAGTTAGTTTTACAGATGCTGCCGGACATAGCACAACGGTTCAGAAGAATTTTGTTATTGATGGGAGCGCTCCTACTATCTCTTCAATCTCTTTAAATGGTGGTGCCACAACAACAGGAAATAATAATATACAAGTCGATCTCGTTGCTGCTGATACTGCATCAGATATTACATATATTTGCCTTAAATATGATGATACAACTGCACCATCAAGTATCAATGATGAATGTTTCACAACACTTCCAGAGGCCAAAAGAGCACAAAATATAACGATTACGAGTGCAGATAATTTATATGTGAGAATCGGTTTTGTTACAAATAGTTATAGTGTCTACGCTTGGGCCGCTGATGCAGCAGGAAATATCTCAACAAATACACAAGTGACAAGTGTTGATACTGATTCAATTAATTATCTGCCTGGTACACCTCCAGAGATTTTCAATATCATTGCAACAAATACAAATACGCCGAGTTCACCAGCGACTCTGTCACAACTTCAGGCCCCTAAAGATAGCGATATATATGTAAAATGGAAGGCCATCGATAATGAAGGACTAGCAACTAACCCTATCAGTATCTACTACTCATATCTTGATGGAACAGAAGAAAAGTACCAGCTTCTTATGGACAATATTGCAAATATTCAAGGAAGTGGTTGTACAATTACGGCCCAAGAAACAGGTTGTATCAGACTTACAGGACTTTCTCCTACGGACTCTGTTTATAAGATCAGAGTTGTTGCCCTTGATAGCGATGGTAGTGAAACCTTTATGACATCTGCACCTCTAAATGAATCTAATTTTAGAATCATTGCGGGAAGTACAGAAAAAGGTATTGGCGGAAGTGGGCGTTCTGTTATTTTTAAAGATGGAAATTCAACATATGAGATTGATCTATTCTCAACGGTAGTCACTGATCGTGGAGATATTTTCTATCGTGACCTTGATGCAGGACTCTTATGGGTTGATCCTGCCACAGGAATTATTAAAGAATTATTACCAACAACAGGTACACCAAGTGGAGATGGCGGATCAATTGAGAATGCCACAATTGGCTTTGCAAGTGCCATTACTCTTGACTACAACAATGGGCTTCTCATTGTCGATAAGGGCAGTATTAGACGAATTGATATGAATACGACTCCTTGGCAAATATCGACTCTAGTAGGTGGAGGATCGAACTCTAATCCAGGAACAAGTTTTGCACCAAGTGCTATCGACATTGCAAGCTTTCATCGCTTTCTAGGTACTCTAGTTCCTCTACCAAATGGCGACCTCTACTTTAGAAGTACTTCAAGTAATACTGATCGCAATTGGTTTCACTTTGATGCAAGCGAAAATATAGTCAATCGTATCCAAATCGATGGTGTCGGTATCTACAATGAGGACACTTATAGTTGGTCAGGAAAAAGTGTGACGAATATGGCCATCGCCTATAATGCGGTAAACTCGGCTCTTGAGCATATGCATGTAAGTGTTCATAAGCCTGTCACAGGAAATACGCATTACCGTGTCGCTAGACTAGACTACGCATCGGGTACACCAACAACGACATATAATGCCACAGCACCTTATGATATCTATACAGGTTATCGCTCAATTTACAAAACAGGCCTTGATGGAAAAATCTATTTTGATTACAACCATGGCCGCAACCTAATGCTCTATGATCATGTAACAAATACGTATACGAGAGTTCTTGGTACTGATTCAACATCGAGCACACCATGTGCAGATGGAACGGCAGCGACTTCATGTCCAATAGACCTTCAAGGTTACTTTGTTAACCAACAAGGTAAAATCTATTTCAATGATCATGGACTAATTAGAACTTTAGATGACAGTGGTAATATCGTTACCCTAGCAGGTCAATTCTCTTCTTCAGGTGATGGAGAAAGTGCTCTATCAGCTCGTATTTCGGCTTCTTGGCAAATCGATTGGGGTAAAGATAATGGCCTAGATAATACAATAGTTGTCGGTGATTACGTTTCAGGAACATACAGAGAATTTACAATTGGTGGAACCATCGAAACTATTGTTGGTGGCTACTCAGCGAGATCTTATAGCTTCTCAGTTGATCGAACAACAGGAGATATTTTTGATGATGTTGGTTCAGGTGTAAATCGCTACAGCAGAACAACATTAACCAATACTCGAGTTATTGGAAGTGGTGCCACTTGGTACTTTGATGCTGCATCCGATGGACTAGTCGGAACAGATATTAAATTTGACTGGTATAATGAGCAAATTCTTGGGGTGGCAAATGGCGAGCTTATGCTTCACAAGTCACGTTATAACGGATCAACGACTTCTGATGCATTTATAAAGCTATACGATATGAATGATAGCTACCGTCAATCTCATTTTGCAGGTATGCCTGATACAGAGCGTGGAAATTTCTATAGTGCAGCTACTCCTCTAGCAAGCTCACGTGTACCAACATATGGTGGTATGGTAAACTCACATTATGACTCAACTCTTGGTTGGATGTTTAAGCAAACAAGTTCTGCTCGAGTTATGATAAAAGGTGGTGACGGAAATATCGTTGACTACACGATGTTACCAAGAACAACTAATGGTTTCACACACGTTCGCTATAATTCAAAAGAATACTACTATTACTGTGCAAGTAATAAAATGTGGCAATATAATTTTACGGATGATATCGAAACTGAATTAAGTTGGGATGCGCAAGTTGATTGCTATACATCACAGAGAAAAATTCTCTACAACCCAACTAATCATTCTGTACACTTCTTAGTCGTACAAAATGGATTATTTGCAGTTGCAGAGTATTTTCTTTAGATATTTTTTTCTTTACGAATCATTGCCATTGCAACTTTAACACCATCAACGGCAGCAGATGTAATACCACCTGCATAACCAGCACCTTCGCCACAAGGGTATAAACCTTTATGAGAATCTGATTCAAAAGTCGCGCGACTTCTTTTTATAGTTACAGGTGCCGAAGTACGAGTCTCCGGTGCCAATAAAAGGGCATCATTATTTACAAACCCCTTCATTTTCTTATCAAAAGACTCTAGTCCTTCACGAAGACCTTGAGCAATAAACTCTGGAAGAATAGTTGTTAAGTTATGTGAAAAGATTCCTGACGGACAAGATGTCTTTGGAAGATCTTTAGAAACACGGCCATCAAGAAAGTCTTGTACTCTTTGTGATGGAATCTCTTTTCCAGATGCATTAGCAAGCGAAGCTTCATAGGCTTTCTTTTCAATTTCACGTTGAAAATAATGACCATTTAATACATCATCAAGACCAAAATCTTTTCCTGCATTTACAGAAACAACAAGTGCAGAGTTTGACCAAGGCGAGTTTCTTGCAAAGTTACTCATTCCGTTTACAACAATCCCATCAGCATCAGTTCCAGAAGATAAAACGTAGCCACCTGGACACATACAAAAAGAGTATGTTCCTTTATCAACGTTCTTGTTGTGGTATGTAAGTTTATAGCGAGCGGCACCAAGATCTTCTTGAACAAAGCGTCCATATTGAAGAAAATCAACTTGCGAGCGGCGATGCTCAATACGCACACCAACAGCAAAGTCCTTGGCCTCCATCGCAACTTCTTTTTCTTTTAAATGATAATAAATTTCTTTAGCAGAGTGACCTGTAGCTAGAACAACGTTATTACTCTCAAGTGTTCTTCCATCACTCAGCTTAACACCGGCAACTTTCTTATCGTCCTCAAAAAGTATTTCATCCACCTTCACATTATAGTGAATCTCACATCCTTTTTCTTTAAGATGATCAGTGATTTGTTTGATTAGCCCACGAATCTTATTAGATCCTAAGTGCGGGTTAGATACATAGGCCGTCTCAGGAGGCGCACCAAAATCAACAAAACGATTCATGACATATTGTACGTAAGGTGACTTAATACGCGTGATTAATTTCCCATCAGAGAAAAGTCCCGCTCCACCTTCACCAAAACAAACATTATTATCATCGTCAAATTCATTGTATCGCCAAAAACGAGCAATATGCTTCATACGATTATGAGCACGATCTCCTCTTTCAATAATGATCGATTTAATTCCATATTCCGCTAAGCGTAGTGCACAAAATAGGCCAGCAGGTCCTGCACCAATAATAATTGGTGTCTTAGAAAAGTTATCAAGAAAGTTAAACTGCTCTCGATACGCAGCAAACTCTTCACCAGGATAAATAATTTCAACTTTAAAATTATAGATTGGTTTTTTACCGCGATTAGCTCCACGAGCATCAAGGGCCTTGTTATGGATTCGATAATCAGCGAAACCAGGAAAGTTTTTGTTTAGATAAAACTCTAGGTCTTGATCGTAGTCTAATTTAAAATTCGTAATTTTACTCATTCGTACTCTTTCTTTCTCTATATGATAAAGTTATGTGTTAAAATAATCAGCGTATATTATAACCTATCTTGCCCAAATTAAAGGATTAACATGGCCAAAATTTCCCAAATAATCATTGGTGACGAGCTGCTAAATGCAAAAATTAATGATCTTAACCTGCAAATACTTGCAAAAGAGATCGCTCCTCTAGGCTTTGACTTCAATAAGTGCACAATCCTAGGTGACAAATTTGATCAAGTAACTCAAGAAATTAAGAAACAGGCCGCTGAGAATGACTTTCTTATCATCACAGGTGGGCTTGGGCCAACAAAAGATGACTTAACAAAATCCATTGTGGCAAATGTACTAGGTGTTGAACTCGTTGAAAACCTCGAAGCAGAAAAGATAGCAATTAGGCAATACGAAACATTTGGCAGAACGTTTTCACGTGAAGTGAGCAACTATCATATGCTGCCAAAAGATACCTCTCCTATTTATAATCCATCTGGCCTTGCTCCAGGAATTCATGCAAAGTTAGGAAAATGTGAGATTTTTTGTACACCGGGTGTTCCTCGCGAATGCCAAACGATGGTTAGAGATAGTATTGTGCCACTTCTAAAAAACCGAGCTGAAAGTGGTCACGAACTTTTTGTGTGCCGTACTCACAGCATTCCAGAAGAGACAATCTTCTTTAAGCTTTGCCCTACACTTTGGGAAGACTTGGAAGAATTTGGAAAAGTTAGCTCACTTCCAATCGTCTCAGGAGTTGATATTACCATTAATCTTAGGCCACAATTTCAAAATGAAGAATCACGTCAAAGAATTAGAGATATCATTGAAGCAACAGAGTTAAAAAATAATATTTGGACTTATGGCCTTCGTACAATCGAAGAAGTTATTGTTGAAGAAGCAAAAGCGAAAGGACTCACAATTGGCTTTGCCGAAAGCTGCACAGGTGGACTGGCCAGTTCAACAATCACAAATGTATCAGGGTCATCGTCTGTCTTTTTAGGTGGAGTCGTAAGTTACGCTAATTCAGTAAAAGAAAATATTATTCACGTTAAAAATGAAACACTAAAAAATCATGGTGCCGTTAGTAACGAAACAGCAACGGAGATGGCCGCTGGTTCTCGCAAGGCCCTAGGTGTTGACATTGCAATTTCGTATACTGGAATTGCCGGCCCTGGTGGTGCGACTCCTGGCAAACCTGTTGGAACAGTATGTATCGGCGTTGCCACAAAAGATGGTGTATCAGCGCAAAGATATGAGTTTCGCGGAGATCGAACTCGTTTGAAAAATAAATTCTGTCAGCAAGGTTTGATCCTACTACTTGCAAAGGTACGCGACCTATAAGGTACGCGCCACCTTTTCAGGATTTCAACATCTTGCGATCATGAGTACTTACACTAAGTGGGATTTCAAAAACACTCCTTTTTAAAGAAGTGCTAATAATATTAGTTAAATTACTTGAAAACCTTTGTTCATAAAAAGACACCTCATCTGCATACATAAAGTGTGGCCTATAGTTTAACAAGCGAGCTTCAAAACTTGTAAAGTGTAGAGAACTATATGGATAATCAATACATCTTTCTACAATATTTACTCGAAGAGGATTTTGATAAATATAACGATATACATTTTGTAAATAGTCCTGATTGGAGACGATAGTCCACTTATAGCGATTACTGAATTTATGATTTATTACCTTAGCATTTCGACTAATTAGCTTTGAGAGTTTGAGATTAAAATACATCATAAACCTATCAAGATTCTCATTAGGAGTTGTAACGAGTAAGTGATAATGATTATTCATTAAAACGAAACAATTTATTTCAACATTAACATTTTTCCGAGCATAAATTAATGCCTGCTTAGCTAAATCCCAAACATGATACATTGGTAGAGGAAAAGGAACCTTATTATTAGTTCGAGATGTTACGTGATAAGGAAACTCATTTTGTCTTATTAATTTAGGTCTAGGCATTCAAACGTTCTGACGTAACAGACATGACAAATAAATAAAAACGACAACATTTTATTTTTTAATTCAATTACGAAACTTGGTACGCGCCACCTTTTCGAGATTCTAGAAAGTTATCTATTAAAAAGGAGAAATCTTCGACAAAAATCTCACAAGAATAAGAATTACTAATATAAAAAGATTCATTCAATAATGAATACTAATTAAAAGCAACGAAATATAAAGTTTAGGGTTAAGTATAGAAGAAATTAGAAACTAAGTGATTAAAATCTCGAAAAGGTGGCGCGTACCAAAAAGGGGGGCAGCTCAGTGAACTGCCCCTCCCCCCATCTCAGCGCTAGCTTTAGGCAGCTTTCTTAATTTCTTCCATTTCCATGATTAGGGTTGAAATTCGTTTACCTGCGCCCTGTAAACGTCCGGCCAGTAACCTTGATAGATTGAGTATCAAGAGTGAAAAGATTCGAGGATTGGTTTTGTACAGGCCGAATATGTCCGAGTAGTTCATGACGAGAACATCTGTATAATTATCTGATTGAACAGTTCCATAACGTTTATTTTCTTTAAGAAGTACCATCTCACCGAAGAGGTCTCCCTTTTTACAACGAGCAATTTCTTTATCGTCAGCATTAAAAACTTTTGCTGAACCATTTAAGATAAGGAACAACTCCTCACCACTATCGCCATGTTTAAAAACATAGTCGCCAGGTTTTAGCGTAAGCACCTTACAGTGCTCACATATTGTCATAATTTCGTTGTCATATAGGTCAAAGAATAGCGGGCAACCTTTAACGATTGATAAAACACTCATTTCTCTTCTCCAAATTTAAAGTCAGCTTAAAATTCTTAGCTTTATTAAGCTACATTCTTCTTATCAGAATCAACTTTCTTAATAGGAGCATCTTCACGCATGTATCTCTCGATACTTTGAAGAACTTTTAGTACACCTTGCATTGTACTCTGCTCCTTAGCATTACCACGTTGAAGGTGATACCAAAGGTTCTGCATTGAAGTTTCAACTTTCTTAAAAATCTTGTAACGCTTTTCCGGTAGTGGAAAAAGAGTGTTTAGGAAAGTTAAAATTAGAGAAAAGAAAATCCCCGCAATCGATGTCTTCATCGAGAAGGCAACGTTGATAACGAAACGAGTAAGGTTATCTGAAGATTTTTCAATATTATTAAAGTCAATGGCCGCAATCTCAGGAAGGGCCATGGCAATACCAATGAACGTCCCGAAAACCCCAAATACAATAAAAAGGTTTGGAAGAATATCGATCATACGTGAAGCACCATCAATAGGGATCTGTCCGTAAAGCTTAGTCCAATTTCTATCATCACTCATGATACGGTCAGTAAGCTCAGTATAATTAGGAGGAACTGTTGATTTAAAAACCGAACTCTCCCCATGAATTGAAGCAATTAGACCGTGCTTAGAACCAATATACTGGTTAAGCGAAATACTTGAACCTTCAGAGCTATCGATCTCTTTATCGATTTCTCTTTGCTGTTGTTGCATGGCCTCTTTTCCATCATAGTGACGATTTTGAATATTGGCATTATTACTGAAACGAAGAGCGTTATCAGGAAGGGCCGCATTTACTCGCCCTAGAAGATTCGACATATAAGAGTCGATATCATCAATTGGTATATTTTTTTGCTTATCATCATCAATGGCCGCATCAAGCTCGCGAGTAAAACGAGAGTAATAAGCATCATCGTCCTTACTGTGGCGATAAGCTAAGTAGCGGAATACTAGGGCACAAACTAAAAGCCCCATCATAAATTCGATAAGATATGTACCGAAAAACCCTAAAACTATCTCAATCATACGTACCTCTTTGTTAGGTCTACCAATCCTCGACTATTGGTATTCTATTTTAGTTCTGGAGACAATTGTAATAACCTCTCCATCGCTTTTGGATCATCTTTTAGTGTAAAGCTCAGCTCAACACGTTGTGACTGTTTACAACTATAGTCACCACACTTCATGTCTTCGTTTGCAAGTGGAACTGCGTAGCTTGCAGGTTTTCTCTCTTCAACGATGAAACCTTTTGGCTCAATAAGTTCAGCTGCAATCGACTCACGTTGTCTCTCAATAACCGTATCTAATAGAACTGGTCTTGAGAAACCATAACCAATCGACTTCGTCACATTTCTCATATAGAACTTATATGGATAGCTCATTCCATCACTATAGATATAGTTAGAAATTGCTAGTGCACGTCGTGACGACAGGTTTAAGTTATAGTTATACGAATAAGCTTCTGCCATCATAGGATCTAGTGCCTTACCAGCAAATAGTGGTGAAGCGTGACCTTCTACGTTGAAACTATCAAGCTGCTCTCTAACTGTATCATCAGCAAATAAAACTTCTGAGTACAGTGGGATTAGATCTTTTAGCTTCTTCTTCGCATGAACACTCAGTCTTGAAGAACCAGTTTCAAATAGTAGGTTCTTATCCATTAGAAGTGTTACGTTACCAGTTTTAGGATCAACCGCTGCATCAATATTATTATTTCTAAATTTATCAGCTAGGTTTCTCGCAATATTTGCACGTAGATTCTTCTTCTGATCTTCAACTTTCTTCGCAATTTTCTTAACTTGCTTCATGAAGTCTTTCTTATCGTTAACTTCAGCAAGACATGAGTTAAGTTTCTTATTAGCACCATCAAGCCCGTTACCAAGTTCAGTAACCTTCTTATTAAGCGCACTTGAGCCAGTCTCACAAGCATTTAGGTCTTCACCAAGAGATGCGATTTTACGGCCAAGATTTCCATTTTCATCATTCTTATTAGCAAGGGCATTTTGTAGATCACTAACTTCTTTTCCAAGTCCTGCAACCTTCCCTTTTAAGTCTTTATTTTCGTTATTAAGTCCAGCAAGCTCACCTTTTGCTTTACCAAGGGCCTCTTTAAGTCCACCGTTCTCTTTTCCAAGACCTGCAAGTTTACCTTGGGCCTTACCAAGAGCTTCTTTTAGGCCACCGTTCTCTTTTCCAAGACCAGCAAGCTCTCCCTTAGCTTTTCCAAGAGCGTCTTTTAGACCACCGATCTCTTTACCCATACCAGCAAGTTTTCCTTGTGCCTGACCAAGAGCTTCTTTTAGACCACCGTTCTCTTTTCCAAGACCAGCAAGTTCACCCTTGGCTTTTCCAAGAGCGTCTTTAAGTCCACCGTTCTCTTTACCAAGACCAGCAAGTTCACCCTTAGCTTTTCCAAGAGCGTCTTTAAGTCCACCGATCTCTTTACCCATACCGGCAAGTTTACCCTGGGCCTGTCCAAGAGCTTCTTTAAGGCCACCGTTCTCTTTTCCAAGACCAGCAAGCTCACCCTTAGCTTTTCCAAGAGCGTCTTTAAGTCCACCGATCTCTTTACCCATACCAGCAAGTTTTCCTTGTGCCTGGCCAAGAGCTTCTTTTAGGCCACCGTTCTCTTTTCCAAGACCAGCAAGCTCACCCTTAGCTTTTCCAAGAGCTTCTTTAAGTCCACCGATCTCTTTACCCATACCGGCCATCTTACCTTTAGCTTGACCTAGGGCCTCTTTTAAACCACCGTTCTCTTTACCAAGACCAGCAAGCTCACCCTTAGCCTTTCCAAGAGCGTCTTTAAGTCCACCGATCTCTTTACCCATACCGGCCATCTTACCTTTGGCCTGTCCAAGTGCTTCTTTAAGACCACCGATTTCCTTACCCATACCAGCAAGCTTACCTTGAGCTTGTCCAAGGGCCTTCTTAAGTCCACCGATTTCTTCACCCATGCCTTTCATCTTACCTTTTGCCTGACCTAGAGCTTTCTTAAGCCCTCCATTTTCCTCAGACATACCAGCAAGCTTACCTTCAGCTTGGCCAAGTGCTTTCTTAAGGCCACCAATTTGTTCGCCCATTCCTTTCATCTTACCTTTGGCCTCACCAAGAGCTTTCTTAAGCCCTCCGTTTTCTTCTGCCATACCAGCAAGTTTACCTTGAGCTTGTCCTAGTGCTTTCTTAAGTCCACCATTCTCTTCAGACATTCCCTTAAGTTGACCCTCGGCCTGCCCTAGAGCATCTTTAAGTCCACCATTTTGTGCCATAAGAGATTTATTATCACCTTCAAGTTTACCAACCATCGCCTTAAGACGATCAACTTCACCAGCAAGACCCTTATTCTTAGCGTCCCCTTGTGCAAGTTTTGATTGAAGGTTTTTGATATCACCTTTTAAACCTTGATTGTTCTGCTGAGAACGAGCAAGGTTTGATTTAAGTCCATTAACATCATCGTTAAGACCTGCGATTTTTCCATCACGAGCGGCAACATCAGCATTAAGTTTTTTGATTTGAGAATCTTTTTGTGCTGTAAGTGAATCCATCGCTTGCGCATGCTTACCTTTTAGATCTTTAATTTGATTGTCATATGCAAGCTTCTGATCTGACTTACTTTTTTCAAATTGTTTTGTAAGATCAGTAAGTTCACGTTTGTGATCAGCGTTAAGCTTTGCAATCTGTGACTGCGCATCTTTTTTAACACCTGCTAATTGCTTTTCTTTTGACTCCAGCTCCGATTGGAACTTCTTGTTTAAATCAGCAATTTTAGACTCATATCCAGCTTTTTGTTTGGCCTCAGATTTCTTATGCATTTTCTCTAGATCAGTAATTTTCTTAGCATGATCTGAGTTAAGCTTTGCAATTGTCTCTTGTGACTTCTTGATTGTTCCAGCAAGTTGAGCTTCTTTAGTATCAAGTTCTGACTGATGCTTTTTATTAAGATTTGCAATCTGAGACTCATAACCCATTTTTGTGTCTTGTTGTTGCTTCTGGTGAGACTTTGTTAAGTCATCAACCTTCTTAGCATGATCCGAGTTAAGCTTCGCAATTGTCTCTTGTGATTTCTTGATTGTACCAGCAAGTTGAGCTTCTTTAGTATCAAGTTCAGACTGATGCTTCTTATTAAGATTTGCGATTTGAGATTCATACCCCATCTTCGTATCTTGTTCTTTCTTCTCATAAGCTTTCGTTATATCTGTAACTTTCTTTGCGTGATCTGCATTAAGCTTTGCAATTGTCTCTTGCGACTGTTTCTTTTGTCCTGCTAATTGTTGATCTTTAGAAGTAAGCTCTGATTGGTATTTCTTATTTAGGTTAGCGATCTGGGTTTCGTAACCCATTTTTGTATCTTGTTGCTTCTTTTCATACGACTTAGTAATCGTATCTACTTTTTTAGCGTGATCAGAATTAAGCTTAGCAATCGTATCTTTTGATTGTTTAATCTGACCATCTAACTGTTGTTGTTTAGATGTAAGCTCTGATTGATGTTTCTTATTAAGATTTGCAATTTGAGTTTCATAACCCATTTGCGTATCTTGTTGCTTCTTTTCATAAGATTTAGTTAAGTCATTAACAGTCTTTGCATGATCAGAATTTAGCTTTGCAATCGTCTCTTGCGACTCTTTCTTTTGACCTGCTAATTGTTTTTCCTTAACATCAAGTTCACCTTGATATTTCTTATTAAGATTAGCAATCTGAGTTTCATAACCCATTTTAGTGTTTTGCTGCTGCTTTTCATAAGTCTTTGTAAGGTCAGCAACTTTTTTCTGGTGATCCGAGTTTAGACGAGCAATCGTCTCTTGAGAGTCTTTTTTCTGACCCGCAAGTTGCTTATCCTTTGTATCAAGTTCTGATTGAAACTTTCTATTCATATCAGCAACTTGTTTCTCATAACCTGCTTTTTGTTGCTGTTTTTGTTGCTCATAAGACTTTGTTAAGTCCGCAACCTTATTCTGGTGATCAGCATTAAGAGTTTTAATTTCATGCTCTTTTGTTGAAATGATATTTGCATACTTCTTATTTAGGTTATCAACCTTAAGCGTGTGATCTTGATTAAGCTTTTGAACTTCTTGTTGCTGTTGCTTTTTCTGTTCAACAATTTCTTTCTCTAGCTTTTCTTGGGCAATAATACGCCCTTCAATCTCACGATTGGCCTTAGCAATTGCTTCTTCATTTTTGCGCTTAACTTGTTGAAGCTCTTGAATTTTCTTTGTATCTTCTGTTACTTTTTGAAGAGTATTTGCTAGTTTTGATCTTACTTTTACAATCTCATTATTAACAAGTTTGTTTTCAGCTTGTTGCTCCTGAACTTTCTTTTGTTCAACTTCTAGCTTTGTTTCAAGCTTTGACTTAACTTGAGTAATCTTCTTAATATCTTCAGTTTGCTTAGTAATCTCTTGTTCAAGCTCTTTAAGTTTCTTTTCTTGTTGAGTTTTAACTTGCTCTACACTTGAAAGAGTTTCTTCGATTTTCTTTTTCTGCTCTTCAACTTGTTTCTTTTTCTTATCTAACTCACCAACTTTTGAGTAAAGAATATTATTCTTATCTTTTGCTTTTGCAAGCATCGAATCGCGTTCTTTAATTTGTTCTTCAAGATCAACTAATGATTTTTCTTTGAACTCTAAAACAGTTTTAATTCTCTTTTGCTCTTCTTCTTGCTCTTTAATCTTCTCTTTTGTTTGCTCAAGATTCTTAGAAAGCTTTTCATTCTCTTGAGACTTCTGCTTCATCTCTTTAACGATTTGCTGAATTTTCTTCTCAAGCTCTTTTTCTTCCTTCTTTTGACGCTCCATCATTTTTGATAGCTTATCAAGTTGGGCCTCTTTAGAACGTAGATCATCTTGATTCTTACGAATTTCCTCAAGACGCTTCTTCATTTCTTTTGCTTTTTCGTTGATTTCTTTCTTTAATTCAGTATTTTCACGAGAGATCTTTTTTGACTTATACTTTTCTTTATCAAGTTGTTGTCCAACTTTTTCAACAATTGACTCTTTCTTTGTTTGGTTCTCAACCATTTCTTCCATGATCTTTTTATTCTTTTCAAGTTTCTCAACAAACTTAGAAAGCTCGACCATTTTTTGATTGATCACGTTCTTATAATCAGTAACCTCAGTGATTGATTGCTCAATCTCATTCTTGGCCTTCATTTCTTTGATTTTTTGCTCTTTGGAAACCATTCCTTCAAGTTGTTCTTCGTGTTTCTTCTTCTCTTGCGCTTGCTGCAAAGATTTAACACCAACTTTAATCATGGCGAAAACGAACATAACTAGGAATACAACCGCAACGGTTGTAAACATATCTGAGTATGAACTCCAGATTGACCCGTCGTCTTTTCTTTCTTCTCTTTTCATAATCCTACCCTCGAACAGCTATTAGAATAGCGATTTCTAAAGTTTATTAAAGAGAATGGCCTCTAAGCCGTTTAAATTTCTGTCTATCTTAAATATTTACACGAACTTAGCTTAGTCTATGAGCATTTTTGGGGCCAAAAACCAACTTGCAAGATGAACACCAAAAGTGACAAGTATTGTGGCCAACATAAATAATTTTGGCCATTGCCAAGTATCTGAGTCAAATGCTCAGATGGATTTTAGAGATTTTCAGCTCTAACCTCCTAATAACTCATTTTATTATGATTTTACTGCGGCATATTTTAACCTTACTTTATATTAATCTTAAGTAGTTACGTGATTGAGACGATAACTATTTGGGATAGTAAATGAAGAAATACACGGAACAGTTTAAATTCATTCTGATGTTTACGCTAATGCTTATGATGGCAAGTTCATGCGTACCTCAGGCAGCTAATAATCGCTCTACATCTAGCAGTGAAAACGATGGTGTGGAAACAGAGATCAACGATCCAACGTTCGCTGATTCAAGGGCCTATATTCAATATGCAGGTAATGTCTATGATGGCGTATTTGAATTGGATAATTACTTTGATGATAAGCTGACATTAAGGGGCCGTGGAATTCATAATTATGTGAAAGTAAATCTTAATAAGACTTACTGTGCTGTCGTTAACTTCCCAGGTATTGAGAGTGGTACACCACTAGTGGCAGTTGGTTTTCCACAATACACAATTAACGTTTCAGAGAATTCAAAAGAATACTTCTTAAGATTTACTTATCGCTCAATTGATAAGTCTATTACTCAGAGCTATTGTGACAATATTGATGTTCAGTCATTTATTGTAGGTAAGGCCCTAAATTCAACGAAAGTAAAATACGATATTGATGAAATTTGTCCAACTTGTTCAAATATAACAACAACGTCAAGTTCACTTCTATTAACAACAAGTTCAGGAGATGACCTTACAACGGCCCTTGGGAATAATATTTCTTTCAAACTATTCTTCACTTATATAGGAACACCTGACACAGGAAATTTGTGTTCACAAGATTCACAATGTAGTGGAAATGGTAGTGACTACTGTTGTCTTAATGGACAATGTGTTCAGGATTTATCGGAAAAAACACAGAATATTCCAAGTACTGTTTTAAATGAGATTGATCTTAACCCATCTGCTATCTATAACTATCCAAATTACTATAATATCTGTACGACAGGTTCTGTACCTGGAACTGACCCAGATGAGGATTATACGCCAGATGAAGAAGCGGCCATTCGCTTTAATCGCCTAAAGCAACTATTTCAATGTACCACTCCATTTGATGGTGAGCGAGGTATCTGTACAACAATTTATGAAGGTGCTCGTACTGATCTAGAAGAAAACTACGAGACAAATATTGATGATACAAATTTTGCTTCTACCTATAAAGGAACAAAGCCTTTTGCAAACTCTGTTCATGAAGTACGTTATCAAAATGGAATCATCTATAAAGAAGGTGCCGCTATTGTTCCAGGAACAGTGACAATATCAGGAGAGAATGACAACTTAACAGATACAACAAAACTTAAAATTACAACTCCATATAGTGAGACAAATAAGTACAAGAACTTAGAGATTGATGCCTATACTGATGTTTCATGTAAACGAATCAATAACTTCCAAGCACAATGTTATAAAGTATATAAGCAGGGACAAAATGAAGGGATGGCAACAGACCACTACCCTGGTACACAACGATTTCAAATTCCTTATTATGCAAATTTAGGAAATAAGCTAGTTGTTCAAGTTGATGAAGTCACAAGAACACAGAATTCTTCATGGACACTTTCAATTGGATCAATCAATGAAGTTGTCTTTGGAGACAATTATATTGTTCAGGACTCACAGACTGTTAAGATTACATTTTATGTAGACCTTAGCACTTATCCTACCATTCTAACTTCAAAAGAAGCTGCTCAACAAGAGATTGCGACATACTGTAAATGTTCACTTTCTCAATGTGCACTAGAAGAAGTAAGAGATACAAATGACGTGGTTGTAAACTACCAATGTTACCTAGTTTCAAATCAACCACAAGCTCCTTTACAACAATCATTCTATCTCTCTGCAAAGACGGCCCCGCAAAGGTATTTTGACAGCAATGGTGTTTCTAAAAAAGACCTAACGCTTACTGATGTTATTCTTGAACCAAACCTCGCTCAAGAAGGAACAGCATTTGCCTATGCTAACGGTGATAAGTCAAAGCCAAACAATCTAACGGATTACGTTGGTTTTAGTGAGATTTATGGAAGCTTTGATCTGACAAGTACAGCTGCCAAAGCAGCAAAAGAAATCCAAGTAAATGAAGGTATAACTTATGATATCTTCGTTTCAGGTGGAAACTACTCTAGTTGTTCATCATGTGGAAATGATTACTACGCTTCAAGTTTAAAGTATCTTTCAAATGAATTTATAAATGGCCCAGCTGGATATCAACCGGACCTAACAACATCATCGCGTACAAAAACAACAAAATATCGCTCTGATGACTTTTTATTTGGACGTGCCTGTTTTGTACCAGCAACAATGCTTGCTTGGACTCATCAGCCATATGAAGATCAGCAAGATCAAAGATTAAATCGCATGAAGGCACAGCACTTTATGGTTGCTAATGGCTATGATCGCGACTGGTATGGATTCAACTACGGATCTGTTATTGGATCATTTGATGGAGTCAAGTGGTTCGCAGTTGGTTCAAAAAGAAGAATTAAGGCCACAAGTAATAAGCTATTCTTAGCAATTAATGCTAAGTTTGCAGACCAAACTGTTGAAAACAGCTACTCTGTAACAGTACAGGATTCAGTTATTAATGGTAGTTCAAATATTCCAACTACTGACTATGCAACAGATGGTGCAACTTGCCAGCAGGTTCATGCCTGTAACACAGATAATGAATGTGTCTCAGCTCTAGGTTGGGATTACGCTTGTGAAAATATATCAACTCTATCGTCACCTTTTCCAAATTTTGACGTTAACGGAAATGAAATCCCACAAGAAAGTGATATTGATCGTCTACTATCTTTAAGTGGAACTTTTTCTGGTGGAGTTAAAAGATGTGTATACAGAGGACGTGGAGCAGCTTGTCTACCAGAATATAATAATGTGAACAACTCGTCTCAATCTTACACGACAGTCGGTTCGAAGAGACTTCACGGTTGTTCATTCAACAATCATTGTCAGCCACTAGAAGGTGCCAATAATGAAAAGTTCAACAATCGTCTTTCTCGTAAGGCAACTTCCCTAGTATTTCAAAATGGTCAAGTTGATTCAGATGAAGATCTTGTTTCAACAGTAGGTCTTGAAGCACCAGCACTTGGCCGTCCATTTAACTATATTGGTAATGAAGCACCTAATTCTAATGCAAAGAAGAATCTACTTCTTAATAATGTTCAGGGACTATGCCTTCCTGGACGTGATGCAAACCTAGAAGATGTTGTCGTTTCAATGGATCGCGAATCAGTTCTAGTACCAGACTTTATTGGGAATATGGGGAACACTGTTACAGATCTACAAAATAATGTGAATCTTAATACTTACCTAAGCTGTCCAACTTTCGATACGACAGGAGACTATGTTGCCTTTGACCGCATTAATAATGTGAGTACAAGAACATCTGACTTACAACTTCTTTCTCGTTCTCAAAACCTAAGTACTTACTTCTTAGAGATTTTTAATGGACTGACAAATAATAATTTACTGAAAGATCTTGAAGATGAAGATGCACCATATGTTGACTCACAGGCACTACCTGTTAATGCATGTCTAAGAGCACCAGGTTCAACTTGTTTTACAGATTTAGATTGTTCAGCTTCTAAATTTGTAACAGATAATACAAAAGGTGTATCAATCGATGATCTAATCACGGCCACAAGTCAGTATGAACTTTCTTTCTGGCAAACAGAACAAGTATGTTCACAACCAGCACGTGTTGGTGATGATGACTATGACATAAGAAATAATCGTTGCTGTACACAAATGGGAAATACATTTAAAGTCCCTACTCTTGATATCTTTGGAAGACCAATTTCAAATGATTCAACAATCACAAATAGTGATGGTGTTGATCTTACAAGAGTACCTGGAGCAGAAATTGGAGCAAAAACTTCAACACGCTTCTCAGGAAATGTTCTAACAGAATATGAGAGAGAGACAGACGGGCTAAACACAATGACGATGGCCACAAAGGATGCAGGAATTCCAGAAGCTAGTGCCTACTCACAATTTAAAGCACTTTCAACATATGGAAAGAAAATGTGCTGTAGCGAAAACTGGGTTCGTAGTTTCAATAAAGAAGTTAATGGTGGTGGCCATGAGTGGGGACCAAATAAAATGCAAGCACACGGCCAGGACTCACTTGAAGATTTCAAATGTTACAACTACGCTGATCAGTCAAAGCAAAACTGTAGTGCAACTCAAGCGCAAAATACATCAAGTTGTTCTTTAGTAGATATTCCAGACGCAATCGGTGAAGATATCACAAAGTGGCTTGGATATTTTGAACTAACAGGTATTCCAAATATTGTTATTAAAGATCATATCTCAGGTGTAGTTGATATGAGTGATAACAAATGTAGTAAACCTATTTACCGCGATGATACAGCGGCTCCTGAATATGGTGTTGACGGTTATATGATTGCAGATACTCTTGACTACGAGCCACTATCAAAAGCGAACGAATTTAAGCCAGTATTTGAAAGTGATGAGTTTGCTTGTTGTATGCCAGCGGGAACACAGATGCAGGCCGGTGATGATGCTAATCTATGTTGTACAGGTTATATCAATCCGCAAAACAACAAGTGTCAGCTTAAGAATTATTCGAACGTATCAGCATATACAAATCGTTTTGTATCAAGTGAGCTTCAAAATCTACCAGACTCAGATTTTGAACCACTAACAGGACATATGAAAGATCGTGAAAAGTTAGCAATCGTTGCATGTCAGCAGAGCATGTGTGCTGATGGATATGTTGGTTTTGGTCTTGCTCATGGGCAGTATGGACTTCCAGAAGAGACACTGGCAGATGCAGATGCCGCTGGTGTTGGTAACGTTAAGCGATTCATGCAAAACACAGACAATGATAATGAATTAGGTCGAGTGGATTATTTCCTAGAAGGTCTAAAGTGGAATGCACACGTGTATTGTCTTCCGGCCAACGTGGCTGCTGAGCTACAAGGCTCAACACCAGCTGTTCAAGTTCTTAACTGTAATTAAATTTAATATCAGCAATAATCTTAGCGAGGAGTGCCTTGGCCGCTCCTCTATTATCTTTTGCTATATAAGGATGAATTTTTAAGCTGAGACTTAATTGGCCATTAAACTCCATTGCAACAATTCCTACTGGAAAATTTTTAGATCCAGGAGTCGTTGCAAACCACACTTCATCTTGACCAAGAGATTTATAACTTTCATCACTAACATCCCAGGCGCCAATATTAGAGAATGTTCCAAGCCAGAAATTTTTAGTCGCTGAGTTTCGTGAAAGTTTTGCCATGTAATTACGGCCAAATAAAACACCAATATGATGAACCCACCATAGGCCAATGTGATTTAGAGTTTTTACTTTTTGCGAAAAGCCATTTCTAATTTCGTTATAATCAGAGTTCGCATTTAAGCGTAGTTGAACAAAAGAAGTATGATTCTCGTAAGGACTCTTCTTATTTACAATCCCTCTAATATTAATTGGCAGAAGCCATGAGTATCTTAACTCTTGTGCATCATCTTTTATGAGAGAAAAAACGTGGTGATTAATTAATTCTAGAAGAACAACATTTTGCGAAAGTTTCTTCTCCTTTAAGAAATCATTAAAGGCCTTAGTTTCCTCATGGTTAAGAACGCCTACCTCAAATTCATAATTATCCTTAGGCCTATTATCATTTTTCTCCTTCCACTCAGGAGCACATGCAGGTGAAATATCCTTTGCTTTTAAAGCAAGCATCAGATGTTTCCAAAAAGATATTTTCTTATGATAATTAGAATAGACTGGAGTTCTCTTTGCTCCAAGCTGAGTTAAATAATAAGGAATTGAGGCACTTCCATCCATCAGAGAATGAGAGTATTCAAAGAACTCAGGTGAAAGAAGGTTACCGTCATGCCACTTAGCACGGCCAATCACACATTGATCGTTCTCTCCCCTTTCTTTTAATAATTCATACCAAACACCTACCCAGTCACGGCCAAAGTAACGTTTAGAAATAATATTAAAAGGCCATATCACAGAAGACTTCCTTCAAAACGAAAAGATCTCTTAGGCCATAGGCCCTGATTCTCATCACTGTGAATTTCAAACATATGTCCTGTGCTTTCCACAACAACGCCGTCAATTAGTGGCGAGAAGTGAATCTCATCCTGTCCCGTATATAAGTTACAGATATGATAATGACTCAACAGATGTGAATCTTTTAAATATTTAATCATAGCTGATATGATATCTTTTTTTGTATCGTTACTCATAGCAGACTTAAAACAGAGGTATTGAACCTCTAAGGTTTTTAAAATACCATTATCAACTTTGGGCCTTCCCATCATTTCAACAATATTAGTTAAAAACTTCTTTGCAAACTTTAAGTTATATAACTTGTAAGATCGTCCAAGATCGCGATTGGCAATCATAAAGATTGAGACTAAATCACTGCCATCAAATACACCGTAATAGGCATTACCTTCTTGATCATCGAGCTCCTCCATAAGGTCTAACTCATGGGCCTCTTGTGTATAGAAAGTTGAAAAATCAGAAAAAGGGATTTCTCTTACATCAAAAAACGTTGGATTAAAGACTGCAGGAATCACAACAGAATAGACGTGATAATTATTGATATAGCGGTAGTTATAACCTCGCCCTCCCTTTGTTAAGGAAGCTATGGCCTTTTCATTATCCGATAAGATCGCGGTGTAGGCCATTTCACATCGAAGATCTTCGGCCAGTTTAGGAAGAGCAGCAATGACATCAGCAAAACATTTACGCCACTGTACCTTTGCTCTTCTTCCTCCTTGAGGAGAAACTCGTAAATCACAAAAATATGCAACAGGTCGATAGTCACCATCGATAAATCGTAAGTGTCTTACAATTGTACCAACACCACAAATACTTAAGTCTTCATTTAGAAATAAGAAGGTCCAGAAATGGTTTCCTTTTCTTTCGTAAAACTTGAAGAAGTCACTGCCACGATCAAATGACAATGCTTCATCACCAGTTTCCATATGAATATCTTTATAAAAGTTTAAGATCCCTTCGTTATCTTCTTTAGTCGCCAGCCTAATATGTGAGTAAGGGGCAACGACCTCTTCCAAGGTCAACATACAAACGCTCCTTGCTAGCCAGACTAGCTATAAGATTTAACTTTTTTAATTGAGCGAGCTTTTAGTAGTCTCTTTAAAAGGAACATTACGATGCGACCAAATGATAAGTGGACATTCATCATTGTTCCATACTCAATAACTTCATCATCAGGCTCACTCATACCAGGTAGCATTTTAGTATAGCCTTTATAAAGTCTAAACGGGCGTATTGTATTATAGATCTCACCAAGTTTTGGCTTGGCACTTGAGTATGCATAAATATAAAAGTTACGTCCCATGCGTGATGCTTCAATATACATCATAAGCCAGAAGTAAACTCCTAGCAGTCGACAACGTTGATAGCGTGACATCCAAAGTGCTGTGGCTTCGAATAAATCATTTTCAAAATCTGGAACATCTTTTTTTAATTTTGCTAGGGCATCATCAGGTAAACTTTTTACGACACGAGAATCACTACCTAGTGCGAAAGTAAAACCACCACACATTAGCCCGTGTTTATTAAACAGAGCAAATGTCTTATTTCTAGCAAGAAAATCTAAAGGAAATTTAACACCAATTCTTTGGTAAGCGAGTTGTTGAAACTCTTGTAATTCATCAAGTTCGTTAATGCATCTTAGTTCCGAGCGATAAATACGCTTAACTCGGCGCCCCGTTCCAACAATAACACCTGGCAAAACAGCTAATTGTCTAATCATTACTCTCTCCTGTTAGAGTTGATGGGGACATCTTAGGAATAAGCTTAAGCATCAGTAAAATCTCAAAAGATTATTAAAATTTCCCCAATTTCATCCTGCGCACTAATAATACCTATAAAATTGCGCGCTTAGAAAGGGCCAAGAGAAATCTTATTCAATTTCTAACAACATTTTTGGCCATTTCCGTCAAAAAAATATTATTTGCAATAATTATTAGTGTCATAGTGCTACCTTTCGAATTTGTACAAGTGTGAATAATTTCAATAATTAATGCCAAGTACCATGACTTGCGCAGGCCTCATTGCTATTTTTCTCCATTCACAAAAGGAGCCCAATGAAGACAATAATGTCCCTACTACTATTAAGTTTCATGGCCGTTTCAAGCTATGGAATGCAAATTAATAAATCTGCTTTTTCTGGCAAGAATTTCTGGTACATCGATCAAATCGATCGAGTTGAGATTATTACAGATCTATACAAGCAAACAAAAGCTGAATACGCCCTGTGGGAAGTGAAGAAGAAGCGCATCGGTGTTGACGGAGATAAGATATTTAAAGAAGCAATTGAAGCTGAACAAACAATTGCTGACGTTGATGATGCTGTTTCACAAGCAAGAAGTAATATGGAGTTCTACGATCGTGCAAGAAAGTTAATTGCTAACTTTCAAGATACACACTTTGGACTAAGTACTCATATTGCAGCTCCATGGATTGTATCAGGTTTTAATACAAAGTTAGTTGAAGCTAGCGGAAAAGTAATCATTGCCTCAAAATACGGTAAGGTTATTGAAAAATCAGTTATTGAAACACAAAACTACTACATTAATAAGATCGAATTAGGTGATGAGCTAATCAGTGTTGACGGTGTAAAAGTAAGTGATGCAATTGATGCACTTATGCCTTACATTGACGCATCAAGTCCTGCCTTTGCAAGATCAAGAGCTGCTGCAATGTTAATTGAGCGCTACTTTCTATTTCCAACAAGGCCATATTTTGACATTGAATTTAGAAGTGCAAAAACACAGGAAACTCACAAGGTTCGCCTACCTCTATACTACTCTGGTGATACTAGTATCGTAAGAAAGAAAGATATTTCATTCTACCTTGATCAAAAAGGTTTCTTAAAGTTAAAAGAGCTTCGTTTTAAATGGGATAATCAACAGAGAACTTTTGTAAAAGACACAAGTCTAAAAGTAGATACTTTACCAGAAGGCCTTCCAAAAGGTGCTATTGAATTAGAAAACTGGACATCAGCAAATGGTGGTGGAAGCCCTATCGTTCACTCTGCTCTAATTCTTAAAGATGCAAAAGCATATGCTTATATGCAGGTAAACTCTTTTTCAGTATCAACAGTATACTTTAAAGGTGAGCAGCTTTCTTTTATCGAAGCACTTAGAAAAAATATTAAATTCTTTAAAGCACAAAACTTAGACCTTATTTTAGATATTAGAAATAATGGTGGTGGTAATGGTGGCTACCCTGCTCAACTTCTTTCTATGCTAACAGAAGCAGATAAAACATACCCAAATGCTACTTGGGCCTCAGCAGTTACTCGTTATATGAGACAACTAATTGAGTACTACGGTGTTGAAGAAATCTTTAAAGACATTGATGGAAGTGATTGGACAATGCAATCTGATGCTTTCTTTGAAGCTGCAAGTGAAGGAAGAATGCTTTCTCGTGCAACTCAGAATATTGATATTACAGCTGACCCACAAGTAGGTGGATATGATGGAAAGATCGTTGCTCTAGTTTCACCAAATTGTATTTCAGCGTGTGATATTACAAGTATTCTACTGCAAGGCTCAAAAAGAGCGAAATTAATAGGTACTCATGCAAACGGTACTGGTGCAGGATACCGCTCAAATGACGTGTATAACACGCAATTTAAGGACCGCTATAACGTGTTTTCAACACAGATCCCAAATATGCTATTTGGATACGGTGTTGAAGGTCACCAATTTGGTAATCTCTTAGGAATTGACTCTGCTTATGAGTTAAATTCTGAAAACGTTCCAGTTCAGGCCGATATTAATTATGTTGAGACAAAGAAAGACTTAACTAATTACATGTCAGGTTGGATTGAAAAAGCAATTGAAGTTTTAAACCAATAAAAAACATAGGCCACGCTATTTGCGTGGCCTTATAAACATTCCGATTTCTCTTCGATGCGAAGGAAGATGACAGACAGAGACTTCATACTTCTTATCAGCAGTAAATACCTTTATCCAATCATCAACCTTTTTAAGATCATTAATTACAGGTGTCTTAATAGTTAAGAAAGCACCTTTAATATTCTTATAAAAGTCCATTATACGACGCGACTGATTCGTATTTAAATCTCCATTCAAGTTTAAATCTGAAATGAGCCAGTCACAGTGCTTTGGTAGCTGTGCCCTAGTCACATCAAAGACACTCTTTTTAATATGTGAGAATTGATCTCCAAATTTTTCTGAAATAATTGGATCCATAAGCGCCGGATCAACTGAGACAAGCTTGGCCCCTTTTTCGAGGACATAGTATGAGATTCCACCTGGAGCACTTCCTATTTCCACAATCTGATCTTGCGCACTAATCTCTTCTTTATAAAGCCTAAATGCTTGGCACGCCTTATGATAGGCCCTAGCAGGAACCTCATCAGAAATTTCACTCTCCGTTAAAGAGAAGGTATCGACAGGAGTGATAATAGTATCAAAGTGCCAAAATTGATTTTCCCCCACTCGGATATACTCACCATCAAGAGGGATCTCATTATATTTATCGATAAAAGTCGCCTGTCTACGTGCAAAGGCAACAGGCTTTTTAATAAGCTGTGTTTCGTAATTATCTGGCCCCTTCATGCTAACAAACTCTTTGTTAGAAAAGCTTAGGTGAAGCTTGGGGTGCTTTAGCTTAATTTCTTCTAAAAGAAGATCTTTAAGTTTTGGATGATAGAAGAATAAGTAAAATGTGTTCATAAAAGCTATAGTAGCATGAATAGATAGCTTGGGATAGAACAACTGGCTTCTTAATAGAATTCTAATAAATAGGCATCTTCTCGATTTTTAAAAATGTGGCATAAAATGCCAAGAAATTGGGACGCCCAAAACAAGGGCGTCCACAACGTTATACATCTTATAAAGATGCTGGTGATCTTAGATTTTCTTTAATTTGAAACTGCGTAAAAATATTCTCTTTATTAACACCTTCAGAGTAGAAGTTTTGATAAGGAATATTCCCATTTAAATTTGCACTTACACTACCTTTATTAGGATGTGATCCAAATAGACGTGTCAAAAGATGATCATTTTTAATCTGATTATTTACATTATATGCAATATCTTTAAAACGCCACAGCGGTAGTTCATGCTTATATTTTGCAAATAACTGTTTAGAACCAATTTCCATACATGCTGCAATCATTGACCTTCTCTTAGATGGCCTAAAAATATATTTCCAACGATACTTCTTCTCACACTTCTTTTTAATCTCAGAAGTGTAATTGCCAGTCGACCACTCCTTTAAAAAGTCTGCATACGAGTCATATAATTTATGACGACAGCTACTAAATAGTGAGCGAAGCTTCACGAAAATATTTTTCGATTTTCCTCCACACGCTTCTTTGAAGACATTGTAGATTTCATCTGAATTACGATTTAAAAAATTAGCTATATTTGAATTATCCATCGTAATAGTTGATGTAAATTCCGCCGGAGCTCGGACTTGATAATTATCAAACATCGAGACAAAGTTTCCATAGCTATTTGTACGGGCCCTAACAAGATCCTTCATTTTATCTTCTGTCTTTGACACTGCCCAACTATAGTCCTTATTAACCTTACTTTGCTGATCAAAAGTCATCGTAAATACGTTATTGCTGAAGATATCAAAGTCTCGTCTAGCATGAATCAGTTCTTCTTCTGACTGATAATTTATATTCACTTTCTTCGATTCAACACGGTCATTAGAAACTAATTGATCGTAACCAATAAGCTTACCTAAGACGGCCCCAAGTAATTTAGAGAAAATATTTTGAGTATAAGATAGTCTTTCATAACGATGAGAGAAGAATTTATAAACTCTCCCATCCTTAACAACCTCAGTTGACTCAGTTTGAGAGTTCTTTACTCCACCAATGATGAAAGCAAGATACTTCGATTCTTTTAATTCCTTCTTACGGTTTTCATAAGAAGTAATATTACTCGCAAGTGTTGAGTAATTAAATTTACCAAAACGCACAACGCCTTTAAGCTCATTTAATTTCTCACTATTGTTTAAATCATCAACATATAAAGACATATATGCTTTATATGACTTCTCAAAGCTATAATTAAAGTCATAACGAAATAAAGTAAGTCTAATTAGATTTAAGAAATCGGCCATTAAAGTAATATTGGCACCTGCAGAGATTAACTTTGAATCCTCAGCGCTTAATCGAATCATCTCATTGGCCTTAGCATTATCAGCTGGCCCTAGACGTTGAATCTCAACAGTTGATTTTCTTTCGTACTTTGCAAGAGCACCAGCAGCGACACCAATTCCTTGATAAGAAGCAGTGGCGGCTGCACCAGCAGCAAATGTAAGCGCATCTTCCTTTTTGATAAAATCATAATCACCAAGTTTAGAAAAATTCTCCGGCCTTAAATACTTATACATAAAGAAAAGTCGATCAAATTTTGTTTGGAGTGCATCTTCAACATTGTCAGCAAAGTGATTAAATCTCATTGTTCTCTTTAGGGAAAGATTACTATAAGACTTTAAGACAGATGGAGATATATTAATGATCCCCTTTTGTTGTAGTGCACTTAAGAAGTTTCTAGCTGAAATTTCAATAACCATCTCATCATTAACGAGGTAGCGTTCTTCATCAAATAAGGAAGGTGCCGCACTTCGGTTAAAGAGAACTTTAAAACCATGAAAATCTCCAGCATGTCGCCAACCGACAAGATTAACTCCACCAAAGAAGCCATTGGCATCATGACTTAGACGATCACCTATTGCCTGATAATTGGCCTGGTAATTATCATAGATTTGTCGGTAAATTGGCGAGATATCGGCCAAGTCCGTACTTGAAAATTCTGTTTCTAATTTATGATTATCAACCGAAAAATTAGAAAAAGTAACAGGTTCAACGACATCATCTTGCGCAAGAGCAATCGACGTCTTTGTATTAAATAAAAATGTGAAAATTAAGAGAATAAGTGTTTTCTTCACTCTGTCCTCTGTATTACTTTTTAAGTTCACCACGTCCCCCTTTAGTGATTACCCAATACCCAAGGCTCACTAGCGGAAAAGAAACGGGAACGAACGTGCAATACAGATTCTTTTAGCCTAAAAGGGATTCTACGTTCATTATTCGACACGATGCAAGAAATTCTTATTATTTATTGTCATTCATCAAGTTTTGAATAGTTACCCAGAATTTTTAATAGATTTTACTTATCTTAAATTAATTTTAATTTAATGGAATTATTAGGAGATAGTGCCGATAATAAAGACAAGACAAAAGTGATGACCTATTGTTATGGTCAACTTAAGTAAACTAAACAAAAACAAGGAGAATTATAATGGCATTTGAAAGTATTGATGGAAAGCAGGTTCCAAAGACTTCTTTTAAAATTTTTAAAGATGGTGGCCTAGTTGACCTAACATATGATGAAGTATTTAAAGGTAAGCGAGTTGTGGTTTTTTCACTACCTGGTGCATATACACCAACGTGTTCATCAACTCACCTTCCTCGTTACAATGAGCTTGCTGGTGCAATAAAAAAAGAAGGTGTTGATGCTATCTACGTCCTATCTGTAAATGATGCATTTGTTATGGATGCTTGGATACAAGATCAACATGCAGATGAAATTGGTGTCTTACCAGATGGCAATGGTGAGTTCTCTAAAGGAATCGGACTATTAGTAGATAAGTCTGATATTGGATTTGGGGCAAGAACGTGGCGCTACTCGATGGTGGTAAATGATGGTGTTGTTGAAAAATCATTTATTGAACCTGATAAACCAGGTGACCCATTTGAAGTGTCAGATGCTGATACAATGCTTAAGTACTTAAACCCAGAGGCGAAAGCACCAGAGGCAATTGCTATTATCACACGTCCAGGTTGCCCACACTGCCACCGCGCTAAAGAGCTTCTAACAGAAAAAGGGCATAAGTATAACGAGATCATACTTGGGCAACATACTTCTAACCAGTCACTATTTGCTATCACTGGGCAAACGAAGGTTCCACAAATCTTTATCAATGGAGAAAGAATTGGTGGACGAGATAAATTAGAAGAATTAAATGAGCAAGGAAAGCTTTAAATAAAAAAGGCCGCCTATTGGCGGCCTTCTACATTATTAAATCAAAAATAACATTTCAAAATAAGTTGGCACTGGCCATAAATCATCCGGAATAATACTTTCAAGACGTCCACAGTGATCAGCAATCATCTCACTAATAGGCATTAACTCATAAGCTAATGAATGGGCCACTTTTTCTTCATCATGTACATCACTTAAACCTGCCAAGGCATTCTTAAGATTTCTATTTTGCTCAAAAACAGCTTCTAAAGAGAATTGTAGATCTTTTAGAATTTCTGTTTCTACTGACGCTTCGACTTTAATGGCCTTTGAAGCAGCAATTGATGCGGTTAACTTGGCCTTGTAATTAAGTGCCGCAGGGATAACTAATTGGTTAACCATATTTGAAAGAGTACCAAATTCGATATTACGTTTCGTGATATATGTTTCCAGAAGTACATTGTAGCGAGTATCGAGTTCTGATTCACGATAAATACCATGCTTCGTTAGAAATGCTGTCTCTTGTCTATCGACAAGAACATTTAAGCTATCAGCTGTTGTTTTTAAATTAGGAAGTCCTCTTTTTTGGGCTTCTTCAAGCCACGCTTGAGAGTAGCCATCACCGTTAAAAATAACATCCCAAGACTCATTGATAAATGTGTGACAAATATCAAGGAGTGCTTGATCGATAGAAACACCATCACGAATCTTTGCTTCTAGAAGATTATTTGCTTCTTCTAAAACTGCAGTTACGGCACCGTTTAGAATTGTCAGAGGAAAACCAATTGATTGGTCTGAACCACAGGCACGGAATTCAAATTTATTTCCAGTAAATGCAAATGGTGAAGTACGGTTTCTATCAGTGTTATCCTTTGGAAGCTTAGCAAGTGCACCTGCACCTAGATCAAGAATCGTTTGTGACTCAGGAGAGAATTCCTCACCTTCTTTAATTGCTTTAAAGATTCTTTCAATTGTTGAGCCAGTAAAGACAGAAATAATTGAAGGAGGGGCCTCATTAGCACCTAGGCGGTGATCATTACTGTGAGAAGCAATTGCGGCCCTTAAAAGTTTAGCATGGCGATGTACTGCTGCAATAACAACAGAAGTAAAAGCCAAGAAACGATAGTTTTGATGTGGTTCACTTCCTGGGTCAAGAAGATTAATTCCCGTATCACTTGCTAGTGACCAGTTAAGGTGCTTTCCTGAACCATTGATACCGGCAAACGGCTTTTCATGTAAAAGCGCAACAAAGCCATGACGAATGGCCACATTTTCAATCATGGCCATTACCATGTGATTATTATCAGCTGAAACGTTAGCATCTCTAAAGATTTGAGCAAGCTCAAATTGTCCTGGTGCAACTTCATTATGACGAGTTTTTGCAGGAATTCCTAGTTTATGAAGTTCATAGTCTAGCTCTTCCATAAAAGCGAGCACACGCTCATTGATGGCACCAAAATAGTGATCATCTAATTGTTGATTCTTTGTTGAAGGAGCTCCAAAAAGAGTACGTCCTGTCATCACAAGATCTTCTCTTAAATTATAGTAATTCTTATCAATTAAAAAATATTCTTGTTCTGCACCACAAGTTGCAATGACTCGTTTAACATTCGTTTCACCTGATAGGTGAAAGAATCTCTTTGCAGTTTCACCCAGGGCCGAAACTGAACGAAGAAGTGGTGTCTTCATATCAAGGGCCTCGCCGTGATAAGAAACAAAGGCAGTTGGGATACAAAGAGTTTTTGATTCACCTGTACCAATTAAAAACATTGGAGATGTTAAGTCCCAAGCAGTATAGCCACGAGCTTCGAAAGTAGAGCGAGATCCACCATTTGGAAAAGAAGATGCATCTGGCTCACCTTGAGTTAGCTGAGACGCTGATAACTTTTCAATAGGTCTTCCAGTTGAGTAGTCAAAATCTAAGAAAGCGTCGTGCTTTTCAGCAGTTGATCCAGTTAAAGGTTGAAACCAGTGACAAAAGTGAGTTGCACCTTTATCAAGGGCCCACTTTGTAACGGCCTTTGCAACGATCTCGGCCTGGGCCTTAGAGATATGAGAGTTTGAATGTATCGCCTCGTTAATTTCTTCTTTAATTGAATCAGGAATTTCCTCTGCCGTTTGAATATCAAACGTATTTTCACCATAGTAGTCTGTTACTTTTTGGTGCTTACCTGATTTGTCTCTGGGACGTAGAAAATTTAAACCTTGAATTAGATTACTTGGGACACTCATTTACTTCCTCTCCGTGGCAGTATAGATGGATAACTCCCTATATTATAAGGACTAAAGAGGATTTGTGTCCAATGAAAATTTATTTCTTGATTGTGATTGCTTGAGAGTAAACTTGCGTTTTAAAAACCTGATTATGATCAATTTCGGCCGCCTTGATTTTAGACATACAAAGTACACATCCTGCCATTAAAACAAAGATCATTTTTACGATTGCTTCATATGCATCCGGTGGTAACATTGCTAACTCCAAAAGTTTAGGCTAATTTAATTGACTTAATATTAGAGCATAATGGCAAAAGAAATGCTGATGAGCAACAAAAAATTCATGCGAAGTACATTTTTATACCTTGGCCAAGAGGAGCTACCAGAAGGCTTCATGGCCGACAAGCGCAATGACTTTAGACTGAGTCGTTATTGTTTATCTTCATTAACTGGCCTTAAAGATATATCTATTATCAATCACTTACATTTAGATAATCATGACAATATGCTAGTCTCAATTAGTCATACGAAAGAGCTTGCGGCTTGTGCGCTATGCACAAATAAAGATGTTAAGTCAGTCGGTATTGATATTGAGTGGTCTGATCGAAAAATGCGTGAAGGAACTTTTAAGTATTTTGTCTCACATGAAAGAGAACTAAATATACACTCTCCTCTTGAGATCTGGTGTATTAAGGAAGCGGCCTTCAAGGCCTACTCACCTTTTCATGATGATGAAAATGAGAAGATATTGGTCTTAACTGACTTTGAGATTTTAGAAAAGGGAGTTCTTAAAGGGCCCAAGGACAATAAGCTTGTCTATGAAATCATCGAAGAGAAATATCAGGGCAGGCCCTTTAAGCTTGCCCTGAGTGAATATTAAAATAAAAAGCTTTCTAATTTCTTTTCATCTTCGATATTAATTTCTTTAATCTCTCTAAGACCGTTTCCAAGAGCAACTCTTAAAGTCATCAACTTCCCTGTGCGAGCAATTAAGAAATCAACTTGATCATTTTCTTTATACATCTCGGCCATTGTATCGTAGGCCTTCTTATCAAGTCTTAATGAGTTAAGAGCAATAAGTTCATCACCTGCATTTAGTCCTGCTTTATACCCACAACTTTCTTGGCGAATTGACTTGATGATAAGCTTTCCACCTTCTTCGGCCACTGTTGCACCAATATCTAGCTTAGGAGTTGTCCACTCAACACTAGCACCCATGCGCTTTAAGTAATCTTCAAAATCAATTTCTTCAACACCTTCAACAAGAAGTCTAAATTCATCGCTAATATTTTTAGAAACAAGTCCTTCTAGGATTTCGAAGAAGCCTTCTTTTGTAATTCCCACAGCAGGTCTTTCTTTATAATCCGCCCATAGAGCACGAACTAGATCGTTGATTCCCTTTCCTTCATTCTTCATCAGTGTATTAAGAATAAAGAAAACGAGCCCACCTTTTAGGTAATAGCTAACAGATGAGTTTTTAAAGTTTTCACCAGCACGGTAAAGTTTAATCCAGGCATTGAATGATGAATCTTCAAGAGAGTGATAACCACGCCCAGGAGTGCCAAGGTAATTGTTAATATTCTTCTTCATACACTCTAAGTATTCTTTTAGAGAATAGAAGCCACTGCGATAAGTGATAAGCTGATCAACAAAGCTAGTCATCCCTTCCGTTAACCAGTGCATACGAGTGTAGTTTTCATTTTTATAATCAAATGGCCCAAGCTCAACAGGACGAATTCTTTTTACGTTCCAAAGGTGAAAGTATTCGTGAGCAACAAGTTCCATATACTCTTTATAGCCTTTCTCTTTTGCTAAATGGAATGGACAAAATTGTAGTACCGTCGAGTCTAAGTGCTCAAGTCCACCAAAGCCACTTGGACTTAAGTGAGTGATAAAATAATAGTGATCGTAAGGAAGCTCGTCCCCTACTATCTTTGCAGTCTCTTCAACAATCGTCTTAATATCATCATTAAGCTTATCCATCACTTCTTGTGAAGATTGAGCATGAGCAAAATCTCCATAGAAAGCAATATGGTGTTCTTTATTTTGGTGCATGAAACCATAAGTCTCATGGCATCCAATTTCAATTGGGGTATCAAGAAGCTCATCAAAGTCTTGCGCTTCATAGATAAAATGATCTCTTTTTTCAGAAATATCTTTTAAGGCCGTTGTTACTTTTGACCAAAGTGGATTAATTTTAATTTCTACATGTGACTTACCACTTTGCCCCTCAATGCCAAGAAAAACACTTGGCCCATGTAAGAAGGCATGTGTGTTATCAACATGAGAAGTACGCACAGTTAATTCATGACAATAGATACTATAGGCAATTCTTATTTTTCCATCTTCACCAAATGAAGTCGATTTAAAACTTGGGTGAGTAAGATCAACTCTCCACTCATTCTTTGAAACTTGTTCATGGAAAAGACGTTGTCCTTTCGAATCTTCAACCTTGATTTCTTTAATATGACGAGAGTACTCTCTCATTAAATAAGAGCCTGGCGACCAAGAAGGCATAAAGAAGCGAACTTCATTTGAATTTGTATCCAGCACTGCATCTAAAGAAATATTAACTAAGTGAGTGTGGGGATTTGGAATATCGATTATATATTTAAGCATTTATCGCTCCTTTCATAAGCTTTCGTATTCTACCAATTTATTTCAAGAAAAACCTCTTGAAAAGGATTCGTTTAATTGCTAAAAGCCCTCTAACAACACAATTTAATGGAAAATCTAATGGAAAATCAATCTGACAACGCACAGCAGTCTGAGCATTATAATATTGACCGCTCACAAGTTGTACTACCACAACTTACTTTTACTCAAGTAGCACAAGATCAACTCAATCTTATGCTTGAAAATGATTTCACACTACAAGGAAAGTACTTAAGAATCCTTATTAGTGGTAAAGGTTGTGAGGGATTTAAGTATTCAATTGGGTTCCATAACTTAAATGACGATGATTTTCTAATTCCTGTCCCTTGTATGGATATCGAAGTTATTATTGATCCATTTACGGCATTTTATCTTGGTGAAACTTTAATTGATTACCAATTTAATTATATTAATGACGAAGAAGGTTTTGTTGTAACTAATAAGCAACAAGAAGAATTCCAAGGCAAGTTCTGGCGTAAAGATAAGACAAAGATTCCTCCTAAGGCAGAGGCCCTGTAAGCAATGGACTATCGTTACCTAAAGGCGTTTACTCTTACGGCAAAATACTTAAGCTTTTCAAAAGCTGCCGCAGAGTTGAAGATTGCTCAATCAGCAGTTTCAAGACAAGTAAAACTCCTTGAAGAATCGATGAATGAAGAGCTTATTATTCGCTCAAGCAAGAAGGTTATTCTAACAAAGAAGGCCAAGCAGCTTCTAAAATCAATTGATCAATTTGAAGACAGCTTAGGGAACATCTTTGAAACCACTCAAGAGCGTCCAGTACATATCGGGATTCTTGATGGACTACTAGTTAACTGGTTTAACCCTATCCTTGCAAAGTATGCAAAGAATTATAAAAGAGATATTTTCATTCACGTTGCCGATAGCCCAGCACTTAGACGTGGGATTGAGGATGGTATATACGATATTATCTTCTCAACAGATAATTTCCAATCAGACCTAACGTCATCTTTAAAATTATTTGAAGAAAAATTTGTGATCATCTCAAATGAAGTAATCAATAAGAGGAAGCTTCACGAGTATACGTGGATTGTTTTTAGTGAGCTTGACCACCTTCATAAATTATCAACAAAGGCACCACCAAAGAAGATCGTTGTGGACTCTCTAGAGAGTATCAAGGCACTTGTAAAGCATGGTGTGGGGATTGCTGTTGTACCAGATCATACATTATCGAAGCACGATAATTTTACGACAGAGCAAGTAAGTGGACTAAAGAATATGAATATCTATATGACTACTTTAAGCTACAAGAATCAACCGGCATTTCTAAAAGAATTTATTAAGATTTTAAATACGAAATAAAAAAGGCGAACATTTAGTTCGCCTTTTTTTTATTTTCTTTTGATGTCTTTGATTCCAACAACACCAATTAGGAATACTTTGTTTGAGATGAAATGAAGAGTTTTAGTTCTTCTATTTTCAAAATTAAAGAGCCAATCTTCACCAACTCTTTCTACAGATGCAGAATACTTTTTACGACTATCATTTACTCCACTATATAGAGTATCGATTTCGATATCACCACCATCAGAAGGGTTTAAGTTACTAACAGTGATCTTAACAACATCGCGATCGCTTCTTCTTACAAGAACAACACCTTTCATCACTTGTTCGAGAGAATATGTTTCATTTCCAATGATTTTTCCCTTATCAGAGAATTCTTTTTTATAGACTGATGTCACCTCTCCCATTTCTTCATCAACGTTAACACCTAGATGATAGAAGCTCTGATCCTCGTCATTTGTGATATGAACAAGCTTAACCTGAGCGGCCATTAGTGATGTTGTTGTGACAACTGTTAAAAGAAGTAATTTCATCAATGATTTCATATTCATCTCCCTCTCAAATTGATACGGCATATTGCCATTAATCACTTGTTAATGGGAGAGAAAATTTTACAACTATGTAAGAAAGACAATTCTTCAAACATTAGCCATAACTAATAACACGTATTAGACTAACTTAAGGTGTTAAAAATAATAGGCCCACCAACGTGCTTAAACTCATCATCACGAAGATTTTCAAATTCGTAACCCGTTAAATGGTCGTGTAATATTTTCAGGATATACTCATTAATATTCTCAATTTGATCAAGTCCAAAGGTTTGAGCAAAGCCTGCAACCTTTTGGGTAATGTAATCATTTTGAAAAATACCTGAGCTAAGGTTAGATTTCTTAGAAAATTCTCTAAACTCTTCAATTGAAACACCCATTTTGCGAGAGTCATCTTTGTCAAACTTATCAAGACTGTAGTTAATAAGAGTTGAGAGGATGATGGCCTCAAAATCAATTGAGTTAATATCGTAGTTTAAATAGAAGTTATCAGAAAGCATGCCATCGTCTTTAAGAGATAAATAAGTTTCTTTAAGTGTTTTAATAAAAGGCATCAACTCAATTAGAAGCTTACACTTGCTTTGTAACTTTCTCCAGACTTCAACATTGTTAACAACAACAATCTTATTGTCATTGTCACGATACTTCACAAGATCACTAAAGAAATCATCTAGAAATAAATCAAAAGAAGCACCTAAAAAATTCTCTTCAGTATCTTCAAAGAGATGATTTCTTAGCGCCTTTTTCACATCCTTTTGCAGAATGCGAATGAGCGAATTTCCAATCTTATAAATATCAGTAAAATCAAAGTACTCAAAAATACTTTCATCAGCAAAGTTTCGGATATCTTTAATATAAGACATTCCAAGAAGGATTAATTCTCGGTTCTGATTTCCAATACGAGTCATAGCAACAGGGCCATCTTTTAAAACCCCATAGTACTCCATACTTGCATTAAGCATGCGAATAAAATTGAAATGTAGGTAGCTAAAGCGCTTCTCATCTTGAACCTTATTCAGCTCCTCGTGAATACTTGCAGCATTCTTTTCAAAGGCAATAATCGAATTTTGGTGAAGTGTTTGAAGTTTACCTTTTGTCGAAATATTACCAGTTAGAGGCTGTTTTTTGTTAATGAATAAATCAATATGGCCAACAGAAGGAAATGGGTTAACCACTTGTAGGGCCTCGAAATAATCAACAAAGCCAAAGTCTCTTAGCCTTTCTTTCTTATCTTGATACTGATTCTCATTGTAGATCATATAGTCTTCAGAAATCATTTTAAAAAGATGTTGGTAAGCAGCTTCAACTCCAACTTCAGTATAAAGGTCTTTGATAAGTTGGCGTACTTCATCGACAACTTCATTATCTTCATCAAATTCGAATAAAAGAAGGTTATCTTCAGTTAGAAAGTAGTTGTCGTGATCATCTGGATAGAGAGGATCTTCAACATCAAAAGTCCAAACATTGAAGCGTCCTTTAAGAAATAAAATGAACTGATCTGATTTTACAAATTCATAACGAATTTCTTCATCAGGACACTTAGCAACTGTACTTACCCATGATGTGAATTCATTGATATCAAGTTCATCTTTTGTCCAAAGGTCGATATCATAGAAAGTTTCTCTTTGCTCTTTAGACAGAAGCTTAAGAGCGTGAGATTTAACTTCAACAGGCAGGGCCTTAATTGAGACATAAAGTGGCTGAACAGGTAGCTTTTCAAGGCTTTCTCCCTTAGAGATGTAGCTATTAACTAACTCCATCGAAGTATAGGCCTTAGACTCTTTAAGAATTAAAGAAATAACGTCAGTAGTCGCTAAATTATTATTCTTATTGTCTTTCTTATTGTCGCTCATTTTGTCCACCAATATTGTCAAATAAGCCTTTAATTTAAGCTATTTAACTTAAGTTGTTAACCTAAATCTAAAGTTTGTACTGCGATACAGTAAATTACTAAAAATATTAAGAAGAAAAACACCTTCTAACACGAAAACATGATATTCGTCATATTATTTCCCCTATAACTTATTTAATTTAGATATATGAAGTGATAAGATTGGTTTAACCAAGAAAAGGTATAAATTATGGAAAAGAGACAGTGTGTAGATTGCCCATCAAGAGAGTTAGGGATTTTCTGTGGGTTATCAAATGAAGAAGCCGCTAAAGTATCACTTACTGCATCTTCATTAAGGTTTAAACGTGGTGAAAAGCTGTTTTCGCAAGGAAACCGCCCAGCAGGTATCTACTGTGTACAATCAGGAAATATCAAGCTGACAAAAACAGGCTCCGATGGAAAAGAGACAATTGTGAGAATTGCTCAACATGGAGATGTTATTGGCCACAGATCACTATTTACTGCTCAAGACTTCAATGGAACAGCAACGGCCATTGATAATGTTTCCGTATGTTTTATTGATAAACCAAGTTTATTAAAACTAATCAATGATAAACCAGCAATTGCGCTAGAACTAATTAATAAGTTAAGCCGCGACATGGGAATTGCAGAAGAGCGCTCAAGTGCTTTCCATCAAAAAAATGTTCGCGAGAGAATAGCTCAACTTCTACTCGATCTTGCTAAGACTCATGGTAACGTGCTTATCAATGGTGAAATTCAAATCGAACTAAAGCTTACAAGAGAAGAGATGGCCACAATGATTGGAACGGCCAATGAAACTCTAATTCGTATTATTTCTGAATACAGAAAAGACGGTCTTATTGATCAAAATGGTAAGTTAATCATTATCAAGGATGCCGCTGAATTAGAGAAGAGAGCTGAAGGCGTTTATTAAAGTTTTACTATTTTAAGTTTATAAAAAAAAGATAACTAACAAGAATGTAGAGATGGATATCCAAAGTATCACAAGCAAGAGACAGGCTTGCGAGGCACAAGTGTGCCTTCACTGCTCTGAAGAAATTGCCCCTGGTGAGCTCATCACTAATGAAAGAGATGGCAAATTAGAAAAGTTTTGTTGCTATGGGTGCATGAGTGTCCACTCTCTTCTTCTTAGTAATAACCTTGAAGATTTCTATCGCTATCAAAATGAGCAAGGCTCTCAGGCCAATAGCTTAAAAGAGCGCCCTACGACATCTGCCAATAAATTTGAATACATGGATAGCGAAGCTTTTATTCGCGAATACATTACAATTGAAGGAGATAAGCTTAAAGTTCACTTTCTACTTGAAGGTGTCCACTGCTTTGCTTGTATCTGGTTAATTGAAAGAATCTCAAAACTTGAAAACTCAGTTATTGAGGCCCAGGTTAATATTGGAAATAATTTAGGTAGTTTCACAATTGATACAAAAAGACCGTATTCAATTGCAAAGCTTGCTGCAACTCTTGCGCAACTTGGCTACACTCCTCACCCGTTTAATATTGAAAAAGATCAAGAAAAGAAATTAAGTGATCGTCGCGATATTCTTCAAATTGGAGTTGCAGCTTCGGCCATGAGTAATATCATGATCTACGCTGTTTCAAATTATGCCGGGGCAACTGGAGATTACGTAAAATTATTCGATGGAATAAGCTTTGCATTTTGTCTTCCAGTGATTCTTTATAGTGCTAGGCCAATCTTAGTTAATAGTGTCAGTGCTATTAGACTTAGAAGTACTAATGTCGATATTCCACTAGCAATGGCAATTGTCTTTGGCTTCATACTGTCGGCAATTAATTTCTTTAGAGAATCTGGACCTGTATACTTTGATTCAATCACAACACTTATATTTCTGATTTTACTGTCACGCTACTTTGTAAAGATGTTGACTCAAAAATCAATGTCGACAAAAGGCATCTCCTCTCTATTTCTAAACACTGGAGTTAAGAAGATTGTTGGCGATACAATTAAACATGTCTTCTCTAATGAAGTTGAGGTTGGTGATCAAATTCTTTTTGAAGAAGACGAAAGAATTATCTACGACGGAAAGCTTGCAAGTGAAAAAGCACTAATTCTAAACTCAATTAATACAGGAGAGAGCCGCCCACTTGTTGTTAATAAGGGAGACTTCATAGCAGCAGGTGCTGTAAGTTTGAGCAATGACCTCAAACTTGAAATTAGTGCAATTGGAACGCAAACAAAACTAGGTAAGAACCTATCAGCAATTGAGAATAATACAATCGTAAAAAACCCTGCCAATGTATGGGCACAAAAAATTTCACGCTACTTCACAATTGGAATTATCGTTCTAAGTATCGTGGCACTTATTCAAGGTCTTTATACTGGAGACGTTTCAAAATCATTTGAAGTCATCCTAGCAATTTTAATAGTTGGATGTCCCTGTGCCTTTGCTATGGCCACACCAATTGTTGTTGCGACTAGAATTAATAAGCTTAAGTCGTATGGTATCTATGTTAAAAACGAGCTAAGCCTAGAAGAGTTAAATAATGCAAAGAATATTATCTTTGATAAGACTGGTACTCTTACAAAAGGAAAGTTTGCAGTAAGTAGTTTTACAAATCAATCTGATCTAAGTGATGAAGAAATCCTTGCTTTAACATTTACTCTTGAAAGAGCGGCCCAACACCCTATTGCTTTTGCACTGAAGAAATATTCAAAACAAAAACTATCGAATACTGATCTATCTAAGTACGAAGATATAGTTGCTGAGGTGATTACAGGAAAAGGTGTTAAGGCACAAATCGAAGACACAACTTACTTTATTGGCAAGGGCATACTTGATGCAGAGATTGCCCTTTTTGCTGATGAAGTGATTATTGCCACTTTTAAAATTGAAGACAGCATCAGACCTGAATCAAAAGAGCTTGTGAACTTCTTGCAACAAAGAAATATTGATATTCACCTATCAACTGGTGATGCTTCAGAGATGGCAAAAAAGATAGCGAGAGAAGCTGGCATCAATGAGGCAAGTCTTTATATTGAACAAAGCCCGGAACAGAAGCTAGAGCTTGCTAACAGACTCGAAAATGTTGTCTTTGTGGGTGATGGTGACAACGATGCTCTTGCCATGATTAAGTCTAATGTATCAATTGCAATTGGTGCACAAGCAGACATTGCCCTTAGAAGCTGTGACATTTATATGCCACAAGAAGACTTAAACCTCATAAAGGTCTTATTTAAAGTTGCACGTAATGTGAAAGGTACTTTACGCCGTAATATTATGTTTGCAGTTACTTATAATATCGCAGGAATAACATTGGCGCTAATGCATATCATTACTCCACTGCATGCGGCGATTTTAATGCCAATCAGTTCATTAACAGTTCTTCTTTCAAGTACACTTCCGTTAATTGGATTTGATAAGAGAATGTTAAAAAATAAAGGAAAAAGCTGATGGAAGTCATTATCGTTCTACTACCGATTGCAATATTCTTAGCAGTAGGATTTCTGTTGTTTTTTATTTGGGCGACTAAAACGGGTCAATATGATGACTTAGATACGCCTTCTATTAGAGTTTTATTTGAAGAAGAGAAAAATATTATTGTTCACAACCAAAAAAAGGAAGAATGATTATGAGCATGAGTACAAATGCCAATCTAGAAGAGTTCTCGTATAACGATAAGATATCGAAAGCTTTTCTTATGGCGACAGTTTTCTGGGGGGCGATTGCACTATTTATGGGTGTCTTTATTGCTTTCCAATTGGCCTATTGGAAACTTAACCTAGGTATAGAATGGACAACTTTTGGCCGTCTAAGACCACTTCACACAAATGCTGCGATTTTTGCATTTGTTGGAAACGGGATGTTTCTGGGAGTTTACTATTCAACTCAAAGATTATGTAAGGCAAGAATCTTTTCAGATTTCTTATCTTGGGTACACTTTTGGGGATGGCAGCTGATTATTGTTTCAGCAGCTTTAACTCTACCTCTAGGGATTACAACAGGGAAAGAGTATGCCGAGCTAGAATGGCCAATTGATATTGCCATTGCAGTTATTTGGGTAGTCTTTGCTGTTAACTTCATTGGTACGCTAGTTAAAAGACGTGAACGTCATATGTATGTGGCCCTTTGGTTCTACATAGCAACAATTGTAACAATTGCTGTTCTTCACATCTTCAACTCTCTTTCTGTTCCAGTAAGTTTTTTAAAGTCTTATCCAATTTATGCTGGTGTACAAGATGCGATTGTTCAATGGTGGTATGGGCACAACGCTGTTGCCTTCTTCCTAACAACTCCGTTCTTAGGGATCATTTACTACTTCTTACCAAAAACTGCTAATCGTCCAATCTATTCATATAGACTTTCGATTATTCACTACTGGTCTCTAGTATTTATTTATATTTGGGCAGGTCCTCACCACCTTCTTTACTCATCTGTTCCAGATTGGGTTCAAACACTTGGTATGACTTTCTCAATTATCCTATGGATGCCTTCATGGGGTGGGATGATCAACTTCCTTCTAACACTAAGAGGTGTTTGGGATAGAGTTAGAACTGAGCCAATCTTAAAGTATTTTGCTACGGCCGTTACTTTCTACGGTATGGCAACTTTTGAAGGTCCACTACTTTCAATTAAATCGGTTAACTACATCGGTCACTTCACTGACTGGGTTGTTGGTCACGTGCACGCTGGTACAATTGGTTGGAACTACATGCTAATTGTTGGTGTTCTATACTACTGTGTTGAAAAACTATGGAAGACAGAATTATATTCTAAGAAAATTGCTAACGCTCAATTTTGGTTAGCAACAATTGGTCTTCTACTTTATATGATGTCAATGTGGGTAGCTGGTATTACTCAAGGATTAATGTGGCGTGCAGTTGATGCTACAGGGAAACTTGTTTACCCTAACTTCATTGAAACTGTAATCAAAGTTATTCCAATGTACTGGGTACGTGCATTTGGTGGTGTATTCGTTCTACTAGGTTTCTTCTTAATGATCTTCAACCTATGGATGACTTATAAGAAATCAAAGTATGTAAACAAAGACAAAGAAGAATCAGAAGAAGTATTTAAAGCGGCACCTATTTCAGCTCACCCTGAAGATGCAAATGCTGAAACTCACAGAAAGCTTGAAGGGCTTCCTGTTACTTTTACTGTTCTAACTTTAGTTGCAATCCTTGTTGGTGGAGCAATTGAAATTATTCCTTCAATGCTTTCAAACAAATTTGTCGAAGTAGACCCTAGAGTAAAACCATACACTCCACTAGAACTTCTTGGTCGAGATATCTTTGTTAAAGAAGGATGTTACGTTTGTCACTCTCAACAAATTCGTCCAACTGTTTCTGAAAAGCTACGTTATGGAAATCCTTCAACTGCAGCAGAATCTGTATACGATAGACCATTCCAATGGGGATCACGTCGTATCGGTCCAGATCTTGCACGTGTAGGTGGAAAATATAATGATATGTGGCACTACCGTCACATGATTAATCCACGTGAAGTGACAGCAGGCTCAATCATGCCTAACTACGACTGGCTAACTAAGAAGAAAGTTAACTTCAAAATGCTTCCAAAGAAAATGGATGTTATGGTTGCACTAGGAACTCCATATAGTGAAGACGAAGTTTCGAATGCTATTGATCTTGCAATGGAGCAAGCAACTCAAATCACTAAGGGATTAAATGAGTTTGGTGTACCAATGAAGATGCAAGATAAAGAAATCATCGCACTTATTGCGTATCTACAAAGACTTGGAATTGACACAAAAGAAACTAAGTCAGAGGAATAGAGATGAAATCTGAAGTAATGCAAAATATGCCGTGGGAATGGATGCCAGCAGTGTCGCTATTCATTTTTGCGGCCATCTTCTTAGGGGCCTTCTTCTGGTCAATGAGACCGGGCTCAAAAGAGCTTTATGAAGAAGTTGCCAACAATGCACTTTCTGACGGCGAAGCAGTCGTTAATGAAAACAAAGGAAGCAACAATGACTAACGAAAATAATAAATCGAAACAGGAAAATATCGTACTTGAGGATGAGAAAGATCTTGTTATGGATCATGAGTACGATGGTATTCAAGAGCTCAACCACCCGCTTCCAAGTTGGTGGACTGGTGTTTGGGCCCTATCATTCATTTTCTCGATACCTTACTTTATGTACTACGTACTAATGGATGGACCAACACTGTTGGATACATACAAGGTAGAGATGGCTGAAATGCAAAAGATCATCGATGCAGAAGCAGCAAACACTGCCAACTTCGATATTCAAGCATACGACAGCTACGTGGCCACACCTGCTGCAAAAGAGCTTGGTAACACTGTTTTTATTGAAAACTGTGCTGCCTGCCACTTAGATGATGGTGGTGGGGACATCGGTCCAAACTTAACAGATAAACATTGGATTAATATTACTAAACTTGATCCAGAACAAATCTATAAGTTTGTTGTTCATGGTAATGAAGATAAAGGGATGCCTGCTTGGGGAGATATCTTAAGCAAGGAAGACATCATGGCCGTTACTGACCACGTATTAGCACTGCAAGGAACTACTCCTGCAAAAGCGAAAGAGCCACAAGGTGAGCTACTTAGCGAATAAAATTAGAATTTGAAAGAGAAAGAAATGGCAAAGAAATCACAATTTGAATTACACGAATCAAGACTTGGTACAACTGACGACAGTGGACACAGAGTCTTCCTGTTCCCTGAAGAAGTTAAAGGGATCTGGAAAACCAGGCGTGAGATATTCTATTGGTTTCTTATTTTTGTCTATCTAGTCTTGCCGTGGATATATATTCAAGGAGAACAAATGATTCTCCTTAATATCCCGGCCAGAGAATTTTCATTCTTTACATACAAATTTTATGCCCACAATGCGCCTATTTTAATATTTGTGATACTCGGTTTTCTTTTCTTTATCGGGTTTATCACAAGTATTTTTGGGCGCGTTTGGTGTGGTTGGGCATGTCCACAAACAGTCTTCATTTCATCAATTTTCCTCAAGCTCGAGGCCCTAATTGAAGGAAAGCCAAGAGCGAGAAAGAAACTTGCAGAAGGCCCTTGGACAAAAGAGAAACTTATTAAAAAATCTCTTAAGTGGATTGCTTTTCTTGCAGTCTCACTACATATCTCACATACATTTTTGGGATATTTCGTAGGTACTCATCACCTACTATCAATAAGTTTTCAAAACCCAGCTGAGAACTTCACACTATTTACGATCATGCTTCTCATCACAACAATTGTCCTTCTAGACTTTGGTTGGTTTAGAGAGCAGTTTTGTATTATCGCTTGTCCATATGGAAGAATGCAGTCTGTAATTATGGATGAGAACTCACTAGCAATTCTTTACGATGAAAGACGTGGAGAACCAAGACGTCAGCCAGGAATGAAACCTGAAGAACATGGTGATTGTATCAACTGCTATGCTTGTGTAAAGGCCTGTCCAACAGGAATTGATATCAGACGAGGTGTTCAACTAGAATGTATCGCTTGTACAAACTGTATTGATGCATGTGACGACATCATGTTAAAAACGAATCGCCCGACAGGACTCATTCGTTACGACACTCAAAGTAATATTGAAGGAAAAGGGCGCCATATTTTCTCAATTCGAAATATTAGCTACCTAGTTGTTCTAATTGGTCTACTAATTGGATTTGTTTATAGTGTTTCAATGTCACAAGGAATCACAACAACAGTCCTTAGAGGTCCAGGAACACCATTTACAGTAAGTTCACCAACGACAACAAGAAACCACTTTCATATTGTAATTGAACAAAGTGGTGAGATTGTTGAAAGAAATATTGAAATTGCAGTTGAAGGGATTAAAGAAGGCTCTTACGAAATGAAGATGCCCAGAAATCCATTCATCTTCAAATCAAACCACGAAAGAAAAATTGTCTTCATTGTTTTTAATAATGATGTACTAACTAACGGAAGCTTAAAGTTTAATTTCATTATAAAAGATCTCGACACAAATGAAGAGATCAAAAAAGAGGCGGTTTTAGTTGGACCAACTAAGTAGTCTGCAGGGAATTTCACCTTATGTAATCATAAGCGCAGGTCTGACAATGGGACTTGTTGCAAATTTCCACTGTGTGGGAATGTGTGGTGGAATTACCATGGCCGTCTCTAAGTCCTTTAGTCAAAATATGTCCTACCAAGTAGGCAGACTATTGGGCTACATGGCCACAGCACTGGTTATTCCGGTGCTTGGCTTTACAATCCTTGATATAAAATCAAATCCATACCTCATGCTCTTTTCAGGGCTAAGTATTGGATTGATCTTAATCTGGATGGGACTTAAAAGACTTTTTAAATTTTCAAATTTCAAATTAGCTCAAATAGTCTCTCAAAAATTACACAATCTAAATGCAAGGCTTTGGCCAAAGATATCAAAGAAAGTAGGAAATAAACCTCACCTCTTTAATTTTTCAATTGGAGGTATTAGTGTTCTACTTCCATGTGGGCTATTATGGGCGATGTTAGCACTTGCAATAAGTGCGGCCTCTCCAACACTTGCGGCACTCTTTGTGTTCTTCTTTTGGCTAGGAACACTACCAGGACTTCTCCTTGGGCCAAGTGCGATTAGGAAAATAAAATTTCCAACTCGTATTCAAGCTGGAGTCCCTTACTTATTTTTAATTATTGGAACTGCCACAATTGTCTATCGTGTGTATATGATGTGGAGTCCAGCGGCAGGAGCGCCAACATGTCACTAAAAAAAATGATCACAAAATTCTTTCAAGACCCAGAATACTATGCATTTAACTTTCTGATCTTTACAGTCATCATCTTATTTCCATGTCTACTAGTTGCTTTAACTATTAAATACTGGTCTTAGTAAACGTATCCAATACATATATTTATGGAATGACTGTATAGTCAATGCTACCGACTCCACCATTACGACTAGCATCGGCACCAAGACCACCTGATGCGTCAGCTAAACCGAGCCAATTATTCGTTCCACAATTTACATGGATGCGACCACCACCGCCACCTGAACCGCGGAAGCCAGTCGTATTTGATCCACCAATTGTTGATATATTTCCACTACCATCACAAGTAAGGCCCTTTACATAAACCGAACCACCAGCACCAGAGCCACCTGTTGCACCAGAGAGATTTCCGTTAACACCATTTGAATCGACTGCAGCAGAGATATTTACATTAGCATCTGAAACTAACCAGATGACACCACCACCAGCACCACCACTGTAATCTCCCGAGTCATCACTTCCACCACCAGAGCCCGGAGTATTTGGCTCAGTTGCACTACCATATGTAATTCCACTATTGGTACAATAACCATCACCACCGGCACCAGCGTGTCCTCCCGCTCCGGCCGGATTATTTCCACTAGAACAGGCAAGTCCACCTGCCACTCCATATCCATTATGACCAATTCGGCCAGGAAGCTCCCCTTTACCAAGAGAAGAAATAGAAGCATTCACATTAATATCACCAACAGCGTAGACATCAGGAAGACCAGCTTCAACAGCTCCATCAAAAGTGACAACACCACCTGAATGGATTTGAGAAATATCCTTACTTGCAGAAATTAAACTAGAAGTTGCTGTTGAGAAATTCCCACTAATATCAAAACCTACATCAGTATTATTTCCATAAACTCTAAGAGTCATCGCTGTATCAAGAATAAAGTTTCCGGCACCAGTAAAGCTTTGTACACCACCTAGAGTTAGGTCGTTACTAACGGTACAAGTTGAGGCAAAGTCACCTGTTGTACAAATTGAGTCCTGATCCATTAATGATACATAGAATGAACCTTCATCAATTCCACGATCATTATTTTTCATATCAATTGTTCCACCATATTGATAGACACCACTAATGTCTGTCATCGTAATAGCAATTCGACCCGCGCCACCATGTCCACTTGAAGATCCACTTGCAGAACCACCTTGAGCGGCCATTGATCCATTTCCAGTAATTGAACCAGTATTGATCCAAATTGAACCACCAGAACCACCTGAACCATAGTTTCCTGATATATAAGTACCATTTCCACCATTAGATAAAATAGCGCCCGTAAAATTTGTTAAGTTTGAAATAGAAAACTTAACGGCACCACCACCGTCACCACCGGCAGCATGAGCATGACGTCCACCACCAGAACCGAAATCAGTTGGTGCAGTTTCATCTCCATAAAGACTACCCCAAGTGTTGGCACTATAACCTTGGCCACCAATACTTCCGTAACTAGCAGCACCGCCATGATTATTTCCACCACTAGAGTCTTTACCTCCACCAGGTCCAGATGTACTCGTATAACCTCTTTGTGAAACATCAACTGTTCCTGCAAGATCGAGATTTGTTGCAATAAAATCTGCAAGGTTAACCTTCATCGTGGCACCGGCTTCAAGCGTTGCATTTCCAGAAATATCAAAAGTGTACTTGTCACGATTTTGAGATTGAATCGTTGCACCAGATTTTACAAGCAGATCTCCAGTAACGTTAATATTTGTAGCGCTATCATAGAGATAAATATCATTATTTATAGTTAAGTTACCTGCAAAGAGATCACTCGGTAGCCATTTGGCATTGTTAATTTCACAAGTCGTTCCACTTGTTCCAACATCACAGAATTGGTCTAATGTTGTATAAGCTAAATATAAAGTTCCAAAATCACCTGGATGAGTTGAAGTACCAGGCCCATAGTTGAATATTCCAGAAAATGTATTACTTGAAGTAGTGATATCAACTGATAAGCGACCACCTGATCCTGAACCAGCACCACGTCCACCAGAGTTACCACCTTTGGCCTGAATATCTCCTGTACCAGTAAAGCTTGTGTTAGCAGTAATCCAAACGGAACCACCCGCACCACCACCACCAGCGTAAATACTTGCACCTGCACCAGCATTTCCATCGGCCTTAATCTCACCATCGACATTAACAGTATCAGCAATAATTTTGATGGCACCACCACCATTACCACCTCGGTAATTTCCAGATGAACCTCCACCTGAACCAAAAGTGATGGGAGCAGTTAAGCTACCATATGGACTATTACCACCAGCAGTTGATGTTGCGTTTTCACCATTACCACCATTTCCACCGTGCGCCCCGCCCCCAGCTTCATCATTACTATTTGTGAGTCCAGGCGATGGCCCAAAACCTTCTTCAAGGCGATTTCTAGAACCATAGTAACCGAGTCCAACAGCACTTATTAGGCCACCAGATTGAAGATCAAAAGCAGATGTTTCAAGAAGAGATAGGTTCGCATTAATTGATGATCCATTCGCAATTGTTATGGCCGTGTCGGCCGCAATTGAAATCGATCGAAGATATTCTGTATAAGAAATACTTGAACCAGCTTGAAGGCTTAGACTTCCAGTTAAATCGATTGAGAAATTTCCATTATGGCCTTGAATTGCAAGCCCTGCACTTGGAGATAGAATAAGATTCGCACCAGTAAGAGAAATATTATTTCCTAATGGCTTAGTTGCAGCAATTGTACAAGTAGTTGCAAAATTACCACTATCACAAATAGCATCATTAGTTGAAAGTCCTAAGTGAAATGTTCCAGGGCCTCCGTGCTTACTACTAGAGCCACCATTAGTATTAACAACACCTGTTAGGTTATAGTTGCCACCTGCAAGTTCAATTGAAAGCCTTCCACCAGAACCACTACCACTTCCGTAGTAATACAATTTACCTTCGCCACCAGAAACAAGAATATTTCCACTACCAATGATTGAATTGGCCGCTTGAATCCAAACAGAACCTCCGGCACCACCACCTGAAGCATAAATAGAAGTAGTTGCTCCGTCATTTCCTTGTGCCAGGATATTACCATTTAGAATAATATCGTTGGCCACAATCTTAATGGCCCCACCACCATTACCACCAGAAATATTCTTAGAAGCTCCACCACCTGAACCATAGTCAACAGGATTAGTTTCACTACCATATGGAGATTGTCCACCTAGCGTTGCTGCGCCTTCTCCGTTTCCACCAACAGAGGCGTGAGCACCACCACCAGCTTCATCTGTATTATTTGAAAGTCCAGGAGAGATCCCAAATCCTTCTTGATAACCAAGACCGGCACCACGATAACCAAGCCCTTTTGCATTGAGGCTTGATCCTGCTTGAAGTTCAAGTGTTTGGGCCTCAAGATTTGTGAGATTAGCTAGAACCATTGCATTTGCTTCTAATGTCACATTTCCATCTGCAAGCAGTTCAATACCACGAGCATTGGCAATATATGTAATACGAGAATTTGGCTTAAGAGTTAAGTTACCAGTTAGATCAACTGCGATACCAGGGTTAAGGCCATCAACAGAAAGCGAGACACTATCTGCGATCTCTAAGTTATTTGCAGTAATCGTATAGTTTGCACCAATCGTCTTATTTTCAATTATATAACAAGTTGAAACCAGATCACCACTATCACAAATTGAAGAAGGATTTCCTAGAGCTAAATAAAATGTTCCATCTCCGGCCCTTTTCTTTCCAAGGCCACCTGACGTAAAAACATTTCCAGAGAAGTCATAAGAAGAACCATTATACTCAATGGCAATTCGGCCACCAGAACCACTTCCTGCACCAAAGCTATAAACCTTACCAGCACCACCAGCAGCAGTAATCATCCCCGATCCAGTAAAAGAATTGCTTACTTGAAGCCAGATTGAACCACCAGCTCCACCACCTGCCGCATAGATTGAGCCAGAAGCACCGTCTGTACCATTGGCCGTTAATGAGCCGTTAACCGTTAGATTATCTGTAATAATTTTAATGGCACCACCACCATCTCCACCATCGTAACCATTTGATGCCCCAGCACTAGAACCATATTCAATTGGAGCACTAGCTACACCGTAGATAACGCTACCACCAGCTGTTGAAGCATTCTCTCCGTTTTCTCCAACAGAAGCGTGGCCTCCACCACCTGATTCGTCAGTACCATTGCCTAAACCTGCAGATGGCCCCTTCCCATCAGCACCACCATCACGTCCACCAGTGTATCCTCGACCATCTAGATTAATCGCACCACCAGTTTGGATATCAATAGATGTGGCCGTAAGTTCTGTTATGTTGGCCGCAAGTGTTGCGCCAGATTCAATCACAAGATTACTTCCAATATTAAGTTCAATACTTGTAGCATCAGGAGTTTGAACAAGAGCACCACTTTGAAGAGTTAAATTTCCTAAAATCGTATAAGTTACATTGGCCATGAGTGTTTGAGTATCATTGATATAACACGTTGTTAGAACATCACCGCCACCACTACAATTTGGATAAATATTTGGGATATTTACATAGGCCGTTCCCTCTGCAACTCCACGTCCAGCAAGGTGGCTAACATTTGCATTAACAGTTGCCTGATTTGCAATAATTGAAATTCGTCCTCCAGCACCATTGGCAGCGGAGTTGGTATGACCAGAAGTTCCACCAGTAGCCGTTAGTGTTGCAGCTAAAATTAAGTTATCAGCAGTTAGCCAAATTGAACCACCAGCACCACCACCTGAGATATCACTATTTTCTTGGCCATTGCCACCATTAGCAGAAATTGTTCCAGAAATTTCTAAAGTATTTGTAACGCTTAACTTAACGGCACCACCACCGCTTCCACCAATACGTGAACCACCAGCACCTCCACCTGAACCATAATCGACAGGAGCACTAATTGAACCATATGCAGGAGCACCGGCCGTCCCTGCGTTACCATTGAAACCATCTGTAGCATGACCACCGCCACCACCATTATCATCTGTTCCAATACCGCCAGCAGGTCCTCCACCATTGCCCATAGCACGACCACCAAAGTAGCCTTTACTATTTACATTAATGGTACCAGTGATCGTTGCATTAGAAATAGTTGAATCTGAAATATTAGCGTTTAGCGTTCCGGCCATATTAAAATTATTAGCAACAATATTACTAATGGCCGTCATTGCATCCATTGATAAAAGCCCACCAGTAGCAATTGTGAAATCTCCGCCAGCATTATTAAAAGTGAAGTCAGAGTCAAGGCCCTTAACACTTACGTTTCCGGTTGTATCAATTGTTAAATTTCCGCTTGTGAGATTTATGTCACCACCGATAACTTTAGAAGTATTGATAATACATGTTGAAGAAAAATTTCCACTATCACAAAGTTGATCATTGCTTGTAAGACCTAAATAGAAGCTACCATCTGATGCGCGAGTACCGACACTTCCGCCAGAAACACCAATGGTTCCATTAAATGTATAAACACCAGTGTTTTGATAAATTGCTAATCGTCCAGCTGCTCCAGCACCTGTCCCTTGTGCACCATCGATTGCACCAGCAGATCCACCATTAACAGAAACACTACCGCCACCAGTAATTGTATTTTGAGAAATAATCCATAGCGACCCACCAGAGCCACCAGCTCCTTGGTCACAACAAGTTTGAACACCTGCTCCACCTTGAGCAAGTATATTTCCATCAATATTTAAATTTGTTGTTATTATTTTTACGACACCACCACCGGCACCACCAGACTGATCATCACCAGCACCACCGCCAGAACCGAAATCAACAGGTTCAGTTCTTGAACCATAAACAGTTGTCCCACCACTTGAGCGGCCATCTCCACCAGCTCCAGCGTGTCCAGCACCACCTGGATCAGCACTTGTATTAGAATGTCCGAGACCACCTGATGGCCCACTTCCATTTGCAGCACCACTTGCTCCACCAGCATAACCTTTACTTGAAACATCAATACTTGCACCTGCCTGGATATCAAGAGTAGTTGTACTTAAAAGAGTAAGGTTTGCAGAAATTTTTCCACCAGATTCAATTGTGACATTTCCATCAACTTGCATAATTATTTTTTCAAGAGCATTTGAAGAGATGTCTCCTCCACTTTGAATCACAAGATTTCCTGGAATATAAATAACTGTTGAATCCGCCATTGTTTGTAGATCATTTACATAACAAGTTGTGTTTACATCTCCTCCACCTGAACAAACAAGGCCAGTTCCAGATGAAGCGATTGCTGCTGTTGTGAATGTCTGGGCCTGCTGCCCGATCGTATTATTTGAAGTATCAATATAACAAACCGTTAAACTATATTGAGTCGAAGGATTAAGTGACGATATATTTTGAGTTAAGTTTGTATTACCAAAGTCAATCCCCGCAGAACAATCACTAGGGGCAATTGCTCCCGTCACAAGGTGATACTTATATGTTTGTAGATTTGTTGTATTGATAACAGCGTAGCTTAAAGCAATATCATAACTATTAATTGTATCGAGATTTAGTGAGTGTAAGTAGCTGGAAGTTTTTGAGAAGTTTTTAGATTCAGCACTTGAGGTATTTCCAGCACTATCAGTAACTGTTGCACTTACGGTTACAGCTCCATCTGCTTGAGAGCTAAAATCAAAGGTATCGCTCCAATTGCCTCCTGTACATGCAGTTGACTTGGTTACGACATTTCCACTTAAAGTCACGCTACCATCTTCTGTACACGTTCCTGATAATGTAGCACTTGGGCCAAAGACTTCACCTGCTGTGTTTGTAATAGTCACACTTGGAATTGAAGTATCATAATTTATTGTCGCACTAATGGGATTATCATTAATATACTCACCAGTTGTAGCGGTCCAAATATAAACAGTTCTTGATCCATCTGCTCCTGCTGAAAAGGTAAAATCAGTAGGCTCAGTCGTCACCCAACTACCGCCACTACAAGTAGAAGTATCCGCTGGCTTTGTAGACTGTGATTCAGATAAACACCACATCGTTGCATAAGTATCATTACCAATGCTAAGGCCTACTGTTAAATCATTTGAGTCACTCGTTGCCATCGTGATTGTAGGATCTGGCATCGAAACATTTTTTGTCAGAGTAATCGTTTCTTGAGCAGAGGAGTTTCCAGCGCTATCAGTATAGACAACATCAAAATCGAGACTGCCATTAGGGATTGCTGATGTATCGACATCAACGCTCCAACTCCCACCAGAACAAGTAGTTGTTGCTGTTATTGCATTTGATAAATGAACTTCACCACCATCTTCACTACAAGTTCCCGCTAAAGTAAAATTCGTTTGATTCGTTTCATCAATAACAGTAGCGGGAGGAGTTGTGATTGCAGTAGATGGTGCTACGGTATCAACTTCAATGGTTCCAATAATAGGATCTTCTGAAACTTCATCACCACTATTTGCTGTCCAAACATACAGGTCGCGACTACCTTCTCCAGGAGAAAATGTATAAGTCGCAGGAGGGGCAGGTGTCCACGCTCCTCCGTTACAAGTTAGTGTATCTGTAGGCTGAGTTGTCTGAGATTCTGAAACACAATACTTTGTAGCGCCACTTGTGTTGGTGATATTAAGCCCAACAGTTAAGTCATTACTAATTTCGGGGCTACTAGAGTCTGAATCCAATAAAGAAACTGTCGGAATTGTGATTGCTCCATCACCAACGATAGAGTACTTAATTTTCGAACAGGAGCTAAAAGCTATTGCTAATAGAAGGAGAAAAACGTGCATCGATATCAAACCTGTTAAATAATTTTACTTACTCAAACAAGTTTATCGACATAAAGTTAATTTTCTTAACAATTTTTAGTATTTAGCAGAATAAACTCAAGAAGCCATTCATAAAGTCCTGTAATATTAAGCTCTTACAAAACTACTCTATTGAAAAGTGAAATTCTTGCCATGGCCTTGATTTGACATGGCGTAATTCCAAACTGCCAACTTCGAAGGCCAGCTAAACTACTTACACTCTCGCATGCGCTGAAGTAGTTCACTATCCTGTTCTTGAATTCGAGGTCTTAAATACTCAACAATTGAAGAGTTTTCTTGAAGGATACGAACTAAGCGACATAGAAAGACATTATCTTCTGGGCTCTCAACAATTGACCAGCCATCAACGACATTATTTGTTTCATAGAAAAATTTAAAAAAGAGTTCTTTGTACTCAAGTTTTACATTCTTTCCGGCCTGAGCAATTAATTGTTCGCCAAGCGCTTTATCATGAACAGAAAATCCCCACGTCAGTCGATCACCACTTCCAAGATCTAGCGTTCCTTCATAAGTTTTAAAGAAGACACCTTTCTTTGTGATTCGCACTAATTTACCCGAGCGAGTCCCATCAGACTTTGGATAATTTAAAATTCCCCAACCTAGAAGACCTGCAATAATTGCGAGAATAAAAAGTGTGAAATAGATTTTCTTCTTCAAATGAACAACCTCGTTAAATAATTGATAGCTCTATTGTAGCCATTTACATCCTTAGTTGTAAAAAACTTAATATTATTAACGCATCTTTATACCTCTTAAGTTTGATCTAGCGTCTGTGTGCGTTAAATTTCAACAAAGCCAATGAGCGAGGTTAAATGTGTTCGACTTCATCGATTTAACAGATACCCAGGCCGTTATTCCAATTCTAGGCCTGTGCCTTCTGTTATGTCTTGTGGTAGCACGTTTTACTAAATTTATAGGAATCCCTAAGGTCAGTGGTTTTATTATGCTAGGGATTATTCTAGGGCCATATGTCACAGGCCTAATCACTCACGAATTTCTTGAAAAAACTAATTATCTTTCTGACCTTGCTCTAGGCCTTATTCTCTTTAATATTGGCGGGGAATTTAATAAGTATCTCTTAAGGCGCTTAAGCAATGAAATCATTAAGGAAACTCACCTTAAAGTTTTTCTGATGTTCTTGATTAGCAGTATTCTCTTTGCCACTTGTCTTGCTATCTTTACCGGACTCTCCTTTACAAATATTTTTATAATATCCTCAATGCTTGGAATTATAAGTATCGAAGCGGCTCCCCCTACAACGGTACTAGTAATGAAAGAATACAACACACATGGCCCAATTACTGATGCTATCATGATTCACTTGGCCGTTGTCACTGGACTAACAATTGTAGGGAGTTTATTTTTGACTTCAATTTTTGAAGCAACAGACCTGTGGCCTTCTTCTGCCTCTGCTTATCAGTCACTACTTTCCATGGCCAAAGAAGTGATCGGATCAATTGCAGTAGGAGTTGTACTGGGACTTCTTCTTACTTGGCTTGAAAATTTTGAGAATAAGATTGGTAACTTTCTCTTTTCCATCATAACAATGATTCTCTTTGCTCAAACACTCGCTTATTTCTTAAAGTTGAATGTTCTCTTAATATCGCTAGTTTTAGGTTTTACTGTCACCCAAGCTTCTTCAAAAGGTCGCCTCATTCATACGACAGTTAGAGATATTGGAAGTTCACTCTATGCCATTTTCTTTGTCTTTGCTGGCACCCATATCAATATTGCAGGGCTTATATCTGATGACGCACTCTTTGTGATCATGTACATCGTCATTCGAACACTATCTATTTTTGTGGCCCATCGCTTCTTTGCAAAGCGAGTAAAAAGCAATGATTACAGTATGTTAGGTCATTGCCTCTATTCACATGCTGGTACGGCCATAGCTATTGCCATGACTATTCAAAGAATCCCCCATATCACAAGTAGTATAATCTTTCAGACCATCATTTCCAGTATATTCATCTTTGAAATTGCAGGGCCACTTATCCTCAAAGAGGCCCTTAAACGCAGTGGAGAGGTCTCTTTAGAGTCCCTGAGTGATGGGCAGTATAGTTATGGACAGGATCGCCGATCAATCTTCAAAATCACCAAAGATTTTATCTCGAACAGTCTGTCAGGACTAAAAAAATAGTTTTGTCAGGATTAACAACCTGAGTTAAGATGCACATATGGATACGACAATTGCAAATAATGAAAAAAACGATGTGGAAACATCGACTAAAGATATAGCTGAACAAGTTTCACAAGAAGAAAACGATACAAAAGAAGAGATAACGAAAACAAGAAAAGACCTACATATGCCACGTAGGATTTTTCACTTTTCGATGGGCCTTATAGCGGGAATGATCTATAAGCATTTTCTTACTCACGCCCAAGCTGTTCACATCCTTGGTATTGCTACATGTGTATTCTATATTCTTGAACAGATAAGAATTAACTATCCAGAAAATAAATTAATGAAGCTAGGTAGCCGCTACCTTTTACGTGCAGAGGAACAACTTAAAGAGTCAGCTTCCATGCCGTATCTTATGGGCCTACTTCTTACAATCTTAACTTTTCCAAAAACGATTTCACTAGTGGCCGTCTTCACTCTTGCTGTTTGTGACCCATTAAGCGCAATCATTGGAATTCGTTTTGGTAAAACTAAATTAAAAGCGAATCGCTCCCTTGAGGGAACTTTGGCCTTCTTAATTGCCACACTTGCCATTCACCTAATGGTGCTTATAAATGTCTATGAGTTTAATATAAAGATAGCACTCGTTTCAATCTTCAGCTCCCTTGTGGTAACAGCAGTAGACTTTATGGATTTTAAAATTGATGACAACCTAACGATTCCACTTTCAACAGCTGGAGCGCTTTGGTTATTTATGGCAATTTTTCTTTAGAAAGATAAGTAGAAAGCTACTAGAAGAACTTTAAAAATTTCTTCTTCTTTATTTGCACGCGACGATAGAAAGCTTCATTCTTAGCCTCATGCTTCACTTCCACTAGTCCTTCTCTAATAAACTCATTGAGATAGGCTTCGAGGACTTCCATATTTACATCATCAAGAAGGCTTAGATCTTCACTCTTTATTGAAATGAGAAGATTTTCCATATTCATCCATTCAAAGAATGATATATTCTCCAGAATAATCTCTTTTGCTAAATCGATTTCATCGTCCTTGAATGTATGCTGCATTTTAGAATTCACTTTTAAATTCTCCTCGCTCCATCTATTATAAAACATATGGAAAATAATACTAGTCGAACAAATGTTGGTACAAATCTCCCGATTGATTCTATTGAAGTCGGCAATCCTAAAGCGCAAAAAACTCTTTTAGTCCTACATGGTTTTGCCCAAAACAATGAACAAATAAAAGAAAATATTGTCGATAAATTTTCATCAGAGATTATACAGAACTTTCGTATTCTTATTCCAAATGGGATTTTTCCAATCCCTAAGATTAGACCTAAAGAAATTACTTATCGCTATAGTTGGTATTTCTACGACCACACAAGACAGAAATATTATATTGATATGAGTACACCAATCCAGGCCCTTGGAAACTATCTTAAGGCCAACGCAATTGACTTTAAGGATGTCATAATTATTGGATACTCTCAGGGAGGCTACCTTGCGCCAATTATGGCAAGCTACCTACCCGGAATAAAAGCTTCAATTGCAATTAATGCAAATACAAGAGTTGATAAGCTTGGAGAAAACCTAAGCTTTGATCATCTTTCAATACATAATGAAGGTGACCCCGTTGTTGAATTTCAAAACTCTCATAATAGCTTTATTGAGCTTAAAAAGAAGATTTCTAATGCTCAATATGTAAGCTTTAAAATTAACTCTCACGAAATTGCGCCTGAGAATATTAGAACTATTGAGACCTTCTTATTAGAAATCAAATAGTAACTTTAAGAACTCTTTTCGTGAATTGATATCAACGGCACGAGATGTATTGAAGACAACGTGTCCTTCTCCCTTATGAAATTTAATATCCCACATGGCCTGTGATGAATAAGGAAGAATACTGTAGCGTGAATCCACAATTGTATTATCTTGGCCCCAATGTAGATAACCGCTAGTGAAGCTTCTAAACCTCTCATAGTCATAAGGAAACTTCTGAGACTTATAGTGCTTTAAAAGGTTTTTAATCTCATTTTCTTTAACAATCGATGCACTCTCACTTTTTGGATAAAGCTTAATCTTACCAAAAGGAATACTTTTAACAGCATAAAACTTTGCTTGATCTTGATCGACGACAATTCCTCGCCATATGACATTATTAAAAATTGTCGGCTTAATCATCTGCCTTTGTGTTTGTTCATTAATAAGGCCCTTAGACGTTAGGAAATTAGTAACTCGCTCACGTTGATAAAAACCAAGTGACATAAAAGCAATGACATAAATAATGGCGGCATCATTAAATTTTAAATTCTTTGTTCGAAGACAAAGAATAACAAGAATAACGAGCGGGATAGTACAAAGTGGATCAATGACAGCAACGGTATTTAGCGCCACTCTTGTTGAAGAAAGTGGCCAAAAAAGCTGAGTTCCATAATTTGTGAATGAATCAAGAAGCCCATGGGTTGCATAAGCACAAAACGTATAAAGGTAACTTCTTTTCACTGGCACACGAAATAGTTTAAGAAATAAACTAACGATTAAGGCCCCTATTGGTATAAAGAAGAGAGAGTGAGTGAAATGCCTGTGAAACTGAACATGAAATAGAGGATCAGAGGATGAACGAATTAAGACATCTAGGTCAGCGGCCATCCCAGCAAGAGCACCCCATAGAGCTATCACCTTTAAACTAGGCATTTCTTTAGATTCATTAGAGTCACTACTATCTTTTGTTTTTTGACGCATTTTTGCTTTAACTTTGGCCGCTCCAAGAGATGCCATCGAACCGAGCACTGCCTGTGATAATGGGTCCACTAAAATCCTCACTTTATGTATTCACCAAGAGTATGTTACCATAAATTAATGAAATTTTTAAAAGACCAAGCACTCCTTGCTGGCATAAAAAATATTTGTATACTAACAGGCGCTGGCATCTCTAAGGAGTCGGGATTAAAGACTTTTCGTGACCAAAATGGGCTCTGGGAAAACCACGACATCTACGAGGTAGCCTCCCCCTTGGCCTTTAACAATAACCCCAATTTAGTTCACGAATTCTACAACCAAAGAAGACGACAGTTACAGTCAGGTGAAGTACACCCAAATGATGCTCACATAGCACTTGCGGAGCTTGAAAAGACAGGAAGTTTTCATACAACGGTTATCACTCAAAACGTCGACAATCTTCATGAAAGGGCCGGCTCAAAGAATATCTTTCATATGCATGGCCAACTTCTAAAAATTCGCTGCAAGAAAACCAAGAAAATCTATGAATGGACTAAAGACCTTACCATCGAAGATCGCTGCCAATGTTGTCATACCAAAGGAAATCTTAGGCCACATATCGTTTGGTTTGGTGAAGTCCCGCTTTTCTTAGATGAAATTCAACAGGCACTACTCAATTGCGATCTATTTGTCTCAATAGGTACTTCAGGGCTAGTCTACCCGGCCGCAAACTTTGTTGCTATTGCAAAAAGCGCTGGTGCTCATTGTTTAGAGATTAATCCACATCCGACAAATAATGCTGAGCTCTTTGATGAAACAATCGCAGAAGTTGCAACGCAGGGCGTACGTCACTTCGTGGAATCCATGCTTGCCATCTAGCATGCAGAAATTACATATCTCATAAAATCACTTTAATTTTCGTTTTCCCTTGGCTATAAGTGGGCACTCAATGCTATTGGAGAGATAAATGAAATCAGTGATTTTAACACTAGCGATGCTGTTTGCAGTTACATCAAACGCACAAGCTTCAAGTAATATTAGAGAAATTTGCGAAAATGCTTACTATGCCACTGGCTATACTAAGCTTCATCAATATAATCTCATCGTCAACTGGGCCCGTATTTCGGATCACGCCCTAGTTGATCTTGAGAATATTATCTACTCAGACTACTTCAAAGTTCTAGCTGAGAAAGATCTAGGTAATAACAAATCAAAATATACTTTAAAAGAAAATGGAAAACTAAATTCATATCAATATGAAGCGGCCCTTAGTGAACTTGCAAAGATCACAGGAAATAAAGCTTCATGTGTTTATGATCTTTAATCATTAGAGGGAAAAAATATGAAAAAACTATTACTAGCAGCAACTCTTTTTATTTCAGTAAATGCAAGCGCAAACCAAATCAAAATTTGTGCAATGGAAGCTCAAGAAACTTGTAAAGAGTTAACAAACAAAGAAGACTTCTACACATGTTTCAATTCAGTACGTGACTACTGTATTGATAACTACATGTACCAATCAGGTAACAAGTCAATGCCATGGTGTTTTGATGAGTGTGCTCTTGTTCAAGACGAAGCTCAAAGAAACCTTTGCTACGAAACTTGTACTGAAAAATAATTCATACAATAAAGTATAAATAAAGAAGGCACCCAATGGGTGCCTTTTTTTATTCAATTTTATCTTTCAACGATAGCAACAACGCCCATCCCACCTGCTGTACAGATTGAGATTAGTCCACGTCCGCCGCCTTTTTCTTGAAGCATTTTAGCAAGGCCTGCAACAATTCTTGCACCAGTTGCACCAAATGGGTGACCAAGAGCAAGAGAGCCACCTTTAACGTTTAGCTTTGAGCGGTCAATTGACCCAAGAGCTGAATCTAGGCCAAGCTTTGTTTTACAGAACTCTTCATCTTCCCAAGCTTTCAGTGTACAAAGAACTTGAGCAGCAAAGGCTTCGTGAATTTCATAGAAATCAAAATCTTGAAGAGTAAGTCCTGCACGCTTTAAGAGCTTAGGAACGGCATAAACAGGGGCCATTAAAAGACCTTCTTCTTCGATGAAATCAACTGCTGCCGACTGACAAGTAGTAAAGTATGCTGAAACCTCAAGGTTATGCTCTTTTGCATATTCTTCTGAACATAGGAAAACACAAGAAGCACCGTCTGTTAAAGGAGTTGAGTTGGCCGCAGTAAGAGTTGCCTTCTCAGACTTTTCAAATGCAGTCCTAAGAGATCCCATCTTTTCGACAGTAGTGTTAGCTCTAAGAATTCCATCGCGCTCTAGGCCTTTAAAAGGCACAACAAGATCATTATAGAAACCTTCATTGTATGCACGCTCAGCATTTTGATGAGACTCCCACGCAAGTTGGTCTTGGTCCTTACGAGCAATATGCCAACGCTGGGCCATAAGCTCACAACTTTGTCCCATTGAAAGACCTGTGCGAGGCTCCTTAACCGCAGGGAAAGATGGTTTTAGATCGGCCGGGCGAATACTTAGTAAAGCCTTCACGCGCTCACCTGTTGAGCGAGCATAATTTGCACGGCTCATAGCATCTGAGAATTTTTTTGAAAACTCAACGGGGATATCACTATTCGTATCAACACCACCAGCAATTCCACACTCAATTTGTCCTGTAGCAATTTTCATTGCAATAATATTTGATGCCTCAAGTGATAGGCCACACGCTTTTTGAATATCAGTTGCAGGAGTGTGAAAAGAAAGTCCTGACTCAATTGTACACTCACGTGCAAGAGAGAAATCATAAGCATGCTTACTAACAGCTCCAAGAACGACCTCACCTACTTCTTGGCCTTTTAGGTTCATCTTATCTACTAAACCTTTAAGAGCAGCTGTCATAAGTTCTTTGTTAGATACACCTTGATATGTCGTTCCAGACCTTGCAAATGGAATACGTGATCCCGTGATAATACAAACTTTTCTTTGTTCCATTAGTTTTCCTTTTTATAAATTTGCCTTTTCAATTTATTAGGCTTTTTAGTTCGAAAATTATTTTACGATAACTGCTCAAATGAAAAAATTCATCAAGCTCTAGGAGTATCGAATTCAATTTAAGTTTTTCTTTTGCCTCAATAGACTTGAGGATCTCAACAACATACTTTTCAATGACTATAAAACATATCGCTAGAGGAGATAAATTTGATGTGTACACATCAGGAAATCCTACACCATTTAAAGAACCATGGTGCTGGCGAACAATAACATCAATTCCAGTTGGAATCCCTGAAATCTCCTGCAAGAGAGTTGTCGTCATATTAGCGTGCTCTAACACAAGCTTCTTTTCTTCATTTGTTAAATCAACGAAGGCCATATCATCAAGAGAGTGGATCTTTAAAAGCTTCTCTTCACGTAGAAGGATGTCGTGGAAAAAACAAATATAACAAACTTTATCCATCGTTTGCTTTAGTTGTTCTCCTCGCCCCCATCCTAGATTTGGAATGATTTGATAAAAGAACAAACTAGTTAGATAGTTTCTTTTAAACGCATAAGTCGTTTCATTCTCTAAAAGAGAGCGAAGAAGTGTTGAAAGTTTCTTAGAGCCGCTTACAGTCTTTGTCATAGCTACAATAGAAGTCTTAGCAAGCTTTACTGTTTGTGGAGTGATTCCAATTTCATTTAGAAGGTTTTGTGAAATTTCAAAAGTATCACTACTAATTTCCATGATTTTCTTATCTTCTTTAAAGGCCTTCACAACCTTTGTTAAAGACTGAGATAAGATTTGTCCCATTAATTTCTCGAAATCTTCTTTTTGTACAAAGAAGTGCGAAAGATTATTATTTTCATAACGTCTTACGATATCTTTATCAAGAACGTCATTGGCATAGATTCTTTTAACAAAATGATCCACACCAGTTTTTGTCATTTTAATATAGATATCACAGCATGGATTTGAGAGCTGATAGAAATTTGCAATTTCAACACTAACAAAATCAGGCATCTTTAAATGTCTTAACTCCTCATCTGTAATATTTAAACTCTTAATTAGTTGAAGACTAATATCTCTGAGAGAAAACCTCGATGGTAGAGAGACAAAGCTCCCATAATCAATTTCCATCTCACCTAAGATAACAACAGGCTTTTTTATCGAGTGATCAATGATAAAATTTATCAAATTTTGAGCGCCAACAATATTACGTCCTTCGCTATCGACATAGCGATTCTCACAAACGATCCCGTCATAAGTTGCTAATTCATCCGCATTCGTAATTAGTGATGAGTTAGCAAGACAATCAATTTCAAAAGAGTACTCATTTGTTAAGTACTCTCTCACACTTGATTGGATGCGCTCATCTGAATGGATAATTAGCAATTTTCTCATTAAAATGATCTTCTTTTAAAAATAAAGTTAAAGATTAGTCCCCAAATCCCAAGAGTTGCCACTAAGTGAACAAAACCGAAGACAAAGCTTTTTACAATTTCTAAATTAAGTTCGGCCCCAAGCGATAGCATATCAGCAAGGCCTGAGATTTCACCAATTCTTGGAAGCATCCAATAAAAGATAAAACCGAATATTGAAGAAAGGTTTAGCCCCGAAAGAGCTGGATTTCCCGCCTTGATATAAGTATAAACACCAACAGATGCCAGAACATAAAAACAAGTTAGTAGAAGTGTTCCAATTTTATTAAAGAATAAACTGAAGAAACAACTCACAAACATAATAATCAAAATCTGTAAGAAGTGAGGAATTAGTGAAGCAACCATCTTCACCATTGAGAAATCCACACCCTTTGGCACAAGATCATTTGATAGAAGAATAACAACCCCAATTATCAAAATGAAGATCAGATAAAGGAAACTTAAAACGGCTCCACCAAGCATACGATTGATAACATATGAAGAGCGCTTAATTGGCAGTGCTAAGATTTGAGAAATTACTCCACTTTCTAAATCACTACGAAAGATATTTGCCGAAATAAGAGCTGCGACAAGCTTTGCACTAAGACTGATAATCCAAATAACAACTGTCATACTTGCGGTTGCTAGATATGTACTAAAACCAGATTCTTGAATTTCAATTTGAAGGGTATTACTTAGCACTCCTCCTAGATACATTACAATAACAGTCATAATGAATAGAAAGATTACTGATTTATTTCGAACTTCTTTTTCAATTGTATTTTTAATAAGCGTTAAATTAAACATGAACTTCCCCACTTTCCTCTTTAGTCCCTTTAATAAGAGTATAAAAACGATCCTCTAGAGACATACCACCACGTACTTCATCAATAGGCCCCTGGGCCTTAACTTGACCGTGATTTAAGATAATCACCTTCTTTGCAAATTTCTCAACTTCAGAAAGGATATGAGAGTTAATTAAGATCGTCTTACCTTTGCTCGAAAGCTCAAGGCAGATATCCTTCACATCTTTGATACCGATTGGATCAAGCCCAGAGAATGGCTCGTCTAAGATAATCAAATCTTTATCAGCAACAATAGCAATACATAAGCCTACTCGCTGCATTTGGCCTTTTGATAATTCACTAAGCTTTTTCTTGCCTAACTCTCCAATTGATAGTTTTCCTAAAGCTTCTTGAATTCTTTCTTTTACAAGAGACTTTTCAACTTGGTGAAACTCAGCAAAGAACTTAAGAGTTTCTTCAACAGTGAAGTAGCTATAGAAAGTAAATTTTTCAGGTAAGTAAACTAGACGAGATCGAGACATAGGATCATTTGAATCAATATCATAAATCGAAATATTGCCACTATCTGCACTTATAAGATTAAGCATACACTTTACAAAAGTTGTTTTTCCAGCACCATTTGGCCCTAAAAGAGCAACGACATCTCCATGTTCTACAGTAAGAGAGAAGTCCGATAATGCCTTTTGGTCTCTATAACTTTTAGAGACATTCTCAACGTTAATTACGCTCATATAGAAATCCTTATTTTTCGAGAATTGTTTTTGAGTTAATACTTCTTGGCCTTTTATTTTCATCAATGGCCACGTATGTGAAAATTCCATCCGTCACTCTAACTCTTTCTGTTTCAAACTTGCGAATAACCCAAGCTTCAACTTTAACAGCAAGAGATGTATTTCCTTCTCTTACAGTTGAGCAGTAACAGCATAAGATATCCCCAACTCCTACTGGTTGGATGAATTTCATTGCTTCAATTGCGATAGTTGCCGTACGGCCATTACAGCGCTTTCCAGAATAGATTGCACCGGCGATATCCATTTGCGAAAGAACCCAACCTCCAAAGATATCACCATTGTGATTTGTATCACAAGGCATCGTTAGCGTGCGAACACATAGTTCTCCTACTGGTTCATTTTCACTATTTTTTCCCACCATTTATATCCTTTTAAAGTCAGTTATAATAATTAAAAATATATCTATAATTTTAGAGTAAAAGGTCATTCAATGCTAGAAAAGAAAGAATTGCAACTCATTGGACAAGCTGTTGTTATAAGCAGTGTTATTGTGGCGGTATTAAACGGAGCGTATCTGTCTGGTATTTTCCCACAAGATGGAATGGTTTCAAGATTGCTAATTCTCTTAGGCGGAAATTTCATCAAAGGTGGCTACATTCAGTGGCTAACTTACATGGCATTCTTCTGGTCAATTTCAGAAATAAAAGAACTAAAGGCCCAAATTAAAGCTGAAAAGTCTTATTTTAAGGCCAATCTCCTTCCTACTGATGAAAAACATTTACTCATGTCTGACGATGTCATTCAAATAGGACAAAAAGTTAAGGACTTTGAAAAGAAGTATTCGAAAACTTTACTCACACAGCTCATTAAAAATTCTTGTGCTAAGTTTCGATCAACGAAAAATATTTCCGAAGTTCTAGAGGTCATTAATATTATAACTGACCTACATCGAGACAACTCAGAAACTGAACAGTCTAATATTCGCTATCTCCTATGGGCCATTCCTTCTCTTGGCTTTATTGGTACTGTACTTGGTATCTCAAGTGCTTTAATGTTAGCAAACTCCAAAGACATGCAACTGATTACTTCAACTCTTGGTGTTGCCTTTGATACAACACTTGTTGCACTAATCCTAAGTATCATTCTTATGTGGCTCTTTCACGATTTGCAAAAAGCAACTGATCAATTTCATATGAAAACAAAAGAATATGTAATTGAAAACTTAGTTAATAAGATTGAGATGTAGGAAAGCAAATAATGCGCCAAAGAAAGTCCATAGACGTTTTTAATATTTCATTTCTTGATTTACTTTCAGGAGCACTTGGAGCGGTGATTATCCTCTTCATCGTTGTTCCAAAGAATGAAGCACCTACAACAGTAGAAACTCCAAAAGAAGTTTGCGTTGATAATTCACAGGCACTTTCTCAATGTGAAAAGCTTGCTCAGGATCAAAAGAAAGTGATTAAAGAGCTAACAGCTCAAATTACCCCACCGCAGGCCAAGCCAGAACCAAAACCAGAACCAAAACCGACTCCAGCTCCAACGGTTAAGAATGCTGATGTAGGTTTTAATTTCAAAGGCAAGAGAGTGGCCTTTCTCATTGATGTTTCAGGATCAATGGCAACAGATGATCGTATTGGCCAAGTTAAGGCAGGCCTTAAGATGCTTATTGCTTCAATGGGAAAGGACTACTACGTCGATATCATCTACTTTCCAGGAAAGAATCGCAGTTCTCAGTATGCCCTATGGGGCGTTCTCCAAGATCTTAGAGATTTAAAAATCAAAGAAGAAGTCTATGAATTTCTAGCAGGACTTAGGCCACTTGGCGCTACCCCGACAAGAGCGGCCCTAAAATATGTTATCGACCAATATCCACAACTTACAGATATTGTCTTATTAAGTGATGGCTCTCCAACAAAGTCAGGCCGAACAACTTCACCTGATAGTATTGAAGATATTGTTAGGGATATCACCGACAAAAATAGACTTCGAAAAGTCCAAATTAACGCTATTGGTGTGGGGGCCACTAACTTCAGTAAGTCCTCAAATTTATATAAATTCTTAAAGAATTTAACAGATGCCAATAACGGTTTTTTCTATGGCTTCTAAAGTTGGCAAAAATTGCTAATTTTGCTAACCATAGATTTTATCGGATTTTTTAGCTAAGTAGTTGATATAAAAAGATTAACTACCTAGCAACTTCAGCTACTTACCCAAAATTGTCATAATAGTGTCAATGAACATGGCACTTAAACCAACATTTCGTCAGCACATTGTCAGAGTCTTGTTAAGAGCAAGCTTTTCGGCACTCTTTTTTGGAGCGACTCTCCTGTTCACTTCATGTGCTGGGCCAATGAACCCATTCGGAAGTGACACTCTTTCAATAATTAATGATGGGGATACATTCGAAAATCTCGAGGCCTTTACTAATATCTTAGATAACCATTTAAATTTTGATAATGTTGGAACAAGTACAATTGGAATTGAGTTCTTTCCTAAAAAGCAAAATCGTCATGCTGTTTATGATCTTTATATTAAGATAAATTCTACTCGTGGAAAATTGAATCCAGAAAATATCGTTATCTTTTGGAATGGAAGAAATATTACTTCAAGCTTTAAAAATAATAATAAAGTTATCTATGAAGACGATCAAAATATCATCTATAAAATCAATCGCCTGAGTCTTCCAGCAAGACTTGAAACTGATATTAAAATTGGTTACCAATATCGTGGAGAGATTCGCTCTCTATACCGTTATGAAGAACCATCATGTAAGCAATTTACAACAGCAAATAACAACACAACAATTACAACAACAGATCCATTCAATGTTAAGGATAGCTTCATTGATCTTGTAAAAAATGAAGCTAAAAAAGTTCATACAAACCCTTCAATGCTACTTGGAATTATTGCCCAAGAATCAGGGTTTAACTATCGTTCAGTAAGTTCTGCAAAAGCAATTGGGCTTACACAAGTAACAGATGCAGCAAGCCAGCACGTTGTTAAGAAATACGATAAGTGGAAGGTTGATAAGAGAATTGAAAAGCTTCCATATGGACTTGTAAAATTCATGGTTAGGTCAGGAAAGATTAATCAAAGAAATGACTGGCGACTTAATCGTAAGAAGTCAGTTATTGGTGGCCTTGAGTATATTGAATATTTAAAGAAGTACTGGCGTGGAAATATCGATCTTGTACAAAAGTCATATCCAAAAATCAAAGACCTTAAATCATTTGAGAAAAGCCAACTTTTCACAGACCTAATTCTTGCCAGCTATAACTCTGGCCCATTTAGAGTTAAGTCACAACTAATCAAATTAGAAACAAATTGGCGTAACTCTGATCGCCTACAAGAAGCAAAGAATTATATTAATCGCGTAAATAGTTATTGTTATCACTTTACTCAAAATGACACACAAGGAGTCATCAATGAAGATCAAGCCATTAATCTTTAATATTTATGCATTTGTATTTATTGCAATTGCAGTTAGTATCCCAATTCAGGTCATGTTCCTTTATGGTCATGGTGCAACTGATATTGGTGCCATCTGGTCGAAAATGACAGTCTTTAACTTTATGGTTATGGCCTCTTGTTTTCTAAATGCGTACTTTTCATTTACAGCGCAAGATGACATCAAGTGGAGCTTTCCATTATCGATTGGCTTTGTTTGTTTAAATAACTCGATTGTCCTAGTTTATGGAAATGACTTTGAAGCAGCTTCAGTTATTCTATCAACTTTTGCATATATCCTAATGACTTCATATTTTATTCTTAGTCATGAAACGAATGTTATTAATTCTCCTGCTGCTCAGTGGTGGAAAACAGCAATTCGTTACCAAGCACCACTACCAACAAAGGTATCATCAACTGATATTCCAATTAATCTTGGAGAAACTTTTGATATCTCAAGAACAGGTGCTTATATTTCGTATAATACGCCAACTCAAAAAGATATCTTCAATTGTGGAGACACTTTTACTTTTAATATCGGAACAGATTTAGAACTAAAGGCCAAGGTCGTTAGAAAATCGAATGCTGTTGGACGCTACCCAGAAGGAATGGGGGTACAATTTGTTGAGCTTGGAGTTAGCGAAAGACTTCAATTAGAGAAGCTTTTAACAAGCCTTAGACAAAGTGTAGATGAAGAAAATATGGATAGTGATAACGATTACGAAGAGTATAATAAGGCCGCTTAGTCGTCCCCTAAGTAGCTAAAATAACGAGCTTGATTTTTAAATTGGCAGGACCTCACCGAGGTCCTGTTTTTTTATTGGGACTATATTTCGGGTAAATTCTACAATCTCCTACCATCTGTTCATAAATTACCGTAAAAGCTAATTATGTTACGTACCACTCTAATAATTTTAGCAACATCACTCACTATGGCCCAGGCAATAAACCTCAAAGGCCACGGTGATACGAAAACACAAATCGATCAAGCAAAATTCAGAAAGCGTCTTTCTGATTTGATGAAAAAAGGAAAGAGAACTCTTTATTATAAAGAAGCACGTCTTTACCTTTTTAATAATATCTACGCCTATAATAAATCTGGATCCGATAATAAGTTTCTAAAAGACCTTTACTGCGGAAATGAGTACGAAAATAATGTCGATATTCAATTAGACTCTGAAAACCTACCTGATGGTAATATCATCAACACTGAGCATACATGGCCGAAGTCTCGATTCTTTGACTATGGTGAAACTGTTGAACACGGTAAGAACGAATACGATGATATGGTTGCGGATATGCACCACCTTTTCCCAACAGACTCTTTTGTTAATAGTATGAGGGCCTCATATCACTACGGTGAAGTTGACGACAATAAACTTCAAGACTGTGGTGAATCTAAATTTGGAAAGAATAAGAAGTATCCAAATATGCCGCTTTTTGAACCACCTAATGAAGTAAAGGGTGATATCGCTCGTGGGCTATTCTACTTTGCAGTAATGTATGAGCTTCCAATTGATGATCGTGAAGAAGCATTCTTGAGAGCTTGGGACAAGTTAGATCCTATCGATGAATTTGAGAAGTTTAGAAATGATGAAGTTGAGAAGTATCAGGGCAACCGAAATCCATTTATCGATTACCCTGAATTAATTGAACTACTGACGGACATTTAATTTCTTACTTGATCTTCGCTGCCATCTCGCTAGCAGGATCCTTAGAGTTTCCATTTAAACGACGATCTAAGATCATTTTGAAATGAGAATATGGGTATGCGCCTTTAACAGGGACACCGGCCACAACAAAACCAGGAGTGCCACTAAAGCCCAATTTATTTGCACTTGCTACGTCCGCAGCAATCTTATTCTCGACACGTTTTGAGTTTACTAATTCCCTAATTTTCCCAATATCTAATTTCATTTCTTTAATTAAACTAAGGAAATATTTTTCACCATGACGAATCTTATTTTGATTCTTTAAAATTGTTTCATGAAAGTCGAAGGCCTTTTGGCCATATTCAATTCTAATTGCTTCATAGTATTTTGCGGCCAATCTTGCATTTGGATGAATTGAATCAATTGGCAGGTGGCGATAGACAAAGGCCACATCATCTTTATACTCATCAAGAACTTGTTTTACTGTCTCAAGGGCACGATAACAGAATGGACACTGAAAATCAGAGTATTCATAAATAACCACTTTCGCATTAGGATTACCAATGATTAAATCTTCACTATGCTTTTCGACTTCAATAGGGTCTTTAAATGCGGCCTCTAAGATTTCCTGTTCTTTCTTATTGCGATCTTCAAGGGCCTTCTCTCTCATTTGAGATGCCATCTTCTGAAGTGTTTCCATAAACAATTGCGGGTTCTTCTTCATCACTTCAGTTAAAATCTGCGGATTTTCCTCAAGAGTTTTTTGCAGATCGCTCGCCGATTGCTTCGACTGACATGACGCTAAAAAAAGTGCCACGCAGGCAAAGAGAAGTGGAATGGTTATACGCTTAGACATAATGGCCCCTTAGTAGTTGTTCATATTAACTAACCTTTCGTTATATTATGGCCAAGCTTTATTCAATCTTCGTTAGAGTTATGTCAATTCTTTGAAAAAAAAAGGGCCTTTGAAAGGCCCTTAAATCATTTTTTATTCTTATTGAGCAAATTGTGGACGCAGCTTATAGCCGATACCTCGAACCGTTTCAATTAAATTTTCATTAAATTTCTGACGTAATTGAAGAACGTGTGTATCTACGGTACGAGTTGATGGATAACACTCATAACCCCAAACCTTATTTAAAATCTCATCACGAGATAGAGCGCGATTTGGATTTTCCACAAGAAGCTTTAGGAAATCAAACTCCATTTTAGTTAGTTCGACTAAGTTTCCATCCCAAGTAACTTCTCTTGTATCATTATCAATCTTAAGTTTTCCAAGAGTTAAAACACCTTTAGTATCAAGATCCTTAGCTGTAGCTCCTTGATCTCCAATACGAAGTTGCACACGAATACGAGCAAGTAGTTCACGAGACTCAAATGGTTTAGTCATATAGTCGTTTGCCCCTGACTCAAGGCCAACAACTTTATCAATCAGATCAGTCTTAGCAGTAAGAATAATCATAGGTGTATTATTATTGTTAGAACGAATCTCTTTTAGAAAATCAATCCCCTGTCCATCTGGAAGCATCCAATCTTGGATAATAAGATTAAAACCTTTTAAATCAATCTTTCTTGCTTCTTCTAAAGTTTGTGCCCACGTCGTATCAAAGCCTTCCATTTTAAGAAAATCAAGAATTCCCTTACCTAGTGAAACATCATCTTCAACTAATAGAATCTTATCCATAATTACTTCCTTTTAGGTAGAGTGATAATAAACTTCGTCGGCTTCTTAACCAACTCAATTTTTCCACCCCATTCATCAACTATATTTTTAATAATATTTAAACCTAAGCCTGTACCTGAACTTTTAGAACCTTTAACAAACTCACTTGTTAGAGTATCAAGGTCTCTTGTAATCTCTCCACCATCACCGACTTCAACAACAAAGAATTTATCTTTTTCATAAATCTTTAAATAGTGCTCTGGCGCACCATGAATAAAAGAGTTCTCAACGAGATTTTTAATGAGAATTTGAAACCAATAATAATCGACAAAGATCGTATCTTTCACATCAATCGATAATTCAATTTCCTTATCATAAGTTTCCTTAATAGGAATAATTGTATCATAGATAAGATCTTCTAAGTGCTCTAGCTTTTCATAACTAAAAGTTAACATCCCTGAGGCATTAGAGCCTTGCAGGTAGTGCTTAGACTTTTCTGTTAGACGTTGAAGGCGATATACTTCTCCAGCAATTCGAAGAAGATCTTCTTGCTGTTCTTCATCCAATTTATCAATTGAGCGGTTCATTTTTTCAACAATTAAAAGAAGAGAACTAACAGGAGTTCTAAACTCGTGTGTCAAAACTTGAAGTGCCATTTTCTTACGACTCTCCTCAACCTTATCATCCTTGATCTTACTGAATAGTAGCCAAAGAATAATGAAGAAGATAACCATGATCCCGGTAAATGATGTCAAAGTCGAAGTAGAGACAGTCTGTAAGAGATGTCTTGTGTTCTGTCGCCAACAAATTGGACCGTCGTTGTAGACACACCACTTACCTGCACGTGCTCTTGATATTTGATAAGGCGTTTGATCGAGAAATCTTTCAATGGAATCATTTGAGTAAAAGCGATACTCGAGAACATTGTATTGGCGTGGATACTTTATTCGTGCCAATAAAAAGTTCTTTGCTAGAATAGTTCCTTCCTCATTAATAATATCTTGTAGAGTTTCCTGAGAAAGACTTGCAAGTAGACCGTAGATTCCACCGAGTGGCCCGATTTCACGTTGAAGTTGTGCAAGTTCTGAAACATGGAAGTAAGAAAGTCTACGCCTTACCCATGACGTCTGAGACGCCTGGCCTGTGGCCAATTGATATTGAAACAAGAGGTATGCGTAACTAACACCAGATTCATGAATATAAGGTGGAGATTTCACAAACCAGTTAGGAATATTTCGAATTCTTCCACAGCGGATTTGTTCCCAGACACCTTTTTTACGTGTTCCCGTAAGCTGAGATTGAAGAATCTCGATATTTGAACAACCTTTTGAACTTGAAAGTAGAGATGCATCAAATTCTTCAATAGCAAGTGAAGGATTAAGTAACTGGAACTGCTCATCTGAGTAATACAATGATGAGAAGTTAACGATGGCGTATGGTGTAATTGTAGTTTGCATCTTAACTTTTAGCTCATTGATCTCATCAATTTGATACTGACTAGCAAATCGAGGAGCGAAAGTTTTTAAAACAAAACTTCCTGAAAAGAAGGCAACAATTAACGCCGTGAATATAAGTACAATATAAGGTTTCATTAAATCTAAGTAATCCCAGCATTTACAATATTAAACGTATCGTTAATAATTGTCCTAAATAAGTCAGAATATTGTCAATTAATCTTATGGCACACAGCAAGACCAACAAAAGGACGTCAAATGCTCATTCTTGGAGTTGATTTAGAAGGTATTAACGAAAATCTAACGCAAAAAGGTGTAAACCTTGAAGTTGACCGCGTTACGGAAATTGGAGCAGTCCTTTGGGATACACGCATCAACTCTCCAGTAAGAATTTTCTCAGAACTAATTGACGAGAAAGACCGTCTAAAGCTTACAGAAGAAGTCATTGAGCTAACTGGCATTGATGAGCAATTACTTGCTGAATGGGGCCGCAAGGGTGATGAAATCAAGATGGCCCTTGAAAGAATCGCACTTCTGATGAAGAAGGCCGACTATATGATGGCCCATAATGGTGCAAAGTACGACAAGCCAATGCTTACGGCCATGTTTAAAAGACATGGTATTGAGATGCCAAATAAAGTTTGGATTGATACTCAAGAAGACGTTGAGTACCCAAGAAAAATTACTCATAAATCAATGGCGCTTCTTGAGCACTCACATGGATTTATTAATCCATTCCCTCACCGCGCCGTAACTGATGTTCTAGCGATGCTAAAGATTGCTTCTCACTACGATTATGCACGTATGGCAAAGCTTGCTAGTGCACCTAAAGTTAGAATCGTAGCGGAACTTAAGGCGCCGAATTGGAAGAATCGTCAAGAAGTTGAAAAATTCAATACGATCAAGCACAAGGTTGCTCGTGCAAGATTCCAGTGGGATCCAAATGAAAAAGTTTGGTCAAAGATAGTTTCTCAAGTTCATATTGATGAAGGAAAACTTCTGTACGACTTTGATTGGAGACTTTCATAAGATATTCCACTCGAGCACTACCACCATATAAATTTCGACCGGGAGTGAATCCACATCCCTTGAAGTCTGGTGGCCATATGGAAGAAAGCGGCGAGCCTCAAACAGCTCGCCTAAGCTCTAGTGAAGCTTTTAAAGATAGTGAAGATTATCTGTATGCCATTGACTTGGTAAACCGAGGATATTTCTGGGAGGCCCATGCCTACTTAGAATCCTTATGGAATGAGCATAATCGAACTGATGACTTTGCCATTTTATTTAAGGCCATCATTAAAATAGCAGCAGGGCTATTAAAATTAGAAATGAAGCAAGAAAGTGCATTTAAAACTCACTTTGAGCGCTGCCTTGAGCTACTTAATGAATTAAATTACGAAGTTTTTTGCGGAATAGAAATCGAAGATCTAAAAGTCTTGGTTTCTCATATGCTCGGCGAATCTTTCGAAAGCACCCCAGAGTTCTTTATCAAACTCAGGCTTTAAATTCTTCATATCCATGGCCTTTCTCATGCAATAGAGCCACTCATCTCGCTCAGCAAAACCAATCTTAAATGGAAAATGACGCTTTCTCATACGAGGATGGCCGTACTTTTCAATATAAAGACTAGGGCCACCTAACCAGCCAGATAGAAACATAAAAAGTTTCTTATTAGCACTTTCAAGTGAGCTTGCGTGAATAGCGCGACACTTGGAAGCCTTTGGGTCAGTATCCATGATCTCATAGAAGTTATTAACAAGTTCTTGAACGCCCTCGGCGCCACCTAATTTATGATAAGGAGTCATTTTTAATTTTCGAATAAGGAATTCTGGTAGTTTGATTTTCATAAATAAAAAAGGGAGTCGCTAATACGAAGACTCCCCTCTTTATATATCACTAGTTTTGGATATTGTTAAGTAGGCGATAAGCTTCAATACGTCCAGACTTAGCTTTTGTGATAAGTCCTGCATTTGGTACTGAAGTTGAATAAATTCTTTCTTTAATTTGAGAGAAAGTTAGCCCTTCTTCTTTTGATAGTAGAAGTCCAAGTACCCCAGAAACCATTGGCGTTGCCATTGAAGTTCCAGACATCTTCTTATAACGATCACCTGGTACAGTTGAAAGAATATTTGAACCTGGTGCAAATACGTGAACTGTATCTTGTCCGTAGTTAGAAAAAGATGAACGGTTACCTTTACCATCCATTGCACCAACAGTGATTACGTTTTCAACATCGTAATTTGCTGGGTAAGTTGGTCTTGCATCGTTGTCAGCTGAAGAGTTACCAGCAGCAGCTACGAAAAGAACACCTTTATCACGTGCATTTTGAATCGACTCTTTAAGTGCTTCAGAGTACTCTCCTCCACCCCAAGAGTTTGAAAGAATTTTTGCACCATTTGCAACAGCGTAGTCAATTGAAGAGATTGCATCAATTGTTTCCCCTGAACCACTGTCACTTAGGAATTTAATCGACATAATTTTAACATTTGCCATAACACCCATGATACCAGTTCCATTGTGACGAGCACCAATTACACCAGCACAGTGAGTACCATGAGAGTGACCGTCCATTGGATCACCGTCTTTATTTGCAAAATCGTATCCATAAACATCATCAACAAATCCGTTTCCATCATCATCAATTCCGTTTCCAGCGATTTCACCTTCATTCTTCCAAGTGTTAGCTTTTAGATCAGCGTGAGTATAATCAACACCTGTATCAATAACTGCAACAACTAGATCGCGATCACCTGTTTCAACATTCCATGCAGCAGTTGCATTGATGTCTTCACCAGCTTTTCCTCTTGAGAACCAACCACTAGAGTTGCGTCCGTCATTCATTAATCCCCATTGCTTAGAAAATTGCTCATCGCGATTTTCTGTTAATGAAGCATCATCATGTTGAGGAGCTGAAAAATCATTTAAGTTAATGATCCAGTTCTTCTCAACATACTCAACTGCTGGGTCTTGAACAAGGCCTTCAAAACTTTGCTTAACAACAGCAAAAGTACCAAAGCTTAGTTTTCTAACCTGAGCATCTGCCATATTCGTGTTAACAAGAGACTCGAAACCTGGCTTTAGTTTTACAATGTAACCATTGAAGTTTTGAGCTGAAGCGCTCAGCGCACATGTCATACCAAGTGCAAGAAATAATTTTTTCATGAGTTATCCTTATGTTCATCCGTGATCAAAAGTAATTCGGTAAAAAAAATGATTTCATTTTAATTTTCTTAAGACAAGTTCAGATTACAGGGTGTAAGAAGTTGTTACAATACCCGACTTTTCACATTGGTCTTTTAAACCTTTTCCTACTTTATTGATTTAGGTATTATGAAGGGCAAATTATAAAAGGATTATAAATGTCAGATTCGACTGAAACGAATAACGTTCAAAATAAAAATGAAAACCCGTTCATCAACATTCTCTGTAATGTTGTTATTCCATCGGTGATACTTACAAAATTTTCAGGGCCTGAAAAACTAGGTCAAGTAAATGCTCTGATCATCGCCCTTGCCTTTCCTCTTTTATATGGAGCATGGGACTTTATCTCTAAAAGAAAGTTTAACTGGATTGCGGCCATTGGTCTTGTGAGCGTTCTTCTAACAGGAGGAATCGGTTTATTGGAATTAGATCGCACATGGATGATTGTAAAAGAAACTGCTGTTCCACTTGTAATTGGTCTTTTTGTACTTGCTTCTCAATTCACAAAGAAGCCACTTATTAGAACTTTATTTGAACAAATTTTTGATATGGAAAAAATCCACATGGCCTTTGAAGCAAGAGGATTACACGACGACTTCAAACAAAAGATTCACATTGCAGGATTCTACTTTTCTTCAACATTCTTTCTATCAGCATTTTTAAATTATGTTCTTGCGGCCATCGTCCTTAAAGGAGCACCAGGTACAGTTGAGTTTAATGAGAGCTTAGGAAGAATGACAGCACTTAGCTTTCCAGTGATCTCTGTTCCAACTTTAATTGTAACAGTTATTATTATTTTTACTCTAGTAAATTACATCAAGAAACAAACACAGCTTCCATTAGAAGAAATGGTAAAGCAGCAATAATAAATATAAATGAGGGATTATGAAATTTAATCAACTTGGAAATACAAATATAAAAGTTAGTGAAATTTGTCTTGGAACAATGACATGGGGTGAACAAAATACCATTGAAGAGGCCCATGAACAACTTGATCTAGCGCTCGACTATGGAGTTAACTTTATTGATACAGCTGAAATGTATCCAGTTCCTGGTCAACAAAGTACATACACAAAGACAGAACAATTCATTGGAAAATGGGATAAGATGCAAACTCATAGAGACAAGTTTATTCTTGCTTCTAAAGTTGCAGGCCCTGGATCAATGGATAGCTATATTAGAAATAGTGACATTAGAAAGATCGCCTTTTCAAAAAGCGATATTAAAACAGCTTGTGAGGCTTCTCTAAAAAGACTTAACACTGAATACTTAGACCTCTACCAAATTCACTGGCCATCGCGTGTGACAAATTTCTTTGGACGTCTAAATTATGAGCATATCACTCCTGAGATTGAAGTGAGCTTCAATGAGAGAGTCGAGGCCATGGATGAACTTATCAAAGAAGGCAAGATTCGCCACTGGGGACTATCAAATGAATCACCATGGGGAGTTATGAAGTATCTTGAAGCGGCCAAAGAAACAAATATTGCACGCCCAGTTTCAATTCAAAATCCATACTCTCTACTTAATCGCTCATTTGAAGTTGGTCTTGCAGAAATGGCAATTCGTGAGAAGGTTGGATTACTTGCTTATTCACCTCTTGCTTTTGGCGCACTCTCTGGAAAGTATCTAGATGGAAAGAGACCTGCAAACTCTCGCCTAACTAAATACGGTGAATACTTCACTCGCTACTCTTCAGAACATGCACAAAATGCAATCAGAGCTTATGTCGAACTTGCTAACGATGTTGGACTCTCACCTGCAACTCTTGCACTAGCTTTTGTGAACAAGCGTGAATTTAATACATCAAATATCATCGGTGCTACGACAATGGAGCAATTAAGAGAGAACCTTGCCACAAGTGAAGTGACTCTTGATAGCGACACTCTGAATCGCATCGAGGAAATACACAAGGTGTTTACTATACCTTGCCCATAAGACTGGCACTTTCTGCCACTCACTCCACATAAGTTCTTGATTTAATTTAATTTGATAAAATCTAGAACAAGAACTTATGTGGAGGCGTTCATGTTTTCAAAATTTAAGCAAAAGAGTGAATTCGATCTTGGCAAACAGGAGCTTGCAAAAATCTTCTTTGAATTAGAAGAGTTTGAAGATGCACCTCTTAAGATGGCCCTTGCTAGTTATGAAAACTTAAAAGCAGGAACAAAATCCACAGAAGACTTCTTCTACTACCTAATTGAAGACTCAATTTTTACTTCCCTATACGCTACATTCTATGAACGCATTTTCATGGCCATCAATCAGTATCCGGAACGTGCACTTGAATTAGTTGAGAGCTTTAGTGCAGACGCAGATGAGAGGGAGCAAGTTATTGCAACTCAAACTCAGCAGCACCTGGCCTTTGTTGAAAACTACGGAATGTGCAGCGGATGCGGTTCATGTGAATACCACCAAGACGTTGCCGAATTAATCGCCTATTATCAAAAGGGTGATATCGACTTCTTTACTGAGTTATATATCGGCATGCAAACAATCCAATTTGCCATGGAATACTTTCTTTACGATTATATTCCAAGTGATCCTAAACTTGTTAAGCTTACGGCCCCTGCCCTAATGCAAAACTGGCGTGAATTGATCTACAATTACGCTAAACTTAAGGCGCGTGAGCTTTAGGCCATAAACTTACAAGTTCTATCTTTAAGCTAGATAAAATTGCATAAACTAAAACTCCTTAATATCATTAATAGGATTATAAAAAGGAGTTTATAATGAAAGTACTAATTAGTTTACTAATGCTTCTGCCTGCTTTCGGTGCAGGACTTCAAATTGGAAATGATCTAGCTTCCAACCCTGTTGAAGGGAGTATCCGCTTAACATGTAATGACAGAAATCAGCACCAAATTCGCTACGTAAATTGTAGTGCAAATTACTTAAGCCCATCTGAGTTTTCAAGCTTTGTTCTAGACGAAGGTGAAAGAGTTGATGCAGATGAAGTAACTCTATACTACAAGGACCACAAGGGACGCAAAAAATCGAAGTCATCTTCATTTGATGCTGAAAAAGGTGAAAGTTCAAAGAAGTTCAATCTTTGGATCTACACTCTACTTCAAAGGCCACTACTTAACTACTACGGTGAAAATGAAATCGAGTACAAGCTAGAAAAAAATGGACGCGAAGTTGCTACTGGAAAGTTCATTGTTAATGTTGAAAAACAAGACACAAAGTACTGTCAAAGCGCAAGCTACTGGTCAAGCAATATGGATGACTGTCGCTTCCCACAAAACTTCTGTGCTCGCTACTTCCGCGACTACAACTACTGCCAATAAAAAAGCAAAATACAAAGCCTCCAGTCCGGAGGCTTTTTTTATTCTATAATTTCAATTTTAAGTTTTGAGTTTTTAATATTCTTAATCTTATCGACATTCTCAGTAATCTCCCCCAGCTTTATGAGGCCAGTAGAGTAAGAAAAATCTTTATAAAATATCGCAACATTCCCCCATGGAGAATAGTAGCAGATATCCCCAACACGAGGCTTATACCCCGCAGGCTCATCTTCCATAGAAAGCTTTTTTGTAAGATAGAAGATCTTCTCATTAGAAGCATAGTCTTCAACATCGACTTCAAGAGGTAGTTGATTAACTACTTTAGTGTTTTCAAGAATACCTTCAAATTCAAGGTCATCCACTTTGATTCGTATCTTCACTTTACTTCTTACTCCTAATGCTCCTAAGCCCATCCTTATATTGCTTATCACTAACTTTTTCCATCCAAATGACATTTTTACCATTCTTCTTTTCTTGTAAAGCCAAGTGAGTGACTGTATTTTTATTATCGGCTCCATGCCAATGCTTAACTCCTGCTGGAGTCCATACAATATCACCGGCCTTCATGACTCGCGCTTTTTCACCCCATTGCTGAACAACTCCCTGTCCCTTTGTGACAACAAGAAGTTGTCCTTTCGGGTGTGTATGCCATGCGGATCTTGCATTTTTTGAAAAAGTCACTTCACCACCAGTTAAATCTGAAGTGTCATGAGTTTCAAAAAGAGGTCTAAGAAGTACATTACCAGTAAAGACAGGAGAGCTACTATCAAACTTAATGGTCTTATTAGTTGGTGTGATTTCCATAAGTTTCTTTTCGCCTTGAGCTTCACCATTGGCATTTGTAATACCTGAACAGCTCATAAGCCCTAGAGACAAAATTAAAGTTAAAACAAATCCATTTTTCATGACTAACCTCCAAGATTATTATGCGATGACATTTTCAACAACTTCATCTTCATTTTTATTAAAAACGGTTTTTACAAATAAGAAAGTAAGTATTGCAGAGACAAACCAGAACAAACTGCTCATTGAAAAGACTGCAAATGAACCACTTTTATCGTAAAGAATTCCTCCAGCAAAAGCTCCTATTCCAGCAGCTGTTTGCACTGAGGCAACATAAAGACCACCGATTGATTCCGTATCATCAGGTGCAATCTTTGTCCCCCATGTCGACCAACCGACAGGAATGGGAGCAAAAGAAATCCCCAATAAGAAAATTAATACTCCGGCCTCGATAGCACTCGTTTCATTAAATGCGAGTGCAAGTGAAGCGAGAGCAAGTAATAATGGAAAAACACTTAATGCAAAAGTTAAACTTCTTTTTACTATTTCAGCGGCAATAAATGTTCCAATAAAATAGGCAGCATCAAAGAGAAGGAAGACTAACGATATCCCCTTTACATCAAGGCCTATCGTACTTTCAAGATAGGGTCTCATATATGTGATCGTTGCAAATCGTCCACAAAAAGTTAAAGCGACAGCAAGTAAACCGACTTTGACCGAAGGCCTTGATAAAGTTTTAAAAATTGTTTTGAACTTAACCTTAGAATTTGCCGCTAGAGTTGGCATACTATTAAAAAGCCAAATCATTGAGATAATTGCTATTAATGAATCAATGAGAAAAATCGTACGCCAGTGCAAGTATTGGCCAAGAAAGCTTCCAAGTGGTGCGGCCAGCATCGTTGAGAATGAAGCTCCTCCAAAAATAATTGAAAGGGCCTTAGGAAGATTATCCTTGGAAACAAGACGTGTTGCAAGGGCAGCGGCCATTGACCATATTCCACCGAGAGAAATCCCTAAAAGTCCTCTACCGATAAGAAGAATCACAAGATTAGGGGAAAGAGAAACGATAGCAGATGAAATAGCAACTAGTGCTGATAAGCTTATCAGTAAGTTTTTACGGCCAACCTTTCTAGTCACATAAGATATCGTTAAACTCGTTAAAACTGCAAAAATGGAAGTAACAGTAATGGTTTGCCCAGCAAAACCTTCACTTATAGCAAGATCCTTGGCCATAGGAGTTAAGAGGCCTACAGGTAGAAATTCTGCAATCATGACACTTGAGATCCCAAGAGTCATGGCCCAGATAGCTCCCCATGAATTTTTATTTTGATTTAACACGAATAATTGATCTCCACATTGAATTATTATTTAAATCAATTATGGGATAAATTATTGTTTCAATAAATGACACTATAGTTTATGAATCATTAACTATCACTTACTAATCTTTCATTAGAAGACGTGGCCCAGTACCTTCCTGACCAAGTTCATCATCAGGGTTACGTAAAGGACAATCTTTTAAAGACAAACAACCACATCCTATACAATATCCAAGCTGTGACTTTGTTCTTTCAATTAATTGAAGACGTTCATCCAAAACCTTTTGCCAACTACGGCCAAGTTTCTTCCAATCACTAGCAGTGAGATTCTCTTTATTCTCAATGCTTTTAAATGCTTCTCTTATCTCTTCTAGACTTAGACCAATACGTTGTGCAACCTTTAGATAACTAAGAATACGAAGTTCACGACGATGGAAACGCCTTTGATTACCTTTATTACGATGGCATCTTAGTAAGTTCTTTGACTCGTAAAAGTGAATCGCAGAAATAGAAACTCCACTTCTTTTACTGAGTTCTCCAACAGATAAATATTCATTTAACTCGGCCATAAAATCTCCTATTGACCTCAAGCTAACTTGAGGTTTTAGAATATTAACACAATTAAACGTCAATATGAAATAAAAGGAGATTGAATGAAGAACGCACTAGTAACAGGTGGAGCTCGCGGGATCGGAGCAGCGACTGTAAGAGCTTTAGCTGCTGATGGACACAGAGTATTTATCAATTATGTAAATAGCGAAAAGATCGCGCAAGAGCTTGCAAATGAAATCATTTCTAAAGGTGGCGAAGCTTACCCAATTCAAGCTGACGTACGTGATGAAACACAAATACAGGCCATGTTTGATAAAATTGAAAAGGATCATGGACCGGTTTCAATTCTTGTATCAAATGCAAATATGAACTTTACAGCAAAGCCATTTCTTGAACAAAGCTGGGATGAATTTTCTCAAAAGCTTAATGATGAAATGCGTGCTTCATATATCACTGCAAAAATTGCAGCAGCACAAATGAAAAAGAATCGCTTTGGACGCTTGATCTTTATTTCAAGTACTCTTTCTGAATCACCTATGCCTGCATTTATTGCACATGGTTCAGCAAAAGGAGCACTTGATAGCTTTAGTAAATATCTAGCACAAGAGCTTGGGCCTCATAAGATTACATCTAATATTGTAGCTCCAGGTTTTGTTGAGACTGAAGCGACAAAAGATGCACCAAGTGACTTTAAAGACTATCTAGCTTCTTTAACGCCGACACAAAGAAATGCTCAGCCCGAAGATGTTGCAAACACTGTTGCTTTTCTAGCGAGTGAGAAAAGCTCACACATAAATGGTACATACCAACCTGTTTGTGGTGGCGCATACCTACCATAACTTCCAAATAAAAAGGCCCTTGCTATAAGGGCCTTCATTTTAATTAAAGATTAGAATTTACAAAATCCCAATTAACGAGATTCCAGAACGCATCAATATATGATGGCCTTGCATTTCTGTAGTCCACATAATAAGCATGTTCCCATACATCAATTGTAAGAAGAGCTTTTAGACCTGAAGTCATAGGAGTCTCAGCATCATCTGTATTTACGATTTCAAGTTCTCCACTCTTGTTCTTCACTAACCATGTCCAACCAGAGCCAAAATTGGTTGCAGCAGTGTTAGAAAATTCTTCTTTAAATTTATCAAATGAACCCCATTTTGCATTAATCGCTTCTGCAACAGCACCACTTGCTTCTCCGCCAGCATTTGGCGCAAGACAATTCCAGTAGAATGAGTGATTCCAAACTTGAGCTGCATTATTGAATAGTCCACCTTTAGAGTTCATAATGATTTCTTCAAGTGACATATTTTCAAACTCAGTTCCAGGGATGGCCGCATTAAGTTTTGTTACATATGCGTTGTGATGTTTGCCGTAATGAAAATCAATTGTTTCGGCCGAGATATGAGGTGCTAGTGCATCTTTTGACCATGGTAATTCAGGTAACTTATGTTCCATTTTAACTTCTCCTTGATAATGTACGTTTAAGCATACGTCATAATAAGACCTCAACCTAGGTTGAGGTCAAGAAGTCTGGAGACTATTTTAAATTATCCTGAAAGAATTTTGTGATTTTTTCAAACGGGATAATATCTTTTTTGTCATAAAGATCAACGTGGTTCACACCAGGCATAACCATAAGCTCTTTAGGCTCGGCCGCTGCCGCATACGCATCCTTACTGAAATAAAGAGAGTGTGCTTCTTCTCCTGCAATAATGAGAATTGGACGAGGTGAAATCTCATTAACATAAGTTAGCAAAGGAAAGTTCATAAATGAAAGTGGTGAAGTTGCTGACCAACCAGTTGTCGAGTTAATCGATCTTTCGTGGAAGCCACGATCAGTACGATAGTAATCAAAAAATCTTTTTATAACGATATTGTCATCTTCAGAAAGAGTCTCCGGCAGATTACGTGGCCCAACACTTGGTGCATCTTTTTCAAAGTCAGCATATCTTTGATTGCTTAAGGCCTCTAGTGCCTGAGTGCGAGTTTCTTTTGTTAAAGTATTCCCAACTCCATTTGCCATGGCCGCCGACATATCATACATACTTGTTGTTACAACCGCTTTAATTCTCTTATCAACGGCCGCAGCACTTAATCCGAAACCACCAAAGCCACAAATTCCTATCACACCTATTTTTTCACGATCGACGAATTCTCGCGTACCAAGAAAATCAACAGCTGCACTAAAGTCTTCTGTGTTAATTTCTGCTGATGCTAAATTACGTGGTTCACCACCACTCTCCCCTGTATATGAAGGATCAAATGCAAGAGTGACAAAACCCTTCTCGGCCATCTCTTGAGCATAAAGTCCAGAGGACTGTTCTTTGACAGCACCGAATGGGCCACTAACAGCAAGTGCTGGTAACTTTTGAATTTTAGTATTCTTTGGAATATAGAGGTCTCCAACAAGTTCAATATTATAGCGATTTTTAAAAATCACCTTCTTATGTTCCACAAGTTCACTCTTTTTAAAGGTCTTATCCCATTCTTTAATTAAGTTCATTTTATCTCCTTTCTTAATTTTTTGGTTTGAGCACGCCGCCAAGAAGGCCAAGCTGCCAATAACCATAAACTTCGATACATTCTTTAGATTCAAGACTTCCATCATCAAGCTCCTTTTGTTTATAAATGGATTTTAGGCTAGAAAATTGTTTCGATAAATGGCACAATACTTAAAGAATCATTAACTAAGGGTTACTAATGAATAAGGACCAATTTGACGGGCTCATTGCTCTAAAAGTCGTTGCTGAAAAGAGAAGCTTTAGTGCGGCCGCTGAAGAACTACAAGTTTCTCCCCCAGCAATTAGTAAAATGATTTCAAGTTTGGAAGAAAAAATGGGAGTAACACTTCTTACTCGAACAACAAGAAGTGTTAGTTTATCTCAAGCGGGGCGAATATTTCTTGATCAAGCAGGGCCAGCGATGGAGCAGATTATTACTGCCCAAGAAAATGCAAAGAGCTTTGGTAAGTCGACAACTGGTACACTTAAGTTAAATATGCCTGGAGTTTTTTATCCTTATTACATTTCTAAACATATAAGTAGCTTCTTAAAAAAATATCCTGATGTCACAATTGATATCTTCTCAGATGATCAGGCCACAAATATATTCGATGAAGGTTTTGATGCAGGAATTCGCATTGATGATATCTTAGCTAAAGACCTAATTGCTTTAAAACTTTTTGGGCCAATTGAGTTTGTCGCCGTCGCTTCACCAAAGTACTTAAAAGAAAATGGAACTCCGAAGCACCCTAAAGATCTTTTAGAACATAATTGTGTTCGCCACCGTTTTGGAAGTGGAAATAGTATTTATGAGCGTTGGGAGTTTGAAGAAAAGAATAAAGAATTTAGTGTAAAAATAAATGGGAATATTATTTTAAACAACTCGGAAAATATTAGAGAAGCGGCACTTTCAGATGTGGGAATTATCTACACTGAGCGCGGTAATGTTCAAGATTATATCAATAAAGGAAAGCTTGTTTTACTTCTTGAAAAATATATCGCAACAAGCTCTGGCTACTACCTCTACTATCCACATAGAAAGCATATGTCCCCGACCCTTCGTGCATTCATTGACCATATGAAAGAATTAAAAAATAAGAAATAAAAAAGCCTCCAGTACGGAGGCTTTTTAACAGTTGCGAAACCAAAGGTGCATGGCACCCTTAGACGCGATAAAGAGAAGCGGCCCAAGTAAACCCAGCACCGAATGCAGCACTTGCCACAAGCATCCCTGGCTTTAGAACACCTTCTTTCATCGCATCGTGCATTCCCAAAGGAATTGTCGCAGCAGTTGTATTTCCATATTTTTGAATTGTATTGAAAACTTTCTCTTCAGGAATTCCCATCACCTCTGCAACTTTAGAATTAATTCTTAAGTTTGCTTGGTGGAATAAGAAAACATCAACGTCATCAACGCTTACACCATTCTTGGCCATAAGTTTTGAAAGTGCTTCTGTCATTCTTTTTACAGCGTGAACAAAAACAGTCTTCCCATTCATTTGTGGGTAGTGAAGTTTTTCATCAAACATTTCTTGAGAAAGTCTTTCTGTTGAATCAAAACCAGTTCCCGCAGCAGGAAGCCAAAGCTCCTTAGCATACTTTCCTTCACTGTGAAGAGAAGCATCGATAAAACAAGGCTCAGTCTTCTTATCATTAACTTCTGTTGCACTCATAACAATTGCACCAGCACCATCACCAAAAAGAACAGAAACATTACGTCCATCTGGAGTTTGGTCTAAACCTTTTGAATGCACTTCTGCACCAACAACAAGAATATTCTTATTTGATCCACTAACGATAAATTTATCAGCAACAGTCATGGCATAAAGAAAACCAGAACACTGTTGACGAATATCGATAGCAGGGATTTCTGAAAGACCTAGCTTATCTTGTAGAAAACAACCTGTTCCTGGAAAGTCAAAGTCAGGAGATAAAGTTGCTAAAATGATCATGTCGATATCTTCTTTTTTGATGCCAGCATTTGCGATGGCCTCTTCACTTGCCTTAAGTGCAAGATCTGAAGTTGAAGTCTTTGCATCAACCCAGTGACGTTGTTCAATTCCCGTTCGCTGAACGATCCATTCATTTGAAGTATTCATCATCTCTTCGATATCTGAATTTTTAAAAACTTGTGGTGGTACGTAAGAACCCACTCCAATAATTTTACTTGCCAATACAGCCATAGTATTTCCTTTTCATAAATTTTCTTACATCTGAACTGGTGAATGATATCTTTTCAATTTAACACAAGATTCGCATATGCGATAGAGAGCAGACTTACAATTTTATTTTTCTTAAATTGCCCCGATACAATTTTTATGGGCCAATTCTTGCTCGGTTTTTTTATTGGCCAAGATATGTTTTCTTGTTAACATAGAACTATTCCAAGGAAGGAATTAAAATGACTAAGCTTAGTCACCTTATGGTGTTTATTTACATTCAAATGAGTTTTAGCGCATCTGCTGCATACAACTCAACCCAACTGACGAATCACTCTTACTACCCAGAGGATACAGCGCAGTTCATCTCTAATACTCTTAAAAAAGCCAACAAGAACAGTTTAAATACTTCTCTTAAGATAAAAGAAAAGCTTAGAGAAATATTGGTTTCTGCTCATATTAGAACACCAAATAAAAATGACTTACTTGCAGCTGATTGCTCAGGTAAGAAAAATTGTTATCTTCAAAGAACGCCAAGAAATTACAAAGAAGCTAGAAAGTATCTTTTTGGTGATATCTATTTACAGACTTCATCAAGAGGTCTCTATGTAAAAGATGTTTACTGTAACCAAGATGTCACAGAAAGAGATGGTGTTGGAAAAATGCAAATTCCAAATCATCAAGTAATCAACTGTGAACACAGCTGGCCACAATCAAGATTTAATCCAAGAGAAGATAAGAATACTCAAAGAAATGATTTGCACCACCTTTTTCCAGCAAACTCACGTGCTAACTCTTCTCGCAGCAATCACCCATTCGGTGAAGTAATTGGTAGAGTTGTTAATTCAAATTGTCAGGATTCTCACATTGGAGAAGTAAACTACGAGAATGAGACAACGACTTCATTTGAACCACCAGAAGAAATCAGAGGTAATATTGCAAGAGCACTATTCTACTTCTCAACTCGCTATAATCTTCCAATTGATGAGGCCCAAGAATTCTATTTAAGAAAATGGCACAAGGAAGACCCTGTTGATACTTTTGAAGAAAGTATTAATAACAGAATCTATGAAATTCAAAATAGTCGCAATCCATTTATTGACGACGAAAACCTAGTTGATGCAATTAAAGATTTTTAAATTTTCCATTATCGCATTAGTACTCACTTCATGTGCTACGAAGCAAAAACCAGTGAAGCCTCTCACTCAAAGAGAGAGGCAGCTACTCTATTATAAGAAACTTCGTGCGGCAAAATGGGAAGAAATCACTAAAAAGCGCAAACAGCAAGAGCGCAGCTATCACAGAGACACTAAAATCACGATTAAAACGAAAAGGCAGAAACCTGCTCCTAAAAAAGTTTCACCAGTAATTCCTGTTGATCCTAATGAGCAGAGAATCGAGATTGAACAACTAATTTCATTCCATTGTATTAAAGAGAGAATGGATAATTGTGATGAATTATCGACTAAAATTTATGAGAATTGCCTCCAAGAGTTTAACCCTGGAGACAAGAGACTTACATACTGTGTAACAAAAGCACTAAAGTAGAGATTAGTTACCTACCTTCTTATCAGAATTATCTCCAGACTTTTCAAATTCTTCTAACTCTTTTTCTGCTTTCTTTCTAAGTTCTTCTTGTTTTTTCTTTAAGGCCTCTTTCTGCTTACGTCTCTCCGCGAGATCTCGAACTACATTTACTCGTTCAGCACTAGGCCCACCTGCTTTCCCAGCTTTTCCTCATCATCCTCATTTGTCTTTTCTGTTTTCTTTGGCTTTGGCCTTGAAAAATGCCAATAAGCCTTCACAAGCTCCTTGGCCTCTTTTTCTTCTAGCTTTAGTCTTTCTTTTAAATTCATTATTACTCCTTGCCAAAATATTTTGGTAGTCATCAGTACTTATATTTGGCCATATGAATCAATTCACATCAACTTAAGTTAGTTATAGATTTCCAAACTCAGTTAAAATTAACTTTGTGTTAAGTTTTTCAATTATTTTTAAACATTAGAGTCTGCTTATTGAGTAAAATAAAGATCAGATGTATAATTCTAGAACATGAAGAGTTTAGTTATAAATACCATTGTAAATGCGAGTGTCGATGAAATTCTGAATAATTTCAATGCAGATACTATGCAAGAAGCAACACCTCCATTTATCAATTTGGAAGTCCCACGCTTTGATGGTAATTCAGTTTCTGATCAGACTCATCTAATTACTTCGATCCTTGGCCACTACCAATCTTGGGTAATCGAAGTCACTCAAAAGAAAGAAACTTCTGATGGGATCATTATTCGAACAGAGGCCATCGAAACTCCATTTCCTTTCACAATGTGGATTCATACTTATCATATTCGCGATATTGGAAATGGGAAAACTAAGATCACTGATAATATCAAATATAAAACAGAAAATTTTGCATTTGATTTACTCATTTACCCAATTATCTATTTCATTATGTACTACAGAAAGCCAATCTTAATGGATAAGTACAATAAAGAACTAAATATCTAAACTATGGCCAAGAGAAATCATTGTCAAAAATGCCAACGTCCACAAGGGCTGTGTCTATGTCACACAATTGAAAATGTGACATTAAAAAATAAATTGATTATTTTCCAAGATGAAAAAGAGGCCCTTCATCCGTTCAATACAGCGAGGTTGGCCAAGCTAGTTGCACCTGATATTGAACTTGTCTCAAGTGAAAATATCACAGAAGAACGAATCCAAGAAATAAGAGAGACAAGGCCATTTCTACTTTTTAAAAATGAAAATTCAATCCCATTAAATGCTGAAAATATTCACTTACTTCAGAGCAAGAATATCGTCGTTCTTGACGGTACGTGGAAGAAGGCCAGAAAAATCTATCATACTTGGCCGGCCCTAAGTGAGCTACCATGCTATCACCTCGAGCTAGATGACCAGAAAACAATCTATCAAAGTATTCGAAAGTCATGTGGTGAAACTCACCTCTCTACACTTGAGGCCATCGCTGTAACTCTTGAAGTCCTTGGTGAAATAAATGAAGTACAAGTTAAACAATTTTTAGCGCCATTAAAAGAGCTTATAAAACAGCAAGAAGCCTTCCATCAAAGACCTAATTAATGCTATCATGATTCAATGAAAATGATTCTAAGCCCTCGAATTAGCGATCTTGATCAATGTCCATATTTAAAAGAAGAGATGGAACAACATGAGTTCTTCTTTAGTTCAGAGTTAAGTGATACCGAACTAGACTTTCTACTTGAGCGCGGCTGGCGTAAATTTGGTCAATTCATCTTTAGACCTTTATGCCCAAATTGTCAGAAATGTATTCCAATACGAGTCGAGTTAAAAAAATTTTCCCTCACAAAAAACCAGTCAAAATTTTTAAAGAGAAATCATAACAAAGGTTTACAGGTTAAGTTTTCGCCGCTGCTATATAGACAAAAGCATTTTGAAATCTATCGTCTGCATGGACAAAACCGCTTTGTCGACAGTATCGATGCTACAATTATTGATAACGAACTACTATTTAAGGAAACGTTTTATCGCTTTACAGGAACTCAACTTCTTAGCGAAATATTTTTCGAAAATAAACTCATCGCTTTTGGAATTTTGGAGCAATCCCAAAATGCTTTAAGTAGCGTTTACTTTTGTTACGATCCGAGTTTTGAAAAAATGAGTCTTGGGCATCTAGGCGCCCTTGCTGAAATTATCCATGCAAAGAATATGGGACTTGAATATTACTATCTCGGTTACTGGATTGAAGAAAACGAATTTATGAAATACAAGTCTCGCTACACACCTTACCAGCTCTATGATTGGAGCTCAAAGAGGTGGGAGAGCTAGTCGACGATATAGCGAAAAGTTAAATTAATTCTTTCATCAACTTGCTTTGCCGTTTTATTGAGTTGATGTTTCCAATTATGTTGAAGTGCTCCTTTCATAATCAAAAGACTTTTATCTTCCAAATTAATTTCAACCTTTTCTATAGACTTATCAAAGCGATGCTTTAAAACAAACTTACGAGACTCTCCGAAAGATGCCGATGCAATCACAGGATTGCGCCCGAGGCTTGCCTCATCGTCACTATGCCAAGCTGCATAGTCGGATCCATCTCGATAAAGGTTACAGAGACACCCATTGAATTGATGCTTCGTTATCTTTTCGATCTCTTCTTTCAAAACACTAAGTTTGTCATTCCAGTCGATACGGGGAAGCTTTACACCAGAATAACTATATTCCTTATCATCACTATACCAAGCATGGAGCCTTGGTATTGCATGTGTTTTTCCATATAGTGTGATTTCACCTTCTTGCCATTTAATTGAATTTCTCAAGTCATCAAATTCAATCTTAGTCTTTGCAAAGAAATTAGGATAGTAAATCGCAGTACCACCTTTTAGATCGTAAACGACTTCTTCATTTTCATTTGTACCAAAGAGATCAAATTGATTCATCTATTTCCTAAAATTACCTAAAATTCACTAGAACTCACTAGAACTCAAAGTTAAGCAACCCTAAGTACGCCGTGGCCGCATCAAACTTATACCCATCAATATTATATAAAGAATAGCCTAATGTTAAGTATGGGTTCCATGCTGCAATCTTAAAATCCATTCTCACACCAAGATCACTAATTGTTGTATCTAAATTATAGCATTGGCCACCATCACAAAAATCAGTCTCTCCATAGTTGAACGAAGAATAAGCACCAAGACCAAACCCACGAGTAAGCATATATGTATAAGATAAATTCACTCCTGCACCCGAATATTCAATCTCATTTAAAATATCATAATCAAAACCATCTTCTAATGTAATAGAATCTGCTTCCATTGTACGGATTGAAAGGCCAATACGAAATTTATGATTATTTATTTTTTTAACGCCACTAACAGCAAGCTCACTACCAACTAAGTGTAAATCTGCGCCATAATAATCAACAGTCGAAGAAATAGCACTAATTCCTAGTTGAACCTTTAGGTTATCTTTACTGCTTTCAAGCTCAGGGGCAATCATCACTTTAGTACTATTTATATCATTATGTAGCTGTTGAGTTGTTGCATCTAACTCCTGCTTTGGTGCTTCGACAACTACTTCTTGTACCTGCACTTCCTCTTTTTTAGGACTGAGTGATTTTGCGATTTCCTTTGCAAGCTCTTGCTTTACAAGCGAACGCATCTGTTCATCTTTGATTGTCGCATTGATTTTTTCAACTTGAGTATTATACTCTTCTAAAGATAGGCCAAATGTTTGAGTAGATAATGCCAAAATAAATATTAAAGATAAAACTCTCTTCACTTCTTCCCCCATGCTCTTATTTCCATATATATAAGCAACCTAGAGGCCAAAAAATTTCATACAATTCTAGCAACTTAGAAATAAGCATTGCACATTTTCTAAACAAAAAGACTAATCTTAGAACAATTTTAAATATTGAGAGCGAAAAGGTTCTAAACGCCACGAAAAAGACACGGCCAAAAAAGCGTAAAAGATGCCTAAGTATCTAAAATTGCAATAAATCTTATATAATACTAAGGGTATGAACTTAATTTCGATAAAATACTCTTATAAGCTGAGGAGATCGCTATGAAAATGGCAAGCGGACATTTTATAACTATAAAGAAGTTAATTATAACTCTTGTATCATGGTCGATGCTTTTGACTCCGATGGCCTATGCGCAAGAACAAACTGAAGTAAACACACAGGCCCAGTCACAAGAACAAGTCCAAACTCAAGCTGAACAAGAAGACGGCCGCACAGAAGTTCAAAAAAAATCTGACCCGAATTACTGTTATCACGATGGTACAAATCAGAAGTGTGATGGAGGTAATGTTTATAATTGTCACCTTGAACAATGTGTAAGCGCTAATGATAATAAGAACTACAATATGGAATACCAAAATTGTGGGATCGATGAAAAATGTCAGGAAGATCTAAAAGCTGATGCAAAGCTTTTTACAAATCATAAGACAAGTGGACCAAAAGGAGCATCTGATACGATGAGCTACCTTGCTGCCGCTGCACAAGTAGGTCAAGGATGTGTTCTGCTTTTTGGTGGAATGTGCCAGTCAGATGGAATTGGGGCCATGCTTTCAGGTGCAATAATTCTTGCGGTAGCTCTCATGTCGGCCATGGGTGATGGTTATAAGAAAAAATTTAAAAGTTATAAAGATGCTCTTGCTAAACTTGATGAGAACGATGAAAAAGCATGGAACCACCAAACACAAAGAGTTGCTCTAGAAACAGAAGTTCAACTTTTAAAAGATATGGAAAAGGCGGCCCAGGATAAAATGAAGCATCATAAGAGAATTATGATGATGATTACAATCTCAACAGCGATTGCGGCCATCTGTGCTGCACTTACAATTTTTGGCTGTCCAGCTTCAAATCCGTGTACCTACTGGGTACTAGGGCTAGGAGCAGTGGCCCTTATGCTAGAAAACCAGGCCCTATCGACAGCAAAGAAGGCCCACAAAAGTGCAAAGAGCGCCAGAGAAAAGACAGAGGTTGTTCTTAAGAAGCTTATGGCCCGCTATAATAACCAATACAACCCTGCTTCAAGCCAGAAGACATCAGTTGCTAGTGCTATGGCCACACCAGGTGCTCAAGGACTTGGAATGAATAATAACCAAGAAACATTTGATGTTGATGAAGTGAAGTCAGAAAAACTTAAAACAATTCCAAAGCTTGATATTAAAATGGGATCTCTTGGAACGACTGGTGAAACTTTTGCAAATACAATTGGACTTAGTGAAGTACAAGGCGGATACAACAAAACAAAGAAGACTGGAAATTCTAAATATGTAAATGAGGCCCTTGATAATAATGCCGCTAAAATTAATAAAGCAGCTAATCGCGTCCTAAAAGCACTGGCAAAATCAGACAAGACAAACGATAAGGCCAAGAAGGCAATCAACGCGATTCTTAATCCAGCAGCGAATAAAAGATATCTTGCCGATACTCTTGCTGGCCACGTATCCCCTGTTCAAATGGCACTGAATTACAGAAGGGCCGGTGGGACAAATGCATCAAGAGATATTGCAAAGAACTCTCAAGAGCTTGAAAAAGGAACAGGAGAAGGACTTGCTGTAGCTTATGACCCAGCCTCTAAAGACTATCTAAATAAACTTAAAAATCAATTAAATGGTTTTGAGAACTTACTTGATAGTGATGATGGTGTTATGGCGCTTTCTAATTATGACCCTACAGTAAATGAAGACGCTGTTGAACAATTAAATGACGACGAGATCATTGAAGATAAAGGAACAATCCACAAGGACTCAAAGCTGTCCCTGTGGAAAATTATTTCAAATCGTTACAATGTAATTAAATTAAAAAAGACACTAGAATAATTGATTAGGCTTCACAGCAGCTGTCATCTCTTAGAGACTGTTGTGAAGCTTTACTAGCTTCTATCTCATCACTTATCCTCTTAAATTCCTTCAAAAAGATATGCTTAAATTTTACCATTTCGTAATTAGCTGAAACCCCATGGCGCTTTTTAGGATCTTCATCAGGAATCCCTACTTGTACAGGGTATCTAAGTGATAAGTAATCAGCAGGAAGCTCATGAACACCTACACCAAATGGTAAAAACTTATTTCCATTTGTAAGAACAGGTCTTCCACAACTTAACGCTTTCAAAGAGAAGTGAGGAAATTTATCTGTTGTATCGATCAGATACTTAGTACCTGCTAAAAGAGGAGCTAACTCACCTGAACAACGATCTCCAAAGAAAAGCTCCGGATGCTTTTGCGCATACATCCCTAAGTGATCATGCTTTCCGATAAATTTAAACTTCTTATCACCGTAAATATCGATGATCTTATAAACTTCAGAGCTCGTCAGAGGCTCACAGTTAATTAGAAAGTAGTCTCGATTAAACATTCCTTCAGGAAGGATCTTGTAATCTTTTAATGCAATTGCCGGTGTAACCTGAGTAGCATTTGGAAACTCTTCTAAAATAGCTTCTTCATTAGACCAAAGAGTATTGGCCCTTTTTAAATACTTTCTCTGCTTAGTACGAGTGAAGGCCTTAAAGAAGAATTCCTTGAATGAAGACTTCTTTTTGATTGAATTGATATCTTCAACAAAATAAGTGAATAAATAAGTGTCATCACACATTTTGATTTCTTGAGAAAACCCACGAGAAAGGTTAACTACTAGATCAACACTACATGGAATAAAAAGTCCTCTTGCAGCTCCGTGAACAAGGTGAGATTTATCAACTAAATCTTCCCAAGACTTAACAAAGCGATTTAAGAATGTTGAATGAATCTTTCTTTGTTCAACAGGTCCTAGAACTTGACCTTGTCTATGAACAAGAGTGTAGAGCTCAACGTTATCACCGATAACACCCATGATGGTTTCTAGACACTCAATATAATAATCTCTTTCAATGACAGCATCACAGCTAACAACAACTTTTAACATATATTTTCTCTATACCTATTTTTTAATATCTCTAAAGTATTTTGCAGTTTCTTCAATCCCTTGCGCAAAAGTAACTTTTGGCAAGTATCCTAGTTTCATAACACGATTAATATCTGGTCTTCTACGTTTTGGATCATCTTTTGGTAATTCTTGATAAGTAAGTTTTGAAGAAGACTCAAGTGCATCAACGATTAACTCTCCAGTTTCCTTAATTGTATACTCATCAGGGTTTCCAATATTATATGGCATGTGATCCCCAAGCATTAGAACGTGATCGATTGCATTTGCAAGATCAGTTACATAACAGAAAGAGCGAGTTTGACTTCCATCACCATAAACAGTGATATCTTCTCCTTCAAGCGCTTGGTTAATAAAGTTTGGAATAACACGACCATCATCTGGGCGCATACGAGGTCCATATGTATTAAAGATACGAATGATTCGAGTATCGACTTCGTACTTTCTGTAATAAGTCATAGTTAAGGCTTCAGCGTAGCGTTTTGCTTCATCATAACAGCTTCTTGGCCCAATTGGATTAACATGACCAACATAGTCTTCAACTTGTGGGTGAATCTCAGGATCACCGTAGACTTCAGAAGTTGACGCTTCAAGAAATCTTGCACCATGATCCTTAGCTAGCTCTAATAAGTGCTGAGTTCCAATAGAGTTAACCATCATAATTTCAAGAGGTATAACTTTAAAGTCTATTGGAGAAGCAGGAGAAGCCAGAGATAGGATATAATCAAATTTCACATCACCAAAGTCAGGAAGACCCTTGATAATATCGCATTCTGTGAAGTGAAAGTTTTCATACTTAGATAGAAGCTCAATATTTGACTTTGAACCAGTAATAAAATTATCTAACCCATAAACAGTTGCACCTTTTTCAAGATAAAGCTGAGCGACAGTTGAAGGAACAAAGCCAGCAGCACCTGCGATTAAAAAATTCTTCCCCTTATGGTCCATTGGTAATTGGTTCATCTAAACTCCTGATATATTTAATTTACTTGTACATTTAATTCGTGTTTTCTATTGGCCAATTGTAGCATCGTCGATCCGAGCAGTAAAAATGCTCCACCCAAAAGCTGAACGACAGTAAGTCTTTGATCAAGGGCTACCCAGTTGATTATGACTGCAAAAAATGGAAATGACATCTCTGCAATTGTACAAACCTTAGCTGAAACTTGGCCAAGCCCTTTGTAGTAGAAATACATTCCAAAGATCCCCGAGATCAGGGCCAAGATACTAACTTTTCCCCATAGCTCAATTGGAAAATTGAGCCCTGTGCCACTTGCTATCATAAAAGGAATAATTGCCATTAATCCTACGACAAAGCGCAAAGACATAACTTCTTTTTCAATCCAATTGCTCTTCATAAGATACTTGCCAAAGACAGTCGCACTCCCCCAACTAATAACAGAGACGAGGGCAAGACAAAGTCCATACAGAGACGAGCGATCAAAACTAACCTGGCCAGCTTTAATTAAATTAATGGCACTATTAATGTCTTGATAACTAATAAGTATCGCACCAAATAAAGAGACAGCTGCCCATAATAGAAAACGCTTTGTGATGCGCTCTTTTAAAATAAGATAAGCAAGACTTATCGCTATAAATGGTTGAAGTTTTTGTAATAGAATAACAAGCGATGGATTTAAAAGAGCAAATGACTTTGTAAAAGTTAGTGTTGCGATTGCCGAGCCCATGGCACCAATCATAAAAAAGCAAAGCATTTCAAATGGCTTCATTTTCATGATCTTCTTTCTGGCCATATAAAGTGTTGGCAAGAAGAGGATTGTTAAGAAAAGGTGCTCACCAAATACAATGATCTCACTACTATTGTACTTATAAAGCAGTGGATAACGAATAAGCGTATCCAGCGCCCAAATAAAGCAAGCAATGAGAATAAAAACTAAACCTTTCACTTCGTAAAGTACCCACTCATGAATTCATCAAAAACTAATTTTGCGCGATCTGCGGCCAATTGCTTCTTAACTTTCTTGCGGTTTTTTCGATCACGTCTTTGTTCCTTTGTTAAAGTAACAGGAGGAAGAAGTCCAAAGTTAATATTTGAAGGCGTAGGTTTTGGTACAGTCATAATATAATTAACTAAGGCACCTAATCCAGTCTCAACAGGAAATTGTTTAACTTCCTCACCTCTTAACTTCTTTAGTAATTGAAGTGCCACATACTGTCCCATTGATGCAGATTCAGTATAGCCCTCAACACCAGTGATTTGACCAGCAAAGTAGATATTTGGGATTTTCTTAACACTTAAATCAAAATCAAGCAGCGTTCTTGAGTTGATAAATGAATTTCTATGAACAGAACCTAGGTGCAGGAAACTTGCATTTTCAAAACCAGGAATCTTTCTAAATACTCTTGTTTGCTCAGGGTATTTTAGACGAGTTTGGAATCCAACCATATTAAAGGCCGATCCAAGAAGATTCTCACGTCTAAGCTGAACACATGCATATGGAAGAGATCCATCTGGAAGCTCAAGTCCAATAGGCTTCATACATGAGAAGCGTGCTGTATCAACTCCACGCTCTGCCATGATATCAACAGGCAGGCATGATTCGAAGAATTTATAATCTTCAAAATTTTGGGCAGGAACTTTTTCAGCAGCAACAAGCTCAGCAACGAATGCTTCATACTGCTCTTTATTCATTGGTGCGTTTAAGTAATCAGCTTCCTCTCCTTCTTCCTCACTAACCGGCTTGTGGCGGTCTTTGTAGTAAAGTTTTGAATAATCGAGGCTGTCTCCGTCAACAACAGGTGCAATAGCATCGTAGAAGTAGAAATCATCATTTGAAATATTCTTTACAATCCAATTAGAAAGACCTTCTGTTGTCAGAGGTCCTGAAGCGATAATACACGCATCAGCTTGATATTCGGCCATAAGGGCCTGTGGATCAGAAGCATCTTGAGCTACAATAGTTATTTTCTCATTTGCGTGAAGACGCTCAGTTACTTCGGCCGAAAAACCTTCACGATCTACTGCAAGAGCATCTCCAGCAGGCACGGCGTGCTTTCTTGCAGAATCAAGAATGATTGAACCAAGGGCATCCATTTCATATTTTAGAAGTCCATGACCTGAAGCTGGACTCATTGATTTAAGTGAGTTTGTACAAACTAATTCGGCAAAAGAATCAATTTTTTGTGCTGGGTTTTTCTGGATCGTCTTGTTTTCAACAAGAATAACTTCAACCCCATGACTAGCTAAAAAGTTAGCAGATTCACTACCTGCCATACCCGCACCAATAACAATTACTTTATGTGAATTAGACAATTTCAACCTCTTTAATATACTTAAATGATGATATAGACCTTATATATGCAAACATGCTATAAAGTCCATTAATTACCAGTATTTAACTAATATTATTAACATAGAGACGACGCAATGCAAATAGTCATTCATCAAACTGATCACACCATTGGCAACTTTACACAAATTTACAAATACATAGAGAATCTCGTTCATTCTCAGGACTTTCAAAACAAAATTCACATCTTCCCAGAAACGTATTTAACAGGCTATCCGCTTCAAGATTTAGTTCTACAAAAAACATTTATTCGCGAATATCACGAATTACTTGATGCCCTTAAGCAATTATTTTCTAAGATCAAATTTGAGGATCAAACAGCTCTTCTAATTGGCGGAATTCGCTATGACTTTGATGAAAAAACACAGATCCCTTCACATATCTACAATGTGATATTTGAGGTCACAAAAGATGCCAACCTGAATGATATTTATAAGAAATGTCTTCTGCCAGCGTACGATATTTTTGACGAAACAAAATACTATACACCTGGAGACTCTGCGACAATTTGGAGTCTTGGTGACTATAACTTTGGTCTATTAATCTGTGAGGATATGTGGCACTCGAAACAGTATTCGATAGACCCACTTCAACTCCTTATGGATAAAGCTCAAGGTAAATTTCTAAATGGTGTTATCAACTTAAGTGCTTCACCTTGGAATATTCATAAGGAGCAAAAGCGCCTAAAGCGTGCAAGCGAGATATCGAAAGTCTTCAATGTGCCTTTTTACTATGTCAATAAAGTTGGAGCAGAAGATGAGATCATCTTTGATGGTGCTAGTTTTGTTGTTAATGAAACGACTGTTGTGGCCAAGGCAAAGTCTTTTGTTTCGGATGTGATGGAAGTTGAAGTAGGGCCAGCAGTAGAAATGAAAAATCTTGGAGATGCACCTCAAGGTGCCCACTCTTGGGAGTCTCTATTTGGTCCTCAGATAGAAGAAACTGCAAATGGAGCAAGGCTAAGACCTCTTACAGAAGAAAATTTAGATGCTATTTTAGGAGCAATTAATTTAGGTCTTCAGGACTATGCCAGAAAGTGTGGTATGAATAAATTCCTAGTGGCCCTTTCTGGAGGGATTGACTCTGCACTTGTTCTAACACTAGTGAAATTATTCCTTCGCCCAGGTCAAGAAGTTGAGGCCATTTACATGCCTTCTAAGTTCTCAGCAGGACTTAGCTGGGAAATCAGTGAGGAGCTATGTAAGAATCTTGGTGTGAAGCTTCACAATGTACCAATCAAGTTTCTTCACTCATCAGTGCAAAATTTATTTCAAGACTCTCTAGACCCTTTAACAGGGCTAGCTGATGAAAATATACAGTCTCGTTTAAGAGGGGCACTACTCTATGCTCGCTCAAATCAGACAGGAGCAATGGTAATCAATACTTCTAATAAATCAGAAATTGCTGTTGGCTACTCGACTCTATATGGTGACTCAGTAGGTGCCTTAAGCATTCTTGGGGATCTGTATAAAAGTGAAGTATTTGCTCTTTCAAGACATATTAATAAAAACTTTAATAATATCATTCCAGCGGCTGTAATCGAACGCCCTCCAAGTGCGGAGCTTAGGGAAGAACAAAAAGATGAAGATTCTTTACCTCCATACGATACCCTCGATATGATATTGGAATCATACCTTTCTTATCGCTACGATATGGAAGATCTTCTTAAGCTTGGGTTAAACAAAACTGAAGTTGAAAGAGTCATCAAACTAATATTAAATAGTGAGTATAAAAGGCAGCAGTTCTGTCCTATTTTGAAACTTAAAGATAAAAGCTTTGGTTTTGGGAGACGCGTGCCGATATGTAAGAAGGTTGATTTTAATTTAGTCTAATAGGTTTAGGGAGATAAGAGAAAATGAATAAGACTTTTGAAAAGGTAATGAGTTCTTTCGACGATGTAAAAGCAATGGTTGATAATGTTATTACAAATAAATCGGTAAAAGAAGTGGAAAAAAATGTGATGAACTTTATTGGTCAAGTTGAGAAAGAAGCTCGCAACGTTGTTGATAAAGACGTTAGAAAAGTTGTTCTCACACTTCAGAAAGAAAAGAAAAAAGTTGAAAAATTTGTGGACACAACAATTCAAAAAGAAGTTAAGGCCGCAAAGAAATATCTCGATGGACACATCAAAGATGTTCAAAAGCTTCAAAAGAGCCTTGATAAATATCTAAAAGATGAAATGAAAAAGGCCAAGAAGACGGCAACTAAAAAAGTGAAAGAAGCCGAGGCAACAATTAAGAAGAAGGCCAAAACGGCCAAGAAAGTAGTTAAGAAAAATGTTGCTGCTAAAACAGCGGCGGCAAAGAAAGCTACAACAAAAAAGGCAACGACAAAGAAAGCTGCTCCTAAGAAAGCCGCTGCAAAAAAAGCTGCCCCAAAGAAAGCCGCTCCTAAAAAAGCAGCTGCAAAAAAAGCGGCCCCAAAGAAAACGGCCAAGAAAGCTACACGTAAATAGCACTCGACACTTATGAGGGAGCCTAATGTTCCCTCACATAGCCCACAAGGTGGATGTCATGGAAAAGAGTCTCAATTCTCATATTCAAAAACTACTTCCGAAGTTTAAGGCATCTAAAAAAACTGAAATTGACTACCTCTTGCCAAAAATTGCAACGATGCAAGAAAATGAACTCCGTCAGGTCCTTCACAAGATGGCCGGAAGCTTCTCTTGCTATAATTTCCTTAAAATTGGTGCTTCTTTAAAGGCTTTTGAGCTAGACCAAGATCTTGACTCAAAGCGCGACCTTGTAAAGAAAGCTCTTGAAGAGATCCTAGCTGAACTATAGTCCAAATACCTATTTTTATTAACAATCCCTTTCTTTTTTGTGATAATGCCCAAATACTAAAATTTGAATAAGGGAATTTAATTGAAGAAACTTGAAAGAAACTTAGGACTCTCGTCAGTTATCTCTATCAGTATTGCCTCAATGCTTGGATCAGGGATCTTTGTTCTTCCAGGACTCGCATTTGAAGTAACAGGCCCATATGTTTGGATCTCATACTTACTAGCTGGACTTTGCGTTCTTCCGGCCGCTCTATCTAAGTCTGAACTTGCCACGGCCATGCCAGCTTCAGGTGGTACATATATCTATATAGAAAGAACATTTGGCCCTATGGCCGGAACAATTGCAGGACTTGGCCTTTGGATCTCGCTGCTTCTTAAAGCAGCTTTCGCATTAATGGGTTTTGGTGCCTATCTAGGGGCCATTAGCTCAGGGTTTGACTTAAAAAACTTTGCCCTTATTCTAACGGCCATCATCACGCTCCTTAATATTGTTGGTGTTGGTAAAGTCAGTGGATTACTGATTGCCGTCGTCATTCTTTCGACAATAGGCTTAACAGTTTTAAATATTGGAACCCTTTCAACGGCCCAGGTTATTACAGGGATTCCATTTTCGTTTACACATATTGATACGATCTTAGCAGCAGCTGGTCTTGTTTTCATTTCATACGCGGGTGTAACTAAAGTTGCAGCAATTGCGGAAGAGATAAAGACGCCAGAAAAGAATCTCCCAAGAGGTATTCTTCTGTCACTTTTAATTGTGACACTTCTTTACTGTGTTACAACACTTGCCCTAGCTAAATACTTACCACTAGAGCAACTCAAAAATAATTTAAGACCAATCTATACCCTAGCATATGAATTTGGTGGGAAAAATTTCGGTCTGGTTATGGCGATTTTGGCCATTCTAACGATGACTTCAATGGCAAACGCAGGCCTTTTAGCAGCTTCTCGTTTCCCTTTTGCCATGAGCCGTGATCACCTTATCCCAAGGCTATTTGGACATCTTCATCGAAAATTTCTTACACCAGTATGGAGTATTTTGGCCTCAGGACTTGTCATCGCCTGTGCCATCTACTTTTTAAATATTGCTAAGATCGCAAAGCTTGCTTCAGCATTCATTCTAACAATTTACATGATTGAAAATATTGCTGTTATCGCTCTAAGAGAAACACATATCCAGTGGTATAAACCGACTTACAAATCACCACTATATCCGTACGTCCAAATTTTCGGAATTCTTTCAACTCTATACTTACTTGTAATGATGAAAGACTTGGCCGTGATTGGGCTGGTTTCAATTTCAGTTCCAGGAATTTTGATTTATCTCTTCTACGCTAAAGGACGTGTTAACCGAAAAGGAGTTCTTGGTATCAGAGGAAAGAGAACGGACCTAGTAAATGAGGCCCAATTTCCTGCTCCAGCAATGTCGGAAAAATTAAGTCTTGATCAAGACGCTAATGTTGTCGTGGCCCTCATTGGAAATGAGCGATCACCAGAGATGCTCATTGATATGGGGACATCACTTGCGGGTGGAGAAAATATTGAAGTTGCTCACCTGACAGAGGCACCTGAGCAAACTGATCTTAATGACTTTACTGATGAAGACCCAAAACTTAGGTCTTTAAGACGTCGAGTTATTGCCATGGCCATTGAGAAGACAACACCAATTAACTTTGATCCAATTGTTACCCACGATCTATCAAAATCAATCTTTGAAATTGGCCAAAGACTACACTGTAATTGGCTATTCATGGAGTGGAAAGGACGCCTACGTGATACATTCACAACACAAAGTCCCGTAGCATGGCTAAGGTCTCATTTAAATTGTCACCTCGTTATCTTTAGAGACAATGGTGTGAGGTATATGAGAAAGATTATGGTTTTAATTGACCAAAACTCAAATGATGTCACACTAATTCAGGCGGCCCAACAAATTGCAGAGGCCCATAAAGCAGAGATCACATTTATCTACTTAACCGACAAAGACCTTACAATTGAAGAGACCTCACAAGTTGAGAAGTATATTCGCCTTATTAGTGGTGATATGAATGTTAGAACAACTGGACACATTATAAAGTATCACGACAAAGTCGATACTCTAGAAACGATTACAGTTGAATATGACCTGCTCGTTTTCAACTCAAATAAGAAGCATCGTTGGTTTCATGTCTTTGGTACAGAAGATGACCAAATTATGGCAAAGGCTTCATGTTCAGTTCTTGGGATTCATACAGGAAACGCGAATTAAAGTAGCTCAGACTTTGGAAGGCTTATAGAGAAAGTCGTATATTCAGAGTCTGGGTCATACGTTAAACTTCCACCGTGATCCATAATAATTTCACGGCTAATATTTAGGCCAAGACCTGTTCCCTTTTCTTTACTTTTAGTTGTATAGAAACGATTAAAGATTTTTTGAGCTATATCTTTTTCAATCCCTTGCCCACTATCTAATACCTCAAGGATAACGTGTTGAGCATCATCTAGAAGATTAATTTCAATCCATTGCTCTTTAAGTCCAGCAATCGCATCGTGAGAGTTGTTAAATAAGTTGATTAAAACTTGAATAATCTCTGATGAGTTAATATTCACGAGATCCGAATCAGCATCATTTGAAAAAACGATGCGAAGACTTTCGTCAACAAGCCCTGTTTTAAATAATGCAATAGAGTCGTGAACAATCGAAGACAAGCTTGTCATCTCACGCATTGAGCGATCATCTTGAGAATAAATATTGAGAGAGCTAACAATATTTGCAATTCGATTTTTTTGCTCACCAATTGAGCGAATTTTCTCTAATAATTGCTCTGAACTAATCGTTTCACCACGTCGCTCAATGGCCTGAACCTGCAGTTCGATGATTGCTAATGGATTATTCACTTCATGAGCTATATTGGCGGCCATTTGTCCGAGGGCCGTCCACTTACTCATTTTATCAATTGTTGCTTTTTGAGAATCAATTTCGCGGTTACGACGGAAGCGTTCAGTAACATCGGCCGTACGATCAAGAAAGTAGTGACCTAGCTGATTGAAGTCATGATACTCCATTGAGCATTCAAAAACTGACTCCTCATCATCTCCCATTTCCATAAAAACAGTATCAGTGATAATTTCACCGACAGATTCTTTTGCTCGATCAGCACGTTGATAGAATTTCTTAAGATTTTTTCCACTTACAACATCTTTAATATTTAGCCCAACGAGAGGCTTTCCATTCCAAGTCGCATCCGCTTTTGAAACGTAGACAAAGTTATAATCCTTATCAAAGACAGTGAAAATATCAGAACTTTGCTCAACCATTTCTCTAATAAAGAAATTTGTCGAGCTAGTAGTAAGATTAACTTCATGCGGGCGAATCTTAGATAAAACTCTCTTATTGCCTTCATCGTCAATAAAAGGATTAAATTCGACATCCCAAGTAATAGCATCTCGATTAAGTCGATTCGTAAGTATAATCTGCTCTCGGCCAAACTCTCCGTTTAGCGCTCTTGCAAAACAATTCTTAACTTTTAAAACTTCAGATTCGCTTAAGTGACCTTTGTAGTAATCATAAACACTCATTCCAAGATAATCTTCAGAGAATCCAAAAAGAGTTGTTGAAACAAAGAGGAAACAAGCATTTTCATCAAACACAGCAACTCGAACATTTTGCTCTTCAAAATTTCCAAGCTTTAATAAATCGATCAGTTGCTGTGTGTTCATATAGTTTCTGTTTGTTATCTAAACGAATTTTACCACACAATAATTTTTCTTCCCCTTCTTTAGAATTAAGCAAGACTCACTTGCCAAATCTGAGGTAGTTATCACGTGATCAACATTAGCATTCTTAATGTTATTGATGGCAACACCGTTTTGAGTGACCATTTTTCTTGCCTCTCCCTTTGATTTAAACAAAGGAGTTGCAGCAAGCATATCTAAGTAAGTAATTTCACCTAATTGCGATTTTTCAAGCTCAATCGAAGGAACATCATCAAAAATACCCGCTAACTCTGCATCAGTCGTATTTTCAATAACCTTACCAAAGAAGAAGTCTGTTGCTTTCTGTGCCGCTTCGATCCCTTCTTTACCGTGAACTAAGCTTACGATCTCTTCGGCCAGTCTTTTTTGTGCTGCTCTTAAATGAGGCTCTGTTTCAACTAACTTCTCGTATTCAGCAATTTCTTCTAAAGTTAAAAACGTTAAAGTTTTTAGATATCTAATTACTGAAGAATCATCTGAATTAAGTAGGAATTGGTACATCTTGTATGGAGATGTCATTGTTGGGTCAAGATAGATTGCTCCACCTTCAGACTTACCAAACTTCTTTCCATTGGAATCAGTTAGAAGTGGAATTGTCATACAAAATGCAGGCTTCTGGTGCATCTTACGAGTAAGATCCATTCCTGCAGTCATATTCCCCCACTGATCTGCTCCACCAATTTGTAAGCTTACATCATATTCTTTATTCAGGTGAGCAAAGTCATAACCTTGAATAACTTGGTATGTGAACTCAGTATAGCTAATTCCAGCTTCTGAGCTAATTCTCGACTTTACAGAGTCCTTTGCAAGCATTTCACCAACACGAAATCTCTTACCAACATCTCTTAGAAACTCGAGGAATGAAAACTTTCCAATCCAGTCAATATTGTTAACCATTGTGGCCGCATTCTCACCTTCAAAATCTAATAGCTTTTGAAGCTGTGCCTTTTGACCTTCAAGGTTTTGAAGAACTTGATCTTCTGATTGAAGATTTCTCTCATCACTTTTCCCAGAAGGATCACCAATCATTCCTGTTGCACCACCAACTAGAACGTAAGGCTTGTGACCTTGTCTTTGAAGACGCATCATTGTAACAACTGCAAACAAATTCCCTAATTGAAGAGATCTTGCCGTTGGATCGTAACCACAATAGAATGAAATTTTCTTATCATTTAAAATTTCTTTCAACTCTTCGTGTGAGTATTGATTAACAATTCCTCTTGCTTCTAATTCTTCAAAAAAATTCATTACGCTAGTCTCTCTTTAATAATTGATACTGGAGTAAGTGCCACAACAGTCTTTAAATCTGGCCCATGAGCTCTACCTGTTAGGCATACTCTCGTTCCCATAAAAAGTGGCTTCCCTTTAATTTTTAATTCTTTCTTTAAGTAATCCATCCACTCACCAACTTGCTCTTCAGTAACGTTAGTCGTTTGATCTGCTAGTTGTGCCTTTAGGTATTCCTTAATCTGTGGAGTTGTCTCCCACGAAATCGCTTCTTCATATTGTGGATCTGCATCGACACCAGCATCAAAGAAAATTGGCAGGTGCTCATTAATATTGCTAAATAGCTGGACCTTGTCTTTCATAAGTCCTGCAAACTTAATCTTCCAAGCTTCATCTTGCTTGTGATATTCACTTCCTGCAGGAACAAAGCGATCAAATCCAGCTGCAATATCTTTGTCATCTAATTTTCTAAGCCACTGCTCGTTAAAGAAGTTTAGCTTTTGAATGTCATACATTGCTGAAGACTTAGAAAATCTTTCGTAACCAAATTTATTACCAAGTTCATTTACATCAAAAATATCTGTCTCTTCAGGATGTGACCAACCAAGTAGACATAGATAGTTTGCAAGCGCTGTTGGAAGATAACCTTGATCCTTATACTGAGTAACCGAAGTTGCCCCATGGCGCTTCGAAAGCTTTTGACGATCGTGACCAATAAGTAGTGAGACGTGACCAAACTGAGGAGGTGTCACACCCATTGCATCGTAGATCATAAGCTGGCGACATGTATTGTTTAAGTGCTCTTCTGCACGGAATACGTGAGTCATCTCCATCTTTGCATCATCAACAACACAACAGAAGTTATAAACAGGCATTCCATTTGCTCTTAAGATAACGAAGTCCCCTACCATATTTTCTGGAAATTTAACGTGACCCTTTACAAGATCAGTGAACTCCCAAGTTTTTCCAGGGTTCTTAAAACGAATTACATATTCTTCACCCGCATCAATTCTCGCCTTAGCTTGGGCCGGGTCAAGATCACGATATTGTCCGTGATAAGCATGTGGGTCTTTATTTTCACTTGCTGCTTTTTCAGTTAATCGCTCTAATTCAATACTTGTTAAGAAACATGGATAAGCTAATCCACGATTAATAAAGTCCCAAGCAATGTCTTTATAAATATCAAGTCTTTCAGACTGACGGTATGGACCAAAGTCTCCACCCTTATCAGGACCTTCATCATGCTCGATTCCCATCCATTTAAGGTCAGCAATTTGCGCTTCTTCATACTCACGCTTTGATCTTTCAAGGTCAGTATCTTCAATTCTTAAGATATATTTTCCACCATTTGCCTTAGCAAAAAGGTAGCTGTAAAGAGCAGTACGAGCGCCACCGATGTGAAGGTAGCCAGTTGGAGAAGGTGCAAAACGAACACGAACAGTCATGTAAATTCCTTTGGGTAATTAAATGTATTTTAAATTAATGTAGTTGAGCGATATTATAGCTTTTTAAATAGGAAAAGACACTTTCAAAGTCGCACTTTTTGGGGAAAAACACTTGATATTATAGACTATTTAGAATCGAGTCCACGTGGTCAACATTCTTTAAACGCTTGGACATGGAACGTGACACGATGCAATTCTCGCCATAACAAGTATTCGTAATATTTTTGAAGCAAGAACTAAGTAGTTGAAAGTAACGTGGCGTTCCAACAACAATACGGCCAGAGCCATCTTCCTTGGAAACGATCTTATCCGCATGAAGCTTAAGACACTCATCGACACCGAAAGTTGTATACTCAAGCAAATATTGTTTACGTGCCTTTAGGTATTTATTCGCAAGCTCAACTTTGGGATGTGAAGCATAGGAGCTTAGTCCAAAGAGCAATTGACAGGATACGAATAAACTCATTAACTTAGTCATAAATTGATTCTAACAATATATTTTCCTTTAGCAATGAGAAATAAATGCGCAGAGAAATTGAATTAAATTCCAACGGACTTGATACACTTGATGATTACTTAGTTGAGTGCGGCCGCTTATTTGATTTCCCAAGTTTCTATACGAATAATATCGACGAACTCTACGAATTTATCCAAACTTATACTGATAAAAACTTAAGTTTATATTGGTCAAATACAAAAGATGCGCAAAATAAATTAGGCCAAGATTTCTATCGTTTAAAAGAAGTTTTTGACTTGATTAGTTCACAATATAGCGAATTTCGATTTTATGTTAATGAGTAAGATAACTCGTTTGTCCTGAATTAACTTCTATCACTGAAGTCCTATTTCCATGTGAAACAATAAGCTCAGCGCTTGTATCACCATCTATTAAATAGCCTTTATAAAAGTATAGGTCATCTCTAATATGGATAAAGCTCAAACGTAAACCACGCTGAATATTATTTGAATGAACCCAAAAAGGGCCTTTTTCTTTAGTTCTTAAATAAACTGCAAACGTATTAATATCTTTTGCATAATTAATTTTTACTTTCTGATTACCTAGAAATTCTTTTTCAAAAATCGCCAAACTTGAGTTTTCACAACGAGCAGGTGAAATAAGACAGTACTTTGATACAAGGGTTGTAGCAGGTGTTCCAAAAAGGCGAAATCTTAAATGAACACCGTCGATATTATAATGAGTCGAAACCTCTTGTTCATTTTTTATATTTGGATTTGAACTAAAAGGGGCCACGGCAAAATCCCCTTCAATATCAAATATACTCGGTGCCAGCGTCGCTGAAATCGTGACAAAGTTTTTATCAGAAATAATATCCTTAAAATGAGAACTCTTGAAGAACTCCAATGTTTCAACAACTTTCTTAGAGCCAATTTTCATATTTTTTAATTCTTTCTTACCAAGAATTGGCAACACAAATGTCCCTAAGGAATAGCCTAGGTTTGCAATAATCGCTCCATAATAAGGTGTCGCCATTGTCATGATATTCTTTACTCGATGACGAATCGGATCTTGGGCCTCATCCATACTCTTAAGCCAAAACATCGTAATAAGGCCACCTTGGGAGTGGGCAACGATTGTAATTTTTGAATTACTATGTTCAAAATTCTTATGCATGTAGGAATCAAAACTTTGGATAAAGTCTTCAAGATTTAATTTATTATTTCCTGTGTCGTATTCAAAAAAATGAGAGTTGATACACTCATTGGGGTGATATTTTTTTAAGTACTCGGCCCAATGGCCAAAAGCACCCTTATTGCTTGCGATCCCATGGATAAAGACCACATCGTGACTTTTATGAGAGTCACTAGTGCTACAAGTAGCACTAGCATTAATTGAAAATAGAAATAAAAAAGATAATACTAAAAATCTCAATTTACTCCATACCTTCTGGGTAGATCTGAATTGCATGATTTAGAGTCGTTTGTACCCAAGCATATTCTCTTGCAATAAGTGGTGCATTTAAGAAATCTTCTTCACCTTCTTTCACAAGATCATAGTCATATTTTGGCATATTTTCATTTGGATAAATTGAATCACGAACGTAGAATACACCTTTTGAAGCGCATCCAACTTCCTCGTAACGTTTTTGAACAGCATCTCCCTTTTCCATCACTTTTTCAGCATTGGCCAAGTACTTAGCACGCCAAGAATCAGATTTTGTTTTCTCGGCCTTCTCTAACCAGTAGTCACGCTTCTCTTCCATAAAAGGTTTAAAAGATGAAACAAATGGACATCCCTTTGTATCAGCATTGTCATTGTAGCCAAAAATATAATTAGCGTGCCAGAAACCCTTATGGTTATAAATGACAAGAACTGGAGCATTTCTTTTATGAAGAGCTTTTTTAATTCTTTCAACAATATCTGCTGGAGCTTTTGCAACAGACCACTGGTCTTTATCAGCATCAACATGAAGGACTTCTCTTTTAAACTTTGGAAGCTTGTACTCAACAGCATTTTTCCCAATAGTATCTGTTAAATCAATCCAATTAAATTGTGTCCCATAAGATCCATCTTCATCATTTACATCTGTTACAACACGCTTGCCATCAACTTTCTTAAAGTTACCTTTTGTAAAACGGTAATCCTTATTTGAGAACATCACAGAACTTTTATTAATTCTTCTGATATTATCCGTTCTCCAGTTATCAATTTCGTCTTGATTAGTTTTATTAGTCTTTAAAGACATATAGTAACGTTCAGCAAAATCAACTTTATTATCACCTTCAAGATTATTTAGGCGGTTGTACCACCACTCAACAACACCAGTATGTGACATATATAGACATGAGCCAGCATCCTCTTGTGAAGGTGCAGCAACAACATATTTCATTAATTCGTTAAAACCACCAGCAGTCACTTCATCTTCAATGAAAGAATTAGGATTAATTGTACCTACATAATCCTTTGGAAGTGATTGATAAGTTGAGATTTCGGCCTGAGCTGACAATGTAGAAATGGCCGCAGCAATTGCGAGTAAAGTTTTAAACATATTCCCTCTTTTAAATTTAACTTTTTTCATGTGTGAAGAGTGAAATGCTAGCAAACTTGAATCATAATCACAAAAATTAAGACGAAATGAAGCGATGCGCATGCATTAGCTGCGCATCAAGTATTGAATATTTTGTTTTAATATTTTTTAATCGCTTGCTTGCTACTATGAAAGATAAATAACAACGGATGCACCAATTGCAGTGACCGCTATAAGAATCCAAGTGTTCATAGCAGAGCTTCTCTTCACTTCTTTACGATTCGTTACATACTTCTTATTGCGTTTATTCTTATTAGACTTACCCATTACATCCTCCATAAATAATCACAGGCAAAGTATTTTATACAAATTTTATAGCGTTAGCATAGACCGAGTGCTCCACTCGGAGAACAACACTTTAAAAAAGTATTTTCTACCTAGCGACAAAGCGAGTTAAATCACCAAAATAACTATGATAATATAGTTCTATGACGGGAAGAAAATTACTTGATCAACTTATTATTGCATTCTTGCTACTGACAACGATGGCCACAGTTGGCGTCTTCGTTTACACCAATGTTATCTACAAAAAAGAGCTACCAAATAGTGCTACAGAAATGCAGGCGCTTAAAGATGACTTCAAACAAATCAATTTCCCAACAACTTATGTTCTAGATAAGATTACAGTCAACCTAGACTCGGCAACTCGCCGTCTTAGATTTCTTGATGTACAAATCAACCTTGTCCTCTTCACTCAAGACGACTCTCAAATACTCGATACGATCAAACCACAAATTTATGACATCATTATTGATGTCGCAGCATCAATTGAACCTGATGAACTAAACTCTCTTTCAGGGAAATTAATCTTTGAAGGACGAATCAAGAAACGTATCAATCAATTAGCAAAAAAGAGCGTCGTTAAAGAAGTATTTTATTCAAAATTCGTTGTTCAATAACCACGAATTATTTTTCTATGCTATAGTGTAAAAATCATGAATCTATAATCACTTAGAAATCCATTTCTTTATTTCAATCGACTAACCGAGGTGATTATCGTGAACACTTCTCACATTTAAAATTCATTTTTTTCATTCACAAATTTTTAAATTGAGAGGTCTCCATGCGATCTTATCTACTACTATTCTACCTAGGATTAGGACTTCCTGCATTTGAAGTACGATTTCTAGCGAGAAGAAAAAATATCGAAAATGTATCAACAGAATATGACTTAGCTGAACGTAAGCAAAAACTTAAAAAGAAAACACGACTTTATAAGAAAGGTAAACGTCGAAATAATCAACACTACCGTCAAAAGCATTTTGCGCTTAAAGGCAGCCATTCGAAGGATGCACGTTATAGTAATGGAAATAAATTAAGAAGAATGTTTATTAATATGTAGCTCTAAAATGTTATAAGGCCCGCGAGGGAAGCGGGCCTTAAGACAACAACACATGGGAATTTAAAAAAGGAATTTTTAAATTACTCGCAACGGCCTTCATTTACATAAATGGCCTTTGCACGATATAGTTCACACGAATTTGGAAAGCTAATAAACGCATCACCGTCGATACCGCTAATGGCACCACAAACAGGAGCGAAGATTTCAGGGCATACGTTAAGCTGTCTAGGCTCATCTACCCAATTCTTACAGTTAAGAACTGCTTCAAGCTTGTACTTACCTAGTCCAGCTTGCTTAAGAGCAAATTGTCCATCTTCACAGCTTTGAGCTTCAAAGTACTCATTTACTAATTCGATTTCTTCATTTTGCTCAGTGATAATAACTTTGAAGATTCTTCCTCGAAATGATTGAGAATCAATAAGATCACCATTAAGAATAATTTCTTTTGCACTTACATTCATTGCTAATACTGCAAGAAAAATAATTGAAACTAATTTACTCATAATCCTACTCCCTAAACCTTCTAAAAAAAATTCAAAGTCTTATCTTGTGAAAGGAGTTATAGAACAAAGAATAAATTAGTAGAAATTATATATAATAATCATTATCCATAATTATATGTTATACTTGATCCTATAGAACCACCTAAGGTACTGAAATTATGAACATAGACTATATTTCTATTCCTACACTGCGTGTTTTCATCGAAGTTTATGAGACAATGAATATGTCTCAAACAGCAAAAAATCTTGCGATGACCCAACCTGGGGTGTCTCAGCACATCAAATCCCTTGAGGGACTACTGCAAATCTCCCTTTTTGATCGTATTAATAAGAAGGTCTTACCAACGGAGCAGGCCCACAGGCTCTATACGGAGTGTCGCCAAATTCTTGAGAATCTTGAGAGCGCCCTCGCAGACGTTTCGGCCAAAAAGAATGTTTTAAAAGGTACTTTACATATTGGGATGCCAATTGAGTTTGGTAATAACAGACTTATTCCAATCATTGCTGAATGGCTTAAGTTACATCCTGAAGTCTCCTTGCAAATTAACTATGACCACGCCGCTAGACAAAGCCAGCTTCTTTTAAATGGTGGCCTAGACTTTGCAATCACAGACAGTTTCAACTTTCCAAAACAAATTGCGACACGAAACCTATCAAGTGAAAGACTTATTCTTTGCTGCTCAAAAGAGTATGCGAGCTCTCATGGCCTAAGCGAGAATACGAAATTTAAAAGGGCCGATGAATTAGACTTTATTGCTTACCTAGAAGGCTCACCTGTTATCACAAGCTGGTTTAAATACCACCTTAACAAGAACTTTAACAAACATCCAAAAGCGCAATTAATGGACGTTCAAGGTGTTCTGCGCCTAACTCTTGCGGGAGTAGGAATTTCCGTTCTTCCCCTACACGTTATTGAACGCTCAGATAATAAATCAAAGCTCATGCTCTTTAAGGGAACAAAAGATCACATGATTAACGAGCTAAACCTTGCCTTTTTAAATGCTAGAAAATTAGGGCCAGTGGCCTCAAGTTTGTTTGAATTCTTAACGGAGAATATTTAGGAATAAAAAAAGGCCGCTAAAAAGCGGCCTTGATATAAAAAATTTTGGTTTGAATTATTGATTCATTCCTGGAGCTGTAGACTCGTCAGTAGTCGTAACGTTTGACTCTTCGTCTTTTAATCCATTTAGGTATTCTTCAACCTGAGCCTTAGTTACTTTACCCTCAGCGATAAGCTTATCTCTTAATCTTAGGTCTAAAATTTTCTCTTGTAACGCTCTTGAAAGTCTCATTGAATTTCCTTATTTAAAAAATTAACGATTGATATATTTATAATAATGTAGCTTTATATCATGTGTTATTTGCTTTGGAAACCCCTAAAAATATCAGGGACTTAAAAAGCTTATTGCCAAAACCTTGGTTCATCTGGATTTGGACGCTCCTCATCATCAACTAATCTTAGGTGACTCTTCTTTTTCTTGCTTGTCGATTTCCCACCTTGCTTAGTTGCAATACGAGAGCCTTGAGAGCGTACGTAATGACCTAGGGCCCTAAAACCTAAAACAAATACAGCACCGAAAATCATAGAAGCAATATTTGCAAAGGCCTGTGCACCACCTGGAGTGAAAAAGCCTTGGTACACATTCATCCCCGCAAGGATTAAACAGAAGTACTTGGCCTTTACCGGAATGATCATAAAGAATTGAAAAATACGATCAGGGTAAATACAGGCGTAACTCACACACATTGCTGATGATAAGAATGCCATTCCATGAAATGGATAATTTATCGTTGCACCACCCATAAAGAGTGCAAAAATAGTGTATGCAAAAGCGTTAACAAGAGCAGCAATCACAAGATACTGTAGGTACCTCTTTGCTCCCCAACGCATCTCAAGATCACTTCCAAGAAACCAAAATAGAAGCCCTGTAAAGACAACATTAAAAAGACCAGTATTCACAAAAGGATATGTAAATAACTTATAAATGAGACCGGCCTTTAGCGCTGAAACGTTGAGCCCTAAAGTATTAACTAATGAGATATTAAGAAATTGTGCAAAGACTGCGCTTATAAGAAAGGATGCGACAATGATCCCGATGAGATACTTGTTTACCTTTGTTAATGGCGGCAGATAAATATTTTGCATTCTTTCTCCTTACATTTTTTGAGCAATCTCGATGAGAACTCCACCAGTTGATTTTGGATGAATAAAGTTCACTAAACAATTATTCGCTCCAGGGCGTGGCGCTTCATAGAGAAGATTATAACCTAAGTCCCTAAGCTCTTGTGACTTTTTTGCAACATCAGGAACGCGGTAACACATATGGTGAATCCCTGGACCTTTTTTCTCAAGATACTTGGCAATTGGGCCTTGACCATCAATCGGCTCAAGTAATTCAATATGAGCATTTTCATCAATATGAGCAAAAGAAGTCGTCACTTGCTGATCTTCAACCACTTCTCGGTGGTTAAATTCTAAACCTAAGTCACGATAAATTTTTTCGGCATTATCTAGATTCTCAACTGCGATCGCAATGTGATCTAGGAAACAATCTTTATTAAACATGATTTCTCCACTTTTCTTACTTAGTAATTTTCAAGCATTATAGAAAAGTCCGAAGGCTTGAGCAACCTTACAAGTTACCATTAATAACTAAAGATCGCTCAAGTTAAATGGTGGTGAATCCAGAACATCCTCACCTGAACAGTCTGCAGGAGTCGTTGGAGTAGCTGGCTCTTGAGGTGTAATTGGTGGCTTACAAAGACCGTTTACACAATCACCAAAAGTTGGAACTGAATAACATCTCTTCTCACAAGAAAGAGCATTATTCGGGTCGTTGACACGAATGAGGTAACACTGTCTAACGTATTCGATACGACAGAACTCTTTCGAGACACAACTTTGATTTGGAACCTTTGAACAAAGAACTTGTTCGAAGTCATTATTAATATGATCACGACATGTATTAGTCGTTCCATCACAACAAAGTGACGCACAATCAAAATCTGAATTACAACTATTTCCAGTAGGAAGATTTCCAGTTGAATCGAAATCATCACTACACTGCCCTACAATTGAGCGAGAAAAACAACGATTATTAAAACAACACTCTCCTGAACCACATTCACGATTTGCACTACATGACTTTAGAGAATTAAAATCATAACCATCTTTAGCACCAAGGCCTGTCTTTAGTAATTGAAGCTTAATCTCTTTTGTTTCAGCAATTTGAACTTCAAAACCATCTTCCATTGTAAACAGCTCAATTGTCCCTGTTACGTTACAACTTGAAACCGTCTCACCAGTTGATGCGTTATAATTCTTAGCTCTAATATTACAACCATCCATATAGTACGTATCACCAGCAGCATTTAGAGTTTGAACAGAACGGTTAGAAAATGGAGATTGAGAACCTAAGTATTGAATCCCAGTTGTTTGATAATTAATCTTTCCTGCACGTGGGAACAGGTATGCCTGAGTTCCTGAAGCAATATTTGTAAAATCTGCAGCACCAGAAAGTGGTGCTTTAAAAATTGCACTTGGAGTCGTTCCCGACTGATAAACAGCTGCACCTTTAATTTCCCACTCATCTTCGTTATGAATACGATATGGGCCACGGTAATCATAAGCTCCCCCACCTAAAGCAAGAGCAGTGCCTACGGCCGCAGGATGATTCACACCAAAAAGGCTTTGAAACATCGCTGAGTCTTTCTTATCAGGAAGACACTTATATAAATTAGTCTCTAAAGATTCATTTGCAAGAAGATTACCTTCAATATCAATTTGCTCAAATACAGGTGTATTTGTTTTAGAAACTGTTTCAGCATTTACGATTTCATCGTACCAAAGAGTTTGATCCTTAATTTTTGCATATGAGTAAAGGCACACATCCCCTGCTTGATTACAGTAAGGATGACTAATAGAAGATGTAAAAGTTGGATCGTCTTCTAAACGTAGACCACGACAGTAAAGACCTGCATTAGTTGCATCACCTTCAACATCTTCGGCCGTATCATTATCATAATCATTGTAGTCAAATAGATCATAAAGAAGTCTGATGTCGTTAAACTTCTTATCTGCTAAATCAAATGTAATAACATTAATAGTTGAAAACTCAGTAATCCCTGAACCAGGAACTTGACCAACAACACCATCTAAAACAATTGGTGTTCTCTCTCGTCCAAAATAGAAGCGTCCTTTCACAACACGATTTTTAAGGGATGAAATATTTAAACCAGTAAGGTGGAGCTTCCCTCTAAAATCTTTAGGAATTGAAACTTTCTTTTTAAAAGATCCAGTATTTGGGTCAATGATTTGAGTAATTTCAACGGCAGTTGTATTAGGAATACTTGTGATAGTCTCATTATCTCCATCTGTTGCATTATTTCCACCAGATGATCCACCACTTCCGTTATCTCCACTTCCAACTTCTTCAGATGGATTCTCTACAATGTCACGCACAGAACGTGGCTGCTCCATACAAGAAACAAAAAGTGAAAGTGTGAATAGGTAGACTAAGACATTCTTCATCATTAATTTGGCCTTAAGTTAATAATCTTCACTCTACTTATCGAAATCAGAGAAAATTAAGTTAACCCTAAGTAAATATTAACCTCGAACTTGAAAAATCTGCCGATAAAGCGCTAAGGAGCTGAATTTACGAATAAACTCGTAAATCAGCTGCCTTAAATATGTGCAATTTGGAATTAGATAATGAAGAATCTAGGCTTTTCTAAACAAGGAAACAAGAACCCCTGTTAGCACGTCTTGAATCAGAGTTAATAACAGACAAATTATATAAATTAATTCAATCGCTATCCCCGTCCCTGGCGCGTAATTAGTAACGACTTGAGCAATCCCTGCAATGATAAATGAAATCACCAGAAACCCTAAATAAGTGCCGCCAAGAGTTGAAACTTTCTTTTTTGTGATAGCAAAATTCGATTCACCTTCTTTATCAAAAAGAATCGATGTCATGGCAACAAAACTATAGAAATAGGCTACATAAAAAAATGGGATCACAAAAAAAGCGACTCCAAGAATCATCAGTAGCGAAGTAAGAAAGCCGTAGAACATATACGTAGGAATATCCCACAGAACTTTTGAAACTCGATAAGGTAATTTTTCGAAAGCAAAGAAGAAGAAATTAAGAATAAAAACCGACTGAATAATTGTACCAAAAACATTTACCGCGGCCACCGTAATTACCGTCATGTCATCTTGAGCATTAAAATATGCTAGGCCATAGGCCTTTAATGCGAATGATAAAAAGAATAGTGGTAAATAATGAGGAAGATTCCCCTTCATTGCGCTTACTGCTTCATACATTGAATCAATAAAAGAAAGGTCCTTACTATCTTCGTTAGTGACTTCTTCATGATGCATATCCATTTGCATCCTCCCTATAAGTTAGTCTTGAATATATTCAAACGTACGCTTTGCATGATTCTTTCTCACACCAGGAACTTTAAAAAGTTGCCCGTGAAAAGAAATATACACACCTGCTTCTACTATTTTAGCAGCATATAGACTTTCTGTAACATTTTGAAAGGCATCACTATCAACAAAGCCCATAGGCTTCATCGCTCCAGTGAAAATGATTGGAACTTGCAAGTCTTTTGCGCCGTCAAGAGCGTCATAAACAAATTGTGCAGACTTTGCCATGGTATCAGTTCCATGCAACACGATTAGAGGAATATTTTTCTCCAACTGCGCCTTTATTGTCTTAAGCAAAACCTGACGATCATAATCAGTGAAATACAGCGAGTCTTTATTGATAATATTCATTATGTGAAGCTTCGTATAAGGAAGCCTTAGACGGTCAATGATAGTCTGGCGAATAAAAGAATCTCGATTCTTTAATGAACCATCGCTCTCGCTATAGGACTTCTCTATTGTTCCACCTGTTGAAATTAATTGAATATCTTGAACATGGTTTTCCATGTACTTCCCTCGCTATAAAAATGAATTCCTATCTTATACCTAATTTTTTCAATGATTTTAAGAATTTAAGTAATTTTTTTACTCTTAACCCTTGACGCTCATCATTTTGCTCCCATCTTTGGGTCGTAAGAACAATTATCTACTTGATTATATATGAAGGAGTATCAATGACTAATCGCACAGGACAAATCTCTGTTGCAACAAGCGACATTTTTCCAATTATTAAGAAATGGCTTTATTCAGAACACGATATCTTCATCCGCGAGCTGATTGCCAACGCAAGTGATGCCATCACAAAGCGCGCCACACTTGCACGTCAAACGGGAGATGAGCTTCCTACTGGAAGAATTTCTGTAAAAGTAAATAAAGACGCTAAAACAATCACGGTTACTGATAACGGGATTGGAATGAGCGAAGAAGAAGTTGAAAAATACATTGCTCAACTGGCTTTTTCTGGAGCTGAAGAGTTCGTAAAGAAAATGGAAGAAGTTGGCGGCGAATCAGATAATGATATTATCGGTAAATTCGGACTTGGTTTCTATTCAGCATTTATGGTTGCAAAAAAAGTTGAAGTTGACTCTCTTTCAATGACTAAAGGCTCAACAGCAACAAAATGGTCTTGCGAAGGTGATACAGAATACACTTTCTCTGACTCTGATAAAAAAGAAGTTGGTACAACGATTACACTTCACATTGCTGAAGACTCTGAAGAGTTTCTAAACAAGTGGAAACTAAATGAGACTCTATCTAACCACTGTGATTTTATGCCATATGAAATTGCATTATTAGATGAAGCAAATAAAGAAGATACTGAAACAATTGTAAATGACACAAAACCTATCTGGAAGCGTGATCCTAAGGAATTAACTGATGAGGACTACAAAGGTCTCTATCGTAAATTATTTCCAATGGACGGAGAGCCCCTATTTTGGATTCACCTAAATGTTGATCACCCATTTACATTAAACGGGATTTTATTCTTCCCAAAATACAACCCAATGAAGCCAGTTGGTGATAAGAATATTCGTCTATACTGTCGCCAAGTATTCGTTTCTGATAACGTAAAAAATATTATTCCAGAGTTCTTAGGACTTCTTAAAGGTGCTATTGACTCTCATGACATCCCACTTAACGTATCAAGATCATCTCTACAAGGTGATCCAAATATTAGAAAGATTTCAAATTATATTGTTAAGAAAGTTGCAGAGGCCCTAAAACTTCTTAATAAGAAAGATAGAGCAAAGTATGAAAGCATCTGGAATGATATTGGGCTATTTGTAAAATACGGTTGTGTTTCTGATGAGAAATTTGATGATTTAATGCGTGAGCGAGTACTATTTAAAACTAATGAAGGACAATTTGTTACACTAAACGAATACCTTGAATCAGTACCTGCTGACTACGCTGAGAAAATGGCCGGAAAAATTCTCTACTTTGAAAAAGATGCGGCCAACCAATCTCTTCTAGCTCAACTTAAAGAAGCTGGAATTAAGGCCTTAGAGACAGATAATCATATCGATCCACACTTCATCCAACACTCGGAAATGAAGAAATTCAAAAAGGGTGAAGAAGAAGTTGAAATCAAATTTGTAAGTGTTGATTCTGAAATAGAAAACCTACTTGCAAGTGAAGCAACTTCTGAAAACGACATTAAAGTTAAAGAGATGTTTGCGAAATTCCTTGGTATTAAACTAGAAGAAAAAGAAGGTGAAGCACCGGCAAGTAAGGGACTTGAAATTGGCCGCATGGCAAATGCTCAAACTCCTGCATATTTTAAAGTTGATGAGTCGATGAAACGCTTTGCTCAAATGACTCAGTCAATGGGTGGCGATCACCAATTCCCTATTAAGAAAACACTTGTCGTTAATACGACAAATCCACTAGTTCAAAGTGCATTCAAGATCCACACAAGTGGTAAGAATGAAGACCTAGCAAAGAAACTTTGTCAGCATGTTGAAGACCTAGCGGGTATCTCAAGTGAAGGACTAAAACCAGAAGAGCGCGATCTATTCGTAAAGCGTTCTCAAGATCTTATTAGCGAATTATCAAATCACATAAACTAAAAGTACACGCCACCTTTTCGAGATATTAAGAAGTTAAGAGCTTAATATTTAGAAAAGGTGGCCTTTCGCTCTATATAATTTTCAAAACTTGCCCTATCCAGACTCTTTTCGTTTATAGTCGGCCAGACAAAATAATAAAAGAGGATGACGAAATGAAGAGATTACTTCTTACAACGATCACTTTTGCAACAATTGTAAATAGTGCACAAGCAATGCCAAGTCTAATGAATGAAGATATGCCATCAACATCTGTTGCGACAGCTTTCACAGTGGCGCCAATCGGACTAGCAATTCAAGCAGTAGGTTCAGTAACTCATGCTACATTTTTAGCATCACTTGCGGTTTTTAATCCGTCAGAAGCAGTACAAATGACTAAAGAATCTTTAGGAATTTATAACAGAGAAGAAATCGAGCGTGCTATTGAAAGAAATGACCTTGATATCATCGACTCTTTGAGAGAGATGGTAAGAGAGGACCTAAAAGCTGGTGGACAAATTGAAAGCCTTGATCAACTTTCAGATAGAGATGTTGATCAACTTATTAATGTAGCACTATATATACCAAACGAATCTGAAGAATAATTTGAGGAAAGCAATGAAGAAACTAACTTTATCAATTCTAATGGCATTAACAATCTCTAATCCGGCCAATGCCCTGGAAACAACAAGAGATTTTCTAGACACAAGCTCAATGGTAACAACTGGTTGGGTTTATGCAGCAGGTTTATATACTGAAATGACTGCAACATTAGGTTTTCAAACTTCTTTTGCAGCAAGTGTATCTTCTCTACAGGTTACAGCAAGAGCGATTAATAATCTTAATCGTGAAGAAGTTGAAAGAGCAATTGAAAGAGATGATCAAGATACGCTTGATTCAATTAGAGATCTAATTAGATATGAATTAGAAGAAGCTGGTGAAATCTCTTCTGGAGATGAACTAAGTAATGAAGAAGCAGACATTCTTCTTTATGTTGTTTTAACAAAATAAAATTTCAAATAAAAAAAGGCCAGTTCGAAACTGGCCTTTTTTCTATCTATCCTCTGCTTTAAGTTATCTTTTAAAATGCTGCATTCTTCTCATCAAAGCTTCTTGCAAAAGTTTCAATTGAAACAACATTTGTACTTTCATCCATACCGTCTGCATGTTTAAATGCTACGTTCTTATTATGTGCACTCATTGCATTTCCGTTTGTATGTGATCTCTTTTCATATGTACGAGAATTTTCTTCTCTTTCAAGCTCTTCTTTACAAGAGATACAACAAGTAGCGATTGGTCTAGCATGTAATCTTTTGATAGAGATTTCTTCTCCACACTCTTCACACTCTCCAAAAGTACCGCTTGCAATTTTTTCTAGAGCACGATTAACTTTGTTAAGTAGGAATTTATCTCTTCCCATAAGCTTTAGCTTTAGTTGAGCATCTCTCTCATTAGAAGTTTGGTCGATAATGTCACCGCTAGTCTCGTTAGTTAATACTTGCTCGACACTTCCTGTAGTACTGACCAGCTGATTTTTAAGATTAATGAATAAGTTTTTGAAGTGTTCTTTTTGTTCAATGTTCATAGTATCTCCATTCAATCTAAAAATAAGTAGTCCATTACGTCTTACCTAAAGTTTTCTTCCTGATAACTTTAGAGAGATTCCTTTCTCTGCTTATTATAAAGCAATGAGCGTGCCAATTTTGAAGGCCTTAATTCGGATAAATTTTATGGAATTTGTGGTGTAAAAATGAATTTTGGGGCCAGACTGACTTTTTAAGGCCAGTATTGGCACCGTCAGAACGCACCAGTCCTCAATTTTAGTTGAGTTTAAACGAGTTTATCGTCTCGAGAGATAATCAAGCGTTCATCATCGATCATCTTTGAATAGATTATCATGACTTCCTGGTGTGCTTCTAGGGCCTGAGACTTTGGAACTTTTTTCTGGATAAAGAAAAGAATATCTTCTCGGATGCTTTTAGGAAGTTTTGCAAGAATCCCCTGTCGGTCTTCTTCCCTTTCTAGCTTTAAGGCATTTCCTAAGCTTTCAACTTTTACTTCTCTTAAGAACTCGCTCATCATCTGTGGTGTGATAAATTGCAGATCTTTTAAACGATACATACTCGCACGTAATTTATCTGCTAATTCAAAGTCCATCTTTGTGATATTAGAAATAAGAGTTTCCTTCTCTTCTTTATTCATTAAAGAGATGGCCTCAAGAATTGCTTCAAAGCCCGACTCTTTAGAACCTTTCGACATATGGATTATCCTTCATTAAATGATTCTTTACATAGTCGGCTACACCATCATCTACGATACGAAATTCGAAGTTTGGAAGTATTCTTCTAAACTTATCCATATCTGCTTGAGTGTAGTATTGATATTGATTACGAAGATGCATAGGCATATCGATAAATTCAACGTTTGGCTCACGTCCCATTGCAATGAACGTTTGATTCACGAGATTAAGAAAGCTATCGGCTCGACCTGTTCCAATATTATAAATACCAGAGTGCTTCGCCATCTCCTTCTCAGATAGCTCAATCATGGCATTAACAACATCTTTAACATAAACAAAGTCACGAAGCTGCTTACCATCCTCATACCCTTCTTTGTGCGACTTAAAGAGCTTAACCTTTCCAACTTCATTTATCTGTTCGTATGCTTTATGGACAAGAGAGCGCATCTCTTCCTTATGATACTCATTAGGGCCATAGACATTAAAAAATTTAAGGCCAAACCAATGTTTTGGACGATCAGTTTGATTTAGAACCCACTCATCAAATAATTGCTTAGAGTAACCATAAGGATTTAGAGGGCGAAGCTTTCCAAGCTCCTCCTCTTTGTCTTCATAGCCAAGCTCACCGTCACCATAAGTGGCCGCAGAAGATGCATAGATATATGGAATATTTAAATCACATGCCAGGTCAAAATAGAACTTTGAATGACCAACATTATTAGTCATCAGATAATCCATATCCATCTCAGTTGTGGATGAGCAAGCACCCATGTGATAGATACAAGAAATCTGCTTATGAACTTCTTCTAATTGAATGTCGATAAACTCATCAGCATGAAAATATTCAGCATATTTAACGCCTTTTAAATTCTTCCACTTCTGATCATGATCAAAGCGGTCGACAATAATGATATCATCACGTCCGAGTTCGTTAAGCTTTGCAACAAGAACACTTCCAATAAATCCAGCGCCACCTGTAACTAAGATCACGCCTCACCTTCTTTGCTCTCTAAACGCATTAGACTCGTTAGTGAAATTCCGCACATTGTAAGAAGAGCTAGAAGTTTATAACTATCAAGTCGTACATAGAGTTTATGATAACCTCTAAGCTTCTCTTCAAACACCTGATACTCTTCATCAGTGTGAGTGTAATTTGATTTTGCAATCTGAGAGTCGCGAATACCTGGTGATAGTTTAGTTGTATAAACGATGGCCAAGACAAGTGTTGTTAGGGCAATAAACTTCATCACCATTGAAGCCTTCCCTTTTTTCTTATAAAGAAAAGCTGCGATGATCAAAAGAATAGCAAAAATCATTTCAATAATATTGAACGATGTGAAGATAATTCCACCAAGAGTTCCTGCTTCTTTTAGAGAGCTAACATTTCTAAAAATACTTGGAGCTGCAATGAAGTCGATAAAGACGGTTGCAAAAAACCATGAAAGGCAGACGCCAAAAATTAAACTTAATAATACGTGTTTCTTTAGTAGTGATTTCATAAAGAAATCATACCGTCTATTTCATGTGATGACGAGAAAGATATGGGTGAACAATTAACGCAACAGCTAAAATACCCAGTTCAAAAAGTACGACTAACGGCAGCCAAAGTCCCATCATTGTAATGACATCAGGAGGAGTTAACATAGCAGAAACGACAGCGAAGCCAACATAAACATAACGTCTCATATTAGCTAGGGACTGCTTTGTTACTAGGCCCATAAAGCCTAAAATAAGAAGTACATTTGGTAGTTGAAAAATAAGGCCAAGGAAAACAAGAACCTTACTTGAAAGAACGAGGTAATCTTTTAGACCGATTGTTGCTTCAACATTTTGTACACCAAAGCCCATGAGGGTTTGAAATGTTAGTGGAAAAACGATGAAGTAACCAAAGCTTACGCCAATAGCAAACAGGAAGAGCCCAATAATAAGAAATGGCCTAACGGCCTTTTTTTCATGATCATAGAGACCTGGAGAGATAAATTTCCAAACCTGATAAAACCAAAGAGGACAAGAAAGAATAACACTTGAGTAAAATGCTACTTGAAATTGAGAAAGAACCTTATCAAGTAGTCCAAGATAGACAACCTTTCCCCCTCCAAAATCACCAAGAGCATCTCGCAGAGGCTTCAAAAGAACTTCCTGGATGAGGTCACCATAGGCGTAGCAGGCCACGAAAGATATCAAAATTATGATTAATATCTTTATAAGTGCAGAGCGTAACTCTTCTAAATGGTCAATTAAACCCATCTCTTTCAAAACTTACCCTAGTTTTCCATCCATACTTAAAGTAAAATAAATTAATACTAATAATTTAACACAGTTAGAACGAATGAAATACCCATTATTAATTTTTATTGTTAATTTTATGATAGCTCTTCCAACACAGGCAAAGACGATCTTGCTCTGTCTTGGACAAGAAGAAAGTTACTATGCCAAAAGGTTTGAGACAGGGCCCCGCTATCACTTAAATCAAATTATGATTAATGAGATTTCATCAGTTGGTAATCCGCAATTTTCTAAAGGTTACTACAATAAGTTTTGTTCTGATCCGAGTAAATCACCGACGCTTAAATTACTTAAGGCCATGACAACTGGCCAAAGAAATATTTTCGACTTCAAAGAAGAAGACGGTGGAATTGGTGTTAAGTATTCGATGTCGACTTATAATGAGTTTCGTCTAAAGTCGATTAAGATCCTAATGGATTATCTCGCAAAGATTCAAATCCAAGCAAGTAGTGCCGATTGCCTTGAGTCTAATATTCCTGGCCTAAAAGAGTTCTATGCTCGCTATCGCTATCTTGAAGGAGAAGTAAGCTTAGAGACTTTAAAAGGATCTAAAGAATCTCTTTTAAAGATTTATGATGCTTTAGAGAATGTCGATGCTATCTTAAAGAAATGCCAAAAACCTAAGCAAACTCAAACTAAATAAAGAATACACTAAGCTGAGAATCTAGCGAAGAGACTTTACTAATGAAATCTTGCGCCTCAGGAGTTTGTTCATCACCAATGACATAGAGGTGGTGACCAATTAGGCCTTCGACAGATATCTTTCCGAGTTTTTCAACCATTGGATAAATATCCTCTAAAAGAAATTGATATGGTCTTTTTCCAGCAATCTTATCTTTTTTGAAACCATTAAAGGTAACTGCAGGAATAACCTTTTCCTCACGATTTGATTTAAACATCGGAACAATATCAGCCAGGCACGAACCACAGCCACCAGCGGCCTTTGACAGGTTTGTAATCGTAAGAGGATCACTTGCTCCCCTTTCAATTAAAGCTGCGACTTCTTGGCGACTAACACCAAAACAGCGACAAAGTGTATTTGTCGTATCAATGGCCATAAGTTGATTAGGAGAGAAATAATTTAAAACTTCTTTGAAGAAGCTAAATAGCTCAAGAGAATGACTCGAATTTTCACTTAGAGCTTTTTCGATTTCAAGTATTAGTTGTGACTTTGTATTCTTCGTCTTTTCAAGAATCGTCATGATGACATCTTTTAGTGCACTATCATCACTTTCAACAAAGTACTCTCTTACTTCATTGAGCTTAGAAAACCTAAGCTCAACTCGACAAGGATCATTAATTTTTAAATCTGGTGCAATTAGGCTTGTATTCACAATTAAGGATGAACCTCGTAACTTCTAAGAGTAAGAATCTCAAAGCCACCTTCAGTAACTAAGATTGTGTGTTCAAATTGGGCAGACCATTTCTTATCTCTAGTCAGAACTGTCCAACCATCTTTAAGAACTTTACAATCCTTTGTTCCAAGGTTGATCATTGGCTCAATTGTAAAAGTCATACCAGGCTTCATTTCTGCGCCCTTACCTCTTTTTCCAACGTGAACAACTTGTGGATCTTCATGGAATTCTCGTCCAATACCGTGTCCACAATAATCTTCAACAATACCGTATCCGTGATCGTGTGCGATCTCCATAATTGAAGCACCGATATCACCAATATGGCCACCTGGACGAACTTGCTTAATTCCTTCCATCATACATTGGTAAGTTACATCAACAAGTTTCTTCACTTCATCAGAAACATTACCAACTAAGAAAGTCTTATTAGTATCACCGTGGAATTTATTTAAGTATGTTGTCACGTCGATATTTAATATATCACCGTCTTTTAAAACATCTTTTGTACTTGGAATTCCGTGGCAAACGACTTCATTAAGTGAAGTACATACCGACTTTGGAAAACCGTGATAATTTAATGGCGAAGGATACGCACCATTTTTAATAATATACTCGTGACAAAGATTATTAAGCTCTTCAGTGCTTACACCTGGCTTTACGAATGGTTCAATATACTCAAGAGTAGAAGCCGCTAATTTCGACGTTGCTCTCATTAATTCAATTTCGCGTTTCGACTTGATCGATATCATGGTTTTTCCTTTCGCTTATTCTAAGTACTTAAATATACATTCCTTTTAACATAGTTTGACCCACTAAAGAATAGACAAAGTTAAAAATTTTACAATTTACAACACGCTAAGTACCTAAAATGGCATAATGACGCGAAAGAATTCAGAAATTAGGACTAATAAATGAAACAAATTATCGCCATTTTCCTCTTAACTGTGAACGTATTCTACGCTCATGCCCAGAGCAAAGAAGACAATAGGTTGTTCCATTCTACAATGACTCAAATCAATGAGATTCAAGAAAGAATAAACGATACTGACTATGACCCACAAAAGCTTGGGTACAATATTCGTGAGCTAGAAAAATTAATTAATGCAAGTAGTGATCTCGTAAATGTGACTATCGATTATAGCAAACTCATTTATCGACAATCAATTGATCATAAGCCAATAAAAGGTTCTGATTTATCAATCATTGGTAATCTAATGAATACAGTCGCACTCATTATGGAGAAATCGAGTCTTTATACTGTAAAAGACCTTTCTAATAAACGCTCGTATTCTGAACTTGAGTATGCACAAATCAAGGTGACAAACCTACTTGCAAAACTAAACTACGTGAACCTCTACTTAGTAACTCACAATATTTTTTATGAAATCAAAACAATCAAAAAAGTTACGAAAGAGATTATTAAGATTCTCGACAATGAAAAACAAGTTGAGATTCTTAAGCAATTTACAAAAATTGCAAAGAGTGAGAAATTCCATGAGGAGTTACAAGAAGACCTTAGAAACTTTCTTGATTATCACTACTACTATCTAAAACTTTTAAATCCTGACCTAACAAGAGGTGTTGTTCTTGTAGAGAAGTTTGAGATCGAAAAACATTTACTTGGAAAGAGACTCCCTGCAATTGAATTTAGCAGTATTGGCGATTGGTTTATTGAAATCTTTAATCGTACGACAAACTTTATCTCAGGGCTATTTGGTAACCTTGTTGGAAAACTGCGTTTTCGCCATGGTCATATGTATGCTAACGAACGAGCACTTGATTACCTAGAGACGGTACTAAAGCCGCTAGATATTATTGCAGAAAAAACACCTTTTGCTGCAACAGACTTTTTTATTCCAGGACACTTTGGTCATATTGCCATTTATCTTGGTACAGAACAAAAGCTTAAACTAGCAGGACTATGGAATACACCATTTATTAAAAAGTATCATAATGATATTCGCAAAGGAAAAACAATTGTTGAGTCGATTCGACCAGGAAGTCGCCTTGTTTCCCTTGAAGACTTTTTAGAAATTGATGAAATCACAATTATTCGTGAAAAAGGAATTCTAGAAAATAAGTGGGCAAGAGAGATGGTGTCAAAGGTTGCACTAGAGCAACTTAATAAGAAGTATGATTTTAATTTCGATGTCACAACTCTTGATAAGGTCGTATGCTCAGAGGTTCCATACCATGCTTATGGACACAAGAGATGGCCAACAAGTTATATCTTAGGAAGAAATACTATTTCTCCAGATGAAATTATCGAAAATGCTTATCGTAAAGGATCGGGTATTGAATTTGTTGCCTCAATTAAGGCCAATAAGAAACATCAGCTATTTAGCATTACTAAAAAAGAAATGGGAGATAATCTTGGTTTTATCTACGATGAATCAAGAGATATGTTCAGAAAGAAGATAAAGTCATGTCAGTTAATTAAAGTTGTTGATCATGATCAGCGCTCAACGATAAATGGCCGTTATCGCACTTATAAGAAGTGTAAAACGATCAAGAAAGACTTAATTTACAGCGGATTCTAGCAAAGCAAAGAAAAAGTTGATAGATTAAGGGTATGAACTATTACTTTTATCGACCAGAAATTTCGAGCTATCAAGGTGAGGCCTTTCGCGTTAAAGAAAGGCAGTCACTAGGCCAACTTGGTATCAAGTGCGTGGACACACCTATTGAGATCCCAGAGGGCGAAAGCGTCATTGTTATCTCAACGAGCTATACGAATAATGAGAGTATTGTTAAATCACTAGAGCACGCCAATATTGTCCTCTGGATTCATCCAAACTCGGGCTATGATAACTTCTCACTTGAGTTTGTGAAAAGAGCAAAATTCCCAATTGTTTTAGGAAATGAGATTAGAGCAAATGCAGTAGCGCAATTCTACCTTCAAGCATTACTCAATCATCAAGGACAAATTCCTTACAGACGCCAATGGGATGAAGCACGAAGCTATAATCGAGAACTCTTGCACACAAAGAAAACTCTAATCATCGGACGTGGACCAATTGGTGCAAGACTTGGCAATGCTCTTGAAACATTGAATGTAAAAGTTAGCTATTACGATCCATACCAAAATAAGCAGCAAAATAACAAATACCTAAAAGAAGAACTGACAAAGTCAGATATCATCATCATGGCATGTTCATTGAATAAGACTTCTTACCATATTCTTAATGAAGAGATGTTTGCTTTATTAAAAAAAGACACTCTCATTATGAATGCGGCCAGAGGAAAATTAATTGAGCAACAGGCCTTAATAAACTTTCTAAGTAATAATAAAGATGCTCATGCAATTATCGACGTCTTTGAGAAAGAGCCAATAGACTTTAATCAATTTAAGCAACTTTCAAATATAACTCTAAGTTCCCATATTGCAGGAGTGTACAAGGGAATTAACGATGCTATTATAAAGTTTGAAAAGCGTGTGATTCGTGATTACCTACACGATCAAGACCTTGACCTTTACAAGACAGCACTACTAAGCTCTCGTGTAAAAGGCGATTTTTTAATTTAAATTTAAGGGAATATATATGAGTGACAAGAATGAAACATTATTAAATGACTACCTTTGCCCTCCAGGCTTTGGTGTATTCACAGTTAACACAGCAAAAGAGAGAAAAGATAAGCTAACTCAAGTGCTTTATAAAACGACTGAAGATGCCGCAATCAGATCGGCATGGAGTAATGAACTTAACAAACTTTCTAACGTAAAAGGTTGTGCAATTCTTGGTGTCGCATCCGACTGTGGAGGAGGGATCCAAAGAGGTGCAAACTGGGGACCTTTATTCTTAAGAAACACATTAATCGAAGACCATTTAGATACTTATAAGCAATGTTTTGACCTAGGTGATATTAGAGTTATTCCTCACCTTCTGCATGACAAGTACTTAAATGATGAAACAATAAAGAGTGCACAAAATGCATTGTACGGTGGAAAGAACTTAAGTGTCTCTCCACTAAGTATTGCCAAAGCAAGTGTTGATGAAGTCTTTAAACATAATAAGGATTTAAAAATCTTCAGTATCGGTGGAGATCACTCAGTAAGTTTTCCACTAGTAAAATCATGGATCAACAATAGAAGATCACTTGGAAAGAAAGTAGGCCTTATTCACTTTGATGCGCATACTGACCTGTTAAGAGAAAGACTTGGTATTGATTATTGTTTTGGTTCTTGGCTAACTCATGTTCTGGATGATCTTGAAACACCAAAGCATTGCTATCAATTTGGCATTCGTTCAACTGGAAAATCAAAAGAACACTGGGAAAGTGAATTTGGACTCAATCAGTATTGGGCAAAAGACGTTAAGGAAATAGGAGCAAAAGAATTAGCACTTAAAACAGTAGCAGAACTTAAGGCCCAAGGAATTGAAGAAATTTATATTAGCTTTGATATTGATGCCCTCGATGAAAGTGTTGCCAGCGCAACAGGCACACCTGAACCAGAGGGACTGATGCCACACGAATGTGCTATAATGATAAAAGAGTTTACTAATGCCTTTTACCTAACTGGTGCAGACATGGTTGAAATTGCTCCACTTGTAGGCTTAAGCGAAGAAGGCTCTCGAACAACACTTGAAGTAGGGGCCGCAATGAGTGCTCTTATGATGGAGGCCATGATTAGTGCCAATAATTGAATTCCCACCAGTCGAAGTCGCAGATGAGCAAGGGCTACTAGCTATTGGTGGAGATCTCCACCATGACTCCCTTTTATTGGCGTATCAAAATGGAATCTTTCCATGGCCAATATCTCAAGAGTATCCCCTAGCTTGGTTTTCCCCTCCACAAAGAGGAGTTATTCGCCTTGAAGACATTCAAATAAGTCGTTCTCTTATTAAGTTTATAAAAAAGTGTGACTGGACTGTTACCTTTAACAAAGACTTTCTATCTGTGATCAGAAACTGTCAGCAGATTCACTCAGACTCCATTGAAGGAACTTGGATTACTGATGAAATCGTCGAAGGCTACTTTAATCTTTTTCATCAAAATCTTGCTTATAGTGTCGAGGTATGGAATCAAGAAAAAGACCTAATTGGAGGACTCTACGGCGTAAGCATGGGACACTTCTTAAGTGGTGAATCAATGTTCTACAAGGAATCAAATGCTTCAAAAATTGCTTTACTAGCAATTCTTTCTGTCATCAAGCAATACGCAATTCCATTCTTAGATACTCAGATGGTGACTCCAATTACAAAGTCCTTTGGTGCAATCGAACAAGACCGAAGTCTATTTATCAATCAAATAGCTCCGCTATTTGCACAAACACCACTTGTCTTTTCAGAAAATGAAATTTTAGTACGTGACCTACTGAAGTCTTTTTAACTTTATATACAGAGCAACTCTTTTGATAAAAATTGCAAGGCGCCATCTATTTCTATAAATATTTTTTGAAAGAATCATTTTATAATTTCCTCTTCACTAATTCCTAAAGCATTCCACTCACAAGCAATTTGTGAAAGTGCAAATTTCTTTAATCTTTTAGAGAAGTATTTTAAGTTTGCCATTGTTGGTGACATTAAGTGAAATCGATCTAACATACCATCTTCTTTAATATACGATAGGATTGAAACTTCACCAGATGAAACCTGAGTTGTAGCAAGAAAAATTCCAGATTTAGTTATATTTGTATCAGTATCACTTTCATTTCTAATAATAGGATACTCTTCACAAATTTTTATAATATTTGAATATGTATTTTTTAGTTCTTTTAATCGAATTAAAAGTAATTCGTAAGTTGTTCCCTTTAGGGCCAAGAATTCCGCTTTTGCCAGATCATTGTACTCATAGAAAGGCTCATACTTTTTGATATTGTATTGATAACCATAACTTTGTAGTGGCATAGACTTAAGAGAGAAGCCTAAAGCAGCAAGATTAGAATTAAAATAATTATCTAAATTGAGAAAGAATTTATTCCCCTCAACTGTCGCTAAAATATCAGTAACGACATCTTGATAGTCATGAATACGATCTCTAACATCATAAACCCATTTGCGATCTTCAGTATTAATAAGTTTTACAAGATCATCTTTCGTTTTAATATCAGTTATATTAATTAAGCCTGAAAGAGTTTCAACTTGATGATTTAGGATCTGATAAACTTCATTGAAAGAAGATCGATTAAATACTCTTTCTAAACATTTTAAGTTTTCAAGTGCACAAAAAATTTCATAAATAAACATGCGATGAATTTTCACAGCACTACTATTAACTTTGCTTGTAATGTACTCGTTGAGTTCGAGAGCAAGAAGAGATGTAATATTCTTTAGAGGAAGATCAGAATCTAATAAAAGCGAAATAGCCTCATCAACTCCCTTACCTTCGATATTCTTTTCTATTGATTTTGATTTATTAAAATCAAAGTCAAACGCAACATCATCGATATGATCTTCATCTATATTAAAACGAATTTTAGAATCTGAAATTGACGAGTCAAATTTTCGAATAGGAACTTCAATTTCTTCCCCTGTAACACTTAAAGGCGCAAAGTAATCAGAGCAAAGTTCGAGCTGAGATTCATCTAGAAGATGATTATCCTTCTCTAAATAGTACATTGCTTTAGGAGAGACAATCTCATATTGTATGCGATCTGTTTTGCGATAAAAATGTACACCATAGTTACGACTAACTTCTGCTTCAAACCAAGTCATTGACTCAAATAAGTGTCCAAAAGATTGTGCCGTTTGCCCATAACTTAAAGCTAGTGCATAAAAAATTCGTTTATGATCATTTAGATTTTGAAATTGATAAATCAATAAGAAACGAGAATTTAAAAGATTATATTTATCCTTTAAGTCGTTAGCATTTAGAAGATCTATACAAGATAGGCCAGTAAAGACAATATGCTGATCATCAAAGTGTGCCAGCATTAACATTGAAAGCTCGGCCTTTGACTTAACTTGAACTATATCTGTTACTTCAAAAATATTCATCTATTTAGTTTTCCAATTACTCTAAAGTGAATCTTACATCATAAGGAAAAATCGGCGCTGAATTCTCTTCTTTAGGAGCACAGCTTTGTTTCTTTCCATTTGACCACACCCAATTATATATCTTTTGATTGAATGTGTCTGCCCCACTATCATATTCAATATAACGATAGTATGGTGCTCCCGAATTGGATGCACTAGATAATAATGTTATCGCTGCAGGAAATGAAGCAGCAATTTCATTATCTCGACAACCTCCAATTAATTTTCTTTGATCCACAACGAATTTACCTTTACTATTTCTCACGTTGCGAACCCATGTCTTTAAGCGACAATCAAAATAGTAACCTGTATGAACAGCATTTTCAAAAGCAGTTAAGAACTCAAGTTTCCAATGTTTATCTTTCTCTTTTTGTATATTGAAAGGTCGAACATATTTACGACATAGACTGAATCGATCAAGGTGATTACGATAAAAGTCGATAAAGCGTTTCGAAAGCCCTTCTTCTTTTTGAAAAATATCAAGAGCATCATCATAAACTTTTCGGCAAGATGTTTTTAGTGTTTGAAGTTCATCATTAGAAAATAGATGACCAGAGTTTATAACATACTTCAGGGCGCGATTTGGAAGAATTGGAGACTCAAGACGATAAGCACCCTTTAATTTTCGGCCGACATCATTTCTTCCCATTGAGTTTTCAATAAATGCTTTGGCATATCCCCAATCCACATATTTTTTTAGAGTATTTAGGCCCTGTACTTCTTGAAGAGACTCATCAAGCATACTTTTTGCAACAAGTATAACTTCAGACTCCCAGTCATCATTTAGGTCGCATAGTCCTGTTAAACAAGACTTCAAGATATACCCTCCGATTATTTGTACCTGAACAGTTTCTTCTCGTGGAAAACTTCCATCAACAAGGTATTTTAGATCACCAAAAACAGCTACACGTTGAGGTTTTCCATTACGCCCAAGAAGTCTTGGAATCACGGCCCAAGAAAAATTTGGAGTATGAACTTTAGAAGTATAATCATTCCAGATGTCTTTTTCTTTACATAATTTTCTTTCTTTAAAAATTCGTCCACTAACTAAATCGAGCTCAAAGTTAACTTCACTATCACGGGGCGTCGTAATAAAAACGTCTACAAGTTTAGTACGCATATCCATACGAGGTGCAAAGTCGAAGAATAAGTGAGGAACAACTCTACCTTCATAAGTTAGATAATTAAAATTCCCCTCTCCTGCAAACCAAGTAGGCTTAACTTGCGATGTGGGAAGGACAATTTTTTTTGTTGCACAACCTACAATAAAAATTGCAAGTAAAAGAAAAATGAATTTAGTAGTTTTTTTGAATTGACAAATATACACGTTATAGTCCAAAATCGTTAAACACAAATAGCGGTTCGGTGTTGGAATTGGTAGACAATCTGGATTTAAAATCCAGTGGGGGCAACCCCGTGCGGGTTCAAGTCCCGCCCGAACCACCATTTCCTTTTCTTAATTATCAACGGATACATTTATTTTTTCAAGAACTTAGACTGATCTAGTCTGTTTTTTTAATGTGCATTGCGAAATAGTTGATTAAGCTGCTTTTTTTGCTTCTTCATTATCGTTGAGAATATCAATCATACACTCTCCGATAACTTCCATAATTGCGTCTGAAACAGACTCAAAACGAAGACCAAAGCCTCTTGGACGATTCTTAGATGCCCTCATGATTGTGAAGTCAATAGCGACAGCGCGGCCAAAAATCCCCTCTGAGATATAAATCGTTCCACGAGTATTTTTGTCAAATTCTTTCTCAAACTTAGTCACTTCAACAAAGCCACCACTTAGTGATAAGTTAGTAAGGTATCCCTTATACTCTTTTTGAACACCAACAAGCGAGAATGAAACTAGTTCTTGTAATTCGACACGATACTCAGTTCTTTCGATTTGATACTTATTATTTTCAGGATTTTCTTTATCTTCAAATATTAGTTGTGCTTGTGTATTAAGCTCAAGACAGTCTTTTGCTGCAACCCAAGGTGCACCTGCCTTCTTTTTAACAAGAGTGGAAGACGTAACAATCTTCTTTTCAAAATCAACAAGCATTTCATCAAAACGTAAAGGACCGACAACGCCAGCTCCTGTATCGTATTGCCATGTTTTCTTATTTGAAATTTCAAACGACTTACCGTTCTTAAGGCCTTCTATATTCAAGCGATCAAGTTCTTCATCATCAGCTTGTGCACGTGTTGCAATTTCAAGCCCTCCACTAGAGATATCAAACTCACCAGTGGCCTCTTCACTAAGATCAATTTCAACCGTACGATCTTCGTCTTCTAGTACAAGAGAGTCACGAGGAATGAGGTTAATCCTTGGAGTACTTGGAGTGTTATCTTCGCTAACAACTTCTTCAATTTCAACTGAATCATTTACGGCCGAAATTCCAATCTTGCTATCTGTGTATGATTTAAAATTTGCTAACTCTTGTTCAGCGACTTCTAACTTAGCATTTAAGGCCTTGGCCTTAGCAATAACCTTTGAAAGATTCTTTCTTGCTAATTTATTTTCAACTGCAAGATTTTTATATTTTATTTTAAGAGCATTAAACTTTGATTGATATTCTTGAGTATTAGTATTTCCATCCTCAAGTTCACGCGTTGTTGATAGAACTTTTGTAATCTTACGATTTACATCGCTAATTAAACTTGTTTCATCTAACACAGACTCTAATTTTGTAAGAATGGCCTCACTACGATCACCACTCGAAGAGCCAACAAGTTGCGTGATATCACCGATTCTCTCTTCTACAGAGGAAATTTTCTCACTAAACTCTTCTCGAAGTTGTACACCAATTGCAGAAACTTCTTCTTTTACAATTTTTGAAATTGCATCTAATAGATCATTATTATGATTATTCTTAATTTCTAATTCTTCCAATTTAATAATGTATCCATTTGGTGCCGAAGCTGGTTTTTCAAATGTCTCAGGAGCTTGCTTAAGAGCATCTGTAATTACACGAGGTAAACTCATCTTAGACAACTCAACCCATTGAGACTTTTTAACGTCAAAACCAAATTGGTTTGAAAAAACGATTCCAGAAAGCGCTTCAATATAGAGATCATTAAGATCGATCTCTCTAAAAGTTGTGAATGTGTCTGCAATGAAAAGTTTCTTCAATACTTCCTCTACTATTCTTTCTAGTATATCGGTAAGATTTAAACTAAAATTTAATAATATTAGCTATTTACTCTGTTTTTGTTTACAAACTTCTATTTGAAACCAAATAAGGTATTGATTTTTGGATAATTACAATAAAAACCACTTACAAAAAAAAGAAGAAAAATTGGCCGATTTAATAGGCTTTCAAACAGAAGTTATTGAAATCACCGAAGAGATTTTAAATAAGAATAATTTAAAATCTTCCGAAGAACTCTACCTATGTGGCCTAAAAGAAGAGGCCATTAATACCTCACTCTTAGACTTTTATGAAATTCTACAAAAGCTAAATGAATTAGAGAATTATAAAGAACTCACAGTATGTGATATTGGCGCATCCTATGCAAAGATGGCATTCGTGGCCAATCACTTCTTTCCAAATATTAAAGTCATTAGTATTGAACCAGTCAAAGAGCGCATCGAATATGGCCTCGACAAACTCAAAGACACAAAACATATTTTTATCAACGATGTCTTTAAAGAGGAATTAATTAAAAACCATAAAATTGATTACTTCTTTCTCTATTTTCCAGTTGGTAAAATTCTTGATGATATTATCACCCAACTTAATGCTCCTGTCGTTGCTATTGAGTCGCATGGCGAACTTCTAAACCGTTTAGGACATAGCTTTTCTCAAAAAGAAGTCCTAACAAAACTAAACTTTGCCCGTCACAATCCTCATAGCTATCTTTTTACAAGGCCATCAGAATCAAGCTTATATAAGGCATTTAAAGCGTTTCAAAAAAAAGAAGATGAAGTTATCATCGTCAACGATCAAAGGCCATGGTTAGCAGAATCAGAAGGCCTAGCCCACTACTTTGATGAGAAAGATAAAATTACCCTTGAACTTAAGTGTCCACCTCGAACAATTTTCTTTAATGAAGATTTAGAGACGGCCAACTCTTGTAACTTCTCAAAACCGATACAACTTCTCATTCAAAAGCGTCGAGCAAATGAAAAAGTTGATGGTTATTTAATTCGAAAAATATTTTTGGATGGGAGTTTTGAGTTGTCTTCAGGTGAAATAAAAAAGGCACCCTAAGGTGCCTTTAAAATATTTGCTTAGATGTTCAAAGGTTTTTTATCAAAAGCATCAAGAGCAGCTTCTTTGAATGCTTCAGAGTAAGTTGGGTGCGCATGACAAATGCGTCCAATATCCTCAGCAGCAGCTCTAAATTCCATTGCCACAACTGCTTCTGCAATTAAGTCAGCAGCACGAGGACCGACAATGTGTACTCCTAAAATCTCATCTGTTTCTTTACAAGCAAGTACTTTTACAAAACCAGCTGATTCGTTTGAAGCACGAGCACGTCCACTTGCTTTAAATGGAAACTTCCCTGCTTTATATGGAGTCTTATTAGCTTTTAGCTCTTGTTCTGTTACACCAACTGAAGCAACCTCTGGCCAAGTATAAACAACACCTGGAATTAGATTGTAGTTAATATGTGGTTTTTGACCAGCAATGATTTCAGCACAAACAACACCTTCTTCCTCAGCTTTGTGAGCAAGCATAGCACCTGTTGTAACATCACCAATCGCATAGATATGAGAAACGTTAGTTCTTAAATGATCGTCAGTGATAACACGCCCACGCTCATCAAGATTTACACCAGCATTTTCAAGACCAAGATTGTCAGTATATGGACGACGTCCAACTGCCATTAGACAGTAGTCACCGTCTAATTTGATTTCTTCATCGTTCTTCTTATTCTTAGCTTTTACGATTACCTTCTCGCCCTTTCTAACAACTTCAGTTACACCGTGACCAGTATAGAATTCCATACCTTGTTTCTTAAGAACTTTAGTCATCTCTTTTGCACAGTCTTTATCCATTGTCGCAAGAATTGAATCTGCATACTCGACAACAGAAACTTTAGAACCAAGTCTTAAAAATACTGAACCAAGCTCTAGACCAATAACACCACCACCAATTACGATGAAGTGCTTTGGAAGTGTTTCAAGCTTTAGGGCCTCAGTTGAAGTGATAATTCTTTCTTTATCAATTTCAATCCCAGGGATTGTCGCTGGCTTTGAACCAGTTGCAATAATGAAGTGTTTGGCCTTAAGAGTTTCCTCTTTCTCACCTGAAACTTTAAGAGTATGAGCATCAACGAAAGATCCAAACCCATGGAAAGTCTCAACTTTATTCTTACCCATTAAGTAAGTAATACCACCAGAAGTATCTGCAACAACACCAGCTACACGCTCTGCCATCTTCTTAATATCGGCCTTTACTTTACCTGTTGTGATTCCGTGTGCTTCAAATTCATGAGTTGCTTCATGAAATTTCTCACTTGAATCAAGCCATGCTTTCGATGGAATACATCCAACGTTTAAGCATGTTCCACCAAGTGTATTATATTTTTCTACGATTGCTGTCTTCATACCAAGTTGCGCGCAACGTACGGCACTGATATATCCACCAGGGCCTGAACCAATAACAACAACATCAAATTCTTTACTCATATATAATCCTTAATCTTCTTTAATATACTTATTAGATGTCCAGTAGCATTCTGGCCGGATCCTCAATCATCTCTTTAACCATCTTAAGGAATGTTACTGATTCCTTACCATCGATGATTCTGTGGTCATAAGAAAGTGCTAAGTACATTACAGGGTGAATAACAACCTGACCGTTTACAGCTACTGGTCTTTCAACAATATTGTGCATTCCTAGAATCGCTGATTGTGGAACGTTAATAATTGGAGTTGAAAGCATTGAACCGAAAACACCACCATTTGTGATAGTGAATGTACCACCAGTCATTTCATCTACTGTAAGCTTTCCATCACGCCCTTTAAGAGCAAGTCTTCTTACTTCTTTTTCAATTTGAGCAAGGCTTAAGCTTTCTGCGTTTCTAATTACTGGAACAACAAGACCTTTTGGAGTTGATACCGCGATACCAACATCTGCATAGTCGTGATAGATGATATTTTCACCATCAATTTGTGCATTAACACCTTTGATTTCCATAAGTGCTTTTGTACATGCTTTTGTGAAGAAAGACATGAAACCTAGTCCGATGTCGTGCTTGTCTTTGAAAGCATCTTTATATTTCTTACGAAGCTCCATTACATTGAACATATCAACTTCGTTAAATGTCGTAAGCATTGCAGTCGTATTCTTTGCTTCCACAAGACGCTTAGCAATTGTCTTACGAATACGCTTCATTTTTACTTCTTCTTTTGCTCTACTTGCACCACCCATTGGAGCTTGAACAGCAATTTCCTGTGCAGGAGCAGGCTTTGCAGCGGCAGCAGGAGCAGCTTTTGGAGCAGCACTTGCGTTCATTGCATCAGCCTTAGTGATACGTCCATCTTTACCTGAACCAGCAACTGAACCAGCACTAACGCCTTTTTCTGCAAGAATTTTTGCAGCAGCTGGAGATGGATAATTCTTATCCCCACCCGAAACTGGAGCACTTGCCGGTGTATTTGGAGTTTCAACTGTTGTAGGAGCATCATCACTTGAAGCTTGTGTCGGAGCTGCAGATGTATCTAACTCAGCTACAACAGCACCAATTTCAAGTTCAGCACCTTCTTCTGCGATAATTCTAATGATACCACTTTCTTCCGCAGGAAGAGGAAGTGTTGCTTTATCTGATTCAACTTCAACTAGTTCATCACCTTCACTAACATAGTCACCGTCAGCTACTAGCCACTCACCTAGAGCAACTTCTGTAATTGATTCACCAATTGGTGGAATAGTAATTTTTACGATTGCCATTTTCTTTTCCTTATTTATTTAAATGCATTCTCTACAATTGTTTCTTGTTCTTTCATGTGTACTGAAGCGTATCCTGTCGCAGGAGATGCCGAAGCTTTTCTTGAGATACAATCAATATCTCTAAAAGTATCGCGCCAGCGATTTAAGTGCATCCATGCTCCCATATTTGAAGGCTCTTCTTGTACCCAACGATGTGTTGCGTTTGGATACTTATCAAGGATCGCCTTAATTTTTTCAGTTGGAAGAGGATATAATTGTTCAAGACGAACAACTGCAACATCTTTACGATCATTTTCTTGTTGGTACTTAAGTAGATCGTAGTAAATCTTACCTGTACAAAGAACGACCTTCTTAACGTCTTTTGGGTTCACCCAAGTATCATCAAATACTTCTTCAAACTTACCAGTTGTGAAGTCTTCAACTTTTGACTGGCATAGAGGATGTCTTAAAAGTGACTTCGGAGTGAAAACAACAAGAGGCTTTCTAAACTCCCACTTAAGCTGACGTCTAAGAGCATGGAACATATTTGCTGGAGTTGTAATATTACAAACAACCATATTCTCTTCAGCACATTGCTGTAAGAACCTTTCTGGACGACAAGAAGAGTGTTCAGGTCCTGCTCCTTCATAACCGTGAGGCAGAAGCATTACTAAGTTACACATTCTTCTCCACTTACTTTCTGCTGCTGAAATGAACTGATCTATTACGATTTGAGCACCGTTAGTGAAGTCACCAAATTGTGCTTCCCAGATATTAAGAGCGTGAGGTGTTGCTTGCGAGTAACCATATTCAAATGCAAGTACCGCATACTCAGAAAGAAGTGAGTTATAGATATAGAAGTTTCCTTGACCTGTCGTTAGGTGCTCAAGGCCACAGTATGCTTTATTTGTTTTCTCATCAAAAACTTTTGCGTGACGGTGTGAGAATGTCCCACGAATAACGTCTTCACCAGAGAAGCGTACATCGTTACCTTCAGTTAGGATCGAGCCGTACGCAAATAACTCAGCAAGTGCCCAATCAATTTGACCATTTTCAAAAGAAGCCTTTCTTTGATCAAGAAGCTTTTGTGCTTTTCTTAGAGTTTTAAATCCTTCAGGAGTCTGCGTGATTGATGAAATAATATTCTCAAGTGTCTTCTTATCAACACTTGTATCAGGTGAATTAGTAAAATCCTCTAGAGTTGAAAAACGAACGTTCTTCCACTGCTGGTGAGGCCCTGGAACTTTCTTAGGAATTACATTTTGCTTAACATTGTTAAAACGATCCGAAAGAAGGTTTTTGTATTCTTCTTGCATTTCTTTTGCCACGGCCTTATCAACTGCACCGTGACTAGCAAGCTCTTCAATATACATTTCACGAGGATTCTTATGCTTTGAAATCATCCCGTATAATTCTGGTTGAGTATACTTCGGCTCATCACCTTCGTTGTGTCCGTGCTTACGGTAACAAACCATATCAACGAAAACATCGCGCTTAAATTTTTGTCTGAACTTAACTGCAAGCTCACATGCGTAAACAACGTCTTCTGGACAATCACCATTTACGTGAATAACTGGAATATTTAGCATCTTAGCAACAGATGTTGAGTAGTGTGATGAACGGGCATCTGTAAAGTCAGTAGTAAAACCAATTTGGTTATTAATAACAAAGTGAAGAGATCCACCAGTGCGGTAACCTGGAAGCTCAGACATTTGAAGTGTTTCGTAAACAATCCCTTGTCCCGCAACGGCCGCATCACCGTGAATAACAATTGGGATAATCTTGCTCTCATCTCCATCGTAAGCAATATCAATTTGAGCACGAGCATAACCAGTTGCTACTGGTGAAACTGTTTCTAAGTGTGATGGGTTTGGAAGAAGCTTTAAGTAAACTTCGCTATTATCTTCAGTCTTAGTTACTGAAGTAAATCCCATGTGATACTTAACATCACCATCACCTTGACCAGCAAGTTGCTCAAGAGAGTTTCCTTCAAATTCAGAAAAGATATACTCATAAGTTTTCCCTAGAGTATTAGCTAGAACGTTTAGACGTCCACGGTGTGCCATACCGATAATAAATTCTTTAGCACCTAGTCTTGCACCTTCGTTAATAAATGCATCAAGCCCTGGGATTGTCGACTCTCCACCTTCAAGTGAAAATCTTTTTTGTCCCGTATATTTTGTTTGAAGAAAGTTTTCAAAAACATTTGCTTCATTCAATTTGTGTAGGATTCTTTTTTTCTTATCAACATCGAAATTTTTGTTCAGGTAAGTTGTTTCAAACTCTTCTCTAAACCAACGTCTCATCTCAGTATCAGTTGAGTGCATATACTCAACACCGATCTTTCCACAGTAAAGCTTCATCATGTGGTCCATGATATTTTTTAGAGTCGTAGCACCAAGGCCAACAAACTCACCACAAGTGAATACTTCGTTTAAATCAGCATCTGTTAGATCATAGTCTTGAAGAGAGATACGTGCATGACGATCTAGTCTTGGACGAATTGGATTTGTATCCGAAAGAAGATGTCCTCTTGATCTAAAAGATTGAATTAGTCTGAATACGTTGAATTCTTTACGTAACTTCTCATCACTTACTTCACCACCGGCACTTGTGCTACCTTTACCGGCACCGAATTCAAAACCTAGAAAAAAGTTGCGCCAACTTTCTTCTACTTCCATCGGGTTTGATTCGTATTGTTCGTAGAGAGAGTCAATGTAAGAAATGTCTGAACTTGATAGTGTTGAAAAGTCGAATTTATCCATTTGATTTAAATCCATTTTACCGCTTTGCGGCTATTACAAAATTAATAATTTAGGCACGTTAATATACCTTATATCTTAACAGTTCGTGAAGTTTTCTTTTTGCACAGGCAAGCTTTGACTAGATAAAAATCAAAGTGATAAAGTTCGATCAACTACCCAACTTTTCACAGGAGAAATTATGGACTCACAAAAATATATGAGTGATGCAATTAGAACAGAATCAAGAGATTTTGATGCGATGAACACACGTCTAAATGACGATGGAATTAAGAGACTTCTTCACGCTGGAATTGGTCTTTCGACGGAAGCTGGAGAATTCCTCGATGCTCTAAAGAAGCATATATTCTATGGTAAGGAGCTTGACCGAGTAAATCTAGCAGAAGAACTTGGTGATCTTTTCTGGTACATGGCCATCGTTGGTGATGAACTTGGGATTAAATTTGAAGATGTAATGGAGCGCAATATCACAAAGCTTAAGGCGCGCTACGGCGAAAAATTTAGTGAAGAAAAGGCCGACAATAGAGACCTAGATAGCGAAAGAAAAATTCTTGAGGAACAGGCGTTTAATTAATGAGAATTAACAAAATCTTTATATTTGGAATGGGCCTTTTATTAGGCCTGTTAACTTCATGTCAAAGTGAAAAACTGCAAATTTATAGTGCCACTGGCCCGACCATGGGTACGACATACCATATCAAGTATCTTGCACCTAATGGATTCGACGAGGATTCGGTAAAAAAAGATATTGAGATAAGATTAGATGAAGTCAACAAGGCCATGAGTACTTACATCAATGACTCAGAAATTTCACTCTTTAATAAAATGTCCAAGAGTGAAAAATTCTATCCAGGCCCAGACTTTAGCAGAACTCTAAAGCACGCCCTAGACGTTGCAAAGAAGACTGATGGTACATTTGATCCAACAATCGGAACGCTTGTAAACCTTTGGGGATTTGGTCCAACTGGAAAACGCAAGATTCCTTCAAAAGAAGATATTGAAGAGGCCAAGAAGAAAGTTGGTTACGAAAAGATAATCTTTAAAGATGGCATCTTAACAAAAAGTATTGATGGTGTGTATCTTGATTTATCTGCATCGGCCAAGGGTTACGGTGTTGATGCACTTGTTGAACTTCTACAGGCCAAAGGAATTAAGAACGCTCTTGTCGAAGTTGGCGGTGAAGTTAGAACAATGGGCGAATCTCTAACACGCCCGTGGCGTATTGGTGTTGAGTCCCCTAGTAATAAAGATGGTAATCCAGTTGTGAAGGTTGTGAAAATCAAGAATGTTGCCTTAGCAACATCTGGCGACTATCGAAATTTTTTCAAAGAAGGTGGCAAGCGCTACCAGCATACAATAAATTTCAAATCAGGTTCACCTGTTGAATCTCAACTTGCTTCAGTTAGTGTTATCTCTGAGACTTGTATGGATGCGGATGCTTGGGCAACGGCCCTTATGGCCATGGGTGCAAAGAAAGCAATTGCTTACGCTAAAGAAAATAACTTGAAGGCGTTCTTCATCTATCGTTCTGACGATGGTTCAGCAAAGTATTTAGAGACATCAACGCCAGGATTTGATAAGGTGACAGAGTAATCTAATCGGATATTTTTCTATTGGAGAATTTTATGGATGCTAACATTAAACTATTCCTAATTACTTTCGCTGTTCTTGCTCTATCAATTACAGGAATGGCCGTTGGTGTAATTATTTCTAACCGTAAGCTACAAGGCTCATGTGGTGGACTTGGAAAGCTAATTGGTGAAGATTGCCAATTCTGCGACAAGAAGGATGAGTGTACAGAAAATCCAGAGCAGGCCGAAGACTGTCTAAAAGCTTAATCTAAAATACAAATCAAATATGCATAAAGGCCCCATTTTGGGGCCTTTGTTGTTCATAGATAGGGCCAAAAAGCGCCCCTTTCCCATACGACACCACCCATAAATCTCTAAGTAGCTGATTGTACGTGTTCAATTTTTGGCACAGTTCATGCTTTTACTATAGCAACAAAGCTCTTAAACAGGATGTTTAAAGCTGAAGGCTTCAGGAAGAACGAACTTAGCGGAAAAGAGGCCATTATGAAAAGTACATTAAGGAGAGCACTTTACATCACTTTAGGATTAGTTATGTTATCGATAACAATCCAAGAGAAAGTTCACGCAAGAACTATGAAGAGAATCACGCCAGAGCAGATCCAAAAACTAGATCGCGCTATGGCAATTGAGACCTTCAATGGTGAATTCCTCGACATCACAAGTGTTGCAAAAATTAAAAAGACTTTTGGGAATCTTGAAGGATTTAAAGATGGTGCACAAATCCAATTAGCAAATGGAGATGTACTAACTGCAAGAGATATTCGTTTTCTATATGTAGAAAGACTCAAGCAACAAAAGGAGAAAAGATTAGAAGTGGGGCGTACTCCACACGACGAAGAATAGTCGGAAATATTTTGGGAATCTGTAACTAATTTGCTACGTCTTCCTTAGTAGCAATGACCAGTAAGACATCCGGGTCGCTCGAAAGAGCGGCCCTTCTTTTTTTATCTGCAATAATTTTACGCCCATTTGGCAGCATCAAATAGATAATGCGAAACCCTGCTTCAGTCACGATCTTCTCATATTCAAGGTAGTCGAGAACTGTAACTGATAGGTCAGTAAGAAGCATCTCTTTGCTCTTAACCATCGCTTCAAAACAAAAAACTCCCCCACTATTCAAACGCTTAAAGACATTTCTTATATACTGAGAAATTTCATCTTTAGATTGTAAGTAATGAATTTGGTGAGCATCTAAAATAAGATCAAATGAGCGCTCGATCTGATCTAACTTGAGGCTAGATAAACACTGAAATTCGAAATTGTTAAAATTTTGGCGGGCCTTATAAATGGCCTCTTCAGAAATATCGATGCCTAATAATTGAGAGAAATTGAAATTGGCCAAATTTAGACCTTGCCCACATCCAACCTCAAGGACTTCAATTTTATCGCTCTCAAACTTTACAAGAGTGAGGGCCTTTTGAACTAAGTCAATAAGAGTCTGAGATTTGAGAAAGTGATCGCTTTCTTTATGGGCCTGATTAAATTGATTCACAATTTAATATAGCGGCCCCATATCTTTAAAGTCACCATCAAAACCAGTTGAGAAAAAGAAATCATTAGGAGAAAGCCCTAACTTTCCACTAGGAGGAAGTTTTCCACCGAAATAGATTTGCCATCCCTTAGGATTCTTATCATAGGTCATTGGAGCTGGTTTAAACTTCTCAATAGCATAAACGCTTTTAAGAAGCTTGTAGATGAACTCCGAACAATAAAGCTTATCATCATCCCAAAGATAATCGTGATCAAAGTCCATTCCAAGAAAGATTGACTTGTAATTTTCAATTAATTTTCTTTTCTTTGAGAAATTAATATGCTTTGGACGAATAACGTGTGGGACCTTATTCGAATATGCTAGAAATGATTTTAGTGGCAGGTGGTGAACGCTTCCAAGAGATTGAGCAACATAAACTTGAGAACCTAGTTTTAGAACAATTCCTGAGTGAGAAAATGGGCCACCAGTTTCATTTTCGATCAGCTCACAACTGAAACAGTCCATATCTAACAAGATCACATCACCTGTTTGCAGATCACTTAATGGCAGTGCCACAGTTTTAAGGCTTACAAAAATAGAAATTAACACCAACAAACGTCTAAAATTCACAACCAAACCCCTGTAATAACAGAAACTTAAACGATAAAACAGCAATTGCCCTACTATTAAAAACTTAGGCTTTGCTGTTATACTAAGTAAGTAACTAGATTGATAGCCTAAAAAAGCAGGAAAAGTAAAAATGAAAGGCATTATTTTAACACTCATATTTTTAAGTTTTGCACTTGGACACTTCGAAGTCTTTGCGACGACAAACTGCCCGACAGGACAGGTTTTCAACGCTAGTTTGAATCGTTGTATGTATACAGAAGGTTCAATAAAGAATCGAGATGAGTATCAGGATTGTGACTCTAAATCGAGTGAGAGTGAACGCAATGCTTGTATGAAAGCAGCGGCCGATGCCAGACAACAAAAAACAATTAATGAGCTAAATGCTGGACGAGTTTCCGATAGTGATGTTGAAAGTAAAGGTAAGGGTAATTTAATAACTGGCTTTGCAGAAGCTTGGGGGATCGTTACAGGAGTTACGGCCCTAGTAGTTCCTAAGTTCTTTAACGGAGAAGATGCTGCCAAATCAACAACAAATGAGTCGGCTCCAGTAGACCCAAAGCAACAGCAATCAAATGCCCCTGATACTAATACATCAGAAGTATCAAAAGATGAAAACCGTTCAAGCTGTAAGTCTTGTATGCTGGTTGGTGCGATCTCGGCCTATAGCTTCTATCAAACAAAAATCAACAAAGAAGACGTAAAGAAGAAAACAAAAGAGTTTAAAGAAGAATACGAAGAAATCTCAAAAGACCCTGAAACAATGAAGAATGCTCAAATTGCGGCATTTGATATGCTAGAAAAAGAACAAGAATATTTAGCAGATGTTTCTTCAAAACAGGCAAAACAATATAAAACACTGGCCCTAGGATATACAGCGGCAGCAGCTGTTGCAGTTTATGAGACATTTTCATCATTTGGGACAAGCTGTATGAACCAATCCCCAGGTGAAGCTGGTGGCGCTTCGAAGTGGAATTTCAGCGATATGGCAAATGGCTTTCGCTCGATCACTAATAATCCATGTACAGTTATTGTGGCCTCAGCAGTAACAGTCCCTGCGGCACTTACTGTTTCAAATCAAGCAAAGAAGAATAATAAAGATGCCAAATCGAATGTTGAGCAGATTAAGATTTTAAAAGAGAAGTATGTAAAGAGTGTTGCTTCATTTTGTCCAGATGGAAGAGATAGCTTAAGCAACCCTGCTTGTTACTGTTATACAGCACAAGGAAATAAGAATCCTAACCGCGAGAAATCTAAGACATGTCAGGACTACTGGAATAAGTATTCTGGATCATATGTAGCATCAGCTGACTCATCACGAGCAGCTCAAAGTACGAATCCACAAGGCTGTTTCTATGTTGATGGAAAGTTTGATCGCGAGTGTAATTGTCGTAAGCTAAAAAATAATAAGGGAGAAAATGCTTGTAAGAAGATTACGGTATCCCCTACTGCTTTAAGTTCACTTGGTGGACTTGATGTTACGGAAGCAATCAAAGCGGCCAATGCAACAACTCAGGGTAATGGTGGAACTTACAATGCTTCAACGACTGATGCACAAGCTGCCATGGCGGCCAAGGCGATGGATGCAATCAAAAAGAAGCTAGAAAATCCATTTAAGAAAAGTACAGGACTTGGACTTAGTAAGATTAGTGATGAGCTTGCAAAACAAGCGGGCCGCTATGGTGATAACAACAATGTATCAATCTTTAATGGTAACGGTGCAAGTGAAGCATTCGCTCGCTTAAGACCAACAGAGCCTTCATTTCAAGACGCAGTTGAAAATGTCTCGGCCAAGCTTCCTGCCAAGGGACTTGCAGCACCAGCAAAGAAAACTGTTAGAAAAACAACAAATAATAATACTAATCGATGGAAGTTCGATGACAACTCTAGCTCACAAGTTTTAAGTTTTGGAGCGGGAGCTGGTAATGGAGAATCGAACAAAAAATATGACTATGGTGATAACGATATTATCAAAGATAAGTCTGTTTCAATCTTTAAAGTTATCTCACATCGCTATGTTCAGTCAGGACTAAAGAAATTATTCTCTGAATAATAATTGGAAAATATATGAGCAAGGTAGACAAGGAAGTCTTATTCGGAATGACAAAAGATCATCTTATTTATGATGAGAGCATCAATCGCTACTTCCACAAAGATTCATTTGAAGACTTTAAACGTTTCAAAGAAGATGCGCTAAAAGATGGTGTCGATTTCTATGTCACAAGCTCTTTTCGATCTTTCGATGACCAACTCAGAATCTGGAATGAAAAGTGCGCCGGCAAACGCCCAATCTATGATCGCACGGGAAATGAACTAGATCACACAAAACTCTCCCCTTCAGAAATTGTAAACGCTATTATCAACTGGTCGGCACTTCCAGGAACTTCTCGTCATCACTGGGGAACAGAGCTTGATGTTGTGGATGGCAATAGCTGGCCAGAAGGTTATCACATTCAATTAATTCCAGAAGAGTTTACACAGGGTGGACCATTTGCTGATTTTAGTAAGTGGCTAAATACAAAAATTGAAAATAACGAGAGTTATTCTTATTATAGGCCATATGTAGAAGATCTTGGTGGAGTTGCTCCAGAGGCATGGCATATAAGCTACAGTAAGGTTTCATCGGAGTATCATCAAGAATACACTTACGAGCTATTTTGCGAATTATTAGAGCATGAAAAAATGAAAGAGCTTACTTTCTTAGATGAAGTAAAAGCAAGCTCTGAAAAAATTTATCATCATTTCTTTAAGCTTTTAAACTAAGCCCTACCGCTTTTAACCAATCAGGATCATGGCCCATAAGCTTTCTTTCTTTTAGATCAAACAGTCCCGCGGTCATTTTAAATTTTGTATACACCTTACCTGTATCATCAAACATCTCTTGCTCGAAAGTTAGAACCTTACTATTAACAAAGCTTGTGGCCTTTGAGCGAATCTTTACATTTTGTCTTAGACGAAGTTCAGACTTAAAAGTGATGTTGATATCTAAAACGACAGGACCTCTTTTTTCACGCATAATGCGATCCATACCCCATCCATTCTTTGTAATCATGTCCCAACGGGCCTGCTCAAAGATAGTCAAATAGGTTGCATTATTCATATGACCAAAAGTATCGAGATGCGTCTCTTGTACTTGAAATTCGTAAATTCCCTCTTCGATATTAAAGTCTTCGATTGTATGTGCTCGTTGTGAAGTCATTTATTACACCCCTTATATACTGCTAAGTTGTTAATTTCTTTTCAATGGCCACAATCATGGGCGATCGTAAAATATGATTTTACATGGCCGGCCCCTAAAAATGAACATATTTTTAAGCACTTATCTTGTGCAACACCCCTCAAATCCCTAAATCATGCTTAAATACTCAACTTTTCGAAGAATTTAACCGATTAGAACTTATAATTTAAGTAAGGCAAACCTAACTTTCGAGTCACTTATGAGCAAGAAAACAACTATTTTAAATACTTTTACCTTAACTCTTCTAGCGGCTGCGCCACTTAATATGAGCTACGCAGGCACTGTGAATGTTGATTGTCCTGATCCAAGCACTGGTCAAATGGTGCCATTTGATATGCCATCGGATGGACGACAAGAGATACCACAGGAAGAGATTGATAACTTTTGTGGCCAAAAGCTAGCAGAGTTTCAAAGAGATAAAGAACTTGCAAATGGTTTGGCCAATGACGGTTCTGAACCAAATCAGCCAACTTCTCCTCCACAAGATGAAGGTGACGTAGCAAGTGATAGCGCAAAACATAAAGACTGGAATGGCTGTTTACAAGAAATGATGGCCAAAGAAAATAAATCTAAGATCGAGGCTTTCAAAGCTTGTTCTAAATCTGTAACAACTCTTGATTTTAAAAATGTTGAACCTGACTTTATTGGTAGTAGTGGTGCAATTAAGTGTCAAAGGGCCTTTAAGGTTTCAGGAACAAATGGAAATGCGAATTGGCAAGATGTTGCTCAAGAGGTTTACCGAAGTGGTAAAGCAAATTCAATTGACTATACAAAGGCCGTAGCTGTTTTCATCTATGCTAATAATTCATCTGAGGTTGATGGCAATGTTATTTCTGCCGCAGTTAAAAATGTTACAGCATGTAACCAAATTGCCGCTGCATTTGGAGAGAACCTTGAAGAGGATCGTCAATCAGAAGATCAATACTCAAATCCAGAGAAACTTACTTCAATTGATGGACGTATCACTTGTCGCCTATCAGGACTTGAAACCATTGACTATGACGAGTGTTCTAACTTAGTTCTTGCTCATAATGCTGCACAACTTGGAAAGACTGCAAATGCAACTTTCCAACAATTTCAAGCGCAAGACTTTAGTACAAAACAGCAAAATAAACTAATGAATATGGATGCGTCGGAAAACGTGACGACAACTGCCCTTAAGTCACAAAAAGATGGTCTGGCCAAGCAACAAACAATGGCCGAAACACGTCGTACAATTGAAGTTGCAAGACTAGGAACGATCTTAACGATGACTTCTAGTATTCCGACTAGTGAAACATATTTTGAAACAAATGAACTTTGTAAGAGACCAGTTGAACAGGCACTTTCAGGAATTGCAGAATATATAATTAATGACGGTGGTGCAGGATCAATGGGCTCACCAGAACAGATTTGTAAGCTAAACTTTGGTAGTAAGAAGTTTTCAATTCTAAGAAACGGTGAAGCGAAAAGAGCTGGTAACCAAATCGCAGCTGAAGCTGGGGTTGATGTGGCGAAAGAACAAATGGCCGTAAGTCAGCTTGGTAAACAACAAAAAATGATTTCAAGTGCTATTGGTAAAATTGAAGGAATGGAGACAATGGAGCTTCCAGAGGACTTCTTTGAAAACCAAGATGTCTATATGGAGTTTTGTCAGGCCAACCCTGCACATGCACAATGTCAGTCAGGTTGGGCAAATACAGTTAATGTCCCATCATTTGGTGACTACTCGGTAGGTGGATTTGGTACAAATCAGGCATACCAACACACAGAACAAGATCAAGCGGTAGCTGCAACTGCCGCAAGTACAGATGACCCAACATCAGCAGGTGTGGATACATCAACTGTTGTGAATAAAGCTAAAACAGGCGGAGGACTAAAAGGTAATTTTGGGCCTGTTGCAACCGTATCAGAAGGTGGTCAAATCGCTCAAGGTGCCGGTGGTGGAGGTAGTTCACCAGGCGGTGGAGGCGGTGGCGGAGGTTCATCTGCTGGAGGTGCTGCGCAACCAGAAGCTCTATCTGGAGCTGGCGGAAGCGGGCTTAAAGGTATCAGCTATGTTGGAGGTCGTGGACCAAGCTTTGTTGGTGGAAGAGGAACGGCTTCAGTTAAGAAAAAGAATAATGGTAATCCATTTAGTAATATGTTTAAGAAGAACCAAGACCGTAATCTAAGTTCACTAAACTTTAAAGGTAAGTCGGCAATTGGTGCAAAGACAGATGATATCTTCCAGAGAATTTCGACGGCATACGACAAGGCCAACGACGCTGGAAATCTTCTGAAGTATGAAACAAAAACTCTTGAATAAAGAACACTTAGAAAACTCATAAAGTTACATATTCTAGACACTGGGGCCAATTTTTTGGCCCCATCTTATTTTCCTCTATTAAATTTCAGTCATTTAGAAACAATAAATTTGGCACGAAATGTGTATATGTATAAAGTAACCGGTCGACGAGATGTTGATGCGTCACAACGTAGACAAGATGAATTATAGAGTGCATATTTCAGGGACGAGATATGATTATTCAAGGGAAGAAACCACTAAAATGAATACAATTCAAGAAATTCTATTAAGCGAACTTACTCAATCAAGAAGCTACTTAGAAAGGATTCTACATGCTGTATGTGAATTGAGTGAAACACACCTCGATGCTAAGGCACGCCTTATTATTGAAGAGTTTAGTACTGAATACGATAAATTAGTAAGCGAATTACTGATTCCATCTCACTTTGGAGACCTTAGTCTTCTCCACCAGAATAATTTTCGCCAAGGTCGAGAAAACCTAAGGCTTATGAATAATTTGATCGAAAGCTTCATTGCTCTCGCTCCAAAAAATGACGATGAAGTTGTTGGTGTGATCACTCGCCTAATCAATCTTTCATATAAATACACTAGAGAACTACACCTTATCTTAATTGAGCGCTCGTCACTTGATGTCGCCACACCTCGTATGGGGCTTTTAAAAGCAATTGATATAAAAGAGAAGAAAGAAATCATTGTTGCAAAAGAGATTATTAAAAAAGGTCCTTTCACACTTATTGAAGGTGGAAGAATCGATGAAGATGATGATGAAATGGAGCTTGAAGAAGACTTCACTCCACCACTATACTTTCTAGAATCACTTGAGATTCTAAATCTTGCCCACTCTAAAACTGCACCAATTCTTGGAATGAATGCTAAAAGAGAAGAGAAATACGAACAGTATATTACTGAAGCACATGTCTTAGTTTCTAAAAAAGATCTCGCTGGTGCTCTTGAGTTATTCGATAAGGCCCGTGGTCACAAAGAAACTGCGGAAGTACTGACTCTTATGGGTTGGGTAACTTCTCAAATGGGAAATATTGAAGATGCGAAATCACTTTGTCTAAAAGCAATTGAAATCGATCCAGAATATGGTGCTCCTTATAACGATCTAGGAACACTTCTATTAAATGAAGGTCATATCAATGAATCAATCAAATGGTATGAACTAGCAAAAAAAGCACCAAAGTACACAAATCGCGAATATCCATATATCAATGCAGGGCGTGCTTACATGCAGCTAAATAACTTTGATAAGGCAATGGAAGAATTCGAGGTTGCTCTAAAGCTAGTTCCAGAAAATCAGGAACTGCGTCATACAGTAAGCAAAATTCGCTCTAGTGTAACGAAACAAGAAAATGTCGAAAAGAGTCACGGTTTTGAAAAGTTCAAAGTTGATTTCTCTGGCCGCCAAGGGGATAATGATAACCAACCAACACAATAATTTTTAACGGTATGGATATCACTTATGGCAACAGTTTCAGCAAAAGAGCTTGGAAAATTCTTAGCAAAACACCTTAATACTTATGAGTATAACGACTATGGCCCAAATGGCCTACAAATCGAAGGTCGCTCAGAGATTTCCAAAATAGCATTTGCTGTTTCGGCCCAAAGAGATTCAATTGCAAAGGCCTGTGAATTTGGTGCAGATGCAATGATTGTTCACCATGGATTATTTTGGAAATTTCATGGCGTCAGAACTATTACAGGAAGTTTCGCAAAAAGAGTAAAGCCTCTTATTCAAAACGATATCAATCTATTTGGCTACCACTTACCTCTTGATGCTCATCTCGAAGATGGAAATGCAGCAGGTATCGCCAAAGCAATCGGACTTAAAGACTTAGGTCCATACGGTGACTACAAAGGCATGCCTACAGGTGTTCAAGGTAAATTCGAAAAACCATTAAAACCAAACGAACTAAAAGAACTATTAAAGAAAGTTCTTAATCACGATATCATTCACAGTGAGCCTAATGATGATGATGATGATGAGATTTCATCAATGGGAATAATTACAGGTGGAGCAAACTCTGACTGGCGCTACTGCGTGCGCGAAGGGCTTGATGCTTATCTTACAGGTGAGATGAGCGAGCACGACTGGCACGAATCACGTGAAGAAGGAATTCACTTCTTCGCTGGAGGCCATAATGCGACAGAAAGATTTGGTGTAATTGCTCTTAAGAAATTAATTGAAGAAACATATGGGCTAGAGTGTATTTTTATTGACTCCCCTAACCCTGCTTAAGCATCCGCGAAATTGTTTGCCCAAAGGCAAACTATAGTTCGCGGTGCTAGCTCCCCACTCTTTAGCTGAAAAACTAATCGAGAGCGAGGGTCCACGCCCGAGCGGTTCGCCTCAGGAGCAATTATTTTCTCTTTAAACTTAAAGTAATCGTAAACTTTGCAACTGGCTCATCACCTGAAACATCAGGACAAGTTGCAATAATATCTAGTGGTAGATTGTGACGCTCTTCACTTGCTAATACTTTTTCAACAAAAGCATCAATTTCTTTTCCCTGAGAACAAGTAAAGACCGTATCCCCTTCTGCTCTTTTTAAGAACTCTGCATGGAACTCTTTGAAAGCAAGTGACACTCTCTTTCCCTTATCCATCGTCTTCTTCATTGCTGCAAAACCGCCAGCAAGGTCTGCCCCACAAGCAAGGGCACCAAAGTACATACTATTTAAATGATTCTTAGAGCGACGAGAAAGAGGAATCTTGATTGCTGTAACTTCATCACTAAGCTCAAGTACTGTTGGTCTTAGCCAAAAAATCATTGGTACTTTTGTTAAACCAAAGAGTCTAACAAATGCAGTATTTCTTAAACCTTCAGGTAATTTATCTAAAACCTTTTTCATTACTTATTTCCTTTTAATTCAAGTGTTCTCTGGTAAGCACGCTCTATTGCACGATTAAACATCTCCTCCATTCCCGATTCTTTAAAAGATTCAAGGGCCTCATAAGTCACACCATTTTTTGATGTGACATTATTGCGAAGAGTTTGCGCATCATTGTTTTGTGAAAGCATTCGACCAGCACCTTCTATTGTACCCGCAATCATTCTATGTGCAAGCTCGCCGTCAATTCCACGTGCCTTCATATCCTCAATTAAGATACGTGCAATTTCAAAGAAGTATGCAGGGCCAGAGCCAGAAAAAGGAGTAATCGTATCGATATCGTCTTCATTGTCGAAAACGGTGTTAATCCCACTAGAGTTAAAGGCCTGCCAGAAAGCATTCCACTTATCTTGATGAACACTCTTTGACTTATAAAGTGCATTTACCCCAAGACCCACTTGGGCAGGAGTATTTGGCATAATTCGAATAATTTGATCAGATAACAAATTTTCAGTTAGGGCCTGAGAATCACTTCCCGCTAGGAGTGAGACAATCGTTAGATACGGATGTGTTAAGAAGTCAATTTCAAGGGCCACTTGCTTAAGTTGTTGAGGCTTAAAACAGGCCCAAAGATAATCAATATGAGTATTTCGTAACTCCTCTAGGTCTTTTATCCAAGTAGCACCAAAATCCAGTGCAAAGCTCTTTGCCTTATCACCACTTGGTGTAAAAACAAGGAATTCACAATCATCAGAATTCTCGATGAAACCAGGGATTAGAGCGCGGGCCATATTACCCGCTCCCAAAATTAAGTGACGATACTTCATTACGAGTCTAACTCCATCGGTGCTCCATGCCTCATGATATTTACAGCGTAGCTTCTTTCACATGAGAATAGATGGAAAAGATCAAAATATGATCCATTAACATAATCCTCAAGTGGTGAAATAAAAGATGTCATAACAAATTGACCATTTTTTTCACCAACAGCAGAGTTAAACTCTTTAATTGATTCAAGATCACCGTCGCAAATAACAACATCAAAATTTTCATTTAGAAGAGTGTGCATCTTTTCTTTGCTAACGTGATAACAATCAATATTCTTTTTAGAGAAACGATTCTTCTTAAGAATATCTATTAGATAATTCCACCAACGATAAGCTTCAGCATTTGAACAAAGAATTGTTACACCTGTACCAGTTGTTAAAGACATAAGAACAGCAAAGAATGTTTGCATATTAATTTCTTCATTTAAACTCAAATAAAGTGCACGGTCTTTATTACAATCAAATACAGAGTAATTGATTTGTCCTGGAATATAACGGTTATCGCGTCCCTTATTTAAGAAATCAAGATAGTCAACTTCAAGCCATTTCTTAAGATCTTTAAGAGCATGTCTCTGTTCTCCAAACGTCCCAGGAAATAATGGACCAAAATTACTAATGATTTCGTCTAGTGCTGAAAGCATTTTTTCACGTCTAACAAAGTGGTCAGAAGAAGAGCTACGAGATACAACTGGTTCGTAATCACTTCCGTTATCAAAAGTAGAAGTCTTAAGTTCTTCAGAGTTACTTCTTACAAAAAGACTTCTTAGGTAATCAACACCACCGGCCTTTGGCCCTGTCCCCGACATCTTGAAACCACCAAAAGGCTCAATAGCAACGCGAGCACCTGTAATAGGTCTATTAATATAGTTATTTCCGATAAGCATTCGCTTTGTTAGGAAATCAATATCATCTTGTGATTGAGAGAAAACACCACCTGTTAGGCCATACTCAACACTATTAAAGATATTTAACGCGTCTTCGTAATCATCGTATGCAACGACATGGATAACTGGAGCAAATAACTCACGAGAAGCAAAACTATCTTTTTCTAAAGCACGTGACTTTGGAAGTTCGATAATTGTTGGGCCTACACAGTAACCTGGAAGATTTTCTTCTGAGCGGTTAACGTGGACAACTCCACCGTATTTATTTGCCTCTTCACTTGCTTCTTTGACTTGAGCAATGAGACGATCTTTTTCTTCTTGGCTCACTAGTGGATTAATGAAACTTGCAAAGTCCGTTGCTGGCCCAACGTAAATATCGTTAGCAGCTTGCTTAAGGCGAGCAACTAATTTGTCTTTTACTTCTTTATGAACAAGAACACGTGAAGCAGCAGAACATTTCTGACCAGCGTGCGCAAAGGCAGAATAAAGAATACCTGATACTGTCTCATCGAGTTCAGCATTATTTGTTACAATAACAGCGTTCTTACCACCCATTTCAGTGATAACACGAACTGGATAGCTCTTGCCTGTGTTGCGATTCTCATAAAGTCTTTTTGCACAAGTCTTTGCAATATGAACACCGACAGGTTTTGAACCAGTAAAGATAACACCTGCAATACGCTTATCCTCAATTAGTTTCTGACCAACAGTCTCACCAACTCCAGGAAGATGAATTAGGGCATCTTTAGGAACACCCGCTTCATGAAATAGTGCCACAAGCTCACAAGTGATAAGAGGAGTTTGCTCTGCTGGTTTTAAGATAACAGTTGATCCAGTTAGCAAGGCCGAAGCTGTCATCCCGCACGGAATTGCTAGAGGGAAGTTCCATGGAGCAATAATTGCAAATGGGCCACGGGCCTTAAACTCTTCATTATCTCCTACTTCAGCTAGCCTTCTAATATAGAAGTTTAAAAAGTCGATTGCTTCATCGACGTCAGCTAATGCTTCACCGATAGCCTTACCTGATTCGTGCATAATTAGTGCAGAATAGTAATTGCGACGCAGATACATCATCTCTGCAGCTCTTGCCATGACGGCCGCTCTTTCTTGCCAAGAGGCCTTTGACCATTCACCTTCGTAGAAAGAATTATCAATTGTATCGATTGCTCTTTCAGTATCGTCTAAATTGGCAAAAGTAATTTTACCAACGACACTCTTTCCATCAGATGGAGAAAGAACAGATTCAGACTCTCCACTTAGAGCAAAGTCTGTTGCATAGTCTTTACCTAGTTCAAACTTTTCAAATTCACTTCTAAAATACTTCAGTTCTTTTTCAAGGTAAGTTTTTAGAGGTGGACAGTTACTAAATTGCCCATGAACCTGAGTTAGAGTTGAGTCTAAGTTTAGAAGACCTTCATTCTGGTGCTTTTTAAAGATATCATTTGGCGCCATAAGCTTTGCATTCTTCTTATGACTTCTCATGATTGTTAAAACTCCTACTTGTGAAGAGTTTTCCATAATACGACGAACAAGGTAGGCCATCCCTACGATAAGTGAACCAATTGGAACATAATTTCTTACGGCCCATCCCATCTTTGCCATAGCTGTCGAAAGTGCTTCATAAGTCATGTGAAGACATTGGTGCTCAATTTCATCAATTTCTTTAAACTTAATTTCTCTTAAAGCTTCAGCGTATGAGTGATCCGCAAAGTTGTGAGAAGCAATACAAAGCTTGATATGTGGGAAAGCTTTGTAAATCTCATAAATCATCTGTCTAAAATTAATATCTGTTTCTTCTTTGTTTAAGAACTCTGGAGCATTATGTCCATGGGCCTCGGCCTCTACAGTTTCAGCATCCCAGTATGCACCCTTAACAAGGCGGATTGGCATAATCATGCCACGCTCTTTTGCAAGCTCAACAACGTCTTGAAGATGGTCATAACAATCACGAAGATACGCTTGAACAACAATCCCTGTATCTGCATAATCTTTAAGCTCTTCAGTCTCAAGGAGAGCTTTCTTATAAATTTCAAAAACGATATCACGATAGTGATAATGTTCAGCATCGATATTAATAAATACCTGTTGCTCTTTAGCCGTCTTTAAAATTTTAATAAGCCTTGGGGCAACTAAGTTATAAGTGTAATCAAAAGCTTCAGGTTTGAAGTCTGAGCAAAGGGCAGAAACCTTAATTGAAACGTGTGCTCTTAAGATACCTGCTTTATTGCGACTACCTGGAGTAATGTGCATGCTAAAACCATTAACAAGATTTAAAACCTCATTCATATAGTTATCAGCTTCTGATTCAGAAACAACTAACTCTCCGAGTTGGTCTAGAGTTACATCTCTTCCCGTATTAAAGATTGCTGCAAAATTCTTTTGTGCGCTTTCAATTGTCTCACCAGCAATAAATCTCTTTGCCATAAAGCGAACTTTGAAACGTACAATATTGGCCAGCGCCTTGGCCGGAAAAATGCGAACGGCCAGAAGAACAAAATAAAATAGAACCACTAACTGTGGAGGAAGAGGTTGGCGATCCCCCTTCAAGTCTAATCTTTTTGCTTTCTTAGAATCAAGAATAAGTCTTCTCAGAGACTCTCTTAGAATTCGCTTTACCTCTTTTCCTTCTTTATCATGATCTAGAGAAGGAAGAATTGCTAAGAACTTAAGCAGGTGAATTCTAAGAAGTGCATAATTTGCAGTAAGACCAAGAGCGAAGTCAGAAATCTTTTCAAAGAAAACGGGTTTGTAATCATTAAGAAAAGAAAGAAGCTTCTTAGTGATCGTATCTGACATTTCAGAAACAGGCTTATCTTCAATCTCACTTAGTTTAGTTAGTCCATAACGGTGAGTTATAATATTACTTACACCTGGAAAATCAGCAATTTTAACACTCATCACTTTTGTAACGTGTGCTTTAAACTTTTTATACTCCTCACTCTCTTCACCAACAAAGTTATCGAGTAAAAATATCTCATTTGCTAATTTAATATTACATAGACGAAGTACTTTTTCGTCCTTATCAATTCCCAATAAGAATTGAACTCCTTCAAGACCAATTTGAAACTTGAATGAAGAATCAAACTCTGTCCAAAATAGTAAATCTTTCTTAATCGATTCTTTGATTTGTTGGCCATCCAGTATAAGAGGCCCAAAATGATCATAATAGTCTAAGCGAAATGTATCATTTAATTGTGTGCTTTTAACCACAGGTAGCTTCACATTAACTCCAAATTAAAGTGTGTTTCTTAACGAAAAGTTGATTTCTTTTGTCATTTAATTATCAGCGGGTATAATAAACTAAAGTAAAGGTTTAAAAAACAAAATTCACACATTTAACCCATAGCAATAAATTACTAAAAATTACTTTTGAAATGACCTTAAATTTGGGAAAATAAATATATGAATGAAGAGATCTTATTTATCGATGACGATGAGAATATTGCTGAGCTCTTTGCTCTTACCCTAAGCCAAGGTGGCCATGAAACTTTAGCACTAAGCGGCGAAGTTGACGTAGAGCACTACTTTGAAAATATTAGCGACAATCTTAAAATCGTCATTGCGGACAAGAATATGCCAGTAATTAATGGTGCAGAAGTTGTGCGTCGTTTTGAAAGCAGTCCGAAGGCCGGTACTTTAAAGTATATTATCATCTCTGGTGATGAAGAACTGGATAATGACGAACTTCAAGGTAAGGTTCACTTCATTAAAAAGCCCTTTAAAAAAGAAACTCTATTCTCAGTAATCGAGGACATTATTTAAATGCGCAATTTGATTTGTTTATTAATCACACTTCTTTCTGTAAAGGTATCTGCCGTCACTTATACGATGGATGACCTACGTGTGCTTTATAAAGACAAGTCTCACCGTGAATACATGAAGCACTTCTTAGACGTAAGGCCGTCTCAAAGAGATTTTGAGTGGAAGAAGATGACACGTGAAATGGCAACTTCTTACGTTGAAGACTTAATAACAAAGAATGAAGTTAATAGTACTCAGTTCAAAATTATTACTAAATATATCGAGAATAAAAACTTAAAGGCCTATGCCTTTTTCACTCTGGCCTATTCAAAGTATGCCAGACTTTATTTTCAAAAGTGTAATGACTGCCAAAAGGATTTAGATACATATATATCTCACTCTGCACGTTATCCTGATATTGATTTTGATATCTATAAAACACTCTCAAACTCTTTACAGAGTAAATACGATAACCTCGTTAAGGCACCCTTAAAAAGTAACGATTCAATTTATTACTGTCGAGAGGATCAAGGTCAAAAGGCATTCTTACAAATTATTGTTAAAGAGATTTCACGAACAGATACAAAGGCTTCAATTATTGAGAAGGCAAAGGATATCTTTAATCCGGACTGCTTGAATGGATTCGCAAAGAGTGATTTAGAATCTCTACTTAAACCTAGTGACTACAATAGTGAAATCATCTTTCTTACATTCAATGCATTCGACAAAATTGATGAGCAGCTAAAATCTGTTTTTCTAACAAACTATCTTCTAACAAATCCAATTCCTGGCCCGGTGATGAATATGGCCTGGAACAAAATGGAAGAGCTATCGGCCAATTACGACAGCAGAAAGAAGGTTTTAACAGATCTTCTAAAATACCACCCCCTAAGAGGTGAAATTTTTCATCGCAGAAATGGGAAGGCCAGCACCAAAACGAAAGTTATCATCAAGAGATTCGCAAAGAATTTTCCAGAATACATTGAAAACTATGCTCAGATCTGCCTCAATTTTTACGACGGTAAAAAGAAATTTCCTCGTGGAAATCCTGCTAGATACTGTGATGACTTCATGAATGAGGACGTTGCAGGCCAGTGGCTAAGCGATGAAGTCCGACTTCAATACTCTGGTGCGAAGAAAATCAAGTAGTTATATCCAGTACATTCTACAACTCGCCGCACAAAAGCTTGCCTGATAAGGCCAATTATGGGAGGATGCCCATATCAACAAATAATATTAGGGAATTAGGGAAATGAAAAAAACAATACTAGCACTACTACTTGCATTGCCGATATTTGCAAATACTGGTGAGCAAGACCAACAACCTGCTCCTCAGCCATGCCTTGAGTTAACTCAAGAAAAGCTTATTGGGCTAGAGAGTAAGCCAGGAAATGAACTAGTGTTTATCTCTAATAAATGTTCATATGCAGACTTCTCAAAAGAGCTAAAAGAGAAGCTACAAAGTGCTATTGTTGGTGATAGTGAAACTAGACTTCAACTTCTTTTAAAAGACGAAAAAATCAATATCATCATGGACACACTTGCCACAGATCATGTTGGTTCAACTCGTTTCTCATATGAAGACACAAAGAAGATCGAAGATTTCTATTCTTCGACAAAAGCTGACTCATTAAAGCAGTCTGGAAATCTAGAATCTTTTAGAGAAGAACAATCTGACGACTTTTACTTAGTGTTATTTTTTAATGCCGAAAAAGATCGCCTAATTGTTATCTACAAGAGACTAACAGAAGCTCCTGTTAAGCCAGGGCCGACAGAGCCTTCTGAACCAAATGATGGTTCATCAGATGATCTTCCTTCTGAAGAAGTTCAATAAATCAAAAGGCCCTTGAAGTCATTTTCAAGGGCGCAAAATTTCATAATATAAATTTAAATAGAATTATAGAATTAAAAATTTCTTGGCATAGAGACTTGCGGCCAAGTCTGCATTATTACGATTTCGATTTTCAACTCGGTAGCCGATAAAGACACGCTTTCCAGCTTGAAAGCGATAAGCTGGAGTAAGCCTTACAAACTTATCCATATCACCTTTGTAGACAATAAATTCTTCACCAGGCTTTAGGTCCTTGGCATTGATAAGAAGTGATCCGAGATCGATACTCTCAGCCCCCCAAGAAACCTTGATCTTTTTAACCTCACCTTTTTCACTTGCAATACTTCTACCCTTTTCATCTTTCTCATAGGCAAGGCCATTGAACATTTTTGAAATCTCAGATGCATCAGGGTGATTTGTAATCGAAGCCGGCAGAGTTGCTCCAGAACTTTGAAGATTATTTAAATCAATATTAGGCGCTGAACGTCCAGTGATATCAACAACTGTTGCTTTTGCTTCAGGTTGTGTAAAAGTAGAACTACCTGTTGAAGAAGTTCCTGCGCCACCTGTGGCAAAGTTTGATCCACCACCAGATCCGGCACTTGCAACATTTGCGATCGGATAATTAGCTGCTCCGTTTGTACCTCTTCCTCTTCTATTTCTTTCAATTGGCTCTAGAGTTTCAGCATCATAACGTTGGTACTTATCTTGATTTTCACGCGCTATCTTTTCTCTCTCTCTTTTTAGTCTTTTCTTTTGTGCTTCTAGAGCACTTGCAAGAGAGCTCCCCGCTTCTCTTAACGCCTTAACTGAAGCAACGATATCTTTTGTTGCCTTTGAAGCATTATTAGACTTTCCACGACGTCCAAAAGTTAGAGCACGATTTTGACTCGGCCCTATGGGCTGAGTTGAGCTATTCATGGCCGCCTGTTGTTCAGGTACGGCATCCATCATTTGTTGTTGAATTTGTTGCACTGACTGCTCTTGTGGAGCAGCTGTAGGTTGAGCAGGAGCTGGTTTTGACTTGTCATTAGAGGCAAGACTTGTTGACACAGCTTCGGATTTTTCCGTTGCAAAGAATTGAGAAACTAGTGAGTCTTGTTGATTCACAGATGCCTGATTTCTTCCCGTTTTTACAATTTGAACGATATTATTGTAATCATCGTCATCAAGATTTTTCTTAAAATACGCTAGATCATCGTCATTGATTTTACCTTCAATAACATCATTGGAAACTTGGTTTCCAATAATTTCTTTTAAAAAAGTTATTTCCTCATTATTAACATTTTCACTAGCGATCAATCTTTTAAGGGCCACAATCGCTTTTTGAGTATCAACTTGGCAGCCTCTAACAGAGTATGGTGCTTCATCAATACAGACTTCTTTACATAAAGGAGACACTTCTTCGTCTTTCTTCTCATATGCTAAGAATAGATTTGATAATGTATTATTATCGGTATTGATATCTTTTATTGGACGATCTTTTATTTTACAAAAGTAATTAAAAGAATCGACATTTTCTAATGTTGGTAAATCGAAATCAAAATTATCATATTCAACACCAGTTAATGATTCATTTTGACATAGGCCAATAACTTGGCTCGTAAACTGTTCACACGATTTATCTAGTTCGGCCTGAACACTTGCTGTATTACCTTCAATTGAGCTCTTTCGAACAAAAGTAGACGAACACGAATTTGAGCGGAAGTGATCAATTGTTTTCTTTCCACCACCTGAGTTTGTATTAAAGATTTCTAAATAATCCGCAAACATTTCTTGTGAAAAATTTGTTCCCTCATATTCAGGAAACATTTCACTAATCATTTGCGCATCACAATTATTGACTAAGGTGTCATGAAGTTTACAATTAAGAGTAAGATCTGGATTATCATTTACCGCAATAGTTTCAGCAAGATCAAAAATAATACTTTTTAAAGCTTTCCCATTTTTTTGGCGAAACATCTTACGACTAACATCAAAGTCAGTGTCTTGATTTTTTGAAATACATTCACAATACGAATCAGAGTTTAATTCTAATCCAATTGAGCTCTTACAAGACTCACCTACCTTTGCCTTCACTCCGCCAATGCTTTGTGAAATTTCCTCAATAGTGCTTGATTTAAAAATTGCGACAATTCCACTTCTACACTCACTGTGAGCATTAAGAGTAAATAAGAATATTAAAAGAATTCTAAATATTTTCAATGTCTAAATCACCTTATTGATATCGGCATATTTGGTTCTTCTTTCTTTATCTGATTAAGTGATTTAACTGGATATAATTGATAGCGAGAAGACTTTAGTCTTTTCATTGCAGCTATATATTCATTCGAAGACTCAGATTTATTTTTATAATTCTTCTCTAAATATTCATAAACATGATACATTGGCCCCTCAAAAACTCGACCTTCTCTTTCAATTCGAATAAATGCATTTGGATCAAGCCCACCATATGGAGACTTCATAATATTTCCCATCGCATGACCAACATTTCCACCTTTAATCATATAGGCGAAGAAGTTCTCACGAAATGGCCAACAGTTCATAGATAAAACGTATCTAAAAAAGAAATCTTTATGATCACCATCTTTATAAGTCTTATCAATATGTTTCATAACTGAACGATACGATGGATCGATTTCGTTCGGAACTGCATAGGCATCGCAAACCGTTCGTTTATCAGGCTTTAAAATTTCATCGATATTATCAGGGAATATAGGATAATTAGGATTTGCTCCATGACTTCTTACATTTTGTAATTCGACAATTTGTTCAATATTATTCGTATTTTTAGAATCAAGAGTATTTGGAATAGCATTCTCTAAACAATCAGGTGTTGCCTCACTTGCAGAGTCCTTTCCACTTGCAGCAAATATACTTAACTGCGTTGAAAGTGCTAAAATAGAAAATAAAATCAACTTCCTCATAAACTAATCCTTTGTGAACTAATCGGAAGCAAAATATTTGACTTTAGGGTTTAGTTCACAAAATCTTGCATAATTTCAATAACTTACTTGAGTGAACCTATTCACTAAGTAATTGAAAACACGTCATTACTAGAGATAACGCCTCAGCTATTATTATAAATGAACTAGAAATTAAGAACAAAGAGAGGGCCTAAGCACTTGATTGCTCATAAATTGGGCCCCAATAAAATTTGGCAACTCGATTAGCTTCTACGGCATTGGTAATGTTATTGGCATATCAGGTTCTTCCTTTTTAATTTGCTCTAGAGATTTTTTCGGAAACTTTGCAATATATCTAGGATGTTTAAGTCGTTTCACAATTGGCAGATATTCAATTTTAAAACGCTCAGATTTTGAATAATTTTTTTGAAGATGATCATAGACAATATACATTGGCCCTTCAAACATCTTACCCTCACGCCAAATACGTATAAAAGTATTTGGATCAGCTCCACCAAATAATGGATGCATCATATCACCAAACAAGAGTCCGATACCTGCCCTAGTATTAGCTTCATTACCAGACGTAAAGTAATCAAACATATTCTTAGAATAGTGCCAGCAAGGTAGAACTAAAAGATACTTAAAGAAGAAATCAGTATCATCACCATCTTTATATTTCTTTGTAATATTGTCACGAATGTCTTGAAAAAATGGATCCGTAGGATTGGCCTTTGCATAGAAATCGCAAACAGTTCTTAAGTCAGGACTTAAAATCTCTTTTATATTTTTAGGTAGCTTTGGATAGTTATAATCATAATTGATAATAGGCCCAATCGATTGAGAATTTGATGAGGCAAGCTTTCGTACATTCTTAACATTTAGAGCATCAAGTGTTTCGAAACTTCCACCTAAGCATTCAATTGAATTTGGACTTTCAGCTTGAATGATTGCGCAATTAAGCGCAAGAAATAGATAGATAAAATTTCGCATGATATGTCCCCTCTTTGTACTATCTATGCTCATCGGATGTTACGCCAATGGCCAAAGAGGAAATTTACAAAATCAAACAAAATCAATTGCCTAGAAAGCTTAGAGATTTGTGAAAAAATCCAAAGTCTCAGGATTTGCCACGGCCTGAACATTATCAAGATCACGGCCATTGATAAGACGACTTACGGCCATCTCCATCTTCTTTCCAGAGCGAGTATATGGAATTCCCTTTACTTGGATTACACGTCTTGGCATATGCCTCGGTGTTGTATTTTCACGAATTCGCGTTTTGATAAATTTACAGTCTTCTTTAGTTAGTTCATGGCCATCTTTCGTTACGACAAAGAGCCATACCTCAACATCACCGTCGACATTCTTTCCAACACAAACTGAATCTTCAATAAAGTCAATCGTCTCCGTTTGACGGTAAATCTCAGCAGTACCAATACGGACACCACCTGGATTAAGAGTCGCATCAGAGCGGCCAAGAACCATCGCACCACCACCCTCAGTGATCTTAATAAAGTCACCGTGATGCCACACTCCCTTAAACTCCGAGAAGTATGCTTTGTTGATACGCTGACCATCATCATCGTTTAGGAAGTAGATTGGGCGTGAAGGAAAACTTTGTAGACAAACTAACTCACCTTCTTCACCAGCAGGGACTTCCTTTCCGCGACTATCAAAACAAGTAACATCCATTCCTAGACCAGCACATTGTAGCTCCCCTCTAAAGACAGGAAGGATTGGGTTTCCTAAGAAGAAACAACCTATAATATCTGTACCACCAGAAATACTTGAAAGTTGAATGTCTTTTTTAAACTTCGTATAAACATAATCGAATTGTTCAGGAAGAAGTGGTGCACCTGTAGAAAGAATCGTTTCAAGAGATGACATATCATATTGTGAAAGATCAATTCCAGTATCTTCAAGGGCCTTTAAGAATTTTGGGCTTGTTCCAAAAATATTTAGCTGCTCTTTTTCAATAATTGAAATAAAATCACCAAAAGTTGGATATCCAGGCGAGCCTTCATAAAGAACAACAGTAGATCCAAAGTAAAGAGAAGAAACAAGCCAGTTCCACATCATCCAACCACAAGTGGTGAAGAAGAAAATTGATTTGTCTTCCTTAAGATCCGAGTGAAGGCCAAGCTCCTTAATATGATTAACGAGAGTTCCTCCGACACTATGAACGATACACTTAGGCTTACCTGTAGTTCCAGAAGAGTACATAATATAGAGAGGGTCGGAAAAGTCACACTCAGTATACTCTATCTCTTCTTCAATTGGTCTAACCACATCAGACCAGCTAACGCCTTTGTGTATTGAGCTTGCATCAAGGCCTTCCCCCTTGAAGTCAACAACGATTACTTTTTCAATTGAGTCGACAGCTTTAACAACAGCATTAATCTTATCTGTTAAGTCAAAATACTTTCCACCATATTCGTAACCATTAACAGTAACAAGAACTTTTGGTTTTGATTGTCCGAAGCGGTCAATCACACCTTCAACACCAAAGTCACATGAAGTCGATGTAAAAACACCACCCAGTGAAGTCGTCGCAAGCATTGAAACAACAGTTTCTGCAATATTTGGCATATAGCAGGCCAAGACATCACCTTTTGCAATATGTGGTTTAATCACATCTTGCAAACCCGCCACTGTATTTTTTAAATCTTTATAAGAAGTTTTTTGAGTTTGGCCGCTTTCTCTCACACTACTTAGAGCAATTGAAATATCACGGCCATTTTTTAAAAGATTTTTAGCGAAGTTAAGTTTAACTTTTGGAAACCAACCGTAACTTTCGAAACTCAAATCAGTACATACTGGTTCGAGATCTCCCGTATAGTCGATATCAAAAAACTTAACGAGTTCTTTCCAAAAACTCTTTGGGTTTTCGACAGAATATTTGTGAAGTGAGTAATAAGACTTACAGTCCAAGCCTTGGGACTTATTAATTTGTCTAATAAACTCCATCATATTTGATGATTGGATACGTTCACTACTTGGCGTATATAAAATCTTATTCACTTCTTAAAACCTCAAAAAGTTTTTAAATAAACTAAACTAGTCCCTTAAGGATTTCAGCACTCTCTGCTTCAACTTTTGCGTGTAGAGAATTACCGTGAGCATCCATTGTTACAACAACAGGAAACTCTTCTACTGTTAATTCCCAAATCGCTTCAGGAGAACCAAGGTCACGCCAGTAAACATTGTCTACTGATTTGATTTTTTCAGCTAAAACCTGTGCTGCTCCACCAATACCATGGAAGTATACACATCCGTACTCGCGACAACCGTCAAGAGTCTTCTGCCCCATTCCACCTTTACCGATAACACCAAGGATTCCGTGGTCACGCATTACTTCCCACTGGTATGGTTCCTCACGGATTGAAGTCGTTGGCCCTGCGGCCTTAACTTCATATGTACCATCTTTGTTTTCTAGTACAACAGGACCACAGTGATAGATAATTTGGTTATTTAAATCGACTGGTGGTTTTGTTCCTTCGTGAAGACGTTTGTGAACAGCATCGCGTCCAGTAAACATCTTTCCTGAGATTAAAACCATATCTCCAACTTTAAGTTCTCTAATTTGTTCTTTTGTAAATGGATAGTCTAAACGTTTCATGTTCTAACCTCTTCCTAGTATAACCATTTATTGATTGTATTATTTGCTTTAAGCGAAACGCCCTGTCTTCTAAATGCCCAGCACATATAAGAAACTGAAACAAAGAATGAAGCAGGAAGACGGTTAAGGTCTGTTACTTTACATCCTAGAAGAGTTGTTTTTCCACCAAATCCCATTGGCCCAATACCAAGTTTATTTGCTGTTTCAACGATGTCTGCTTCAAGTGCAGCAAGCTCAGGCTTAGAGTTTTTATCATCTAGCTTTCTTAGGAATTGATCCTTAGCGGCCACATGTCCAGTTCCTCTATCTCCACCGATACATACACCTAGAACACCTGGTCCACATCCCTTACCTTGTGCTTTTTGAACACAATCAAGGATTGCTTTTCTTACACCATCAAGGTCACGGCCTGCATTTAATTCAGTATTTGGAAGTGAGTATTGTGCACCAACGTTCTCACAACCCCCACCTTTAAGCATAAGCTTAACGTCAAGATTCTTTGACTTGTGTTGCTCAAACTTAATTACTGGGTGTCCACCACCAACATTCATACAATCATTTTTACCAGTTAGTGAATCAACTGAGTTTTGTCTTAGGTATCCAATCTTAGTTGCTTCAAGAACGGCTTTTTCACATACCTTTCTGAATGCATCCTGATCAAAGTCTCTTGGATGATAAACTTTGAATACAATTGTTCCAGTATCTTGGCATAGTGGCTGAGATTTTTGCTCTGCCATTTTGATATTTGCTTGAATGATATTCATTGCATATTCGGCCGTAGTATTCTTTTCTTCTCTATGAAGAGCATCAAGAACAACACGTTGAATGTCGTCAGGAAGAACAGTTGAAGTAACTCTAATCAGTTCAAGTAGTGAGTTAAAAAGGTCCTTTGTTGGGTTTGCTTTTTTTGCTACTTTCTTAGTCGCTTTCTTTGCTACTTTCTTAGTTGCTTTCTTTGCTACTTTCTTAGTTGCTTTCTTTGCTACTTTCTTAGTTGCTTTTTTCTTTGCGACTTTCTTAGTTGCTTTTTTCTTTGCTACTTTCTTAGTTGCTTTCTTTGCTACTTTCTTAGTTGCTTTTTTCTTTGCT